>NZ_KV575285.1:0-505 GCF_001682515.1 Acinetobacter gyllenbergii | reverse complement strand
TGTACCTGTATCTGTACCGACATTGCCTGCCAAGTCTGTCGCAGTCACGGTCACGGTATGTGGACCTTCACCTAACACTGGCAATACATTGTCTGCAAGGGTCCATGTGCCATTACCATTGTTCACCGCAGGATAGTCAACACCATTCACAGTCACAACAATGGTCGCATTCGGATCATTGATCGTACCGCTCAAGTCTGGTGTTGAGTCATTGGTGAATTCATCATTCAATGCAACCGGTGGTAAGCCATCTCCATCAACAATCTCTGTACCTGGCAATGAAACGTTTCCTGCCAAGTCGGTCGCTGTTGCTGTAACGGTATCACCATCAACCAGATTGCCTGGGTTTGGTACTGTCCACGCACCTGTGATTGGATCGGTTGGCACTTGAACTGTGGTGCCGTTCGGGAAGGTCACCGTCACTGTCGAACCAGGTTCTGCTGTTCCTGTAATCGGATCAACCGCATTGATTGGATCAATGTCTGGCGCATTCGGTGCAATCGTA
>NZ_KV575284.1:0-527 GCF_001682515.1 Acinetobacter gyllenbergii | reverse complement strand
CCCCAATCTTGATTGGATTGACTCGCTTTAGCATATTCAGGGGAATATTGACGTAAATATTCTTCCTGTTTAACTGGATCAAGATTTTGGTAGTATTCCAATGCCTCACTACTCTGTCCAATTTGTGACAGCACTTGTTGTTTATGCGCTGCTTTTTCAGCCTCTGCCTGTTTTTGCTGGTTTTGGTTATAAGTACGTGTTGCTGCCGCAATAGTCGAGGTCGCATCGGCTACTGTCTTTTGCTTGTCCAATATCTCTTGCAAGTTTGGCAGAGTCTCTACCGTACGGTGTACAGTATTGGCATCATTATGGATACCCAACTCTGTCGTCGTGGTTTTTTTACCACCAATACTGATATTTCCTTCGCTTAATGTAGCTCGGGTTACACTGCTGTCCTTGTCCGACTCATGCTGAGGGAGACTTGGGCTAAAGCTGGTACTGTTACGCCAATTCTCATTATTGGTTGGATTCGCAGCGTTACCATCTTTCGCAGAGCTTGTTCCACCAGATAAACTGACACTTTTCGC
>NZ_KV575283.1:0-800 GCF_001682515.1 Acinetobacter gyllenbergii | reverse complement strand
AAGTTTGAACGTAATAAACCACACGTAAACGTGGGTACAATTGGTCACGTTGACCATGGTAAAACAACTTTAACTGCTGCGATTGCAACTATTTGTGCAAAAACTTACGGCGGTGAAGCGAAAGATTACTCACAAATCGACTCAGCTCCTGAAGAAAAAGCACGTGGTATTACAATTAATACTTCACACGTAGAATACGATTCTCCAATCCGTCACTACGCTCACGTAGACTGCCCGGGCCACGCCGATTATGTTAAAAACATGATTACTGGTGCTGCTCAGATGGACGGCGCGATCCTTGTGTGTGCTGCGACTGATGGTCCAATGCCACAAACTCGTGAACACATCCTTCTTTCACGTCAGGTTGGTGTACCTTACATCATCGTATTCTTGAACAAGTGTGACCTTGTTGATGATGAAGAATTACTTGAATTGGTAGAAATGGAAGTTCGTGAACTTCTATCTACTTATGACTTCCCAGGTGATGACACTCCAGTTATCCGTGGTTCAGCACTTGCAGCACTTAATGGTGATGCTGGTCAATATGGCGAATCATCAGTTCTTGCTCTTGTTGAAGCGCTTGACTCTTACATCCCAGAACCAGAACGTGCTATCGATAAAGCATTCTTGATGCCAATCGAAGATGTATTCTCAATCTCAGGCCGTGGTACAGTAGTAACTGGTCGTGTAGAAGCGGGTATCGTAAAAGTTGGTGAAGAAGTTGAAATCGTAGGTATCAAAGATACGGTTAAGACAACTGTAACTGGCGTTGAGATGTTCCGTAAACTTCTTGACGAAGG
>NZ_KV575282.1:0-937 GCF_001682515.1 Acinetobacter gyllenbergii | reverse complement strand
GAATGGTCTAGATGCAAACGGCAACAAAGTTGAGAACGTTGCAGATGCAACAGCGGCAACAGATGCAGTGAACAAAGGTCAATTGGATGCAACACAAGCAAATGTAGACAAAGGCATCAAGTTTGGTAACGGCACAAGCAGCAACCAATTTGCTTTGGGCGATACCATTAATGTTAAAGGTTCAACTGATGGCAGCATTATCAGTACGACGACAGCGGATGGTGTACAGCTTGGCTTGGGTAATACCATTAAAGTGGGTACCGCGAATCCAGTTACGATTGATGGTACAGCGGGTACAGTCGGCGGGTTAAGCAACAAGACTTGGAACGGTACAGCGGTATCAGGTCAAGCAGCAACTGAAGATCAGTTGGCAGCCGTGGACAGCAAGTTAGGTGGTTTGGACGATGCAGCAGTTAAATATGACGATGCAACAACCAAAGACAAAATCACACTTGCAGGTGCTGGTGGAACCACGATCACTAATGTAAAAGCGGGTGATATCAGTTCAGCAACATCGACAGATGCGGTGAATGGTGGTCAGTTATTCACGACCAATCAAAACGTAACAACTGCACAAAATGCAGCGGATGCAGCACAAGCAACAGCAGATAAAGGCATCAAGTTTGGTAACGGCACAAGCAGCAACCAATTTGCTTTGGGCGATACCATTAATGTTAAAGGTTCAACTGATGGCAGCATTATCAGTACGACGACAGCGGATGGTGTACAGCTTGGCTTGGGTAATACCATTAAAGTGGGTACCGCGAATCCAGTTACGATTGATGGTACAGCGGGTACAGTCGGCGGGTTAAGCAACAAGACTTGGAACGGTACAGCGGTATCAGGTCAAGCAGCAACTGAAGATCAGTTGGCAGCCGTGGACAGCAAGTTAGGTGGTTTGGACGATGCAGCAGTTAAATATGACGATGCAACAACC
>NZ_KV575281.1:0-1157 GCF_001682515.1 Acinetobacter gyllenbergii | reverse complement strand
GTTCCATGTTAAGATCTTCAGTTAACTCTTGTGGTTGTGGAGCAACTGGAGTTGGTTCAACTGGAGCAACTTCTACAACTGCTGCAGCTGGCTTCAAGTGACCACCAAGAACTACGTTCAAACCAGCAAGTGCTGTATATCTCCAGTATTTCTCATCAAAATCGTACGTACCACGAGCTTCTGTACGAAGAGATAAAGCATCATTTAAGCGCCAGAAAGCACCTAAACCAGCGTTACCAATCGTGTCTTTCTTGTCAGCATAGATACCGTCAAAATCAGTTTTCATCTGACCAGCACCTAACAATACATACGGCTTAATTTTGCTATCGTAGTTTTTCGTGATCAAGTCAGAAGTAGCATAGAAATTACCAGCAACTGTTTGTTGCTTGTATTCAGCATTCGCTACGCCAGTACCATCAAGATCACCCTTCACCTGGTTATATTCAACTTCAAAACCTAACCAAGGTGTTAACTCAACGCCTAATGCAGCACCAACAAATAAATCATCCTGCAACTCTGCATGAGTTGTTAGGTTGTCATTATTATGCTTACTATCCTGCCAGCTATAACCCACTAATAATGGAGTTACTGTTACGCCAGCATTCGCAGCAGCTAATGGAGCAGCAACAAGCATAGCAAGTGCAATACGACTCAATTTCATGGATATCCTCCAAAAAAACAAAAAATTGTTTGTTCTCTAAACGCTTAATAGTTTTTGAATACTGAGAAATAGTCTTATTGTATCTTTTCCCGTTATTCACCTTACGTTAAATCATACAAATACTTGATCAATTTTCCAAGCATTTAATAACATTCAGTCAGCAGCCACCGAAAAAAAACAACCTATTTCCCACCCCCAAAAACTAGAAAATTCTAATTTAACAACATCTAATTCAGGCTGTGAGAGCTTATCACTTTTTAATCAAAATTTTAACAAGCTATCAAAATCTTTTCAATAAAACTAAATAATTCTCACAGTACATCTAAAATTAAGACAAGATTATGCCAGTTTTTAGATTTTATGTTTTAGTTTTACATCAATACTACAAAAACTTTGATATATATAAATTTGATATATATAAAAAAAGCGACTCTGACGAGTCGCTTTTTTTCAGTTCATAAACTCAAATTATTGAGCTTGTTGACCTGGTTGTACA
>NZ_KV575280.1:0-1168 GCF_001682515.1 Acinetobacter gyllenbergii | reverse complement strand
TATTTAACATAATAGGATATTATGCGATTTCAGTGACGGCAGTAATATATCAATTCGACTATCCCAGTTTTTCCCTTTGCCATTTCTTCTAATTTTTTTGCATCTTTTCCTTTAAATAAAGCATCTGTGCATTTTTTGTGTGCTTCTAGGCTTGATTCATAGGTCCCGACTTGGACTATCTTTTTGTTTTTAGTGTCATATTTTACATAATATTTATTTTCTTGCCCTTTAGGTGTTTTAGGTATTTTTATTTCAGCAAGGGCATAGGTGCTTGTTACTGCCAACAATACACCTGTGATTAAGCCTTTCATTATTCATCTTTCCCTAGGACATCTTGTCTATATTTCATTACTTCATCCGCCTTTAAATCCTTAAGGTGGTATTTGATAAGTGCGTGAATTACATCACTTTCAGCCATTAAGCTTTTTTTGGCTACGACGAATTTCATCAGTGTCTCTTTTACGCTTTCAACTTCATCAGTTCTGATTTTGTAGACTTTGCTCATGCAGGGAATATCCGTTTACTAGTTACTAGGTTAATTTTAACCTTATTTATTGGTTGACAAGTTACCTATAAACTTTGTTTAATTGTTTAAACCAAGTTACTAGGTAACTTTTATGCAAAATCTGCTTTTTAAAGATCGTCAAGAATTCATACAGGCTGCTTTTAATGAAGTGGCAAAAATCGTTTCAGAGCACGGGAATGCATGTCTTGAAGCATGTGTACCTGCAATCCCAACTGAACTTTGTTTAGAGCAGTTAGCTTTGGTTGCTGCTGATTGGTCGTATGACTACACAAAAATTGATGCGTATTTAGATACTTATAAAAAATCAAACGCTGAAATCATGGAATATTTAGGGGGTGAGTGCTAATGGAGCATATACAGAAGCTTGTTGATTCTCTGGAACAACGTATCTCTAAATTTGAGAATAAAAAGCCGATCTCACAGAAAGCTCTCCAGTCTGATTTGAACAAGATGCGTATCTTTATCAAGTCTTATTTTGAATTAAACCTCGTTACCCAAGATCAACAAAAATCATGGATGGACAGAGTAGAAGCTGCTCAAATTCGCTATGAAGAAAAGCCTGTTCAAAAAACAATCAAAAACAAAGAAAACACAAAGGAAAGCCTCGCAAATTCAGCTCGAGCAACCCCCATTTATAATATG
>NZ_KV575279.1:0-1257 GCF_001682515.1 Acinetobacter gyllenbergii | reverse complement strand
GTCGAGCTTGAATTTACAGCACCCGCTTTCACATTAGTGATCGTGGTTCCACCAGCACCCGCAAGTGTGATTTTGTCTTTGATTGTTGCATCGTCATATTTAACTGCTGCATCGTCCAAACCACCTAACTTGCTGTCCACTGCTGCCAATTGGTCTTCGGTTGCTGCTTGACCCGATACCGCTGTGCCATTCCAAGTCTTATTGCTTAACCCGCCGACTGTACCCGCTGTACCATCAATCGTAACTGGATTCGCGGTACCCACTTTAATGGTATTACCCAAGCCAAGCTGTACACCATCCGCTGTCGTCGTACTGATAATGCTGCCATCAGTTGAACCTTTAACATTAATGGTATCGCCCAAAGCAAATTGGTTGCTGCTTGTGCCGTTACCAAACTTGATGCCTTTATCTGCTGTTGCTTGTGCTGCATCCGCTGCATTTTGTGCAGTTGTTACGTTTTGATTGGTCGTGAATAACTGACCACCATTCACCGCATCTGTCGATGTTGCTGAACTGATATCACCCGCTTTCACATTAGTGATCGTGGTTCCACCAGCACCCGCAAGTGTGATTTTGTCTTTGGTTGTTGCATCGTCATATTTAACTGCTGCATCGTCCAAACCACCTAACTTGCTGTCCACGGCTGCCAACTGATCTTCAGTCGCCGCTTGACCTGATACCGCTGTACCATTCCAAGTCTTGTTGCTTAACCCGCCGATTGTACCTGCTGTACCATCAATTGTAACTGGATTCGCGGTACCCACTTTAATGGTATTACCCAAGCCAAGCTGTACACCATCCGCTGTCGTCGTACTGATAATGCTGCCATCAGTCGAACCTTTAACATTAATGGTATCGCCCAAAGCAAATTGGTTACTGCTTGTGCCGTTACCAAACTTGATGCCTTTGTCTGCTGTTGCTTGCGCTGCATCCGCTGCATTTTGTGCAGTTGTTACGTTTTGATTGGTCGTGAATAACTGACCACCATTCACCGCATCTGTCGATGTTGCTGAACTGATATCACCCGCTTTCACATTAGTGATCGTGGTTCCACCAGCACCCGCAAGTGTGATTTTGTCTTTGGTTGTTGCATCGTCATATTTAACTGCTGCATCGTCCAAACCACCTAACTTGCTGTCCACGGCTGCCAACTGATCTTCAGTCGCCGCTTGACCTGATACCGCTGTGCCATTCCACGTCGTGTTGCTCAGACCTTTAACTGTGTTTGTTGCTTTATCTACAACAACACTGCCTACA
>NZ_KV575278.1:0-1973 GCF_001682515.1 Acinetobacter gyllenbergii | reverse complement strand
TGGTGGAGACTAGGAGAGTCGAACTCCTGACCTCCTGCGTGCAAAGCAGGCGCTCTACCAACTAAGCTAAGTCCCCAGCTTATCACTTAATGAACGACATATCTTTCAATCTAAGCTACTGCAATCAGATTTGGTGGGTCTGACAAGACTTGAACTTGTGACCCCACGCTTATCAAGCGTGTGCTCTAACCAACTGAGCTACAGACCCTCAGATACATCTTCGAAGAACAACTTGTTGTGGATTCTTACCAGTCACCAATCTTTCGTTAAGGAGGTGATCCAGCCGCAGGTTCCCCTACGGCTACCTTGTTACGACTTCACCCCAGTCATCGGCCACACCGTGGTAAGCGTCCTCCTTACGGTTAGACTACCTACTTCTGGTGCAACAAACTCCCATGGTGTGACGGGCGGTGTGTACAAGGCCCGGGAACGTATTCACCGCGGCATTCTGATCCGCGATTACTAGCGATTCCGACTTCATGGAGTCGAGTTGCAGACTCCAATCCGGACTACGATCGGCTTTTTGAGATTAGCATCCTATCGCTAGGTAGCAACCCTTTGTACCGACCATTGTAGCACGTGTGTAGCCCTGGTCGTAAGGGCCATGATGACTTGACGTCGTCCCCGCCTTCCTCCAGTTTGTCACTGGCAGTATCCTTAAAGTTCCCGACATTACTCGCTGGCAAATAAGGAAAAGGGTTGCGCTCGTTGCGGGACTTAACCCAACATCTCACGACACGAGCTGACGACAGCCATGCAGCACCTGTATGTAAGTTCCCGAAGGCACCAATCCATCTCTGGAAAGTTCTTACTATGTCAAGACCAGGTAAGGTTCTTCGCGTTGCATCGAATTAAACCACATGCTCCACCGCTTGTGCGGGCCCCCGTCAATTCATTTGAGTTTTAGTCTTGCGACCGTACTCCCCAGGCGGTCTACTTATCGCGTTAGCTGCGCCACTAAAGCCTCAAAGGCCCCAACGGCTAGTAGACATCGTTTACGGCATGGACTACCAGGGTATCTAATCCTGTTTGCTCCCCATGCTTTCGTACCTCAGCGTCAGTATTAGGCCAGATGGCTGCCTTCGCCATCGGTATTCCTCCAGATCTCTACGCATTTCACCGCTACACCTGGAATTCTACCATCCTCTCCCATACTCTAGCTTCCCAGTATCGAATGCAATTCCCAAGTTAAGCTCGGGGATTTCACATCCGACTTAAAAAGCCGCCTACGCACGCTTTACGCCCAGTAAATCCGATTAACGCTCGCACCCTCTGTATTACCGCGGCTGCTGGCACAGAGTTAGCCGGTGCTTATTCTGCGAGTAACGTCCACTATCCAGTAGTATTAGTACTAGTAGCCTCCTCCTCGCTTAAAGTGCTTTACAACCAAAAGGCCTTCTTCACACACGCGGCATGGCTGGATCAGGCTTCCGCCCATTGTCCAATATTCCCCACTGCTGCCTCCCGTAGGAGTCTGGGCCGTGTCTCAGTCCCAGTGTGGCGGATCATCCTCTCAGACCCGCTACAGATCGTCGCCTTGGTAGGCCTTTACCCCACCAACTAGCTAATCCGACTTAGGCTCATCATTTAGCGCAAGGTCCGAAGATCCCCTGCTTTCTCCCGTAGGACGTATGCGGTATTAGCATTCCTTTCGGAATGTTGTCCCCCACTAAATGGCAGATTCCTAAGCATTACTCACCCGTCCGCCGCTAGGTTAGGTAGCAAGCTACCCTTCCCCGCTCGACTTGCATGTGTTAAGCCTGCCGCCAGCGTTCAATCTGAGCCATGATCAAACTCTTCAGTTTAAAATCATTAGTAGCTTATGGCTACAAATCTTGGCTCATCAATTTTCTGACTAAAAATTCGCTCAAATAAACTTCGAGAAATTTCTACTCTTCAATCAATGAAATATTTTCGATTGATCAACTAGTAAAAATCCACACAAGTTGTTCTTCTATTCTCTTAATGATCTT
>NZ_KV575277.1:0-3332 GCF_001682515.1 Acinetobacter gyllenbergii | reverse complement strand
ATTTAAAAGCTGGCGATGACTTACTCTCACATGGCAAGTGCCACACTACCATCAGCGCTAAGAGGTTTCACTTCTGAGTTCGGGAAGGGATCAGGTGGTTCACTCTTGCTATTGTCGCCAGCAAACTGTTTATGGATACTTGCTTTGGTCTTATTGATTGCCAAGGCTTTTTCCAAATGAGTGATTAACGGATTAGTTAATTGAGTCGGTATTGTAACTAGATTTCACACTAAATCAAGTTATGTATTGAATTTATCTTGAATACAACAACTGTTTGGGTGTTGTATAGTCAAGCCTCACGAGCAATTAGTATTGGTCAGCTTCACACGTCACCGTGCTTCCACACCCAACCTATCAACGTCCTAGTCTCGAACGGCTCTTTAGAGGAATAAATTCCTAGGGAAATCTTATCTTGAGGTAGGCTTCCCGCTTAGATGCTTTCAGCGGTTATCCCTTCCGAACATAGCTACCCGGCGATGCGACTGGCGTCACAACCGGTACACCAGAGGTTCGTCCACTCTGGTCCTCTCGTACTAGGAGCAGATCCTCTCAAATTTCCAGCGCCCACGGTAGATAGGGACCGAACTGTCTCACGACGTTCTAAACCCAGCTCGCGTACCTCTTTAAATGGCGAACAGCCATACCCTTGGGACCTGCTTCAGCCCCAGGATGAGATGAGCCGACATCGAGGTGCCAAACACCGCCGTCGATATGAACTCTTGGGCGGTATCAGCCTGTTATCCCCAGAGTACCTTTTATCCGTTGAGCGATGGCCCTTCCATACAGAACCACCGGATCACTAAGACCTACTTTCGTACCTGCTCGACTTGTGGGTCTCGCAGTTAAGCGCGCTTTTGCCTTTATACTCTACGCGTGATTTCCGACCACGCTGAGCGCACCTTCGTACTCCTCCGTTACTCTTTAGGAGGAGACCGCCCCAGTCAAACTACCCACCAGACATGGTCCTCGCCCCGGATTACGGGGCAGAGTTAGAACCTCAACATTACCAGGGTGGTATTTCAAGGACGGCTCCATACAAACTAGCGTTCGTACTTCAAAGCCTCCCACCTATCCTACACAAGTAAGGTCAAAGTTCAATGTCAAGCTGCAGTAAAGGTTCACGGGGTCTTTCCGTCTAGCCGCGGGTACACTGCATCTTCACAGCGATTTCGATTTCACTGAGCCTCTGCTGGAGACAGCGCCGCCATCATTATGCCATTCGTGCAGGTCGGAACTTACCCGACAAGGAATTTCGCTACCTTAGGACCGTTATAGTTACGGCCGCCGTTTACTGGGGCTTCGATCAAGAGCTTCGCTTACGCTAACCCCATCAATTAACCTTCCAGCACCGGGCAGGCATCACACCCTATACGTCCACTTTCGTGTTTGCAGAGTGCTATGTTTTTAATAAACAGTTGCAGCGGCCTGGTTTCTGTGGCTGCCAATAGCTCAGGGAGCAAGTCCCATCACCGTCAGCAGCGTACCTTCTCCCGAAGTTACGGTACCATTTTGCCTAGTTCCTTCAGCAGAGTTCTCTCAAGCGCTTTGGTCTACTCGACCTGACCACCTGTGTCGGTTTCGGGTACGATTCCTGTGTAACTGAAGCTTAGAGACTTTTCCTGGAAGCATGGTATCAGCCACTTCACTGTACAAGTACAGCTTGCTATCAGCTCTCAGCATAGAGCACCCCGGATTTGCCTAAGATGCATGCCTACAGCCTTCCACCTGGACAACCAACGCCAGGCTGACTTAACCTTCTCCGTCCTCTCATCGCATTACACAGAAGTATTGGAATATTAACCAATTTCCCATCGACTACGCCTCTCGGCCTCGCCTTAGGGGTCGACTCACCCAGCCCCGATTAACGTTGGACTGGAACCCTTGGTCTTTCAGCGAACGGGTTTTTCACCCGTTTTGTCGTTACTCACGTCAGCATTCGCACTTCTGATACCTCCAGCATACTTCTCAATACACCTTCATCGGCTTACAGAACGCTCCCCTACCACTTACGCTAATGCGTAAATCCGCAGCTTCGGCACATAGTTTTAGCCCCGTTACATCTTCCGCGCAGGCCGACTCGACTAGTGAGCTATTACGCTTTCTTTAAAGGGTGGCTGCTTCTAAGCCAACCTCCTAGCTGTCTATGCCTTCCCACATCGTTTCCCACTTAACTATGATTTTGGGGCCTTAGCTGGCGGTCTGGATTGTTTTCCTCTTGACTACGGACGTTAGCACCCGCAGTCTGTCTCCCGGATAGTACTCATTGGTATTCGGAGTTTGCATCGGTTTGGTAAGTCGGGATGACCCCCTAGCCGAAACAGTGCTCTACCCCCAATGGTATTCGTCCGAGGCGCTACCTAAATAGCTTTCGGGGAGAACCAGCTATCACCAGGCTTGATTAGCCTTTCACCCCTATCCACAAGTCATCCCCTGGCTTTTCAACGACAGTGGGTTCGGTCCTCCAGTTAGTGTTACCCAACCTTCAACCTGCTCATGGATAGATCGCCTGGTTTCGGGTCTATACCCAGCAACTAAACGCCCTATTAAGACTCGATTTCTCTACGGCTCCCCTATGCGGTTAACCTTGCTACTGAATATAAGTCGCTGACCCATTATACAAAAGGTACGCAGTCACCGAACTAGTCGGCTCCCACTGCTTGTATGCATGCGGTTTCAGGATCTATTTCACTCCCCTCACAGGGGTTCTTTTCGCCTTTCCCTCACGGTACTGGTTCACTATCGGTCAGTCAGGAGTATTTAGCCTTGGAGGATGGTCCCCCCATATTCAGACAAGGTTTCACGTGCCTCGCCCTACTCGTCATCATTATGTGTGCCCTTTCGTGTACGGGAATATCACCCTCTACGTTCGCACTTCCCAGAGCGTTCCACTAGAACACACATAACTTAATGGGCTGCTCCCCGTTCGCTCGCCGCTACTAAGGGAATCTCAATTGATTTCTTTTCCTAAGGGTACTGAGATGTTTCACTTCCCCTCGTTCGCTTCATAAGCCTATGTATTCAGCTTATGATACCCGCCTTATAGCGGGTGGGTTCCCCCATTCAGAAATCTCCGGATCAAAGGATATTTGCCGCCTCCCCGGAGCTTTTCGCAGGCTATCACGTCTTTCATCGCCTCTGACTGCCAAGGCATCCACCACATGCACTTAATTACTTGACTATACAACCCCAAACAGTCGTTAACACATACAAGTCAGTGTTATCGTTGCAAACTTAATTGCTACTGGTTTGTTGTCTGTGAACTTAATCACCATACAGCTTCAATCTAAATTCATATACCAAAACGCTTGATTCAGTGTTTTTGCTAGTTCTCA
>NZ_KV575276.1:0-4633 GCF_001682515.1 Acinetobacter gyllenbergii | reverse complement strand
TGATCCAGTTAAACAGGAAGAATATTTACGTCAATATTCCCCTGAATATGCTAAAGCGAGTCAATCCAATCAAGATTGGGGTATGGGCGGTAATAAGAGTCGAGCGGTGAATGCGGTCACGATGGCAGTGACGGGTGCATTGGGTGGACAAACCGATATGCAGGTTGTAGCGAATACACTTGCGCCTTATGTTGCACAAGGAATCGGGCAGCAGTTTGGACATGGTGAAGACAAGAACAAAGCGGCTCAACTGGTCAGCCATGCGATTTTGGGCGCAACGCTTGCTTATGTGAATGGTGGGAATCCCGCAGCAGGCGGCAGTGCAGCGGTTGCAAGTGAAGCAGCAGCAGACTATTTAGCAAACCAGTATAAGGATAATCCTGCTTATCAAAATGAGAAGGGCGAATTTATGCCAAATCTGTTACCCGAAGATGTGAAGACACAAATTCGAGATTTGACTGCAGCCATTGGAGCAGTGGTTGGGGGAACAGTTGGAGATTCGGCATTTGAAGCGCAGATCTCTGGTGTGGTTGCTCAGAATGCCGTGGAGAATAATAAAACCTCTGTTAAACAGGATATTAAACATGCCTTAACCTGTTGGGGAGCGGAATGCCGTCAGCAATATAAAGACTTAGATGTCGCACAGCAAGCAGCCTATCAGAAAGGTAAGGATCAAGCGGTCACTAAGTTTGTTAATGATTTGAAGAATTTACCTAATGTACCCAAAGAGCTATATGATGCTCTGAAAAATGATCCTCAAGGTACAGCGAAGGCAATCTATGAAGGGGTAAAACAAATCCCAGGAGACCTCATAGACACAGGTAAAACAATAGCTACTGTGAATACAGTAGGAGATACCCCAGCCGAATTTGAAAAATTGGGTGAAGCTGATATGGCACTTTCACTTAATGCCTTAACAGGCTTGATAAGTGCGGGATCAGTTACAGTAGTGAAGAAAGGTGGAAAGGTTGTTATTGAAGCTGCAAAAAAAGTTAAGTTGAAAGCAGATTTTGATCAGAATTTGAATGTTCAGGTGAATGGTATATCTGGAAATAGAGCGGTATCTGATTCCAATACTTCTATAATTGATGAGGAAAAAGCTGCTTTAGAGCGAATAAAGACGAATGCTAAAGGAGTAGATTTATCAATTAAACAAAATGATACCGTTATTAATCAGCAGGCAAGTAAGCGAGTTGGTCAAGTAACAGCTCCAATTGATTTTGATGGGCATATTTTAAATGCAGAAATTAAGAAAAATGGTAATGTTGTTGGGGGACACTCTACTGCTAGTGGTAATATTAAAATTCTACAAACTATAGGGAAACCTGATAAAAATGGAGTATATGAGGCTAAGATAGCTGTTGCTGATCCTAATAAAAATGGACAGTATTTGCCTAAAACAAATAATCAAGGAAGGTCTACAATGTTTCCTGAGTCTTGGACTACTGATAGATTAAAAGTAGAAGTTGATGGTGCATATAAAAGTAGGATTCAGCATCCAGATCCTCAAAAGGCAGCAAAAGGTATGTGGTATGGACGAACTCCATCAGGAGTTGCTGTTGAAGGTTACACGCAGCCCAATACAACTGTTTATCCGTTATATGGTAAATGAGGTTTAATATGAGTTTAATATTTTATTATATAAAATACCCTGAATTAATAGATTTAATTGCTACAATAAAATCTGATGGTTTCGGAGGAGAGGAGGAGGAGATTATTGCTTCCTATTTGATTGATAATGGTGGTTCATCATTGGAGTCATATATTAACTTACTAGAAGAAAATGTTTTTAAATTGGAAAGTTTATCAATTATTAATGCCGATATTAGTAGTAATTCTTATGGGGCTGAAATTTTTGGTAATATAGTGAAAATTTATTGTTTTTATGATGAAGATAAAGAGTATGAAGTTAATAGGTTAGATTTATTAAAAATAACGAGGTGTTGGCTGGATTTTATACAAAAAAAACCTATTGAAAATTATCAAGAAAAACATGATTTATAAAATTTTGATTAATATGAGAAAACATTTGATTATGTGGGTGGTTTTAAACCTGGCTTTAGTAATATAGGTAAACGTGATATTCGCCAAACAAATTTAGGTAAATTAGGAGATGAGGGGGATGTAGGTGGGCATGCCAAAGCCTGTTCTTTAGGAGGGACATGTGATAATTTTAATTTATTTCCACAAAATAGTAATTTCAATAACTCAGCTTATAAAAAGTGGGAAAATGAGTTACGTGGCGCATTAAAGGATGGTGATCAAGTTGGAATGGTCAAAGTAAAATTTGATAGATCAAATCCCGCTAATATTAGGCCTGACTCGGTTGAAATTGAGTATAGTATTAATGGTAAAATTAAAAATAAATTCTTTAAAAATGAGGCAGCTCCTAAATGAGTAATATTATAGAGAAGCAAACAAACATTTTGAATAAACTATTGAATATTATGGTTGATAGTATCGATGGCGAATATGATAGTGTTGTTTGTAATTTTGAATATGATCATGGCCACAAAGACGGGTCATCATCTACAGGAGCGGAACTATCTTATTCCATTAACTCAGAAAATAGATGTATTGGGATTAATGAAATGAGAGTTGTAGATAGTTTAATTAGAGAATTACATGAAGTAATGAAATCTCATACAGGTGGTGATTGGAAAGAGTTTATTTTGAGTGTGGATGAAAATGGTAGAGCTCATACTAAGTTCATCTATGATGAAAAATAAAGTTTTTTATAGGTAATTTATAAGTTTAGAAGCATGTCATATTGGCATGCTTTTTTTATTAAATTTTGATAAGGACAAGCTTCAGAAAGAAATCAATCTACAGATGGATGTGACCAAAAAGTTTGATGCCAATCGTCAAGAAGCTGGAATTACAGTTGGTAATATTGTACAAGCACTTGAAGCTACAGGGCAGGCAATAGATGGGGCGAAGCAGGCACATGCCATAGCAAATAAAATTGAGCAAGAAAATCAAAAACTAAGTCCAGAAGATCAACTACTATTTGGAAACTTGATTATAGAGCTTTCACAAAGCCAAAAAGTTGAGGCAACGGATAGCTATTATCCTCTTATTGTCGGGGCTGGAGAGGTGCTTGCAATGGCAGCAGGCGCATGTGCAAAAAGTCCAGCTTGTGTAAGTGCGACAGTTAATGCATTAGGAGCAGTAGGAGTTGCAATCTTAAGTGAGCAATCTGAGGATAAAGACAAAAAGTCTACACCAAAGCCATTACCATCAACTTCTGGTAATTCCGCAACAGGTATGCCACCTGAACCTGATGATGGGCAAGATGAGTCTTTAGATAATATCAGAGCACCAAATAGTAGGCATAATGCTTCATCTGTTACACAAAGATCTCAAACGAAAGAAAATAATACTGTAGTAACTCGGTCAGTAAATATGGATAAAGATACTCAACTGATTAAAAGTGGGAGTGCAAGAAATATTGGTAGAGACTCTAATTCAGGTGATCTTCTACATAAACTTCCGAACGGAAGGGTTTATGCCGAAAAAAGTAACGGCCAATTGTATCCTCATTCTGGACCAGGTGTTCATGCGCTGGATAGAGGGGCTTATAATGCATTAGGTGTTTATAATAAATTTGGTAGAACTGATACAGCTGAAACTATTTTAAAGAGTATGAAGATTACACCACAGGCAAGAAGTGCTGCACTTAAAGTTTTAAAGGAAAATTCAAAATGAGTGTTTTTTTCGAAAGAAAATTGGATACAACCTTAATTGAAAATTTTATCCATGAAGTTTTTAATATAAAAAATTCTGAAATAAAAGTATTTGAACAGGATGATTTTTTCAATGGGGAGTATTTGAATGTTGATGAAAAAATTAAATGTTTATGTACATATAGATACCTAAATGGAGATGCTAAAACCATTGTTGATCTTTATAGAATTGAAGATCAAAGCCCAAAAACGATGGTGGAGAGATTAAAGAAATTATTTGGTGAAAATAAGTGGGATGGAGGTGTTTATATAGAAAATATCGATGGAGATTATTTGTTTTTTAATAATTCATTTGCAATACCTGTTCTTATTGATGATGATAATCTTGAAGATAATGAGGTTTTTTTTACAAAAAAATATTAATTATTATTAAGATAAGTCCTGATACAGAGAAATCAACATGATTTCTTTGCATCGACATAAAAGTAAAAGTTGGTTTTATTTTAAACACTCTAAATTTTATTTTTAGTGTGCAGTAAGTACAAGTCGATGCCAAAGAGCTGAATATCGAGAGTTTGCAAAACAAGGCAAGCTATAAGAGCAAACAGCAGAATGTAGAAGATCAGGTTACGGTTGGATATGGAGCCTCTGCATCAGGTAGTTTTAGTAAATCCAATATCAATGTCTATCATGCTTCGGTGAGTGAGCAATCAGGTTTGTTTGCTGGAGATGGTGGTTACCATGTCAAAGCACATCAAGTAGATCTCAAAGGTGGTGCAATTGTTTCAACAGCAAGCAAAGACAACAATAACCTGACTGCCAACAGCCTGACCTTTAGCGATATTAAAAACCAAAGTCAGTATGACGCGAAAAGTGTCAGTTTATCTGGTGGAACAAGCTCTGCGAAAGATGGTAACGCTGCGAATCCAACCAATAATGAGAATTGG
>NZ_KV575275.1:0-6401 GCF_001682515.1 Acinetobacter gyllenbergii | reverse complement strand
TTTATTGGTCGCATCACTACCTACAGTTGGTGCTGCAACATTGGTAATCTTTTTACCACCAACATCTAACCCATTTGCTGTGCCTGATAAAGTAACTGCATTCGCACCACTACCAATCGTGGATGTGCCAGTAACAACACTATTGCCATTCACTTGCTGGCCAGTTGACGTCACAATTCCTGAAAAATTCGGAGAATTTGCAATCTGGATATCTATAGTATTTCCAGAAATAACTGTTTTTACATTACTATTTGAACTCGCTCCTGCCAAACCCCCTGTAATATTTAGGGTTTCACCCAAATTACGTCCTACGTTTCCAGTATTACCAACAAAAGTAATTTCTCTTTGAATTTCAGTATTAAGATTAGATAAAGCTGTACCAACATTATTAGCTGCAGCATAAGACCCCGTATCAGCCTTATTGATCGTATAACTTGGAGCGGTATATGTATCAGTAGCTGCATTATAGGTCGCACCGCCACCTAATGCAGTTGTATTTCCAACTGCACGATTATTTACATCTTTAAGTTGAGCAACAGTCACAGCATCTTGATCAGCTGCACCATCTGCGACGTTCTGAATTCGTCTAAGATTAGCGGCAGAACCAACAGAAACAACCGATGTTGGGGCTGCTGAATTTGTAATATAGCCCGTACCTGATGGTGCAGTTGTTGTCGACCCCCCACCCAATGCTACAGAATTCGCAACGCTTGCATTTGCACCTGTGCCTAGAGCAACCCCATCTACAGCACTTGCACCAGTCTGTGCTCCCACACCGAAAGCAATCGATCTATCTGCACCAGCTGTTGTCTTTGCACCAGCCATAATTGCAGCACTATAAGTAGCTTTAGCATCTGGTCCTTGCTGATTATAAGTTGTTCCATTAATTGTGGTTCCATCCCCACTTGAACCCAAAGCAAGTGTACCTTGGCCATCTGCAATCGCACTTGAATGCGCTGCACTTAAACCACTACCTATTGCAACACCACCTTTACCATTAGATGTAACAGGATTTGCATTAAAATTTGAACCAATAACGACAGCCTGAACAGCACTCGTACTCGCAATAACATCATTTCCTAGAACAGTCGACTGTTCACCTTGGGCTGCAATATTTGCACCTATTGCAATAGATTCAATTGCTGAAGCACATGCAATACCACTTTCATTATTAATTGCTATGCCAGCTGCCTCTCCCCCAGTACCTACAGATGTTCTCGTACAGTTAGCTCGTGTTGTTGCACTACCATTTCCAGCCTCATAACCAGCAAAAGCAAACGTTGTCGTAAAGACGGCAAAAATGGCTAGAGACAATGATTTGTAATTAAAAAACAGACTGAATCCGTTTTGTTGTTCTTGTTGCTCTAAAGAGACGACCTGTCCAACGCTTCCTCCCGTTTTAGTTTTTGTTTTAGCAAGTTCCGAAACCGCTACCCAAGCACCCAATGAGGCGTTCCATACAACCTTATAAACCTTATTCATAATTTTTTTCCAAACGCTGATAAAAGTTACAACATGTGCACTTATGTGTACAAGTCTGTCTATTAAGTAAAGAAATGTAATTTATTGCTTATAAAATAGCTTTTTTAAAACGAGAAGTAAATCACACTAAAATACTATGTACCAAGACTAGTTCACCGATTAAAATACCAATTATAATTTTTTATTTTTATTTTAAATTATTTAAAATCAGTAATTAAATTTTAATAATTAATAAAAAATAGATCTCATATTTTTTAGATTATGCAAATTCATATACAAAAAGTGTCGATACATGACAGTTATTGACAATAATTTTCTTATTTAATCTTAAAATTTCGAATTAATATTTGTATCTGAATGTCAAAAAAATAAAAAAGCCAGCATAAATGCTGGCTTTTCCGATTTGAATAACTTTACCAAGTGACATTGACACGTCTGTTCGGTGCTAAACAATTAACTAGTTGGCTATTTACTTTATTCCCTGCACATTGCTGATATATATCAGTTTGGCTATTGGCTTGAATTTGAATACGATTTGCATCAACACCTTCATCCACCAACAATTTCGCTACTGTATTGGCACGTTGTGAAGATAGTTGTTGGTTATAAGCAAATTTCCCTAATGGATCAGCAAAGCCTGCAACAACAACTGGACCAGTTGAAGTGCTTTGTTTGATTCGCTGTGCAATTGAGGTCACAGCACTAGAACCCTGCTCAATTGCATTTGCATTAAAACGATCAAATGCAAAGAAGATACTTCCTGAACGTACGCTATTCATATTGGCATTCGTTGGGACTTGGTTATTTGCACCCCAGGCCATTAAACCTTCACATGCTTCACCTTTCCAAGACAATCTTTCCGAAAGATATTTCTTATCGAAATCAACACGTAATTGGCAACGTAAATAGTCTTGGCTATTCGGCTGACGAATATCTAAAATATAGTTCCAAGTTTTTACAAAGAATACGCCTTCGCTAAATTGAGGATGGCCCAAAATGTGACGAATTTGATCTTTGGTTAAACCTGTATCTAGGCGAGCAACATGATCATATTCATAACGCTGAACTTGTTTTAAATAGCTTTTCTCAACCGCTGGAAATTTAATTTCTTCTTGTTGAGCAACATCGGCTTCTTGTGCAAATGTAGTGGTTGCAGTCAAACCAACTAAAGTTGCCATCATCAAAATTTGAATATTCTTGTTCATTTCTCTACTCACAATATCTGTTGAATATAAGGAGAGCTTTTGACTCCCCTTATTTAAGGCAATTAGTCGATAATTGTACTTACACCAATACGTACTAGCGGACTACCTTGGCTACCTAAAGCAGCACCTGTCGTTAATGACCAACGACCATTATCCGCGGTACGACGGAAAGTCACACCCACTGCATTTTGATCGTTGTAGTAAGCCGCGCCAACTGCCATGGTTAACTTACCTGGTACATAAGGAGCTTGCTCAAGTGCAGCTGTCGCAGCAATACCCGCAGACATTTTGTCTTCCAAATTGTCGATACGTTTGTTGGTGTCATAGAACACTTGTTGTAACTGATCACCAAGGTTGTTGATCTTGTTACCCAACTCTTGATTTGATTGGTTCAAGCTTCCAATCGCATCATGAATATTGTCTTTACCCGTACCACCAATATTGTTGGTTTTAATCGTACCGTCTTGATTAACAGTCGTATTGCCACCAATGCTGTTCTTAATACTGTCAGAAATGTTATGGATTTGACCACCGTTCACGGCTTGATTAGAACCCGCTTTAATCTCACCATCCTTAACACCTTGCACGACACGGTCACCATCTTTACCAGCCATATTGATACTTGTACCACCCGTGTCTTTACCAACGGTAATTTCACCGTTTGGTTTCTGCTGCTGAACTAATCCCGTCTTACCATCATTGATGTTTTGGATATTGTTCTGGATGTTTTGGATATCATTTGTGTTTTTGTCAACATTTTGCTTAACATCCCACAATTGACCACCATTCACCGCATCTTTAGAACCCTGCTCGACTTTACCATCAGCAACATTCTTCAAGTTTGTGCCGTCTTCTCCACCACCTAAGGTCACAGAGTTTTTGTCAACATTGCCATTTTTGTCTTTGTCATATTGAACAGCATTATCCGAAAGATTACCGATGTCTTTACCAATCTGGTCTTTCAGTTTATTCAACTGGTCAACATTGACTGCGTCTTTGCCATTAACACCATCAGCAACGTTAGTGATGTTCTTACCACCAGCATCAATACCATTGATTGTAATACTTGGACCACCTTTAATGGTTAAACCATTGTTGTTTAGTACCGTATTGCCAGTCGTGATGCTGTCGAATTTCGCATCTTTTAACAATTCGATCTTAATACCATCTTCTGTGGTACGGGTGATCACGTTCTCACCGCTGGTTTTGTCTTCTGCTGTTGCAGCATCCGCACCACCCACGATGTTTAACTTATCACCCAACTTACGATGAACATCTCCACCTGCATTACCGGCAAAGTTTAGACCTTTGTTGGTCAAGTCATTTACACCATTGGTGACTTTGTCATCAACCGATTTGATTGCATCATTGATGTTGTCTTTTCCTGTACCACCAATGTTGTTGGTGCTGATGCTACCGTCTTTATTAACAGTCGTATTGCCACCAATGCTGTTCTTGATGCTTTCAGAAATGTTCTGAATCTGACCACCATTCACTGCATCTTTAGAACCTTTGGCAATTGAACCATCAGCAACATTACTAATGACTTTATGACCTGCATCGATGCCATCTTTGGTGATGCTTGGACCATCTTTAATGGTTAAACCCTTGTCGTTTAATACTGTATCACCAGTCGTGATGCTGTCTAAATTAAGGTCTTTCTTGGTTGAAACTTCGTAGTTAGTACTACCATCTTTATTGGTGGTTTCTTTAACAACGATGTTGTCGCCTTCAGTCACTGTGGTTTTTGCTTTAGTTGCAGCATCTTTCACATTATTGATTGCATCATTAATGTTGTTTTTACCTGTACCACCAATGTTGTTCGTGCTAATACTGCCATCTGGATTAACCGTTGTGTTTCCACCAATGCTGTTCTTGATGCTTTCAGAAATATTCTGAATCTGACCACCATTCACTGCATCTTTAGAACCTTTGGCAATTGAACCATCAGCAACATTACTAATGACTTTATGACCTGCATCGATGCCATCTTTGGTGATGCTTGGACCATCTTTAATGGTCACACCTTTGTCATTTAATACCGTGTCGCCAGTGGTGATGCTGTCGAATTTCGCATCTTTTAACAACTCGATCTTGATACCATCTTTAGTGGTACGGGTAATCACATTCTCACCGCTGGTTTTGTCTTCTGCTGTTGTTGCATCAGCGCCACCAACAATATTTAACTTCTCACCCAACTTACGATGTACATCTCCACCTGCATTACCTGCAAAGTTTAGACCTTTGTTGGTCAAGTCATTTACGCCATTGGTGACTTTGTCATCAACTGATTTGATTGCATCATTGATGTTGTCTTTTCCTGTACCACCAACGTTGTTGGTGCTGATGCTACCGTCTTTATTAACAGTTGTGTTTCCACCAATGCTGTTCTTGATGCTTTCAGAAATATTCTGAATCTGACCACCATTCACTGCATCTTTAGAACCTTTCGCAATTGAACCATCAGCAACATTGCTAATGACTTTATTACCCGCATCGATACCATCTTTGGTAATGCTTGGGCCATCTTTAATGGTCACACCTTTGTCATTTAATACCGTATCGCCAGCCGTGATGCTGTCGAATTTCGCATCTTTTAACAATTCGATCTTGATACCATCTTTAGTGGTACGGGTAATCACATTCTCACCGCTGGTCTGGTCTTCCGATGTCGCAGCATCAGCACCACCCACGATGTTTAACTTCTCACCCAACTTACGATGTACATCTCCACCTGCATTACCTGCAAAGTTTAGACCTTTGTTGGTCAAGTCATTTACGCCATTGGTGACTTTGTCATCAACTGATTTGATTGCATCATTGATGTTGTCTTTTCCTGTACCACCAACGTTGTTGGTGCTGATGCTACCGTCTTTATTAACAGTCGTATTGCCACCAATGCTGTTCTTGATGCTTTCAGAAATATTCTGAATCTGACCACCATTCACTGCATCTTTAGAACCTTTGGCAATTGAACCATCAGCAACATTCGTAATGACTTTATTACCCGCATCGATACCATCTTTGGTGATGCTTGGACCATCTTTAATGGTCACACCTTTGTCATTTAATACCGTATCACCAGTGGTGATGCTGTCAAACTTCGCATCTTTTAACAACTCAATCTTGATACCATCTTTAGTGGTACGCGTAATCACATTCTCACCGCTGGTCTGGTCTTCCGATGTCGCAGCATCAGCACCACCAACAATATTTAACTTCTCACCCAACTTACGATGCACATCTCCACCTGCATTGCCTGCAAAGTTTAGACCTTTGTTTTCCAAATCGGTCTTGGTGTTGTCAATCTTGGTATTGAGTTCTGTTTTCGTGTTATTGATCGTGTTGTTTAACTCAGTCTTGGTATCTGTAATCTGAGTCGTTAACTGATCTTTGGTATCCGCAATTTGGTTACCTAAGTCTTTCTTAGCATCATCTAACTTAGTATTGGTATCGGTAATCTTACCATCTAAACCATCTTTGACTTTGGTTAACTGGTCAACATTGACTGCATCTTTCCCATCTTTACCATCAGCAACATTCGTAATGACTTTATGACCCGCATCGATGCCATCTTTGGTAATGCTTGGACCATCTTTAATGGTCACACCTTTGTCGTTTAATACCGTATCACCAGTCGTGATGCTGTCGAATTTCGCATCTTTTAACAATTCGATCTTGATACCATCTTTAGTGGTACGCGTAATCACATTC
>NZ_KV575274.1:0-7149 GCF_001682515.1 Acinetobacter gyllenbergii | reverse complement strand
GTTCAAAAAACAATCAAAAACAAAGAAAACACAAAGGAAAGCCTCGCAAATTCAGCTCGAGCAACCCCCATTTATAATATGGGGGTTACGGTAGTGGATGACACCACTGACACAAGCACAGTTGCCGATATTCGACTTCAAACAGATCAATATACATTTCCTCGTAAACTCGATAATACAAAAATCATAGCTACGGAGCGGGGCAATGTTCCGATTCTGCATTCAGTTCCTTGTGATCGTGAAGGCTTTGCGTCAATTGACTGGGTCTCTATCGGTATTGGTCAAGAAACTCTTGGGGATGAATATTTTTCGATTAACCCTGACGAAGCTGAAAGCATTCTTACATATGCAATTGAGACCTTTTTAGACCAGCATCTTTATGAAATCTTCGGTTTTGGCTTAGGTCTTAAGCGTGAAAAGGGCATGCACCGTCATAAATACGGTTATGTCCTTCAGAATGATTTTGGCCTTGTGTTATATGGCACTGTTTCTAAAAGAATCACGATTCAAATTAACGGCACTGGCTGTGCAAATGCTCGCAAGGGTTGGGAAAAACGTTTACATGAGTGGCTAAATAATTTTGCTAGACGTCCTAAAATCACCCGTGTTGACCTTGCTCACGATGACTTTGATGGTCAATTCCTGAATGTCGATGTTGCCAATGAATGGGACAACATAGACGGATTTTGGTGTGGTGGTCGCGCTCCAGAAGTTCAACATTTCGGGTCTTGGAAAAGAATAACAGGGAAGGGGCGTACCCTTTCTATTGGTAACCGAACCAGTGGAAAATATTGCCGTATCTATGAAAAAGGTAAAAAAGAGGGTAATCCGCTTTCGCTTTGGACACGAGCTGAGGTCGAATTCAAAGCTAGCGACCGTTATATCCCGTTTGACGTTTTACTTCGTCCTTCTCGCTATTTTCTCGGCGCTTACCCTTGTTTTGAGTGGCTTGCTCGACAATTAGGGGATGAATTCATCACGCCTGAAAAGACCGAAGTTATTAAAAAACAATCAGAAATTGGTTGGAGCAAGGCTTTAGAGATTACTAAAGTCCAGTTCGGCAAGTATATCCGTCAATTCGCAAAGTTTTATGAACCTGACGAACTCGTTCAAGTTCTTTCATCAGACAAGGATGAAGTTCCAAAACGTCTGAAATTCTCACATGTCGCTGTTATCCAGTCGATACGTTCAAACCAACAAATTGAATCAAAAACTGACGAAATGCCTTTATTTGTGGGCGTTCCGCTGTTGAATCAATCTTCATATAAGGAATTTATCCATGCAATTTAAAACGCAACTTGTAGTACTGGGCGCTAAGTCGAGCAAAGGCGAATATAACGGCCGTCCGTTCGATTCAACCACTGTTTTTTATCAGGCTCAATTGCAGGAAGGTGAAAACTTTGCTGGTCAAGTTGGCGCTGACTATAAATGGGGTACGTCTGCCAATTTTGAAAAGATCAAAAATCAAAAGTTCCCATTCATGGCGGACTGTACGCTTGAGCAAGTATCAAACGGTAAAACTACGGTGACGATCTTAAAGGAGCTTACTCCAGTAGCGCAGCCTGCCAAATGACATGGCGTAGGTCAGCATACGGTTATCAAACGCTGACATATAACAGAAGTGTTGGGGCTTTAAATAAAAATAGACTTGAAAACGTTAATCAGTATTTAGAGGAATACATGCAGTATTTGCAGACTTTAAATACTGATCAATACGACAAGATCACAGA
Organism: Acinetobacter gyllenbergii; assembly: GCF_001682515.1. Taxonomy (NCBI): domain Bacteria; kingdom Pseudomonadati; phylum Pseudomonadota; class Gammaproteobacteria; order Moraxellales; family Moraxellaceae; genus Acinetobacter; species Acinetobacter gyllenbergii. The sequence goes on along the minus strand of NZ_KV575274.1, from coordinate 5,419 downwards.
TATAAAACAACTGATTTGGGTAATACAAAATGAACATCGATGTTTTAGATGAGGATGGGGCTAGCAATATTGCCCACCCTGAAATTTTCGGAAAACCAAAATAGGAATTTAGAGACATGGCATATGTTTGTGCACAACTTCAAGAAAGCGATGGTGTTAAAACATGTGCTCTGTGGGTCGAGCAAGTCACTGTCAATGACTTCTTGGCTATTACACCGCATCAAGCTGCTGAGATCGGTACGGCTGCATGCCTAGTGATCATTGTAGCTGCTGCATTTAATAAACTTAGTCACATAGGGGATAAATCTAATGGCTAAAGAATTACAACCTGTACAACAAATTGGCGCACCTGATCGCCTTCAAACTCTTTTAAATCGTGGTGCCGTTGTTCTTGCACTTACATTAACTGGTGCATCTGCAAATGCTGCTGATATGACTTTTGATGTATCAGCGATTATCACAATGCTTGGTTTGGCTGTGGCTGCTGCTGCAACTATTGGGGTCGCTTGGCTTGGCTTTACTGCTGGCATCTCTATTTGGAAGCAACTACGCCGAGCAGGTACTTAAACATAAAAAGGGGGATTTTCCCCCTTTCTTCTTTCACTGGGGGACGCAATGGAACAAGCATCTATCGCTTACTGGTTAATACCAATCGTTATGATTATTGCTATTACGGTGTTAGTGAAATGAAATTAAAATATTTAGTTTTTCTTTTTATATCGATCATATCTATTAATGCTTTTGCAGATAGTTGGTATATAAGAAAATCCGATACTACGTATTATGCGACTGTTGAGGAAGCATGTAATAAGCGTTGGGTTGAAGTTGGTGCACAAGATAAAAATCGCACTATTACAAATATTACTGATACATCTGCGGATTGTAATTACTATCGTTATGATGAACCAAGGACGGCTCAAGTCTTTAGAAAAGTAGAAACAGCAAAATGTCCTGAAGTCGGATATCCCGCTGATTTTCACATGGGTTCAAATGGTGAAGTACCTGTAAGACGTTGCATGAGTATTGGTGGTGCAGTGTGTTCTTTTAGCGCTCAAGGTAAACCTCCTTTTTGGGTAACTCTAAGTGGTGGATCTACACCGGCACGTCAACTTTATTCAGATTCCAATCAACCTTCGCCGAATTGTTCTAATTTAGATGATGGACAGTGTGATACGAAAGACCCCTACAGTGGTTGTTATAAACCACCAAATGATAACTGTATTCGTCAAAAAGATGGTTCTATCACATGTCCTGATAATGACCAACCTGACGTTAAAACAGGCTGTGAAAATGGCGCAACTTACTGTGATCGTCCTGCGGGCGGTTGTGGTTCAGGATACGTTTCTGGTTCATTCAATGGCAAGCAGATTTGTGTTCGTTCAGGTAGTGGAAACGGCAATGATGGTAAAGATGGCAAGGACGGAAAAGATGGTAAAGACGGTCTCGATGGCAAGGATGGTAAAGACGGAAAAGATGGGCTTGATGGCAAAGATGGACAAAATGGGCTTGACGGTCAGAATGGTTTAGATGGAAAAAATGGTCTCGATGGTAAGGATGGAAAAGACGGCAAAGATGTAGATTCGTCTGGAATTATTAATGCGATTAACGCAATGTCAGATAGATTAAATACTGCAATTAATTCTTTAAAAGCGAGCATTACAGCTCTTATTGATTCTGTTAAGGGTGCTCTCGATTCGATTATTGGTGAGCAGAAAGAAACAAATAAAAAGTTAGATAAATCAAATAATCATTTAGAAAAAATTGAAGAATCATCACAAGCGACAAGTGAAGCGGTTGGACAGTCAAATAAACATTTAGAAAAAATTGAGGAAGCAACTTCATCTGCGAGTGAGTCACTCGGAGAAATCAATGATTCTGCTAGAGCAGCCAGTGAAGGGATTGGACAAACTAATAAAAAATTAGATCGTATCACCGATGCGGTTGAAGGTATTAACAAGTGTAAAAATGAAGCTTACAACCCAAATAACGAAAATTCTTCAAAATACAGAGAATGTAATGAATCTGATTTTTCAACAGGTGAAACCGCTGTAGATGTCGGACAAGTTCCAACTCCAGAAGTTTTAGAGAACTATGTTGTATGGGCTTCTCAATGTCCTGCTGATGTTCATATCCCAATAAATCTAATGGGGCAATCCTCGAATCTTGTTTTGTCTTGGTCTCCGCTTTGTGAGCTTTTATCACGTATCCGCTGGGCAATTATTGCTTGTGCGTATATCGCTGCTGCTTACATTATTTTGGGGATTAAATAATGCAATATTTATTTTTGTTTGGTGCTTGGCTGCTGAGCAACTTTGCCAAGAAAGTGTTGCTCGGGGCAGGCGTAGCTATCGTTTCAACTGTCGTTATTCAAACTGTTCTTAGTTCATTCATTAACAAAGCAATTAATGCAACCAATTCAATTGATCACACTTACCTAGGCTTGTTAGCAATTTCAGGGCTTGATCATGCAATTTCTATTGTTATTGGTGCGCTGATCTCTAGAGCAACAATCGTTGCAAGTGAAATGTCATTCAGAAAACTAACGTGAGCGAGCGCTTGCGCACCGTGTGACTCCTCGTTGCACGTAGCGCGGGGCGCTTGCTCAAGGATAAAACAATGCTAATTTTAATTACGGGAAAGCCAGGTTCTTTTAAAACAGCTAAAACAGCAACGCTTGCAATTGGTTATTTAAAAGAGGGGCGAGCTGTTTATACAAATATCGATGAATTTGACTATGAGGGTGTTCAAAAACTACCTGACGGTGCTGACTGGAGAGACACGCCTGACGGATCTGTTGTTATCTATGATGAAGCACAACAATTTGATTTCTTGCAATACAAAGGTCGTGAAAAGCTTTCTAGTGATGAGCGTGTAAAGCAATTTGAGGTACATAGACATACTGGCCATGACATTATTCTTGTTACTCAATCACCGAGTTTTATTCATAACCATGTATTAAGTCTTGTTGGCTCTCACTATCACTTACATCGTGCATATGGTCGTGGTTTCGCTGATGTTTTCTTGTGGCGTTACGCTGTAACGATGCCTGATTCAACGGGTGCTAAAAACAAGGCTGAGTCGCATGAGAAATTTAAACCTGACTCAAAAATTTTTGATCAATATAAATCCACAACATTAGATACGCATAAATTGCGTGTACCGCCTATTTTCTTCAAGTTGGGTGGCTTTCTAGTCTGTGTCATTATTCTTGTTCTATACGTTGTATTTGGCTCAGATAACCCGTTTTTATCTGCATCCAAGCTTAAAGAGAACGTAGATCAATCAACGGGTAAAACACAACCTACAACAGTTGTAGGCTCTACGGCTGCATCAGTAACTTCGGATAAAATTCAAAATTTGGATACTGAGTGTCGTAAAGGGCAAAATGTAGAGCGTCCTGAATGTGTTGAATGGTTTAACAACCTGTCAAAAAGCGGTCAGTCAGTGGGTGGTGATAGGATTCAAATATCATATAACCCCAACAAGCCTTATGAAGCGCAATTACCTGAAAACTATCAAATACAAGTTAATGACTATCCTCGAATTTCAGGTTGTATGAAGCTCTCCAGTGGCAAGCTGATTGCTATAGATCAGCAAGGCAACTATATGCCCGATGTTAGTCAATCTGATTGTCAAAATTATATGCGTGGTAATCGGCCTTTCGATTATTCAAAACAGCCTACAAATATGAATAGCAATATACATAACGGTAACTATGTTGCTGCATCAGTACAGCAAGATAAGCCAATGACTCCAGAACAATATGCGAAATATCTTCAATATTTAGATGATAAAAACCAAGCAAAAAATTCTGTTTATGAATCGCAAACACTCACTTCACAACCGATCAATGGGGCAAATTCATTATGACTACTTTATCCTTAGTCGAAATATCACAGTTAAATCAGCTTCTTTTTGTTGTATTTGCTTCAGGTGTCTTTACTGGTGCAATCTGTACGGGTTTCTTAAAAACGCTCTTAAATCTCATTACATTGCATTTTGAGCATCCTAGTCGAATTAAAACAAATGATGGTTATTTATATCGATTTAAGCGTAAATATGTATCACTGGATGAAAAACAAAGATTGATTAAACAAGCTGTTGAGCAACATAGGGCTTTAAAGAATGAAAAGAAAACGTCCGCATGATTCTCATGTTTTTTCATACTATCGTCACCAGAAGTTTTTAAGAGATCTTCGTTTTTTATGTGAAATTAATGGTGCGCCTTTTGTTTATTTTTATTCAGATCGCCCCTTACTATTGAACAAAACATATATTTTGTGATACAAAATATATGTTTTGTTTTTAATGAGGTTTGGATCGTGACGATCAATGAAGCTAAAAACATGTTTGACCATGGTTTTGTGAAAACAATAAAGGTGTGGCAGTTTATTGGTAACTACACTCTTGTTGTTTATGTGGGTGATAATGCTCAAACAATTAATACTGCACGTGGTCAGCAAAAACTTTATAAAAAGTTTGAATCTGTTTTAAATGATTTTGCTTACATTACTGGAAAAGAATGCAAAGAGATCTCGCTGGCTATTTAACCAAAAACATGTTTTTGGTTAACAAAATACATGTTTTGTATTTGATTAGGCGTGGATCTGTAGTGCTTTAAGGAAGTTTGATTTATGACTACTGAAGATATTTTGGATATAACTTTTTTAATTCTTATGCTTTTCTTTTTTGGAGGAGAGTTATTTAACTGGATAAAAGAGAGGCTTTAGCAATTGGCATTTTATTACAATTGCTCGCTCTACTGCAGACAAAAACCCGGCTTTTCCCTGGCATAAGCTAATTTATAATTTTCACATACTTAGTGTTTTTATACCCAAAATAAGGATTGGCAAAATATGACAGAATTTAAAGAAAGGGTTTTAGCAAAACAAGAACTAAAATTTAGGTTTTATGTGGGTTATGGGCTTGGTTTTTTTACTGGTGCTTGTGCTGTTGTTCTTATTTTGCTCTTTTTAAAATATCTTTGAGGTCTTTGATTTTGGGGCGTACCATTTTAATTTTGATGATCTTTATTACCTGTCCAATATGGTTGTTGGTCTTATTTTCTTTCTTGGTACAATAGTTTATCTAGGTTCGGCACAGCTATGCTGTGTCATATATGCGCTAACAAAGCGCATATATCGATATAAAAAGAATCACTATCCTAAATCCTAGAAAATACCGCCGATTAGGCGGCTTAAGCTGGCTGTCTAGCCAGCGTCACAAATGAAATCAAAGCATCTCGCTTTCTGACTACAATTAAAAAAATTGATCTTGCATAGGCTAAACAGAGCTTTCGGAGTATTCCGAAAGCGAACTGACATACAGAATAACAATGATAATATGCGGTTAAAGGTAGGTGAGTAACTGTCTACTGGAGAATGCTGTTTAGATGAAGGTGTCCTGATTTTGCATAATA
>NZ_KV575273.1:0-58946 GCF_001682515.1 Acinetobacter gyllenbergii | reverse complement strand
TCTCAACAAGTTTTTATCTGCATCACCGCCGATGGATGTGCATTCTACAGTATTTCAGTTCAGGTGCAACCCCCTTTTTTATTATTTTCTTTTGCATGTTTCTTTTTTCTACAAAACCAGTGTTTTCGTTGTTTTTATCAGCTATTTACGTATAAAAAGCAGGCTCGTGGCCTGCTTTTTATTTTTTCCATTGTGATTTAATCAGTAAAAGTCACACGAGCAATGGCTTTTTTACCCGATTGAATGATTAAAGTGACATTCTCTTTTACAGAGTAGCTCATATCAACCACATTCCAATCGACTTTAACCGCACCACGACCCACGGCGTCTTTTGCAGCGGCTGCATTCGGGTTTAAACCTGCTACACGAAGAATGGTTGCGATAAATAACTCACCACCAAACTCGCCACGAGAAATGGTCACTTCTGGAGTATCTTCTGGTACTTCGCCTTCTGTTACACGGTTACCTGCACTCTTATGTGCATTTTCAGCCGCTTCTGCATCATGGAAACGTTCAACTAACTCGAGTGCCAAGATACGTTTGATTTCTTGTGGGTTACGACCCGCAGCCATTTCATCCAACAAGACTTTAATTTCATCCAATGACTTAAAGCTCAGTAGATCAAAGTAACGTTCAATCAAGCTATCTGGCATCGACAAGATTTTTTGATACATCGCACCAGGGGTATCAAATACACCAATATAGTTGCCTAAAGATTTAGACATCTTATTGACGCCATCTAAACCTTCAAGAATCGGCACAGTAATACACACTTGTGATTCTTGACCGTAACGACCTTGTAGAGTACGACCCATTAACAAGTTAAAGGTCTGGTCTGTACCACCTAATTCGACATCTGCCTCAAGTGCAATCGAATCATAGCCTTGTACCAATGGATATAAAAACTCATGAATTGCAATCGGTTGATGGTTGTTATAGCGCTTAGTAAAGTCATCACGCTCTAACATACGTGATACGGTTTGCTGGCTTGCCAATTGAATTAAATCAGCAGCTGTTCTTTGATTAAACCACTCTGAGTTAAAGCGTACTTTAGTTTTATTTGGATCTAGTATCTTAAAAACCTGTTCTTGATAGGTTTTTGCGTTGGCTTCAACTTGCTCACGAGACAACGGCGGACGTGTTGCGCTTTTCCCAGACGGGTCACCAATCATGGCCGTATAATCACCAATCAAGAAGGTGACTTCATGTCCCAAATCTTGGAAGGTTTTTAATTTATTAATTAGAACCGTATGTCCTAAGTGTAAATCAGGAGCCGTTGGGTCAAAGCCTGCTTTTACACGGAGTGGACGATTCTCTTTCAGTTTTTTCAATAAATCTTCTTCAGAGATAATCTCGTGCGTGCCTCGTTGAATGAGAGCAAGCTGTTCTTCGGCTGGCAAGAAATTTGACATCACAAAACCTAAACACATCAGTTATTCAATTTGTGCGATATACTAACATTTTTTCAGCATCTTGCAGGATAAGTTGTATATGAGCGCGATCTATATTGGTGTAATGACAGGCACGAGCATGGATGGTGTTGATATTGTTGCAACTTCATTCGATCCATTAACATTGCATGCCACGCTGACTGTGCCTTTTGAGCCTGAACTACGTGATGAGTTGATGGCATTGACACTCCCTGACGACAATGAAATTGATCGTATGGGTAAAGCTGATGTTGCTTTAGCGCAAATGATTGGGCATGGCATTAATCAACTGATTGAACAAAATAATTTAGACCGAAGCCAGATTAAAGCGATTGGTTCACATGGACAAACCATTCGCCATCGTCCTGAACATGGTTTCACCTTACAAATTGGTGATCCGAATATCATTACAGAAATCACGCAACTGCCTGTCGTGTCTGATTTCCGTCGTCGTGACATGGCCGCAGGTGGTCAAGGTGCACCTTTAGTGCCTGCTTTCCATCAAGCGCTGTTTCAACATGACAGCATTCATCGCGTGATTTTAAATTTAGGTGGCATTGCCAATGTCAGTATGCTGCCTGCAAATAACCTAGACGGCGTATATGGCTTTGATACAGGTCCTGCCAATATCTTGATGGATGCATGGTGCCATCGCCATACTGGACATCCTTATGATGAAAATGGCGATTGGGCAGCCTATGGTAATCCCATCCGTTCGTTATTGGATCGTCTACAGAATCATGAGTTTTTTGCCAAAGAACCCCCGAAGAGCACAGGCCGCGAAGACTTTAATTTAGAATGGCTAGATGAACAGCTCAGCGATTGGCGCAATGATCTTGAATATGATGAACTGGAAGATACCCCAGAAAATATTCAATCCACTTTAATGAAACTCACCACACGTGCCATTAAAAAAGCGATTTACCGTAGTAAAGAAACCATGCCGACGGGTGAAATCTATGTTTGTGGTGGGGGTGCCTATAACTCACATTTACTTGAGCAACTCCGTTGGCGCTTACGTAAACACAATTGGTCGGTGCAAACCACGGATGCACTTGATTTAGCCCCAACATGGGTTGAAGCAACTGCTTTTGCGTGGTTGGCTATGCGCTTCGTACAACAACTGAGTGGTAATTTACCCGCGGTGACGGGTGCAGCTGGAGATCGCATTCTCGGCACCATCACCATGGTATAAAACAATAAAAAAGCTTCTCAATTGGAGAAGCTTTTTTTACATCAAAAATCGATTAAATCGAGAAAGATGATCCACAGCCACACGTTGTCGTCGCATTTGGGTTTTGGATCACAAAGCGTGAACCTTCAAGCCCTTCAAGATAGTCGACAACAGAACCCACGAGATACTGATAGCTGAGAGAGTCAACCAATACTTTCACATCACCATTGCTGAACTCAGCATCATCTTCATTGACACTTTCTGCAAAGTTAAAGCCATAAGAGAAGCCTGAACAGCCACCACCCGTTACATAAACACGTAACATAAGGTCGTTATTGCCTTCACTTTCGCGTAGTTGGCGAACTTTGTTAGCAGCACTATCTGACAATTCTAGAGCTTGGGCGTTCATGATAGATATTCCTCAGACTTCAATACGTCTTTCATAAATAAAAGACCCGATATGTAGTATAGCATACTCAATATCGGGTCTGTATTTGAAGTTTAAAGTGCCGTTAAAGACTTTTTATACGATTATTTGTAGTTCTCGTCTTGTAGGCCACATTCAAAATTCTTGGCATCTTCACGGCAACGGAATTGCCATAACAATTTCATCATACGCTTGTCATAAATTCCTTTTGCAGTCAGGTTGATACGCGCTTCACGCATCAACTTTTGGTAGCCAGGCTTATCAGAAGCGGGCACTTCCATCCAATATTTTTGTGGAATGTCTGCTTTCATCTTCCCAAGAATGGTAAATGCACGTGGCAATTGTGCCTTCACCCACTCTCGAGATTTTTGACCAAAACCTGCCGGAAATTTCTCTGGATGAATAATTAAATTGCCTGTTACTTGCAGAATTGGATAATTGACAATTGCCCCTTTGGTTCCTAAGCCCTTATACAGTTCCAAAGGTTTAAAGGCCGCGGCTGGTGCACCAATAATATCCACCTGACCATTATTGAACTTGGCACCAAAGTTGGTGATATCAGAACTCACAGCTTGTGCGCCAACTTGTGAAGCCATAATTTTTTGGGCCTCATCATAATCTAGGACAGCGATTTTCTTGCCTGCAGCCTTCGCCACCGTATTGATGTTACGATCATTCACCAATAAATAGGCATCACCTACAGGAATGACCCCAACCACTTCATATTTACCATTCACCATCGCTTTAGCAAAGGTCGGGCTAGCTAAGCCCTGCATCACTTTAACGGCCAATTTAAGGTCAGTAATCGCCCCGATTGCATCCAATGAGCCGGTAAACTGGTTAAACTGACGGCCACGCATTCCTGTGATACTGACCCCATCACATTTACCTGCCTTGAAATCTTCGGCAATAACAGCTTCGTTAGTTCCGACCTTCAGCTCAATATCAGCGCCCCACGTTTTTGCAGCGAGTTGATAATCCTTCATTAATGCATAAACATCGCCACTTTTGCCCACGATATCAAATACACAAATTGTTTGTTTTGCCTGAGTGCCCGCAGATACCGCAGCGATCCCAGTCGCAAGTAATAAAGTTTTAAACCATTGCATTTTATTTTTCCTTTGCATCTATGCTGATTGTTGTTGCATCCCATCCAAAATCAAAAGACTGGTGGTCTATCTTGAAATACGGTTTACCAATGAATCAATGTTTGAATACAGTCATGTTTAATCGTCCTGATTGAAACATCTTTTTAAATCACCAAGATTCCATTTGGTTTTTATATTTTTATATAATTACGATCTTTTTAAATCAAGACAATGGCTTAAATGACATCTACAAAAAAACAAAAAGCCTAGATCAATCTAGGCTTTAAGTCTTGATTATGGCAATTCTGGATTATTCACCCGGTAATGCACATTCAAAGTTTGCTTTGTCTACTGAACAACGCGCTTTCTTCAATACAGACATCATACCCGCATCGTAAATACCACGTTTAGTCAGATCCATACGACCATCACGTAATAATTTTTGATATTTCAAGTTGTCTTCAGCACTCAAGTTCATTTTATATTTGGCTGGAATTTCAGCTTCATAACGTTTGATCATTGAGAATGCTTTTGGAAGTTGTTTTACAAAGTAGTCACGAGATTTTTGACCAAAACCAGCAGGGAACTTCTCTGGACGAATCACAAGATCCGCAGTAACTTGTAACACTGGGAAGTTAAACATCGCACCATTTGAACCTAAGCCTTTGCTTAACTCTAATGGTTTGTAAGCATAAGCAGGCGCACCGACCATATCCACTTGACCGTTGTTAAATTTAGCAGCGAAGTTAGAGATATCAGAAAGTACCGCTTGCGCGCCTACGCGTTGTACCATGATTTTTTGTGCATCGTCATAACCCAATACGGCGAATTTTTTACCCGCTGCTTTTTCAATTGAGTTAATGCTCTTGTCGCGTACGAAAATGTAAGCAGCACCTAAAGGCGCGATACCCGCGATTTCATATTTATTACCACCCAAATTAGTGGTCATTTTTGCTGCATTACGTGCATCAAGTACATAGGTAATCGCACGCTGTGCAACTTCATTGCTTGGCGCACCGCCCAATGAATCAACTGAACCCGCAAATTTGTTATAAGGACGAGCACGCATTGCTGTCATCGCAACAGCAGCACATTTACCCGCTTTAAAGTTATTGTCTGCAACCTGTTCATCCGTGATTGCAAGTAAGTTAACATCAGCGCCCCAGCCTTTCGCTGCGAGTGCCCAGTCTTGCATCATTTTGTATGATTCACCTGACTTTCCTAATAAGTCGAATACACACACATCAATTGCTGCTTGAGTAGAAGCAGATACACCAAAGATCGAAGTTGCTGCAAGAGCAAGTGCAATTTTTTTCATATTTTTCATCCTTTCACAAACTTTATGTTTGTCTCCTTGTTCGAAGCAAATATTAATCATGTTTTTTGAAAAAAAATAGAGCTTATACTCTATTTTTATGACTGGATTGTTTATTTTTTACCCTCTTTTATCTATTTCTATTATTTTCTTAGGCAATTTTGTTATATCTGCCTCACTTTGTGTATAGATTTATATCTAGGCTACTGTTCTCCTTTTTTATTCACCACTCAAAGTACACTCAAAGTTAGTCCGTTCAACCGTACAACGGGCACGTTTCAGCACATTCATCATACTCGCATCGTACACGCCTTGCTTGGTTAAATTCATGCGTCCATCACGCAACATTTTTTGATAACGGGTTTTATCTTCATTGGTCAAAGTAATCTTTTTGGCATTCATTCCGGCCTCTAAACGCTGCACCATGGCAAAGTTACTTGGCAGTTTGTTGACGAACCATTGTCGAGATTGTGGACCAAAACCACTTGGGAATTGTGCAGGGCGAATAATCAGGTCACCAGTAATATTCACCACAGGGAAATTAAACAATGCCCCATTGACCAAACCTTTACTGATTTCTAAAGGCTTATAGGCATAGGCAGGCGCTGCAATCACATCCACCTGTCCACTATTAAATTTTTTCACAAAATCAGAAATATCCGATGGTACCGCCACCAAATCGATACTTTCTACAATGGCCTTTTGTGCTTGGTCATAATGTAAATAAGCAAATTTTTTGCCTTTGGCTTTTTCAATGGTGTCGATCTTTTTGTCACGTACAAAAATATATGCCAGCCCGACTTGGATAATGCCTGCAACTTCGAATTTATCCCCATTCACAGTTGCCGTTAAACGGTGTTGATTACGCTTATCCAGCACATAGCTAATGGCTTTTTGCGCAATGGCATTGCTGGTGACTGCCCCGACCGCATCCACAGAGCCTGCAAATTTATTATATTTACGGGCACGCATCGAGGTCATATAGACGCCATCGCATTTGCCCGCATCGAAATCTTTTTCTGCTTTTTCTTCGTCTTGATAAGGAATCAGTTCAACATCGCCCTGCCATGTTTTAGAAGCCAGCTTCCATTCCTCAATCAGTTTATAAGACTCCCCAGCCTTACCCAATAAATCAAAAACACAAATTTGTTGTTTTGCCTGTACAGGAGTGCTCATGACAAATAGAGCTGTAGCACTCAATGCCCAAAGTCCTTTTTTCATCTTGTTTTCCCTTACTTTGCTATTTTGCACAATTTTCCATCAGTGCTTATTCAATATAGTCAGATTTTGACCAAAAGAATAGCGCTTTTATATACATATGTCGGGTTTTCATCTGTTTTAACCATCTGCATCACAGAATCAGATCCAGTGATAGGTAGACACGAATCAGCTAAAAACATGTCCTTTCACAGCGATTTACTCACCACCCAAAGTACATTCAAAATTGGTTCGATCGACTGTACAACGCGCGCGTTTCAATACACTCATCATGCTGGCATCGTAAATACCGCGTTTGGTGAGTCCCATTCGTGCTTCACGCAGGATTTGCTGATAACGAGTTTTATCCTCGTTATTCAGGTTAATTTTATACTTGGCAGGTAATTCAGATTCCAAACGCTGGATCAGTGCGAAATTGGTATTTAGACGGCTCAGAAACCATGCCCGAGAGTTCTGTCCAAAATTACTGGAGAATTTTTCAGGACGGATAATCAAGTCCATGGTCATATTCACCGCAGGGAAAGTAATAATCGCGCCCTCATTTCCCAATCCCTTAGACAGCTCTAAAGGCTTATAGGCATAGGCAGGTGCCGCCATAATATCGGCCTGACCCGTATTAAACTTTTTGGCGATATCAGAGATATCTGCAAGTACGGCTTGTCCACCTAGGCTTTTCACCACGATCTTTTGAGCTTCGTCATAGCCCAGCACTGCAAATTTTTTGCCTTTGATTTGCTCAATGGTATTCATTTTCTTGTCTTTGACAAAAATATAGGCCAAGCCGATTTGCGAAATCCCTGCAACTTCATAATTTTCATTATCAACGCTACTGACCAAACGGCGTTGATTACGTTTGTCCAAAGCAAAACTAATCGCTTTCTGTGCAATTGCATAGCTGGGCACAGCGCCAATGGCATCAATCGAACCTGCAAATTTGTTATAACGACGCGCACGCATGGAGGTCATATAGACGCCATCACATTTGCCTTGTTCAAAGTCATTTTCAGCCAACGCTTCATTCTGATAGCTGATCAAAAAGGTATCACCACGCCATGCTTTAGCAGCCAAGGCCCATTCTTCCATAGCCTTATAGGCTTCTCCTGATCTCCCCAACAAATCAAAAACACAAATTTTGCTCGCTGCCTGTGTTTCTGTATAGGTCCCCAACACCAGCATTGCCCCCAATGCAAGAATTCCCTTTTTCATCCTTAAATCCTATGCTACTACTTTTAGTCTTGTTGCTTATTTTTTCATATAATTTAAATAATAATCTGATTCGCATCACAAAAATAGAGTTTTTACTCTATTTTATCATTGATTGATCAGCTCAATTCGAACAACTTGATCTTAAATATAAAAATTTGCATTCATGGACGATCACCTTAAAATGCAGCTATCTATTCGCTATTTTGCATGCTCATGATCCAATTTGACCAAGTTTCATTACGCCGTGGTGGGCGAGTTCTGTTCCAAAAAGCATCGATGCAGCTTCATCCAGGCTGGAAAATTGGTCTTACTGGCGTGAATGGTGCAGGTAAATCGACCTTATTTGCTGCATTTCTAGGAGATTTGGTCGCAGATGAAGGTAATCTGACTCGCCCAGCGGTGTGGACTGTGGCCCACATGGCGCAAGAAATTAAGGCCTTGGACATACCAGCAATTGATTTTGTCCTGTCTGGAGATGAAGAGTATTGGGATATTCAAGAAAAATTAGCCCATCCAGACCAGTTGAGTAATGATGATTTAGCCCGATTGCATGGTCGTTTTGACGAGATTCACGGATATGCAGCACCTGCCAAAGCAGCGCAATTGATGGCAGGTCTCGGCTTTCTCGATCACCAATTAAAATTAAATGTCGCCAGCTTCTCGGGTGGGTGGCGCATGCGTTTGAACTTGGCGCGTACCCTCATGAGCCGTTCAGACCTGCTGTTATTGGATGAACCGACTAACCATTTGGACTTGGATGCGATCTTGTGGTTAGAAGACTGGCTCAAAGCCTATGAAGGCACCTTGGTCCTGATTTCACATGACCGAGATTTCCTCGATGCGATTACCGATCATATTCTTCATATCGAGAATCAAGAACTGACCTTATATACAGGCAATTATTCCACCTTTGAAACCACCCGCAGTGAACGTTTAGCCCAGCAACAACAAGCCTTTGAAAAGCAGCAAGAAACCCGTGCACACCTACAAAAGTTTATTGACCGCTTTAAAGCCAAGGCCACCAAAGCCCGCCAAGCACAAAGCCGAATTAAGCAATTGGAGCGTATGCAGCAGCTAGCACCCGCACATGTTGATACACCGTTTACCTTTAGCTTCCGTGAACCGACCAAAATGAGTTCACCGCTGCTCAGTCTAGATGCGGCTACAATTGGCTACGGCGATAAAATCATTGCTGAAAAAATTCGCCTGCAAATTACACCAAGTTCACGCATTGGCTTATTGGGAATGAATGGTGCGGGTAAATCAACCTTGATCAAGACCCTTGTCGGTGATTTACCACTACTTGCAGGTGAACGTAAGGCTTCTGAACTGCTCAATATTGGTTATTTTGCTCAGCATCAAATGGATGCCTTGGATGCCCATGCCAGTCCAATGTTGCAATTGGCCCGTATTGCCGATAAAAAAATCAGCGAAGCCGCTTTACGTGCCTTTTTAGGTGGTTTTGGCTTTAGTGGCGAACGGATGGATACGCCATGTGAGAGCTTCTCTGGCGGTGAGCGTGCCCGTTTGGCCTTAGCCCTGATTGTGTGGCAACGCCCCAATGTCTTGATTCTGGACGAACCAACCAACCATTTGGACTTGGATATGCGTCTGGCATTGACCATGGCGTTACAAGACTTTGATGGTGCAGTGGTGCTGGTTTCACATGAACGCCAATTGATTGCGAGTGTCTGTGATGACTTGTTATTAGTACATGCAGGTCAATGCACCGAGTTTGAGGGTGATTTACAAGACTATGCCAAATGGTTACGTGAAGCGCGCCAACAACAGATCAATGCACAAAATGCATCACAGCAACAAAGTACAACCACTCAAGCCCCTGCCGCAAAAGTAGATAAAGAAGCGCAACGTAAAGAAGCAGCTCGTCGCCGTGAAATGACGCGGCCAATTCGTAAAAACATCGAAAAAGTCGAGGCTCAAATTGAAAAGGTTCAACCACGCTTAGCTGAGATTGAACATGCTTTAGCGGATAGTGCTCTATATGAGGCCGACCGTAAAAATGATTTGATCAAACTGATGAATGAACAAAATGAGCTAAAAGCCAAGTTGGAACAGCATGAAGAACAACTTTTAGAACTAATGATGGAACTGGAAGAATTGGAAAGCTCATTTGCAGATTAAGCAGTTCGCAGATTCATACACATCTCTGATTGAGTGTGTATGAATCACAACATTTAAGGTCAGTGTTTTAAACAGAAGCATCCCATTTATGGCCTTAAAAGATGTTTCGGATACTTAAAAACACTATGAATAGCATGAAAAATGTCATGAATTTGTCGGTAATTTAAGATAAGGTAAAAATTGGAATTTTCTCAGAAAATTGAGCTTTAGCCTCAGGCTCGATATACTCGACCCCCACTGTTGTAAATTTATAACTGACGAATGAATCCTGAGGGTTAAATTCATTTCACATTTTTTGTACTTTGATTTGGTGAGTACTCTATTTTGGATCATACAAACTGAATGAATTCTTTAGATTTTATTTTTAATTTTGAACATATTCTACCGGTCTTGGTTCAAGAGTACGGTTTATGGATTTATGCCATCCTTTTTCTGATTATTTTTTCAGAAACCGCCTTTGTTTTTATGTTCTTCCTACCCGGTGATAGTCTATTACTCACCGTAGGTGCATTATGTTCTGTGGTGGAAATCATGCACCTCGGCTACATGATTAGCCTGTTGTTCTTTGCTGCAGCGTTGGGCTATATGGTGAACTACCATATTGGCCGTCATTTTGGCGACCGTATTTTCAATATGAAATCGCGCTTTATTAAGCAAGAATATCTACAAAAGACCAATGTGTTCTTTCTGAAACACGGCGGAAAAACCATTTTACTGGCTCGTTTTATTCCGTTTGCCCGTTCATTTGCGCCATTGGCAGCTGGTTCTAGTAATATGAACTATAGCCATTTTGTGATTTATAACATCTTAGGCGCATTGCTGTGGATTAGTGTCCTGGTTACTGCTGGATACCTGTTCGGTCATGCACTGATTCAAGTAAGCGACTTTGTAGAAAGTTAATTTTAATAGCACACTATTTTCTTATTCAGCAGGAAAGCTCAGCTCTCCTGCTTTTTTTAATCAATTTATCCCCTGCTAAGTTCCACGTGGAACGCAAAAAACAATGGTAAATAATAATGAAAATAATTATCAATAAAAATAAAATCACCTTATAAAAAATCTAATCATCAAGGGGATCCCATGCACTAAGCCGCATGGGAAAATCAGTTATGAAGCAAACCGTACCTTCAACCAAGAAAACTAACTCCCGCTGGTACCGTCTTAATTTATGGATTCATCGCTGGGTCAGCTTGGTGATTGTGATTCCCTTTGCGATTCTATCGATCACTGGGGTCATTCTGATCTTTCATGAAGAGATTGATCATGCGCTTGGTGTCGAGCCTACAGCGCTGCATTCTTCTTTAGCACAACAACGACCTTTAGCCGATTCTATTGCAACCGCACAACGCACCTACCCCAATGAGCAGATTATCAGTACAGGCTATGATCCTGAACACCATCCTGGTGTGCTGTTAATTGGGATGGCCAAGCCCGATCAAAGCTTCGAACAAGCACGTTGGCTATTTGCTGACATTGGAACGGCACGTTTGATTCAGCAGCCAAATGAACGAGATACCTTAACGGGCTTTTTGCTGGAACTGCATGCCAACTGGTTTTTAGGCTTTATTGGACAACTGATTGGTGCACTGATTGCCTTTTTAGTGTTGTTATCCCTTATTTCTGGCTTGGTGGTCTATGCCCCGTACGTGAAAAAATTCCTGTTTGGCATTTTGCGTTTTAATAAGGGGCAACGGCTATTACAGCTCGATCTACATAACTTAATTGGTTCTGCTGTACTGGGCTGGGCGCTGGTGGTGACGATCACTGGGTTTTTACTGGGTTTTGGCACGGTTGCAATTGGGGTTTGGCAAATGACTGAACTGAAAGCACTGCAAGACAAATATCAGCATGCCCGTGTGATTCATCCCCATTTAAGCATTGATCAAGTTTATGCCGCTGCACAAAAGGGTCAAACAGAATGGCATCCGACCAGTGTGTTCTACCCAAAAACTGAATATGCCACCCAAGGACATTATATGGTGCTGTTACAAGGCAATGAAGGGCTAAAAGAAAAGATGCTTAAAGTGGCCTTGGTCAATGCAGAAACAGGACAAGTGGATACTGTTGAGGAATTACCGACTTATTTGAAAGCCATTTTACTGTCACAACCGCTGCATTTTGGCAATTACGGTGGCCTGCCATTAAAGATTCTATGGAGTTTATGCACCCTACTCACCCTATTTATTACCCTGAATGGCGCCTGGTTATGGTGGGCAAAACGTCAACAAAAGAGCTTAAAAGGAGGCAACAACAATGCAACGATGGAATAAGCTCAGTACTTTATGGTTACTCGCACTCTGCAGTATTGGTGGGATTATTGGAATGCTGCTAATGGATGGTATGGCAGATGTTATTTTTCTAATGATTACCCTGCTGCCCCTGTTGCTTGCAGGATGGCGAGCTTATCTTTTACAGCGTGGTAAAAGATAAGCCAGCTTGATTGATATTGATGCCTAAACTAATTAAGCATCAATATCTGCATTTAAGGCATTTTCTTCAATGAAGGCACGACGTGGTTCTACGTCATCACCCATCAAGCATGAGAACATACGATCTGCTTCAATCGCATCATCAATGGTCACTTGCAACATATTACGGTTTTCAGGATCCATCGTGGTTTCCCAAAGTTGCTCAGCATTCATCTCACCCAAACCTTTATAGCGTTGGATCATCATGCCACGGCGCGAGTCTTGTAAAATATGCTGCCACACTTGATGGAAACTGCTGACTTGAATACGGCGATCACCTTTTTGTAGATAAGCCCCTTCCTCAAGCAACTTGAACCAGCTCTTCGAGTTTTTCAGCAAACGTGCATATTCAGCAGAATTTAACAGACCTGCATCTAATAAATACGAATGCGGCAAATTATGTACATATACGGTGACACGTGGCCAATAATGTGCCGACTTCTCACCTTGCGCATTTTCACGTTCAAACGCTTCCAATGTAATTTCTGGACGTAAGCTTGGTTGTAATTTTTCAATTGCAACACGTAATTGCTCTGCCCATGCTTCCACATAATCACGTTCGTGATTGTGATCCGCTTTAAATGCATCCAACTCAAGTAGACCATCGAGCAAGCTTGCAGGATAACGTTGGGTTAAGCGTTGTAAGCTCTTCTGCGACACTTGATAATCAGCAATAACACTCGCTAGCGCGGTGCCATTAATCGCTGGTGCTTCAGCGCTGATATGTAATGCAAGTTCATCAATCGCATTTGAGATCAGGTAGGTCTCAAGTGCATCGTTATCTTTGATGTATTGCTCTTGCTTGCCTTTCTTTAACTTGTACAACGGTGGCTGCGCGATATAGATATAACCACGTTCAACCAACTCAGGCATTTGACGGAAGAAGAAGGTCAATAACAAGGTACGAATATGTGAACCATCCACGTCCGCATCGGTCATGATAATGATTTTGTGATAACGCAACTTGTCTGGGTTATATTCTTCACGTCCGATACCACAGCCCAAAGCGGTAATCAACGTACCCACTTCTTGGCTAGAAATCATCTTGTCAAAACGTGCACGTTCAACGTTCAGGATTTTACCCTTAAGTGGCAAAATCGCCTGCATCTTACGGTTACGACCTTGCTTGGCACTACCACCCGCAGAGTCACCCTCGACCAGATACAGTTCCGACAATGCTGGATCTTTTTCCTGACAGTCTGCCAACTTACCTGGTAAACCTGCAATATCCAAAGCACTCTTACGGCGGGTCATTTCACGAGCTTTACGTGCCGCATCACGCGCACGTGCCGCATCAATAATTTTACCTGCAATCGATTTTGCAGCCTGTGGGTTTTCAAGTAAATAAGCTGAAAACTCTTTGTTCATGGCTTGTTCAACAGCAGGTTTTACTTCACTCGACACCAGTTTTTCTTTGGTTTGTGAAGAGAATTTTGGATCAGGTACTTTCACTGAAATAATGGCGGTTAAACCTTCACGTGCATCATCGCCCGTCACAGCCACTTTTTCTTTTTTCAGTAAGCTTTCATTTTCCATGTAGCTGTTAAGGCCACGGGTTAATGCAGCTCGGAAACCTGCGAGGTGTGTACCACCATCTTTCTGTGGAATGTTGTTGGTAAAGCAACGGACATTCTCTTGATAGCTATCGTTCCACTGCAATGCGACTTCGACACCGATGCCATTATCCGCATCCATGGTGAAGTGGAAGATTTCATTTAGATGGGTTTTACCTTCGTTAATATATTTAACGAACTCAGATAAACCACCTTCATAATCGTAAACATGCTCGAGATTAACACGTTCGTCACGCAATACGATACGTACCCCTGCGTTCAGGAACGAAAGCTCTCTTAAACGACGCGCCAAAATATCGACACTAAAAATGGTTTGGCTAAAAGTCAGTTCACTTGGCCAAAAACGAACGGTTGTGCCCGATGTATCGGTTTCACCCACAACTTTTAACGGATATTGCGGATCGCCATGTGCGTATTCTTGCTCATGGATTTGGCCAGCACGGTGAATGGTCAAATGCAATTTTTTAGATAAAGCATTAACAACAGAAACACCTACACCGTGTAAACCACCCGACACTTTATAGCTGTTATCGTCGAACTTACCACCTGCATGCAGAATGGTCAGAATCACCTCTGCCGCAGACACCCCTTCTTCAGGGTGAATATCGGTCGGAATACCACGACCATTATCCGAGACGCTGACCGATTCATCTTCATGAATGGTCACCAAAATCTCGTCACAGTGGCCTGCTAAAGCTTCATCGATGGCATTATCCACCACCTCAAACACCATATGGTGCAAACCTGTACCGTCATCGGTGTCACCGATATACATGCCAGGACGTTTACGAACCGCGTCTAATCCACGTAATACTTTAATACTAGAGGAATCATAAGCCTTTTCATTTGTTTGTTCTGTTTGAGAGACTGATTGAGACTCTGAACTCATGGTTACTCCCTAGTAAATATCTAATCTATCCAAAGATGAGGAAATAAAATTATGGCGCAGCAAGACTGACTTGGCCGTGAACAACATGGAATAATTGAAAGGGAATCGACAGATCATGTAAGTGTTTTAATACCGACGCATGGTCTAAGGTGGTCATAAAAACCTGACTTCCCAACTGACTCAGTCGCTCAATTAAACGTTGTTGTGCAGCTAAATCTAACTCTGCTGTCAGATCATCTAATAATACCACAGTTTCCTTATTACTCGCATGCAGCATTGCAATTTGTGACAGTTTTAATGCCATGATTAACAACTTTTTTTGCCCGCGAGACAGCACATCATCGGCATTGCCAAATGGTGTTTTTAAGCGTAAATCCGCACGGTGTGGACCGTACTCGGTATAACGCCGATCGAGATCTTTTTGATGCTGCTGAACCAAGTCCTGTAGCAAGCCCTGCTCGGTATGAAAGCCCGCACTGTATTCCAGCTCAATCTGCAGATTCGGCAACAACTGCTGCAAATCTTCATGGAAAAACTGATTCCATTGTTCAACGATTCCAACACGTTGTGAGTGCAAAATTTCGCCATAATCACTCAGCATTTTGTTCCACGGCTCTAAATCAGCCAAGCTGAGATTACGCCGTGTTTTCAGTAAACTATTACGCTGCTTTAATGCACGCGAATAATACTGCCATGCAAAATAGAACTCAGGTTCCACGTGGAACATCAACCAATCCAACAATTGTCGTCTGGGTTTAGCGCCGTGATCGATAATATCGGTACTTTGTGGATCGATATGTTGTAAAGGCAATAGTTTTGCCAACTGACCTTGTGTGGCAATGGTATCGCCATTGACCTTAATCAGTTGCTCTCCCGAAGCCATTTTTTGCATACCAATCCGTTCACTTGCCGATTGTGCAAACACAATCGCATCACCAGCCTCGTACTGGATATAATGTTTAGGAATATGGGTACGAAACGAGCGACCTGTAGCCAATAAATGGATGGATTCAAGTATTGAGGTTTTCCCAGAACCATTGGCCCCGTAAAAAATATTAAACGGTTGCAACTCATTGAGTGCAACCGCCTTTAAATTACGTACACGCTCGATATTTAAACGCGTAATTTGCATGATTTTAAACTCAAACCATCAACGACCTTAAACACGCATTGGCATGACAACATAAGTTTGATCTGGATGGGCTGGATCTTGAACAAGCACAGATTGATTGGCTTCGCTCATGCTCATTTTCACATCATCACCATCTAAAACGCTTAAAACATCAAGGATATACTGCGCATTAAATGACATTTCCAGCGGTGCATCTTGATATTGAATTGCAATATCTTCAACCGCCTCATCTTGTTCAGGGTTATTGGCACGCAACTGTAATGAGTCTTGATTGAAGTTCAAGAACACGCCACGAAGTTTTTCATTACTTAAAATCGCCACACGCTGTAATGATTGCTTAAACACATCATGTGCAATAAAGACATGCTTATCACCATTTTTT
This sequence comes from Acinetobacter gyllenbergii, assembly GCF_001682515.1. Lineage (NCBI taxonomy): Bacteria > Pseudomonadati > Pseudomonadota > Gammaproteobacteria > Moraxellales > Moraxellaceae > Acinetobacter > Acinetobacter gyllenbergii. Next base: position 42,501 of record NZ_KV575273.1, on the reverse strand, counting down.
GGAATCACACGGCGATAATCTGGAAATTTTCCATCAATCAATTTCGTGGTAAAACGAACGGTAATATCACCCTGCTCTTTATCACGGCTTGGCGTATTGATGGTGACGTTCAATAGTTCACGACCAATCAATAAGGTTAATTGTTCATCTTCAATACTGAGTAAACGCTGTAATTCACCGACCGCCTTACGTGGCACAATGGCCTGCATTGGTGCAGCTGCTGTTGATGAAGCTAACACTTCACATAAGGCTAAACGATGTCCATCGGTAGTGACTGTACGTAGTTGATTTTGATCAATTTCCAACAATGTACCAGTCAAATAAAAACGAACATCCTGAACCGCCATCGCGAAGGCGGTTTTTTCAAATAAACGCTTTAATTCGCGTTGGGTAACCTGGACTTGTGTTCCTTGGCTATTTTCGGTGGTCAATAATGGATAATCTTCTGCTGGAAGTGTACCCAAGACGAAACGGCTGTTGCCCGATTTTAAAATACAACGTTGATCTTCGGTAATTTGTAGATCAATTAAGGCTGCTGTAGGAAGAGATTTACAAATTTCGACCAGTTTTCGTGCAGGAACTGTGGTTTCACCCGCTTCCAAGCAAGCACCTTCTGCTAACGTAGTACTGGCAACCAATTCAACTTCCAAGTCAGAACCTGTAATGGTTAAAGCCTGTTGTGTGGTTTGAATTTTAACGTTTGAAAGAATATTCAAGGTATGACGGCGTTCAACAGCCCCCACCACATGGGATAAAACATTGACTAAACTTTCTTTAGCGATTTTCAAACGCACGATTTTATTCCTCTTACAACAGAAGCCGATATGAATGTTAGCAGTGTACTATGCTGCACTTAAAAATAGTTTGCAACTCTGAAAAATAGATTAACTTTGTAACAAGCGCAGTAAATTTTTATAGTCTTCATTAAAAATAGGGTCTTCTTCACGCAAGCTGACCACTTTTTCACAGGCATGCATCACGGTACTGTGGTCACGACCACCAAAGGCCATACCAATTTCAGGGAAACTGTCCCCAGTTAATTCACGCGCCAACCCCATAGCCAATTGACGTGGGCGTGCATAAATACGGGTACGCTTTGGCCCAATCAACTCTTTCAGTGGAATTCGGAAGTATTCACTCACCACCCGCTGGATGTTTTCCACGCTAATCGTACGCGCACGAATTGCTAAAACATCTTTTAAAGATTCCCGCACCACATCCAAATCAATCACGGTGCCTTTAAAACGTGAAATTGCGACGACTTTATTGAGTGCACCTTCAAGCTCACGTACGTTTGCAACCACTTGTTGTGCAATAAACAAAGCACAGTTTCGCGGTAAATCAACACCACTATTTTCCGCTTTTTTCAGCAAGATCTCGATTCGGGTTTCAATATCGGGCGGTTCTACCCCCACAGATAAACCCCATGAAAAGCGAGAAACTAAACGTGGATCAAGTTCAGTGAGTTCTTTGGGATAACGATCTGAGGTTAAAATAATTTGTTTAGATTCATCCAGTAAGGCATTGAATGTATAAAAGAATTCAACAAGGCTCGCTTCTTTGCCTGCGAGTAAATGAATATCATCGACCAATAACAAGTCTAAAGAACGGCAATTTTTCTTAAATTCTTCAACCTTACCTTTTTGCAATGAACTGACAAAGTCCTGAACAAAACTTTCGGAGGTCATATACATCACACGTGCATTTGGCTTGGCTTGTAATAGCGCATTGCCCACGGCCTGCATTAAATGTGTTTTACCGAGACCTGTTGGGCCATATAAAAATAAAGGGTTATGTTGAGAAGCACCTAACTGGGTTAACACCTTACGGCAGGTTTCAGCAGCCATTTGGTTAGAACGGCCTTCAACAAATAAAGAGAAGGTAAATAACGGATTGAGTTGTCTTTTCTTCGGTATTTTAGTGACATTTTGACTCGGTTGAACCAGATCAGATTCTTTTTTTACCTTTGTTGGAACAGCAACAGGAGCACTACTCAACGCTGCTGTTGTGGTTGCAGGTTGCTCATTAGAAGACAAAATCGTCCCAGGACGTGAATCAACCAGAATTTCAACCTGACGAACTCGACCTTCCGACAATTGTTCAGCAAGAATAGAAATCAGTTCTAAATGGTTATCTTGAATATAACGCGTCCAATAAGGGTTCGGTGCGTATAAACGCATCACACCATCAACCTCTTCAGCAACCAAAGGACGAATCCACATCGCAAAGACGTTATCAGATAGCTCTTGTCGCAAGCGAGTTAAGCAGTCTGTCCAGAGCATGTGCATCCCCTATATATCCATTTTTTAAATTCAAAAATAAAAAACCGTCACCCCTCATCTTTCAAAGGGGTCGCCATTCTAACCAAGTTATCCACATCTGTCAGGACAATTTATGGGACTTTTGCTGAAAAAGACAGCATTCGTTTATAAATTTAAATTCAAAACCACATGTGCATAACTTTTTGCACAAGCTGTGGATAGTTTTAAGCTCAAAGTTATCCACAAACTATAAAATTAATAAAAACATGCTTATCCACAGTGTAACTCTATGTTTATTCATAAAAAAACATCACTTTCCACAGAAAATATCCACCCTTATAAGAATAAATTTAAATTTTAAAATTTGAATTTACTTATAGGGTTCACTCGAATTGTGGATAACTGAGCATATCGAAATTTAAATTCAAAATCCAAGAATTAAATTTAAATCAGATGATGGAATGTTGATAAGCTTGTTTGTAAGCTGTGAATATAGACGAATACTGATATTATTTAAATAGATAGCTTGTGTATATTTTTTGTTTTCAATAAAAGCATATAACTACGAGCAGCTTTATCGCTTCAAAACAGAACAAACAAAATGTAAAGTTTTTGATTTTCCATTGACAGCGTAAACATTGCACAATAAAATCGCGGACCTTTATAGAAAGATCATTTTGGAGTTTCGAAATGAAACGTACTTTCCAACCATCTGAATTAAAGCGTAAACGCGTTCATGGTTTCCGCGCTCGTATGGCTACTAAAGCAGGTCGTCAAGTTTTAGCTCGTCGTCGTGCAAAAGGTCGTCATAGCTTAACTGTTTAATACTGTTAAGCTGACCAGACTTGGGTGATGACACTTTACAGTTTCGGCACTGAATCTCGTATTCGTTGTGCCGCTGATTATAAAAGTGTATTTGATGGTGCGCTTTTTAAAGTGCATCAGCCCCATTTCCTTTTTTTAGCAAAATTAACCGAACAGCCGAAAAGCCGTTTGGGTATTGTCGTTGCTAAAAAAAAGGTGCGTCGTGCACATGAACGAAATCGAATAAAACGTCTTGCTCGGGAGAGCTTTCGTTTACATCAAGCGCAATTTAATGCTGATATCGATATTGTGGTGATGCCTAAAGTAGGTATAGAAGCAATCGCAAATCAAGAATTACATCAACAATTAGATTTTGCTTGGCAAAAATTACAACGCTTAGCAAAGAAGCATTCCAAAGTCGTTGTGACATCCCTCCAAAATTAGAGATCTCCAATGGTACGTTTACTGCATTGGTTGATAAGATGTTACCAAATCGCAATTAGTCCATTATTGGGTCCTCGTTGTCGCTATATTCCCACTTGTTCGCAATATGCAATCGAAGCGTTGCAGACACATGGCGCGGTCAAAGGTGTATGGCTATCGACTAAGCGAATTTGCCGTTGTCATCCTTGGGGTGGGTCAGGCTATGATCCAGTGCCTCGTAAAGCACTTCGTTTTATTTCGTTTCATCAAATAGATTCTCAAATGCATCACGTTGCTGTACCCTTTCGTGATCGTTTATTCAAGCAAAATCTCTCTAACCATTTGGGATTATAGATATGCAACAATGGGCCAGATTTGCAATTCTTGGAGCCATGTTTGTTACCGCATATTTGCTTATTTTGGCTTGGCAAAAAGATTATGGTCATGCTGCACCAGCACCGCAACAACAAGCGGCTGCTGTGACTGCACATGAAGTATCTGCAGATTTGCCAAATGCTCAAAATGCAACAGCGGCTTCAGACTTGCCACAAGCAAATGCGACTGCATCACAAGCTACAGAACATAATACATCTGTGAGCCAGCAACTGATTTCAGTACAAACTGATCTTTATCACCTGTGGATCAATCCAAAAGGTGGTGATATCGTCCGTATTGAATTGTTAAGCCATGATGAAAGCAAAGACAGCGATAAACCGTTTGTCATGCTGGAAAGTGATGCGAAACGTACCTACGTCGCTCAATCTGGTTTAATTGGTTTAAATGGACCAGATAGCAGCCGTGGCGGTCGTCCAATGTATGATGTTGAAAAAACAGCATATACCTTGGCAGATGCGAAAAGCGTTGCGTCGAAAGATGGTAAAACACATCAAGTGTTGACTGTGCCGTTGGTATTTAAAACACCTGAAGGTGTGGAAGTGATCAAATCGTTCACCTTCACGCAAGGCGATTACCCAATTACCGTTAAACATCAAGTTATTAACCGCAGTCAGCAAAACTGGCAAGGTCAAATGTTTGGTCAGTTAAAGCGTGATAATTCGGATGATCCTGGTAAGTCTTCACAAGGTATTTTCACCTTGGGTACTTATCTTGGCGGCGCTTGGGGTACACCAGATGCGCATTATAACAAGTTAAAATTCGCTAACTTTAATGACGAAAAATTAAATGTTGAAGCCAAAGGCGGCTGGGTTGCCATGGTTCAGCATTATTTTGTGAGCGCATGGATTCCTGGGAACTTAAAACTCACTCAGGCCGATGGTCAGCCATATAATGCAAAATTAGAGTCACGTCAGTCTACGGACGGCATGAATATCATGGGCTTCACCTCTCCAGTGATTAATGTACCTGCAGGTACCTCAATGGAAGTAGATGCTAAGCTTTATTCTGGTCCGAAAGTTCAGTCTGAGCTGAAAGACTTGGCTGATGGTTTAAACCAAACTGTAGATTATGGTTGGTTATGGCCAATTGCGAAATTATTGTTCTTGGGCTTGCAATTCTTCCATAACATTATTGGGAACTGGGGCTGGTCAATTATCTTATTGACGATCTTGGTGAAGTTGATTTTATGGCCACTTTCTTCAAAAAGTTATCGTTCGATGGCGAAAATGCGTGTGATTGCACCCGAAATGCAACGCATGAAAGAAGAATTTGGTGAAGACCGCATGCGTTTCTCGCAAGAAATGATGGCCTTATACAAGCGTGAACAAGTCAACCCATTGTCTGGTTGCTTGCCATTGCTATTACAAATGCCGATTTTCTTAGCCTTGTATTGGGTATTGATGGAATCTGTTGAGCTGCGCCATGCACCATGGTTAGGCTGGATTCAAGATTTATCAGCAATGGATCCATGGTTTATCTTGCCGTTGATCATGGGTGTGACCATGTTCGTTCAGCAAATGTTGAACCCACAACCGACTGATCCAATGCAGGCCAAAGTGTTCCGTATCATGCCAATCATGTTTACGGTATTCATGTTGTTCTTCCCTGCGGGCTTAGTCCTTTACTGGATCGTCAACAACAGTATTACCATTTTACAACAATGGTTTATTAACAAAGGTGTCGAAAAAGACCGTCTCAACAAGGTTGAGCCGAGCGCTTAAGTTCGAACTTTTACTGAATAAATCCGCTTAAGATGGTAATCTTAGGCGGATTTTTCTTTGTCTGTATTTAGGGTTTGAACCCAACAACCCTTGCTTTTTTTAGGTGAATTTAACATGCAACATCAAACCACAATTGCTGCGATTGCTACTCCATTAGGTCGTGGTGGTGTGGGGGTGATTCGACTCTCTGGACCGAAAGCTTATGTGATTGCAGAGCAACTGACCCAGAAAAAGCTCCCTGCGGCACGCATGGCTGGTTTCCGTCAGTTTTGTGATGCCGATGGCTCGGTAATGGACGAAGGCATTGTATTGTGTTTTCCAAACCCACATTCCTTTACCGGGGAAGATGTGGTGGAATTACAAGGTCATGGTGGTCCTGTCATTCAAAATGCCCTGTTAGCACGTTTACTCGATTTGGGGGCGACAGCCGCAAAGGCGGGTGAATTTTCCATGCGTGCCTTTGAAAATGGCAAGATGGACTTGGTACAAGCCGAAGCGATTGCCGATTTGATTGATGCCACTTCACAGGCGGCAGCACGTTCAGCAGTACGCTCTTTACAAGGTGCATTTTCAACCAAAATTAATATGGTTTTAGAGCAACTGATTCACTTACGGTTGCATGTTGAAGCTGCGATTGATTTCCCCGAAGAAGAAATTGATTTCCTGGCCGATGGCAAGATTTTGGCCTTGCTGGATGGTGTACAGGGCTCGGTTCAAGCGGTACAGCAGTCTGCACGCCAAGGCCAATTGCTACGTGAAGGTTTACAGGTGGTGATTGCGGGTAAGCCCAATGCGGGTAAATCGAGCCTATTAAACGCACTCGCTGGCCATGAACGTGCCATTGTGACCGATATTGCAGGGACTACCCGTGATGTGCTGCATGAAAAGATCAGTTTAAATGGCTTGCCGATGACTTTAACCGATACTGCAGGCTTACGTGAAACGGGCGATATCGTCGAGCAGGAAGGGATTCGTCGTGCGATCAAGGAAATTGAACAGGCTGATTTATTGCTGTTGGTGTATGACTTGAATCAAGGCGATGAACCTTTACAGCTGGCACATGAATATTTTGCTGATCATCTGGAGCCAAAGCGTTTATTGTTGATTGGGAATAAATGCGATTTAACTGGACAACAGGCGGAAATGACCGATTATCAGGGCTTCCGTCATATTAGTGTCTCAGCCAAACAGGATATGGGGGTTCAGGCGCTCATAGATGCGATTACAGCGCATGCGGGCTTCCAACCTGAGGAAGACACCTTTATCGCCCGAACACGTCATTTAGACGCAATGAAGCGCACTCAGCGCTATTTGTCTGAGGCACGTGAGCAGTTGGTGGTGTTTAACGCTGGTGAGCTGGTGGCTGAGTCATTGCGTTTGGCGCAAAATGCATTGGGTGAAATCACCGGTGATTTCAGTGCCGATGATTTGCTCGGCAAGATTTTTGGTTCGTTCTGTATTGGGAAGTAATCAAGTATTTAAGCCATTTTAACAATCATAAAACAAGATAAAAGTACTAATTTATAATGAATTAGTACTTTTTATTCTAAAATATACTGATAATAAAATTTAGTGTAATTATTATACTTTTATTGCTGATTTTTCTTATTACAAAATTTCTGATGAGTTAAAAATGATTGCTTATAAAGTGATTTTTGGGCCAATTACAAAAACAAATCGAGAACAAGCCGAATGGTTGGTTGAGGATTATCTTTCGGCTTTATTACATAATGGTCAAGTCTGCGGTGAGTACTATTTGATCGTACATCAAGGCCTGTTGTGTACCTATATCAATCTGCAAGGTCTTGATGCAAATTTAAAAGAATATCATTGCAAATATGGTATTGAACGATTGAAACGCATTACTGAGTTGTTTGATTGTGAACCATTATGGGAATGTATTGATGATGATGTTCCAGAAAAAAATACCCATTGGCAAAATGCTACTTTCCTTTACCTTTATACCCATATGAATGATTGGCAGTCACCTGTGTGTCGAGGGGATAATGGTTATCCAATACCGATTTTTCTTCTTTCAGGAGAGCATCAGCAACGAGAAGAAATATTTTTTTGGCAACAAGAATATAAGATCTATGATCAAGCTTGGATACATAGTGGCGCTTTGGAAAAAATAGCTTATAAACAATTGGCAACTCCAGATAGTGAGTTAGCAAAAACAGGTCAAAAAATCTGTAAATATATTGAAGAAGTTACAGGTGTACCTACGTACTATTACGTTAAGCGTTATTGGGGACGTAAAAAGAATGAAGATGCTCGGCTGTGCCCAGCTTGTGGTCAAAAATGGAGTATAGATACGGATGCAAAAGTGAATGTTTTTTATAATTTTACTTTTAAATGTGATCCATGCCGTTTAGTCTCACATCTTGCCGTCTCTTATGAAGATGAACGACATGCAGTTATTGGAGAATGGCGGCCATCTAAAATCTAATTAAAATTCATATAAATAAAAGGCTTAGATCGTGATGATCTAAGCCATTGTTGATCAACCTTCTTCTTGTTCTTCCTCTGTTTTTTCTTCTTGTACCACATTTAACGCGGTCATCATGGCGGCCGGTGCGCCTTCTTGGCGAGTACTTTTTAGCTTGATCTGCAAACGCAATTCATTGACTGAATCGGCATTGCGTAAGGCTTCATCATAGCTAATTGCGCCTTCGTTATACAGCTCAAATAAGGCTTGGTCGAAGGTTTGCATACCCAACTCACGCGATTTGCTCATAATCTCTTTCAGTGCGTGGAACTGCCCTTTGAGAATATTGTCTGCAATTAATGGGGTATTCAACAAAATTTCAATTGCAGCACGACGACCTTTGCCATCTTCGGTACGTACCAAGCGTTGCGAAATAATCCCTTTCATATTGGATGAAAGATCCATCAGTAATTGATTGCGACGCTCTTCTGGGAAAAAGTTAATAATTCGGTCCAGTGCTTGGTTGGCATTGTTAGCGTGTAATGTACCTAGACACAAATGCCCAGTTTCCGCAAAGGCAATTGCATGTTCCATGGTTTCTGTGTCACGGATTTCGCCAATCAGAATCACATCGGGTGCCTGACGTAGCGTGTTTTTCAAGGCATGCTGCCATGAATGACAATCAACCCCCACCTCACGATGGGTAATCATTGATTTTTTATGTTTATGCACGTATTCCACTGGGTCTTCAACGGTAATGATATGCCCCGCTGAGTTTTCATTGCGATGGTCAATCATGGCAGCCAAAGAGGTTGATTTTCCTGAACCTGTACCCCCAACAACCAGCACCAAACCACGTTTTTCCATAATCACATTTTTCAGAGATTCTGGTAATTTTAGTTTCTGAAAGGTTGGAATTTCTGAGGTAATGGTACGAATCACCATACCGATTTGTAGCTGTTGTTTAAACACGTTGACACGGAAACGGGAAACATTGGGCACATTGATGGCAAAATTACATTCCCATTCTGTTTCAAACTCTTGGCGTTGTTTTTCATTCATCAAACTATAGGCAAACAGCTTGGTTTTATCTGCGGTGAGTGCTTGTTGCCCCAATGGACGCATCAGCCCTTGCAATTTAATGCTTGGTGGGAAATCAGCAGTGATAAATAAATCAGACCCTCCATATTCCACCACTTTGCTGAGCATGTGAAACATAAAGGTTTTGGCTTCTTCTAATAGTTCCGCGTTATACATTGAGCTACCTAAATTTTTTAGAATGAAGCGAAGTTCATTGCTGTAATACGATGATAATCATCCCGATAGGGGAACATTTTTGTTTCTTGAAAATGAATGATGATAGATCAATGTGACTCGATTTGGACCATTTTATCGTCATCATTTTCACTGTGTTGCTGAATGATACGAATTATTCCAAAAAGCGAGGTGTTGATCTATGTGCTTTTTAAAATTATTAAATAATTATCAATGTGATGGACCTAAATTGTCAGTTTTTTACTGAATCGATCGCTTGCAGCATGCTGTATGGGGGATGTGAACAGGATAAACGAACGTTCCACGTGAAACATCGCATGAATTGGTTGAGTTTTGGTTGTTACTGAGTAAGCTGAACTGTTGAGTGGCTTGAGACTGATTACAATAGCCGCTGATTTTTGAATTGAGTGTCAGACATGTTAAAGAAAATTGGGATGTTCTCATTATTGAGCTGTATTTCAGCGCTGAGTTTTGCCAACGTAGACAGCTTAAAAAACAATTTAAATCAGCAATATCCCAATATCGAAGTCAGCAATATTCAACCTACAGAAATGAAAGGCTTATATAGTGCCAGTCTAGATAATCAGATTATTTACCTGGATGAAAGTGCCCAACATATGTTTGTGGGGTCTATGGTGCGCTTAAAAGATCAAAAGAACCTGACCAAAGATTTAGTCATTCAACAAAATTCGATTGACTGGAAACAGCTGCCTTTAAAAGATGCGATTAAAACGGTCAAAGGCAATGGAAAGCGTCAGTTAGCCGTGTTTTCTGACCCAAATTGTTCATATTGCAAAAAATTAGAAGCTGAATTGGACAAGCTGACCGATGTGACGATTTATACCTTTATCTATGCCCTAAAACCACAATCAATCGCGGTGTCAAAATCGGTGTGGTGTGATGCGAATCCAGCTTATGCATGGAAAAACTTGCTACAAAAGAATGTGCAACCGAAAGAGAAAAGTTGTGCCAACCCGATTGATCGTAACCTCGAACTCGGTCGTAAACTTGCTGTCGATGCCACGCCAACCTTGATTTTCTCAAATGGTTTAAAAATGGTGGGTGGACGCAGTGCTGAAGAAATTCAGATAATTTGGAAAGAGCTCGGACTCTAATGAAAAAGCTCCCCAATCATCAATTAAAATGAATGGGGAGCCTTCCGAATGGATTTAACTTTTTTTGGTGACGAGTTTATAAAGGAATAAAATAATCACCGCACCTAGCACAGACGCAATAAAACCTGCTGCCGAATTTTCAGCATATAAGCCAAGTAAACGCCCGCCATAGGTGGCGAGTAATGAACCTGCGATACCCAATAAAGTCGTGACAATAAAGCCCGCTTTGTCATCACCTGGATGTATTGCGCGTGCAATTAAACCAGCAAAAAAACCAACAACAATCGCTACAATCAGAGACCACATTATCTTTTCTCCTTGTTTTAAAAGCAGTATTTCTTATTATCCTGCTTGATTTGAGTGTGCTTTGTCTGTAGTGGATTGCCTATTTGTGTCGTATTTTTGTGCGTTCTTGAGCAAAGTTTGTTTATATCAGGCCATAAAAAAGGCGCCCTAAGGCACCTGAGTAAGGAGCGAACATGGATAAAATGCCAGTCACGGTCTACTCATTAAAGACCGATTTCACCAATAAATGGCAGATGACGGTACTTTTGATCGAAATCCAAACCATAACCGACAATAAAGCGATCTTCGACTTCAAAACCGAGGAATTTCACTTCTAGCGGAATTTCACGGCGTGATGGCTTACTCACCAGAGTACACAGTTCAATCGAATTCGGGTTACGTGTTTGCAGCATTTCAACTACTTTGCTTAAGGTGTTGCCTGAGTCGATAATGTCTTCCACCACCAGCACATCTTTACCATGAATTTCACCATCAAGATCTTTCAGAATCTTGACGTCTCTTGATGAAACCGTGGTGCCATTGACGTAGCTAGAAACAGTCATAAAATCGAGTTCGTGTGGCTTTTCAATGGCACGGCATAGGTCGGCCATAAAAATAACTGAACCACGTAACAGGCCAATCAATACCAGTTCTTTATCACTTTGAGCATAGTGTGCATTGATCTTTTCACCCAGTTCTTTGACTTTGGCTTGAATCTCTTCACTTGAAATCATAATGCGCATTGCAATGGTCATCGGTAGATTCCTAAAACTTAAAAACGGGAAAATAAAAAAGGTGTTGACCTGCAACACCTCGAAATCTTGAGCTAATCTGCCAATTTTAAAACAAAATTACCGTTCATGCACCTTTTGATGATGAAGAATATGTTTCATTTTGAGCAGATGCACGGTCACGTTTTAACAGAACAGCACATCCGACGGCCAATATGATCCACCCAAGTTTTTGTTTATTTAAGCGTTTCGCTTTGGCTATAGGCTTTTTGTCCATAGATATAGGTTGCCTCAATATTTCGGTCATCGCCCATGGTGAATAAGGCAAATAAGCTATCATCAACCGATTTTGAACGTGATTGACGTAATTGTTGTAAGGCAGTTGCTTTGAGATTGAGCACCACAAAATCAGCCTCTTTCCCGATATTAAAGTTGCCAAGTTTGTCATCTAGATCTAAGGCTTTGGCACCACCGAGGGTTGCATGATATAGCGATTCAAACGCAGACAGTTTATCGCCTTGCAACTGTTGTACCTTGTACGCTTCATTGACGGTTTGCAATAAGCTAAATGAGGTCCCTGCCCCCACATCGGTTCCGAGACCAACTTTGACTTGTTGTTGCCAAGTTTTGTTCAATGGGAATAAACCGCTACCCAAGAATAGGTTTGAGGTTGGGCAGAAGGCAATTGCAGAATCAGTCTCATGCATACATTTCCATTCCGCATCTTCTAAATGCACACAGTGCGCAAATACCGAGCGCTGGCCAGTTAAACCATAGTGATGATAGACATCCAGATAGCCCTTTTGCTCAGGGAACAACTCTTTTACCCAAGCAATCTCATCTTTATTTTCACTCAAATGGGTATGTACATACACATCTGGGAATTGTGCTTTGAGTTGGCCTGCTTTTTCGAGTTGCTCAGGCGTTGATGTTGGCGCAAAACGTGGGGTAATCGCATACAGTGCACGACCTTGGCCATGCCACTTCTCGATTAATGCCTTAGAATCCTCATAGCCGCTGTCTGCGGTGTCGCACAAGGCTTCGGGTGCATGACGATCCATCATCACCTTACCTGCGATTAAACGCATTTGGTGCTGTGCTGCGGCCTCAAATAAAGCATCCACCGATTCAGGATGTACCGTACAGAAAACCAAGGCCGTAGTGGTGCCATTTTTGAGTAGTTCATTGACAAAAAACTTGCCAATGTCTTGCGCATAGGCTTGGTTTTTGAACTGGATTTCGGTTGGGAAGGTATAGGTGTTTAACCAGCTTAAAAGTTGCTCGCCGTAGGCACCGACCATTTCGGTTTGTGGGAAATGAATATGGGTATCGATCATACCCGGAATAATTAATTGTTCTGGATAATGCTGAATGTCAACGTTTGCAGGAAGATGGGCTTGAGCGTCGTTCCACGTGCCAAACCAGCGAATTTTGCCTTGTTCAGTGATCATGACACCATCTTCGAGATAGCGCACTTGATCGGCAATTTCAGCAGCTTGGGAAACGGTTTTTTGAATATCTAAGAAGCGACCACGAATCACCGTGATTGGAGTAGCCAAAGTCATAACAACCTACAATTTTACTTTTTTCGGTTGATTGTACCTGATTTTGCCAAAGTTACTGGATTATTCGTCTAATTCGCGTGCTGAAAAGGTATATAAATGTGACTCATAATTTAAAGAAACTCAGTTTGGGGAGATCGAAATGTATGTCTTATCTAGGGGAAACACAGAGACAGAGCAAAGCAATCGAAGCAGACTATTTGATCTGATTATGCAGTCCCCTGCTTTGTATGAGATGTTGCAGCAATTGGCTCAATTACATCCTGCGGCTTATTTAAGTGCAGGTGTGCTTCGGAATACCGTATGGGCACATTTACATGGTCAAAGCTTTGACTTGAACAATTGCGATATAGATGTGATCTACCATGATACAACTGAGCGTGATCACAGCAGAGAAAAGCAATTACAGCGCGCACTAGCGCTAATCTTTCCTGAACAACAATGGGATGTGGTAAATCAGGCCTTGGTGCATACCTGGTATGGTCAGGATAAGACCGAAAAAATTCAGCCTCTAGTCTCGATTGAGCAGGCTTTGTCACTATGGCCAGACACAGCAACGGCGCTTGCAGTCCGCTTAAATCGCTCAGGAGAATTGGAACTGATCGCACCCTTTGGTCTGCATGATTTATTTGCACTCAAATTACGTTGGAATCCTGCATTGGTCAGCTATGACATCTTTAAACAACGGATTGAATCCAAACAGTGGTTACAGCAATGGCCTAAATTGCAATTAGTGGATGATGCTCAAATAAAAAAGGGCCTTCATTGAAGACCCTTTGGAGATAGTTTGTGTTTATTGTTCTTGGCGTTTGTTATGACGTAACGAGAGATACGCGGTGATGCTCAACACCAGTACGATAAAGCCTAATGAGATCCAGATTGGCATGTGGAACACATCGAGCAATAACATTTTTGCACCAATGAACAATAAGATGATGCCCAAACCATACGGTAAGTAATGCATTTTGCTTGCAGCACCTGCCAATAAGAAGAACATCGCACGTAAGCCCAAAATTGCCATTAAGTTTGCGGTTAACACAATGAACGGGTCACTGGTCACGGCGAAAATCGCAGGAATAGAATCCACCGCAAAAATCACATCAGACGCTTCTACCAAGATTAACACCAAGAACAAAGGCGTTGCCCATAACACACCGTTCTGACGAACAAAGAAGTTATTGCCTTCTAGCTGTGGGGTAATCCGCATGTGTTTGCGTAACCATTTCAGCATCTTGATATCTTCAATATTGGTCTCTTCTTCGTCCTGTCCTTTTAGGAACTTAAAGCCTGTGTAGACGAGGAACGCACCGAAGATATACAGCACCCAAGAGAACTCTTGTACGAACCAAGCACCAATAAAGATAAAAATGGTTCTTAAAATGATTGCGCCGAGTACGCCGTAAAGCAGGATTTTACGTTGGAATGCAGGAGGAATCGCAAAAGCCGCAAAAATCATCAGCCAGACAAAGACGTTATCAATTGCCAGCGATTTTTCCAGTAAATAACCCGCAAAGTATTCCATGGTTTTTTGGTTGGCGATGGTTGCGCCTACGGTTTGTTGCAGGTATAGCCACAAACCACCACCAAAAATCATGGCAACAGTGACCCAAGCAATACTCCAATAAGCCGCTTGCCTGATGGGTACATCTTGGTTTTGTTTTTGTTTAAAGCCTAAAAAGTCGACTATGAGCATGACCGTTACGATTCCGAAGAACGCAACGTACAGCCATAAATTACCGATAGTTTCCATCACAACTCCCTATCTGGCAAATGGACATAAAAAAACCTTGACCAGTTGCCAGATGAATTAAATAAAACATCTGTTTCAACATGATCAAGGTCTTGCCTACATCACGATAACCTGTGATGCTCAGAGTCCGACTTTTTGCAAAGTGTAATGACGAAACTCTGACACCTAAATTGTTAAGTTGCACAACCTAGGCTTGGAGGAGGCTACTCCCCTTGTCAAATTCTGTTATGGATGATGACATCCAAAGATAGGCATAGAATTACATAAATAATCGATTTAAGCAAATGTTCAATGCATAAAATTTAAGCATTTTTTGTGATTGCAGGATTAGGTAAATGCTGGAAGATAGATTAACTTAAAAGTGAAGGCCTATATTGTTCAGAGAATAAGAGATGAGTGCTGAAAACAATCAAAATAAACCGCAGAAATTATTTGTCCCCCGTGACCCTGAAGAAGCCCACCGTGCGGCCACGCCATTAGAACTTTTATTTGACCTGATTTTTGTGGTTGCGATTGCAACCGCAGGACAGCAACTCCATCACGCGATTATTGAAGGTCATTTATGGCATGCTTTACCGACCTATTTCATGGTGTTTTTCGCCCTGTGGTGGGCATGGATGAATTTCACTTGGTTTGCCTCCGCCTATGACAATGATGACACGTTGTATCGCTGTTTGACCTTTGTCCAAATTGTCGGATCATTGGTGATGGCGGCGGGTATCCCCGCAGTTTTTCAACAACATAATTTCGATGTCATTATCATTGGTTATGTGATTATGCGTTTGGCTTTAGTGACCCAATGGATACGCGTTGCCAAGCATGATCCTGAACGAAGGGTGACAGCCTATCGCTATGCCATTGGTATTGTCTTGGTGCAGTTGGGATGGTTAATTGGTAATTTCAGCGCCATTCATATGACGCCTGTGTTGTTCCTGATTCTGGTTTTGGCTGAGTTAGCTGTGCCGCTATATGCCGAAAAATATGCGGTGACACCTTGGCATCCACATCATATTGTTGAGCGTTATGCACTACTCACCATCATTGTGTTAGGAGAGTCGATTATTGGCAGTTTTGCTGCCACTCAGGAAGCCTTTGCCAATCATGATGTCAATTTCAAAGAAATCTTTTTAGTGATTGGCGGCTTATTGATGATGTTTGCCATGTGGTGGGTCTACTTTGATCGCAGTCATCATCACCATCAACGTCATGGGGTGCAGCCTTTTTTATGGGGGTACGGCCATTTTTTTATCTTTATCAGTATTGCAGTCTTAGGTGCAGCTTTAGCGGCCTCGGTCGATGTTTCAACACATCATGCTCACATTTCTAGTCAAATGATGGGATGGATGATTGCGATTTGCTTGGTGGTTTATAACACCTATATTTGGCTATTTTATGAGACCTCCTATTTGTCGGGATGGGGACGTTGGCTTTATCCAATGACGATTTTGATCCTTTTCTCGATTCCTTTTTTCTTTGCCGATATTGGCTATATGATTTTTGCGATGGCGGTGGTTTATATTGTCCGTCTCATGCTTTCCAAAGCGTATTTGATCAATTGCCATGATCAGCAACAGCTGGCATCAAACAAATAATCAAAGTCTCTCAATATGGAGATGAGCAGACAGGCGAATGAGCAATGCATTCGCCTGTTCTAATTAAAAATTTTCAAAATTTCTGTGCGTAAAAATTGGTGTCGTGGGTTATGTGTGACATGTTCATGCCAATACATGCCCATGTTGATTTTAGGCAATTCAATCGGCAGTGCGTGGATCTTTAAATGCTTCGCATAATGTAGATTTTTCAGAATACTTTGTGGAATTGTTAGCACTGCATCGGGGTATTGGGCCAAAACTTGTAGTGCGGTTGAATAATGTTGACAACGTAGGAAAATTTGCCGAGACAGCTGTTGTCGATTTAGATAAATATCTTCCAGCAATAAGCCAGTCCGCCGTGATGACACACCAATATGCGGTGAGGATAAATACTGAGATAAACTGATCTCAGGCTGCTGGGTACACACCACAAAATGGTCGTCAATCAGGTTTTCAAACTGTAAATGATCCTGATGCGGTTGCACCAGATCAATCACAAAATCGATTTGTTGCGCTGAGAGATCGGCCAGCATATTTTTACGATCCAGCTTGGAACTCAAGAACTGAATGTTCAGATTCAATTGGGCAAAATGATGCACCAATTGTGGAAAAATAATCGGTTCGATTTCATCATGAATGGCAATTTTTAGGCTGTGTAGCATGCTCGGCATAAAGTCTTGCTGGGGCACTGCAATCTGTTGAATCGCCAGTAATGCTGTTTGAATCGGCTGATAAATTTGCTCGGCATAAGGTGTTGGCAGCATTTTTTGCCCGCTTCGAACAAATAACTCGTCTCCAAGTTGTGTGCGCAAACGCTGCAAGGCATGACTGACTGCAGATTGGCTGATACACAACAATTGCGCAGCTTTGGAAATGCTCTTTTGTTCAAAAATCGCAATAAACAGCGGATATAAATTGATATCAATACGATGAAAGTGAGCCACTTCCAGTGGGCTGGTATTATGAATCTGATTCATAGTTTTGAATAAAATAAAATCATTTCATTCATAATAAATTTTCGCTTATGGTGATGTAAAGCAGCGAATCAATATTCGCCATATTTTAGATTGAGGAAAATGAGGATGTTTGCATTATCTGAACGCGCACAGGATTTTATTGCACGAACGCAAGCCTTTATTCAACAAGAAATAGAACCGATTGAAAAAGCCTTCTGGGACGACGTCCATCATCTGAATGTCGATGGCGACTGGACGCAATGGCAATGGCCTGACCAACTGGAACAGCTGAAAAGTAAAGCCAAAGCAGCGGGCTTATGGAACATGTTCTTGCCTGATGCAGAACTGGGTGCAGGTCTGTCGGTACAGGAATATGCGCATATCGCTGAACTGACAGGACGCAGTCTGCTCGCCCCGACGGTTTTTAACTGTAATGCGCCTGATAGTGGCAATATGGAAGTGTTATGGCGCTATGGCAGTGAGCAGCAAAAACAACAATGGCTACACCCTCTCCTCGCGGGCGAAATCCGTTCCGTATTCTGCATGACTGAACCTGCAGTCGCCTCTAGTGATGCCACCAATATGCAAGCCACGGCGGTGATTGAGGGTGATGAGATCGTCTTGAATGGACGCAAATGGTGGTCATCGGGTTTGGGTGATCCCAATGCCAAAGTGATTATTTTCATGGCCTATACCCCAGATCCTAGCAAAGACCGTCATCATCAGCATTCGATGGTATTGGTGCCAATCGACACGCAAGGGGTAACGATTGAACGGATGTTGCCAGTTTTTGGTGATTACGATGCCCCACATGGACATGGGCAAGTCAATTTCGACCAGGTGCGTGTACCCCTCAGCAACTTTATTGGTGGTGCAGGACAAGGATTTGAAATTGCGCAAGGGCGTTTAGGGCCTGGGCGGATTCACCATTGTATGCGTTGTATTGGCGCAGCTGAAAAAGCATTGGAGCTGATGATTGATCGAGGCATGTCACGTAAAGCCTTTGGTAAAGAAATTCTCAAACTCGGTGGTAATTTAGAGCGTGTTGCAGATGCGCGGGTGCAGATCGATCAAGCGCGCTTATTGACCCTGTACGCCGCTTATAAGATGGATACGCAGGGCAATATGGCGGCATTGACAGAAATCTCTGCGATTAAAGTGGTGGCGCCGAGCGTCTTGCAACATGTGGTCGATATGGCGATCCAGATTCACGGTGGTGAAGGCGTTTCACGCGATACCCCACTGACTGCTTTTTTCAATCAAGCGCGTAGTTTACGTTTGGCCGATGGACCTGATGAAGTGCATAAAGGCATGATTGCCAAATTAGAACTGAAAAAACGTGGCTATGCTCGTTGATAAGGAACATACAACAATGACAATGATTGATATCGGTGGACAGGTTCGCCATGGCGAAGAGCTGGATATTGCAGCGGTTGAAAACTGGCTAAAAAACCAAGGTGTGGATCTGCAAGGACAGGCACAACTGACCCAATATTCAGGGGGCGCATCGAATTGGACTTATCGGCTACAGTATGACAATGCCGACCTGATCTTACGTCGCCCACCGAAAGGCACCAAAGCCAAATCAGCGCATGATATGGCGCGTGAATACAATGTGCAGAAGCATCTTGCGCCGTTCTACCCTGTGCTACCTGAAATGATTGCGCTGTGTCAGGATGACAGCGTCATTGGTTGCGATTTTTATGTGATGAAGCGGATTGAAGGCATTATTCCACGTGCCAATTTACCCAAAGAATTACAGTTGGATGAGTCACAGGTGCAGCAACTTTGTCTGAATGTCTTAGATAAATTGATTGAGCTGCATCAAGTCCCTTATCAAGGGACTGAACTGGAAAAACTGGGTAAAGGTGAAGGCTATTGCCGCCGTCAGGTTGAAGGTTGGGATGCACGTTATAACAAAGCCCTGACACCGAATGTACCTGATTTTGCCTTTGTGCGTCAGTGGTTACTGGAACATATCCCAACTGATGCAAAAACCTGCGTGATTCATAATGACTGGCGTTTTGATAATGTCATTTTAGCTCCACAACAACCGACGCAAGTGATTGGCGTGCTGGATTGGGAAATGGCGACACTCGGTGATCCTTTGATGGATCTGGGCAGCGCCCTCGCCTACTGGATTCAAGAGGACGATGATGCCTTGATGAAATCTAGCCGCCGTCAGCCGACCAATTTAAAAGGCATGCTGACACGGCAACAGGTGGTGGATTACTATCTGGAAAAGACTGGTTTACAGCCTGCCAATTGGGCTTTTTATGAAGTGTTTGGTTTGTTCCGTTTGGCAGTGATTGCGCAACAGATTTATTATCGTTATTACCATCAGCAAACCGATAATCCAGCCTTTAAAGATTTCTGGATCATGATTCATGCTTTACATATTCGGGCTTTAAAACTGATCGCGCAAAACAATCCGCAAGCACGACCATTAATTGCTGAATATGGTGCAAAACTACAGGATATTTTAAAACGATGACCACAATTTATTTGGTACGACATGGGCAGGCATCTTTTGGTGCAGCAAGTTATGATCAACTTTCAGCCAAAGGTGAACAGCAGGCACAGGTCGTCGGTGATTTTTTTAAACAGACCCTGAAGCAAACACCGCTGATTGTGGCAGGTTCGATGCAACGTCATCAGCAAACAGCGCAACTGGCTTTATCACAAAGTTTTCAGGATGCACTGATACAAACAGAATCGGATTGGAATGAGTTTGATCATCAGCATGTATTTGCCCAATACGAACCGCGTTTTAATCAACCTGAATTGCTGAAACAGGATGTCGATTTGATGGCCAATCCTCGTGCTTATCTGGCCAAAATTTTCGATGGAGCCATCGACCGCTGGATTGGAGAGCAATATGACCATGAATATCATGAGACCTGGTTAGGCTTTCAATCGCGTGTACAAAGTGCTTTGCACGGTTTGTGTCAGCATATTGATGCCACGCAACCCCGTCAAGCCGTGGTATTTAGTTCTGGCGGTGTGATTTCTGTGGTGGTCGGTCAGGTGTTGGGACTGAATGCCAAACAGATTTTTGCACTGAATTGGTCGATTGCCAATGCCAGTATCACTACACTGCGTTGGTCTGATGATCGTTTGCAATTACTCAGTTTTAATGAGCATCATTATTTAAAAGCGCGTGATGCTGAACTTTTAACATGGATTTAAAAAAATAGGTGGCAGGCATGGCAAAAACCATTTTAATTACAGGTGCAAGTTCAGGTTTGGGCGCAGGTATGGCGCGTGAATTTGCGGCTAAAGGCTATAATCTGGCGCTTTGCGCACGACGTTTAGAGCGTTTAGAAGCCTTACAGCAAGAGCTGCAAAAGCAGTTTTCGATACAGGTCAAGATTAAAACCCTAGATGTGACCCATTACGATGATGTGTTCACGGTTTTTCATGCCTTTCAGCAAGAATTTGGCACGATTGACCGAATTATTGTCAATGCTGGTGTTGGCGATGGTCGCCGTATTGGTAAAGGGCATTTTGAGGTGAACCGCGCTACCGCGGAAACCAACTTTATCTCGGCCTTGGCACAGTGTGAAGCCGCGGTTGAAATCTTTAGAGCGCAAAATAAAGGCCATTTGGTGGTGATTTCTTCGATGAGTGCGATGCGTGGTTTACCGAAGCATTTATCGACCTATGCTGCCAGTAAGGCCGCTGTAGCGCATTTGGCGGAAGGGATTCGTGCGGAGTTGCTGCATACCCCAATTAAAGTCTCAACGATTTTCCCAGGTTATATTCGCACTGAATTAAATGAAGGTGCCAAGAAATTACCATTTGAGGTGGATGAGATAACAGGAAGCAAGGCCTTGGTCAAAGCCATTGAGAAGGAACCTGTGAAGGCTTATGTACCGCAGTGGCCGTGGTTACCAATGGGGATTGCAATGAAGATTTTGCCGTTAAAATTGGTGAATAAACTGAGTTGATTGCCATTTAAAATGGATTGGACAAATATGTTTATTCGGCATGGATGCCGCCTGTCGCGATCTGAATTAATATAACTTCGAGGAAATGTGATACTCGGAAACGTCATCTGCAACCTGCGTGGTTTAAGTAAGAGACTGTTTCTGCGATATATGTTGATCAATGCAAGAAGAGGACAGGTTTTGCAGATGACAATGGTTTTGCCTACTTTTCCCGAAAGAAAAGTAGGGCGAGCCGCAGGCTGATCCAGAAATTAGATAAGAACTTGCAAGACTCCGTTGAGACAATAGTTTTTCAATAAGTTAGAGAAAGTGTTGAGGTTAATTACGACAAAGCCGTAATTAACTTTTGGTGTAAACCACCAAAACCACCATTGGACATGATCACCACCGCATCGCCCTCACCTGCTTCATTGACCACACGGGCAATGATCTCATCTAAAGAGCGGCTGACTTCAGCCTTGTTTGCTGATGCTGAGATCACCGGTTGTAAATCCCAATCCAAGCCCTCTGGTTGATACCAAATCACTTCATCGGCCAAACGTGCAGAATGTGCTAAACCATCTTTATGGCTACCCATACGCATGGTGTTAGAACGTGGTTCAATGATCGCCCACAACTTACGTTCACCTAGACGTTTACGTGCGCCATCGAGTGTGGTTTCAATCGCCGTTGGGTGATGGGCAAAGTCATCATAGACTTCGATGCCACGCACGGTACCTAACAGCTCCATACGGCGTTTCACCCCGCCGAAGTTGGATAAGGCTTCACAGGCTTGCGCAAGGCTGACACCGACATGCTGTGCCGCTGCAATCGTTGCCAATGCATTGGCAACACTATGCTGCCCTGTCATATTCCATTTCACTTCACCGACCACTTTACCGTGCTCAAGCACTTTAAAGTGACTGCCATCGGCACTGATTAGTTCAGCAGATAATGCGGCTTGCTCATTTGGCTCAAGACTGGTACGAACCACAGGGGTCCAGCAGCCCTGCTCTAATACTTCATCAATATTGGTTTCAGTAATCGGTGCAATAATACGACCTTCACTTGGAATGGTACGCACCAAATGATGGAACTGTTTTTGAATCGCAGCCAGATCATCAAAAATATCGGCGTGATCAAATTCGAGGTTGTTGAGAATCGCGGTTTTAGGGTGATAGTGAACGAACTTAGAACGTTTATCAAAGAAGGCAGAATCATATTCATCTGCTTCAACACAGAAATATTGACCTCCACCTAAACGTGCACTTTCACTGAAACCCAGTGGTACGCCGCCAATCAAGAAACCCGGATTTAAGCCTGCTTGATCAAGCACCCAAGCCAACATGGTGGTGGTGGTGGTTTTACCGTGTGTGCCCGCGACACCAAGTACATGTTTGCCTTGCAGTACATGATCGGCCAAGAATTGTGGCCCAGAAATATAAGGCAGGCCTTCATTCAGCATGTATTCAATCGCATCAATACCACGTTTCATGGCATTGCCGACGATGACAAGATCAGGATGTGGTTGCAAGTGGCTACGGTCATAGCCCTGCATCAATTCAATACCTGCATTTTCCAGTTGAGTCGACATCGGTGGATAAACATTGGCATCTGAACCTGTGACTTTATGTCCTAAATCTCGTGCGAGTAGAGCCAAAGACCCCATAAATGTGCCACAAATACCCAAAATATGCAGATGCATAACGCGCCTTCTCCACTGCTTTTCATACAGCACGGTATCGTATGTATGATTGTCGTTATCAATAAAAATCAAACGCAACGATAGCAAGGCTTGCATGTAAAAGATAGTCAAAATTCGTTGTTGTTGTTTACTTATAATGATGCGGATAGATGCTAATATTTCAACGATTTTACTGGCATGCTATTCCCTATTGTTCAACCCTGATTTGGATAAAAGAACACGATGTTGAGCCCGACACTTTTAGCGCTATGTTTGTTGATTATTTCTAACTGTTTTATGACCTTGGCATGGTATGGGCATCTGAAGATTTTGCATGATGCACCGCTCTGGCAGGCCATCTTATTTAGCTGGTGTATTGCACTGTTGGAATACAGTTTTATGATTCCTGCCACCAAATTGCTCAACCAGCATGGCTGGAGTCTGGGCGAAATGAAGATTACCCAAGAAGTGGTGACTTTATTGGTATTTGTGCCTTTTATGATTTTTCTATTTAAACAACCCTTCAAACTGGATTATGTCTGGGCGATGCTGTGTTTAATGGGGTGTGTCTATTTCGTTTTTAGAAATCAGTAAATCACAATGGCTCGGATCAAACATGGTCTGAAGCCCTTCACCATTGTGAGATACGCATTCAGCTCTATTTGGCTGGGTGCTTACAGGCATTTTTTAAAATTTTGCTAAACTTTTGATCTCTTGCCGAAGGATTTTCATATTCAAAGCCATAGTCACTGTCCATTGTTGTTGTGGATAATGCACCATTGGGCTCAAAATTAGACAAGGCATAGCTATAGGTCTCATCGTCACAGTACACACGATACTGTGTAATTGAATAAAGCGTACCGAGTTCAGTCGGGTTCATATAATACCCTGTCATCAATACAGGTTCTCTTTCATCGGTATGTGATGAACCGGTGACAATGAATTTCTCATAGGCTTTACCCGTGAGTGCATCACTGTTAATTTCGCCATTATAGCCCTGTGCTTTATTTAACGATTTAAAGGTTTTTTGAAACTCATCGAGATTTAAATTCACTAAAGCGGCATTGCTGTATGCCGTGAAAAGTGTGATTGCCAATAGGCTTAACCGTTTTTTCATTATTAATGCTCTTGTTGATTTTTAAGCTCCCCTATTATTATTGAAATATAGCGCTATGTCATTGTTAGCACACTTTATTTCATTTTTTCCTAAAAAATATAGTTGCAGTCGTTCAGTTAAATTTTCGTGAGATGAAAAATCAGTCTATAATAATGGGGTTCTGAATCCTCTAAAGCTTGGCTCTCGTCGAGATTTATCTTCTTTAATTTTTGTCTCTGGAACATTAGCAATGAATGCGGCCGCAGCACAAGACGCTCAACCACTTGTTGGAATTATCATGGGTTCTCAATCAGATTGGGCAACTCTCGAACATACTGCCAATATGCTTAAACAGCTTGGTGTCCCATTTGAAGCGGAAGTTGTTTCTGCACACCGTACCCCAGACCGTTTGTTTGAATATGCGGAAACTGCACGTGATCGTGGTATTCAAGTGATTATTGCAGGTGCAGGCGGTGCAGCACATTTACCAGGTATGTGTGCAGCGAAAACTGATTTACCTGTGCTTGGCGTGCCTGTAAAGTCTTCAATTTTAAATGGTGTAGATTCATTGCTTTCGATTGTACAAATGCCAGCAGGTATTGCAGTCGGTACTTTGGCCATTGGTCAGGCTGGTGCAACCAATGCAGCAATTATGGCCGCGCAGATTTTAGGTTTAACCCGCCCAGACATTGCAAAAAATGTAGCGGACTTCCGTACCGCACAAACTGAAAAAGTGTCGAATAATAATATCCCTGGTCATGAATGAGGATAAGCAAAGCAACGCTTTGCCCGAATGTAAGGCGAAGACTTTGTCTGAGCAAAAGAGTTATAGATATGAATAAAACCATCGGTATTTTTGGTGGTGGACAGCTTGGTCGCATGATGGCGCAAGCAGCCTTACCACTGAATATTCAATGTACTTTTTTTGAAGCAGAAACGGATTGCCCTGCTGCAATTTTAGGTCCTGTATTTTCTAGCCAAAACCCGCAAGGCTTGCACGATTTTATTGCCAGTGCGGATGTGTTTAGCCTTGAATTTGAAAATACGCCTGTTGCAGATGTAGATGTGTTGACGCAAAGCAAAACCTTGTACCCACCTCGCCTTGCTTTGGCGACCGCACAAAATCGCTTGGCAGAAAAAAGTTTGTTTGACGAACTGGGTATCCCAGTTGCGCCGTATCGTGCTGTGGATAGCTTGGACAGCTTAAAACAAGCGGTGACGGAATTAGGCTTACCCATCGTCTTAAAAACCGTAACAGGTGGTTATGATGGTAAGGGCCAATTCGTATTACGTACGCAAGATCAAATCGAGACAGCTTGGGCTGAACTCGGTCCTGCGAAAAGCTTGATCGCGGAAAGTTTTGTCAAATTCAGCCGTGAAGTTTCGATCATTGCAGTACGTGGTCAAAATGGTGATGTGAAAACTTGGGCATTGGCCGAAAATCACCACCATAACGGTATTCTGTCGCATTCAATTGTACCTGCACCGAATAGTGTCGATTTGCAGCCTGTGGCACAGGACTATATTACCCGTTTGTTAAACCACTTAAATTATGTCGGTGTGTTGACGCTTGAATTGTTTGTCACTGAACAAGGTTTATATGCCAATGAAATGGCATGTCGTGTACATAACTCGGGTCATTGGTCGATTGAAGGTGCAATTTGCTCGCAGTTTGAAAACCATATTCGTGCAGTTGCAGGCTTGCCATTAGGTTCTACAGAAGTCATTCGTCCTACAGTGATGATCAATATTATTGGTCAACATCCCAATTCTGAGGATGTTTTGGCGCTAAATGGCGCACATTTACACCTCTATAATAAGTCTGAGCGTACAGGTCGTAAGCTGGGTCATATTACCTTGATGCCAAATAATACAGATGATTTAACGGATTTATGTCGTCAATTGGCTCAGATTTTACCTGTCCCATTGGCACTAACCGCAGAAATGACGCTCTAAACTTATCCATAATTCCTAAAAAGCGATCTTCGGATCGCTTTTTTATTGCAGGTTGATTTTAAATTTAAACTTTTAAATTTAAAAACTGATAAATGGGGTGTGGATAACTTAATTGTGGATTTTGAATTTAAAACAAGGGGGGTGATTTGAATTCAAAATATATTGAATGACTTTAAATTTATTTGCTGAGAATAAGCTGAGTTGAGTTGTTTTATTTGAGATTGTATAAAAAGAAAACAGTGATTTACTTGTTTTGGAATAATCGTTATAACAAATAGATAAAAAGATTCTAAATAAAAAAATTGGCTAAGCCTGTGGGAGGGTCTGATGTCCGAAAAAATTGAAATTGCTCGAATAAAAATGCAGAGTCCTTTAACCAATGCGATTGATGGTGAGGTGCGGTGGTCACCTTTAAAATCTTTATGGGTGTTTAGTCATTTGGCGATTGCATTGATTGGTGGTGCGCTGACATTTTCTTTCGATGCACTGTTGGTATTTATATTAACGACAGCTTTTACTTTGTGTTTTGGGCATTCTTTGGGAATGCATCGAAAATTGATTCATCACAGCTATAAGTGTCCAAAATGGCTAGAATATTTTTTGGTTCATCTGGGGGTGCTGGTTGGCTTGGCTGGGCCATTTGGGATGGTACACACCCATGATTTAAGAGACTGGGCGCAAAGACAAAAGCAATGCCATTCTTATTTGCGTCATGGTGAAAATATGATGAAGGATGGTTGGTGGCAATTACATTGTGACCTTAGATTAAAGCACCCACCTGTGTTTAAACCTGAATCTCATTTGAAGGATAATTGGGTTTATCAATTTATGGAAAGAACGTGGATGCTGCAACAGCTGCCATTGGCAATTCTTTTGTTTATTTGTGGTGGTTTTGCATGGGTGATTTGGGGAATTTCCGCGCGTATCGTTGTTTCTGTGATGGGACATTGGTTGATTGGTTATTTTGCTCATAATCATGGGGAAATGGACAATGAGGTGATGGGTGCTGCTGTTCAAGGGCATAATGTGAAATGGGCTTCGTATATTACCATGGGTGAATCGTGGCATAACAACCATCATGCTTATCCTGAATCAGCAATTTTAGGAATCTATGAGAATCAGCCTGATCCGGGTTGGTGGGCTTTAAATGCTTTAAATAATTTGGGCTTGGTTTGGGATATTGTGTTGCCTGAAAATTTACCACATCGTCATAATTTAAAAGCATTGACCTATAGGGCGATACAGGGTAGAGGGACTAAGGCGCCTTTTAAATGTCCTGTATTGAGTTTGATTCGTTAGTTGTAGGTAGTGTCGAAAAAAAGCTTGGTGGAGTTGACTTCATTAAGCTTTTTTTATGTGCGATGGTTTTAAATTTAAAAAACATGTGGTGGTTTTCTGTGGATAACTTGGTTGTGGATTTTGAATTTAAAATCAGGTGGGTGGTTTGAATTTAAAACCAGCCTGACTGTGGTTATGTGCTTTTAAATTCAAAAGTAATCCTGGGTTTTAAATTTAAAAGAACTGCGTTGGTTTGGGTTTAAATTTAAATCAATGGCGTGTGGATATCTATTGTTTTCATGATTTAAGTGCTTGGATTTGTGTTGGTTCGATGTTTTATTCTGTGTTTGATTGGCTTTTAGGGGTGAAATGAATTTAAAAGTGGATAACTTTTTTAAATTTAAAAGGGTTGGTTTGGTGGTTATGTTTTTTGAATTTAAATGAGGGGTGTTGATAACTTTTAAATTTAAAATAAGGGTGAAATTATGAATTTAAAAAGCGTATTTTAAATTTAAAACCCAGAAATGAATTTAAAGTTACGTTTCCAAACTATACATCTTGATCGAGCATGTTAAGGTGGAAAGGAAATTTAAATTCAAAAGTTTTGGTTCAGTCATGAAACGTCATTTTTCTTTTTTTCTAGGCACTGCCTTATTTACTTTTTTTAATCAGGCGCATGCTGAGCTTGTGATTAACGGTGCAACGGTTTCGACACCGACCACAGCTGCTGCTGTTAGTAGTAATTATACGCCAAATTCGAACTTTCAGGGCTGTATTGCCAATTTACGTTCACAGGCGATTGCATCCGGTGTATCGGGCGCAACCTATGATCGTTATACCCAAAATTTAAGCCCAGATTATTCGGTGATTGATCGTCTGAATTATCAACCTGAATTTTCGACACCAATTTGGGATTATTTGTCGGGCCTTGTGGATAACGAACGCGTACAGGCTGGGCAGCAAAAACTCACCCAACACCGTGCAGTCTTAAACCGCGTTGAACAGGCCTATGGTGTACCTGCTGAAACTGTTGTAGCGGTATGGGGGGTAGAAAGTAATTATGGTGATATTTCGGGTAAATATCCTTTATTACAAGCACTCGGTACGTTAAGTTGTGAAGGTCGCCGTCAAAGTTATTTCCGTGGTGAGTTTTTTGCCACTATGCGGATTTTGCAACGTGGTGATTTAACTCAAGATCAATTGTATGGTTCATGGGCAGGGGCTTTTGGTCATACTCAATTTATGCCATCGACCTATGAACGTTTAGCGGTTGATTTTGATGGCGATGGCCGCCGTGATTTGGTTTCAAGCACCACCGATGCCTTGGCTTCGACTGCAAATTTCTTAAAGCGAGCAGGCTGGCAAACCGGTATGCCATGGGGCTTTGAGGTCAAAATTCCACAAGGTATGTCCATCTCTGGTGAAAGCCGTCGTAATAAAAAGCCATTGAATAGCTGGATTGCACAAGGCGTCACCCGTGCCGATGGGACAGCATTGATTCAAGGCAATTTATCGGGTAGCACACCGGCAGGACTCATGTCACCAGCAGGGGCTAATGGTCCAGTGTTCTTGGTGTTTAAAAACTTTGATGCGATTTATAGCTATAACGCAGCCGAGAGCTATGGTTTAGCCATTGCGCATTTATCTGATCGTTTACGTGGTGGTACGCCATTTTTAACCACGTGGCCAACTGATGATGCAGGTACATCACGTGCTGAACGTCGTGAAATTCAACAGTTCTTAGTTCAGCGTGGCTATGATATTGGTGCTGTTGATGGTTTGATTGGTGATAAAAGTCGTCAAGCCATTCGCCAAGAGCAGAGCCGTCTCGGTTTAAACCAGACGGGGCGTGCTGGACAGCAGATCTTACGTGCCTTCCGTCAGGAACAGGCCAAGCAAATGATGCAATAAAGTGGCTTCGATAAAACAAAAAGGTCTGCTTAATGCAGACCTTTTTTATCTTTCAGTTTTATGGTGCTGCGTCTAATTTCACGGCCTCTAAAATATCAAAAATCACCGCAGTCACATCTTGGCTTAAATCACGATCATTGAAGATCTCAAAAGCGGTGATGGTGACATCAGTATCACTGGGTAATTGTTTTTGTTCTTCTTCAATCAAGTGTTCAATCGGTAATAACGTCTGTTTAACTTCTAAATGCAGTATCTCGTCATATGCTACATTTTCATCTTCAAGCTCAATTTCCTGCTCATTGAAATAAGGAATTAAAATAGAGTGCAGATATGGGCTAATATCTTGAATATCCAAAAGTTCGACATCACGAGTTTGTTCAATCGTACTGATGTGGTCGTTCACTTCAATTAAGATATGATAATAACTCATGCTGATCTCCATTAAGGCTAAGATGATGTTTTAACACCACAATAACATGAATAAATCAAAACAATCGACCCATTCTTGTTATTGCTTAGCAGATCATCTTATATCGACCTATTCTGTGAGATTGATCTGCTTTTAATTTGAAAAACCGAGTAACTTGAGATCCGTATCTGTTAACTGAAAATCTTTGGCATCTTGATCTTTAATACGTGGATACATTAAAGATTTAGGGTCACGGGTGTGCTTGAGCCCCAAAGCATGACCAAACTCATGTGCTAAAGTTAAACGTAGATCATCGATTGAAGAAAACTCATAAATAAAAATCTGTTTTCCATCAAATTGACCTTTGTGCAGTACTTCAGGCTTAAAGGTTTCATTAAATTCATTCACAGAAGCACTTAATTGCTGATGAATCTGCTTTGATTTTTCAGCCTGTTGCTGATTTTGCTGAACTTTATGATTGTATTCAGTAATCTTGGCTTGTAGCTTCTGAGCTTGTTGCTGCAATTGCTGCTGCTGTTTTTGTAAGGCAATGAACAGTGCTTTATTGCTGCTGTCAGCCTTATATTGCGCTAAACCTTGTTGATATTGCTGAGCTTGGTTTTCATAAACTTGCTTTTGACGCTCAAGTTGGGCACTGCTTTCAGCTAAGTCAGCATTAACTTTTTGTAGCTGCTCATTTCGACTCACCCAATTCTGTTGTTCCTGCTCAAGTTGACCTAAACTTTCAGCACGTTTCATGCTACGAATTTGACGTTGATCAAACACCAGATTGATTGCAAATTCAGCCTCAGGGTCATACACAAAATATTTTTGCCCCGTGTTTTTTTCCCAAATTGCTGCTGCTTGTTTACTTAAGGCAACCATTTGTGCTTGATCAATATTTAAGCGTGGATCAAGTTCTGCGATACGGTAGCGTAAAGGTTGCTCTGTGCTGTAGCGAATTTGTGGCTGTGCCAAGGCCGTTGAGGAAATTTGAGCAAAAGCCGTGACTGGGGCTAGCACGCTAAAACATGTAGCCAAAAGTAGAGATAAAAGACGCATAATAGGAGATAAAACATGAAAGAGGTCACATTTTAAGCGAAAAAAGACAGTAGTCAAATTGATGTAAAAGGATGCGCCTTATGAGTTTTAACGATATTTCCGTAAAATGAATAAAAATACATTTGTAGACATATAGCTAAAAAATCGTGATAAAAAAACAAGATTTGTTTATTAAATGATCTAAAAATAACATCAGAACAACTGTTTATTTTTTATTTTAAGTCGGCTTGATTGATAAAAATTTCTCGAAACATTTAGAAAACATATTTTTTTCTGCTTCAAAAAATACATTCTATTTCACATAAAATATTTATCTATTTGTACAAAAACTATACTCAAAGTCTAGTTAATGTTAATTCTTGTAACTGTTTTTCCTGAAATCAATTTAATAAATGGCTTTTACGAGGTCTTTATCCGAATCGGTGAGTGCAAATTGCTGTAGATTTTGTTTTTGGATCACAGGGTACATTAGTGAGCTTGGATCATTGGTATGTTCTAAGCCAAGCGCATGTCCAAACTCGTGTGCCAGTGTGAAACGGAGGTCGTTCATTGATGAAAATTCATAGATCAGAATCTGTTTACCGTTGAAATGGCCTTTATGGAATAAGTGGGGCTGAAACACTTGATTAAATTGACTTGCGGATGCAACCAGTTGTTGATTGTTCTGATTTAAATTCTGGATCTGTTGATTGAGTTGTTGCGTACGTTGATTGT
Organism: Acinetobacter gyllenbergii; assembly: GCF_001682515.1. Classification (NCBI taxonomy): domain Bacteria; kingdom Pseudomonadati; phylum Pseudomonadota; class Gammaproteobacteria; order Moraxellales; family Moraxellaceae; genus Acinetobacter; species Acinetobacter gyllenbergii. The sequence continues at coordinate 11,163 of NZ_KV575273.1, read as the reverse complement.
GTTCTTGAACTTCCTGTTGTAGTGCTAAAGACTGTTGTTGTAATGCTTGCTGTCTTTGTGAAAATTGTTGTGCCAAGTCTTTTGAACTGGAACGACTTTGATTGAAACGCTGTACTTCTGCATTATAGTGCTGGAACTGAGCAGCGAGCTGTGCCTGTTTCGTGGCAATTAAAGCGGTCGTTTTTTGGATTTCATCCTTTGCTTGTTTCAATTGTTGATTCAAGATTTCCCATTGCTTTTGCTGTTGCTTCAGTTGATCTAAGCCTTGTAATCGCTCAGTACTGCGTTGTTGACGCTCATCAAAGACTAAATGAATGCTAAATTCGGCTTGTGGGTCATAAATGAAATTTTGTTGTCCTGTTTCTTGTTCCCACAGTTTGGCGGCTTGTTGGGTCAATTCAAGCACTTGTTGCTGATTTAAATTAAAGCGTGGATCAATCTCTGCAATACGATAATGCACGATTTTTTTGGGGCTTGCGTGTTGGTGTGTATCCTGTGAATGGGTATTGCTTTGTGCATTGCTGAATTGAGATATGCCCATGCTTAAACAAGCGATCAAAAATGCTAGAGAATAGACTCGCATTGTGAAATCTCCCCAAAATAAAAACTTATTTTTGATCATTATTTTGTGAGCGTCAAAATGCTATGTAGTTAATAAATAAAATGAAAAAGTGTGATTTTTTTCTAATAAATAAAAAAATGAATCGAATGATGTACACAATCAAAAAATGATGTTTTTGTTGTTTTTTTAAGCATAACTCAAAAAATATCAATGAATTAAATTAACAGATGTAAAAATTTTCAGGAATAAACGCAACGAAGAGACCTATTGTTAACTTTTGTAAAATTTTTCTGAAAGCGGCAAGTTTTTGACTTTTCAGTGAATAATTGTTTGTTTGTGACATTTATAGTCCATGAAATTTTGGGGGTGCCTGAGGAGATATTCAACCTTGGCGGAGACAAAGCCTATCGTGTCAGGAATAGCGCACGATCGGCTGGGGTCAGGCGAAAATGAGCAGCATTTTGTTCTTTCATGATTGGGTACATCAGGGCTTGAGCATCCTCGGCGTGGGCTAAGCCCAATGCATGGCCGAACTCGTGGGCGAGTGTTAAACGTAGATCATCCTCAGATTCGAATTCATAAATAAAGATCTGTTTACCATTAAATAAACCTTTATGAAATAAATGTGGTTTAAAGCGCTGTTTATATTGGTTCACCGAGGCATTGAGTTGTTGGTCTAGAGCATTGAGTTCATCGACTTGCTGATTGAGTTGAGCAATTTTCTGATTATATTGATTAATTTCCTGCTGCAAGGTTTGCACATTTTGCTCTAGATCCCGCTGCCGTTGCTGAAAATAGTCCGAATTGGCAAATGCGCTTGGATGCTGTCGTGCATTTTGTTGTTCTTGATTATAGTGCTGGATTTGCTGATTCAGCTGTTGTTGTTTTAAATCCAGAAATTGCTTGCTCCGTATAATTTCCTGTTCGATCTGATCCAGTTGTTGTTTTTTCTCTTGCCAATGTTGTTGATTCGACGCGAGTTGGCTTAAATGTTCTCGGCGTTGCTCACTTTCGATTTGACGTTCATCATAAATCAGGTGAATGGCGAGTTGAGCATTGGGGTCATAGATAAAATAATCTTCTCCTGTACCATCTTTCCAGATTTGAGTCGCTTGTTGGCTAATATCTTTGACTTGTTCAATACTGAGTTTAAAGCGAGGATCGACTTCAGCAATACGATAACGTAGACGTGTATCTAGTGGATTAGTGATGCGATCTGTTAGCGAGTTAAATTTAAGTTGAGGGTGTTGACGGGTTTGATAACCCGACCAGAAGATAAAGAGTAGCAATGCAATAATGAGAAACAGCTTCATTCGTTATTTTTGGAAAATAGAGGTTGGTAGAGGCTAGGTAGTACTAAAATTCCCCAGATCAGTGTAGAGAGAATATTGCCTAGCTCATAAAAAATAGCACCAAAACCAGAGATGAATGTCCAAGAATAACTTGGTAACAGATAAATGAGTAGACCCAGGAAGAAGCTATAAACGTATAGCTTTCTTGCCCACTCTTTAAATAGAAGTAAACCGACCACGATAACAAAGAGACCAATAGCTAAAAGACCTGAAAGAATGAGTTCCCAGTTCTGAGGGTCTGTGAATAATAGTTGGTTAATTGCAATCGACGTTTCATCATATGCATCGAATATTGCGCCTGTAAAAATACACAGCAGCGAAAAAATAAGCATGAATCTAAATTGGGTTCTGCTAATGACAGGATCTATTTTCATCTTTAATCTAGGTATCATTATTTTTAATATTTGGATTATACCGAAAATAATTTCATGTGTATTAAGCCAATATTGTGGTATTCAAATCGATTTGGTTCAGGTTTAGTATTTCCGATGGGACTAATTCATACACTGGCCATCTGGTCGATGAGACAATTTATTCTGATGGACAATAAAAAAATAGTGCGAAGGAATATGCATGCTGAAATATTTACTCAAATCGCCTGAGGCTGCATGGGCGGCCGTTTCACCCGCACCAGCAAAGGCAGAAAATCTAAAAATTAAATATCTGGGGACCGCAGGGTTTATCTTGTCTGATTCTAATCGAAGCTTAGTACTTGATCCTTTTATTAGCCGTCCAAATCTTTGGCAGACCTTTACTCAACCTTTATCTAGTGATCCAGCATTGGTCAAGCACTATATTCCTGATGCGGATGAGGTACTGATTGGACATGCGCATTATGACCATATTCTGGATGCCGCAGAAGTGTGCAAACAAACAGGCGCTCGCTTGATTGGCTCACAAGCCAGTGTGATGTATGGGCGTTCCGCAGGTTTGCCTGAGCAACAGATGCATGCAACGCAGGGAAGGGATGTGATTCACTGTGGTTCTTGGCAGGTGATTGGCTTACCTTCAATCCATGGCAAAGCCTTGTTTGGTCGTGTTCCATTGCCTGGAGATATGATCGAACCACCACCGTATCCACCAAAATTTCATCAGTTACGGCATGGTTTGGTTTTGAACTGGTGGATTGACACAGGTCAACTGCGTGTTGTTCACATCGACTCTGCTGACTTTATTGAGCAAGAGTTACAGGGCAAACACGCTGATATTGTCTGTTTATGTGCAATCGGACGTAAATATCGACCAAACTATGTCAAAGATGTAGTCCGACTACTCAAGCCGAAATATATTATTCCATGTCATTGGGACAGCATGGTGACACCCATTGATGCACCAGCGCAGTTATTACCTGGAGTGAATATTGCTGAGTTTCTGGATGAAATTAAAGCGTGTGGCGTGATACCTTTGTTTATGCCAATTTTGGGCGAACTTTATTTTGAACAAAATGATTCATCTTAAAATATAAAAAAAAACCGCGCTTTCGCGCGGTCTTTTCTAAAGAGACAAATTATTTTTTGTCATCTTTTACTTCAGTGAACTCAGCATCTACAACGCCATCGTCCGCTTTTTGTTGTTGACCAGCAGCATCACCTTGGAATGCATTTGGATCAAAACCTTCTGCGCCGCCAGCACCTTGTGCTTGTTCATAAGCACGTTGAGTGATTGGCATCAAGATGTTTTGTAAAGCTTCAGTTTTCGCTTTGATGTCTTCAACATCATTTTCTTTGGTTGCTGCTTCAAGCTCAGAAACCGCAGTTGTGATGGCAGTTTTTTCATCTTCAGTGACTTTGTCACCAAGATCTTTTACTGCTTTTGTTGAGCTAGAAACCAGCGCATCTGCTTCGTTACGTGCTTTCGCTAACTCTTCAAACTTACGGTCTTCTTCAGCATTCGCTTCAGCATCTTTGATCATTGCATCGATTTCAGCATCAGACAAACCTGAGTTTGCTTTGATCTGGATTGATTGCTCTTTACCAGTGCTCTTATCTTTTGCAGATACTTTCAAGATACCATCCGCGTTGATGTCGAATGATACTTCAATTTGCGGTACACCACGTGGAGCAGGTGGGATATCGCCCAATTGGAAGTTACCCAACAATTTGTTTTGTTGAGCCATTTTACGTTCACCTTGGTAAACCGAAATGTCTACAGCAGGCTGGTTGTCAGCAGCAGTAGAGAACACTTGTGATTTCTTCGCAGGAATCGTGGTGTTTTTCTCAATGATCGGAGTCAATACGCCGCCCATTGTTTCGATACCTAAAGTTAACGGTGTTACGTCTAATAAAAGCACGTCAGTTTTGTCACCAGACAATACTGCACCTTGAATTGCTGCACCAATCGCAACTGCTTCGTCAGGGTTTACGTCTTTACGTGGCTCTTTACCGAAGAATTCTTGTACTTTTTGTTGTACAAGCGGCATACGAGACTGACCACCAACCAAAATTACGTCAGAGATGTCAGACGTTGAAAGACCCGCATCTTTAAGCGCAATACGGCAAGGCTCGATGGTACGAGCAACCAAGTCAGCAACCAAACCTTCAAGTTTTGCACGTGTTACGTTGATCACTAAGTGTTTAGGACCAGTCGCATCAGCGGTGATGTATGGAAGGTTGATTTCAGTCGCATTTGATGAAGAAAGCTCGATTTTTGCTTTTTCAGCAGCTTCTTTCAAACGTTGTAACGCAAGTGGATCATTTTTCAAGTTCACACTTTGTTCTTTCTTGAACTCTTCAACCAAGAATTCAATTAATGCGTTATCAAAGTCTTCACCACCAAGGAAAGTATCACCATTTGTTGATAACACTTCGATTTGTTGGTCGCCATCAAGGTCAGCGATTTCAATGATTGATACGTCGAATGTACCACCACCTAAGTCGTAAACCGCGATTTTACGATCGCCTTCTTTTTTGTCCATACCGAACGCAAGTGCCGCAGCAGTTGGTTCGTTAATGATACGTTTAACATCAAGACCTGCAATTTTACCTGCATCTTTAGTTGCTTGACGTTGCGCATCGTTAAAGTAAGCAGGAACAGTAATCACTGCTTCAGTAACGGTTTCACCTAAGTAGTCTTCTGCAGTTTTCTTCATCTTTTTCAAGATTTCAGCAGAGATCTGTTGAGGTGCTAATTTCTTATCGTTAACTTCAACCCAAGCATCGCCATTGTCCGCTTTGATGATTTTATAAGGGACAAGACCGATATCTTTTTGTACCGCTTGATCTTCATAACGACGGCCAATTAAACGCTTGATTGCGAATAATGTGTTTTTCGGGTTGGTTACCGCTTGGCGTTTCGCGCTTTGGCCCACAAGGATCTCGCCATCTTTATATGCGATGATCGATGGAGTTGTACGTGCGCCTTCTGCGTTTTCGATTACTTTTACTTTATCGCCTTCAAGTACAGCAACACATGAGTTGGTAGTACCTAAGTCAATACCAATAATTTTTGCCATTGATTGTGTTCCTCTAAAATTTTGTTGCAATGTTTTGCTTGTTATTCGATATGAGAGTCAATTGGTATTTTTCAAGCATTTTTATGAAAAAAAATCAAAAAACTCTCAAATTTCTGCACTTTTGAGCAAATAAACGCTTTGCTGCTTGGATTATTGACCGACCATCACCATCGCTGGGCGGAGTAGGCGACCATTTAAGGTATAACCCTTCTGTAAAACAGTGCCAATTTGGTTGGCTTTGGCATTTGGATCGATCCCAACTGCTTGGTGTAGATCAGCATTGAAGCCATTTTGGGTATCCGCTTCAAGCACGCCAAATTTTTCCAGTGTGGTCAGTAATGATTTCAGGGTTAGCTTGACGCCTTCAAGCACAGGTGTTTCTTCTTCGCCAGCCGCTTGAATTGCACGTTCAAGGTTATCGACAGAATCTAGTAATTCTTTTGCAAATTTTTCTAGCACGGTCTCTTTGTGCTTTTCAGATTCGCGTTGAATACGCTCGACACTCTTCTGCGCTTCATAAACAGCATTGGCAGTACGTGCTTTTTCTAATTTCAAGCTTTCTTCAAGTTTGGTGATTTGCGCTTGTAAATCTTCAACGCTAAGCTCGTTTGCCTGCTCTACACCTTCAGCTTGAGTTTGTTCAGTCTGTTGCTCATTTTGAATGTCTTGAGCTTGCTCATTGTGCTCATTAGCCATTGATGATCTCCGTTGAAAAAGGTTCTTAAACATGTACAGTCCTTTTTGGCGTGAATGCTCATAGGGTTAAACCCGAACTGCCACATCTTGGTCATTCATAGATAGGGATGAAGTATGGGCAAGCCGACAAAATTCAAGCGTTCAGGTCGATTTAAATCTTTTAATTTTGCTGATTTAAGTAAAAATTTAAGTTTTCGATGACAAAAGCAATAAATTCTTGGGTGATTTTCGGTAAATGTTGTCGAGAAGCATAGACTAAGGACAAGGTCAGATCGGGTGCAGCAAAATCTGTAAATACCTGTTGCAAACGCTGTTGCGCAATATCCTTACGCACCAGTAATGTTGGCAACATGGCAATCCCTTGGGCTTTAAGACACATTTGATAAAGCGCAATCACATCATTGCTTTTAAACGTAACATTTAATGGATAGTTCTGCGGTTGCTGATCTGTATCAAATAGGGTCCAGTATTGGTTATGTGTGTGATGGGCAATGCATTCATGTTGAATGAGTTGACTGGGATGTGATAGGGGCGTGTGATCCTGTAAATAGTGAGGATGTGCACAAAAGATGGATTCGATTTGACAGACGGGTCGGGCAATCAGCCCTTCCGCAACTTTTTGGGTAATACGCAGTGCCAGATCGACATGAGCATCCATTAGGTCGACCGTATTTTCAGTTAAATAGACATCGAAATGGATCTGTGGGTAGCGTTTCTTAAACTGTTTAATACATTCATTCACACCCAGTTGGAACAGAAACAAGCCACAGGTAAAGCGGATGGTGCCGCTGTGCTGTTCAGGCGCGGCTAAGCCTTCTAATAGTTGTTGTTGCTGTAAAATATTTTCACAATAGACCAAGGCTTTTTCACCCGCAGGGGTGAGTGAAACTTTACGGGTATTGCGTTGAAACAACCGCGTCGAAAAAGTTTGTTCGAGATGTTCTAAATAGCGTGACACCATTGCCTTAGAATAATCCAGATGTTCGGCCGCTTTACTGAGATTGCCTTGCTGCGCGATACAGACAAAGACTTGGATGGCTTTTAAGGTGTCCATGTTTATTATCATTGTTGCAAGATATGCAACATTTTATCTTAATTCAGGGTGTTTATTCAGCAATAATTGCAATTTAAAGTGTTCCTTATCAGATTGGAGACGATAAGATGAATACCAAACCTTATATCATTGCTTTATCTACTTTAGCGGCAACATCAACTGCTTTTGCACAAGACTTAAAAATCCAAAACTTTCTGGCTCAACCTGAACACTTTGGTGTGACTTCGACCTTAATTGAAGGCGATAAAGAAGTGTTATTGGTGAATGCACAATTCTCTAAATCAGAGGCATTGCGTATTGCAGCCGATATCTTAGATAGCGGTAAAACCTTAAAAACCATTTTTGTCAGCTATGGCGATCCAGACTTCTATTTTGGTTTGGACGTATTTAAGCAGTACTTCCCGAATGTGCAAGTGATTGCGACCCCTGAAACGGTGAAGCATATTCAGGATACGCAAGCGCTGAAAGTACAGTATTGGGGACCAAAAATGGGTGCCAATGCACCGAGCAAGATTATTGTTCCACAAGCGTATACAGCTAAAACCTTAAAATTAGAAAATGAAAATATCGAAATCAAAGGTAAGAAAGAACTGACTTATTTATGGATTCCGAGTGCCAAAGCAGTTGTCGGTGGTATTCCAGTGTCTTCGGGGATTCATCTGTGGACTGCGGATACCCCAACAGCCAAAGATCGTGCAGAAGTGGTACAGACTTTAGAGAGTATCAAAGCCTTAAATCCACAAGTGGTGGTGCCTGCACATATGAAAGTAGGCGCAGCCGAAGGTCTTGATGCGGTAAACTTCTCGATTGACTATTTAAAGCAGTATGAAAAAGCGGTAAAAGCCAGCAAAAATTCAGCTGAATTAATTGGAATTATGCAAAAACAGTATCCAACTTTAGGTGAGTCAAGCAGTTTAGAGTTGGGGGCTAAAGTGGTAAAAGGCGAGATGCAATGGCCTTAAACCAAGCTAAATAAATGGAAAAACCGTGATCAGAGGTCACGGTTTTTTTATGGCTGCTACATTTATTTTTAATCAAAATTACCCAATTGTAATCTTTTAAGCAGATTGTACGGTGTTTCTATGAATTATAAAAAAATAAGATAATCTCTTTTTAACTGAAAAAATAAAACTAAAAACCGTGAAATTACTTTAACTCTAATGCTTTAGAGATTTTGAATGTTTTTCTTAATATGTGAAATATGAAAAGAGTTGATTTAAGAAAAATTGCAAAATAGAGCGGCTTACATAACAAACTGCAACTAATCCGCATCACGTCTAAGAAAAAAATTGTGAATCATAGGCATCGCAAAGACAACTTTGCTTTTTGTCATAATGAAAGGAAATACGAAATGAAAAAGTTAGCATTGATTTCTGCGGTTGTAGCAGGTGTTGCATTAACAGCTGTAGGTTGCTCAACTCAAGGTGGTTTAGATGCATCTGGCTCAGCTCAAACAACAGGTGCAAGCCCGGCAGGCGTACAAGGTGGTGTTGGTGTGCAAGGTGGATCATCCGTTGATGTTCAACCTGGTGGCGCTTCTGCGGATGTATCAGGTTCAGTTTCTGGTTCAGCAGGTACGACTGCTCAATAATTTTTTAGGATGAAGTTGGCTTCGCATAAGATTGAACACACGATGCCGCATGCAATCTTATTGATGTACTGCTATACATCACGCGAAGTTAACTGAATTCATAAAACTGACACTTTTTTAGTGCTATAAAACTAGAACGAATTCATTGGTTCTAGTTTTATTGTTTTAACAATCGCATGATAAAACAGCATTTAATTGACATAAAAAGTAGTTGTGAATAAGCACTATGGTTAATGACTTTTTGATAATAGCCCTTTAGCGTACGACATATTTTTCAAATCTTGAACTTGATCTAAGACTTTAGAAAAGCATATAGTCGAAGACAACAAGAATTATGGACAGAGCGAAGAAGGGGACAGAAGTGACAGCATTACCTCAAAAAATTCAAACCATTCTAGACAAAGGACAGGGCCCTGCTGCACGAGCACTTGATAAGCTCCCCAAAATCGTACAGGAGTCTCTTGCCAAGCTTCTCGCTTATCCACACCAATATCCAGATTTAGATTCTTTTATCAAATGTCTGATGGCTGTCCAAATTAAACAAGGGCGCATTGGCTTCATTGGTGATGACCCAATTGAATCTCGCCGTCAGTTTGATGCACAAATGTTGGCAATCATTAACAAGCCAACCTCAATAGAATCTGTTGAAGATATCCGTCTTCCACTGCAAAGCGGTACGGTATTTGCCAGACATTATCATCCTGCACCCAATAAAAAATTACCGATGATTGTGTTCTATCATGGTGGTGGTTTTGTGGTAGGTGGTTTGGATACCCATGATGAAGCCTGTCGACTCATTGCCAAGTATGCAAAAGTACAGGTCTTAAGTATTGATTATCCACTTGCACCAGAAGCATCGCCACAACTGTTGATCAAATCATGTGAAGATGCCTTGGCATGGGTGTATCAAAATCGCCGTCAACTGAAAATCTATAAAAACCGGATTGCGGTTGCAGGAGACAGTGCAGGGGGTAATATCAGTACCACGGTTGCGCAACATGCTGTAGGTAAGGCCTATGCACCTCAAGCACAATTATTGATTTATCCCGTGGTTGATTTCAAAAGCCGCCATCCTTCGTTCTATGCCTATGGAGAGGGCTTGGTGTTGACCAGCAAAGATGTAGACTATGTCACTGACTACTATGCGACACAGCACGATGTTGCACTCGATGATCCGTTGATCTCACCAACCTATGGCAGTCTTAGAAAGCTGGCACCAGCCTATGTGATTACTGCCGGGCATGATCTGCTGCATGATGAGGGTGCAATCTATAGTCATAAGCTCAGACAAAACGGGGTGAAAGTACAATACGTTGATTACCCAGATCAGACCCATGGCTTTATTAACCTCACGCCAGTCTCTAGTAAGGCTAAACGTAATACCATTGAAGTTGCCAAAAACTTTAGAAAATTTTGGGATAAACATAGTTAATAAAGTCTGAGCCGATGTTTCACGTGAAACATCGGTTTTTGTTTTAAAGATAACAAATAGAAATAGCAAAATAGAATCAGCAAAACTAAGATGAGCATTCACAACAAATCAATGATCAAGCCGAGAAAAGCAATGATGAAAAAGTTGTTCATGACAACAGGTTTAATTTTGGCAAGCAGCCATTTATTTGCAAATACCATGGTTGATATGAAAACCAGTATGGGCAACATCGAAATTGAACTTTTTGATGATAAAGCACCTGTGTCGGCAAAAAACTTTGAAAGCTATGTAAAAAGCAACTTCTATACAGGCACGATCTTTCATCGTGTGATTCCTGGTTTTATGGTGCAGGGCGGTGGTTTAGATGCCAATATGATTGAGAAGACAACTAAAGCACCGATTGTGAATGAGTCGAGCAATGGTTTGAAGAACACACGTGGTACTTTGGCAATGGCACGTACCAGTAATCCGAATTCTGCAAGCAGCCAATTCTTTATTAATGTGGCGGATAATAACTTTTTAAATAAGTCAGCAATGGATGCAGGGTACGCCGTATTTGGTAAAGTGACCAAAGGGATGGATATTGTCGATAAGATCGTAAATGTACCAACGGCAAACTACGGGATGCATCAAAATGTACCAAAACAGCCGATTAAAATTATCAGCGTACAGATAAAGAACACTAAGTAAAAAACAAAGCAGAAATATCTATAAAATATTTCTGCTTTAATTTTATGTGCTTACGAGAATTATGCTGTTTTGTTAAACAAATTTGTGTGTAAAAAAAGAACACTCGATAAAACAAGGGTTTAAAAAGACTTGCACACTAAAAAAAATCTCCTATAATGCACTCATCCCGACGCGATGAAGCAAAAATAACTTAGCTTTACTGGTTAAGTTGTTGAATGTTTATTGCGTTGATTTGCCACTGACGAGGTGGTGAAAAGATCATTAAGAGAATAGAAGAACAACTTGTGTGGATTTTTACTAGTTGATCAATCGAAAATATTTCATTGATTGAAGAG
>NZ_KV575272.1:0-97430 GCF_001682515.1 Acinetobacter gyllenbergii | reverse complement strand
CGCAGCAGTTAAAGTTGTTTTACCATGGTCAACGTGACCAATTGTACCCACGTTTACGTGTGGTTTATTACGTTCAAACTTAGCCTTAGCCATTTTGATTTTCCTCGTTTACGTCGACGCCAGTTTAGAGAAAAACAACCCTGAAAAACCTTCTTAATCGACATTCGCCTAAAAAACTAGACACCTAATACTTGAAAAGCAGACTATAATAGCCTGCTTCTTTAAAATGTTGTGGAAATTCCACTAAGCTGTATATCTGGAGCTCTTATCGAGATTTGAACTCGAGACCTCTCCCTTACCAAGGGAGTGCTCTACCACTGAGCTATAAGAGCGACATCTTCGATATGGAGCGGGAGACGAGGATCGAACTCGCGACATGCAGCTTGGAAGGCTGCCACTCTACCAACTGAGTTACTCCCGCATGTTGGTACTGACCACTTCTATCGAAGTTAAATGGTGGTGAGAGAAGGATTCGAACCTTCGAAACTTTCGTAGCAGAGTTACAGTCTGCCCCCTTTGGCCGCTCGGGAATCTCACCACATCACACTTACACAGTGCTGTTCTTCTACTTAATACTACCACACTTTTAAGATGGTGCCGGCACACGGATTCGAACTGTGGACCTACTGATTACAAGTCAGTTGCTCTACCAACTGAGCTATGCCGGCGCTTTCCAAGTGTTTCGTACGTTTCGTATCGGAACGGTGTGCAGTTTAGCAAAACTCTGAATCGATGCAAGTGCTTTTTTTAAAAAAACTGCTAAAAACTCATAAAATCAATCCGTTTGACGATAATTCAACCGCTTTGATCACTGCGCGAGCTTTTATTTGGGTTTCATTCCACTCAGATTCAGGATTTGAGTCCGCAACTAGCCCCGCTCCCGCTTGCACATAGACCTTTTGATCGCGAATAACGCAAGTACGAATCGCAATCGACATGTCCATTTCACCATGCCAGCCTAAATATCCAACAGCGCCACCAAATACACCCCGCTTAACAGGCTCAACCTCATCAATAATTTCCATAGCCCGAATTTTTGGTGCACCTGAAAGCGTTCCCGCAGGGAATGTTGCTTTAAACACATCTAAAGCATCTACATCATCTCGTACTTCACCCTGTACATTCGAAACAATATGCATCACATGGGAATAACGCTCGATCACCATCCGATCAGTCACTTGCACTTTACCGATTTTAGATACACGTCCGACATCGTTACGCCCCAGATCAATCAGCATTAGATGTTCAGCAATCTCTTTTTCATCTGCCAATAAATCTTGCTCCAAGGCAAGATCTTCTTCCTTGGTTTTACCACGTGGCCGCGTTCCTGCCAAAGGACGTACCGTTGCAATGCCATTTTCTAAACGAGATAAAATTTCTGGTGATGAGCCCACAATATGAAAGGGCTTTTGGTCTGTCAGGGTTTGCCCTTGCACCAAGAATAAATAGGGCGATGGATTTAAATGGCGAAGCGCACGATACACTTGCAGCGCTTCACCATCAAAATCAGAGACCATACGTTGTCCAGGCACTACCTGCATCACATCACCCGCACGGATATATTCTTTGACCTTTTCAACCGTCTCAAGAAATTTTGCTTTGCCTGTGATCGATTCAAAATGTGGTGCTGTATGCGGCTTCGCTTGTAAGCTAACAGGTGTCGCCAACAATTGCTCTAACTGATCCAGCTTTTGCTGAGCTTGAGCATAGGCATTCGGCTGATTCGCATCGGCATGATGAATGAGAAATAAGGTATCTTTTAAATTATCAAACACAATCACGGTTTGTGAGAGCATCAACCACAGGTCGGGTAGCGTGACAGGATCTGCAGCAGGCACATTTTTCAGTTTTGGTTCAATATAACGCACGGCGTCATAGCCTAAATAGCCCACCAATCCCCCAGTGAAGCTAGGTAAATCAGGCAATTCGACTTGAGTCGGGACTTTAAACTGACTTTGAAACTCTCGGATATAGTCAAAGGGATCAGCACAATCCTGCTGAATCACGGTACCATCCGCCTGTTGTATGGTGAGTACCCCTGCATTGCAGGAAAAAACGGTGGACTCACCCAAACCAATCATTGAATAGCGTGCCCAGTTCTCGCCACCTTCAACAGACTCAAATAGATAGGCTTGCTTGTATTGTTTAAAACGAGCAAAAACAGAAAGTGGGGTTTCAGTATCGGCCAAACGCTGGCGATAAACAGGAATGGTGTTATAGCCTGCTGCTTTTAATTGCTCAAATTGTACTAAGGTCGTCATGAATCTTCTCTATGGTTTTTAATTTCTGTGCGTTTTTTCTTTAGTGCTGTCTCAAGCCCGCCATCGAAAAACCATAATCATCTTCATGCTTGTCTCCTTACTAAATCTTCTTCTATCAATTCTGCCAAACTATCGACCACTTGCTGTGGCTGACAGTCGTAAATACTTTCTCCATGATTATAGCCATAGCTGACCACAATACAATCAATACCTGCACGTCTAGCTGCTTCAACATCATTACTTGAATCACCAATCATCAAGGTTGCCGCAGTCGTGGTATTCTGCGCCTGCACACAGTGCAGCAACGGCAAAGGATGTGGTTTTCGTTCAGGCAAACGATCACCCCCAATCACCATTTTAAAATATGGACTTAAAGCCAAGAGATCAAGAATACCTTGTGCCAGCTGTTCAGGCTTATTGGTCACACATGCCATGCTAATATTATGGGTTTGACAATAATCTAAAAATGGTAAAACCCCCTCATACACTTGAGTATTTACACAGAGCTCCTGCGCATAAACATCAACAAATGTACTGAGGAGTTGCTCTTGCTGCTGAGCATCTACTTCCCCAAACAAATGTTCTAGCACAGCCTCACACAGTTTGGCTGCACCTTTTCCCACCCAGACCCGAACTTGCGCCTCGGTTACCTTCGCCAAACCCAATTTTTCTAAACTCAGGTTCATCGCTCGATATAAATCAGCAGCGGAATCGACCAGTGTCCCATCCAGATCAAATAAGACTAAACTACGGTTGTGTAACTGAGCAACGGACATATATTTCGACTCAAGAAATGAAAAAGGCATACCCACGTGGGCATGCCTTGATTGTAAAAGCTTCGCCCGATTATTTAAAGAACAGCCAAGCAATCACCGCCAGAATGATCAATACAATAATAGAAATGAGGCCAACCGAAGCATTCTTCTGTTGCTCTTTTTCCGCAGTAACACGCGAAATAGGTTCTTCAATTGCAACAGGTTGCGGCTCTGGTGCTGCCTGTACATTGATTCCTTCAGGAATCGGTGCTGGCTTTGGTATCGCCACTTGCTGTGGCATTCCATCACGTGTGATCGGCGTCTCAACTGCACGTTCAGCAATACTTGGCATACCTTGATCTGTAGAATTTGACGCTACAGGTTCAATCTCGATTTCTGGCAATTCAGCTTCAGATAGCGCTGGCGCAAGCACTGAAAAGACAAAACTGGCAAACTGCAAGATATCGCCATCGTGCAATTCTGTTTCCTGCTCAACACGCGCATCATTAATAAATGTACCGTTCGATGAATTCAGGTCTTGCACCCAAAGCTGCTGATCTTTTAACAATAACGCCGCGTGACGACGTGAAATATCTGCTGACTGCAACAAAATATCGGCATCTTGATGTCTTCCCACCAACATGTCACGTTCGATACTCAGTTCTTGCCCCGTAAATTCACCTGTAATGGCTTGTAATTTCCAAGTCATAGATGCATATCCTTATAGAATTTCTTGCAATCATAGCATTGTGACATAAGCGCTTCTGTGCATCTACTGTGAAGACGCTGGTCGAATCGTGGTGGTGGTTACCGTGTTTTTACTACGCTCTGTTTCTTTCACAGGAAGTTGTACCGTTTTTTGTTGTACTTGAGGCGCTTCAACTGCAACAGGTGTAGTCACCACAACCGTTTTATTCGCTTGGGTTGCTGTGGGTACTTTTTGATACGGTGAATTTGTCGCCACTGCTTGTCGATTATAAATATCCTCAACATTCTCAGGTAGTTTGGCAAAGTTACCATTTTTGTCCATTGAAAGTTGCAAACTATAGAGCTGATTATAACGCTGTTGAGAAATACGGCGTACATCATCAGCATCCCCTACAATTGTGGGATGTATGAAAACTAAAAGATTACGTTTTACATTACTTTTTGTATTTGAACTAAATAGACGACCTAAATAAGGGATATCACCCAACAATGGAAGGCTCTGGCGAGACAGTTCCGTATCATCTGAAATCAAGCCACCTAAAACGACCGTTTGTCCATGATCAGCCAAAACTGAGGTTTTAATCGCACGTTTACTGGTCACCAAATCCGCGGCTTGACCTTTATTGCTTTGGACATTCGAAACTTCTTGTTCAACCTCTAAACGTACAGACCCACCCTCACCAATATGTGGAATTACTTTTAAGGTCACCCCAACATCTTTACGCTCAACCGTAGTATAAGGATTTACCGTACTATTTCCGGTCGTTGCTACTGAACCCGTGACAAAAGGTACGTTTTGGCCAACAACAATATAGGCCTCTTCGTTATCCATGGTTACAATTGACGGAGATGACAATAAATTGGACTTGGTATTGGTTTTTAAAGCTTGAATCAAAGCACCATACGCACGTCGCGGATTACTGAAGTCACCAACAGCAAAACTTGCTCCACTGCCAGTGCCTCCATTTGTACTCCCAAGCACACCCGCCGCGCCTGCTGACCCACCAGTTAAATAACCTGCCGCAATTTTAGACAGACTTGCGCCTACATTACTAAAACTAAGCAAGCCAATGCCACTAGTGAGATCACCTAAAGCCCACTGAACGCCAAGTTGATCGGCATCATCACCTGTCACCTCCATAATCGCAGCTTCGATTAATACCTGCTGACGGCGAGTATCTAATTGCTGAATTGCCGCATCTATTTCTCGCATCAACTGTGGATCAGCTTTTACGACCAAGGCATTTTGCGCAGGATCAGCAATAATACTGACTCCACCTTGATTAAAACTGGTAATACTTGAATTTTGGCTATTGTTGGAATTGCTGTTTAAATTAATCGAAGGAGTAGAAACAGACGACGACGATGATCCTGTTGTCGAGCTTGAGTTTTGATTATTCGAGATCAGATTACTCATCGAATTAGATCGGTTATTACTATTCGATGTTGACGATGACGTAGAGGCCGATTGTCCTGTTACTAAGCCTTGTAAAATCTCAGCTAAGTTTTTTGCGCTCGCATATTTCAAACGATAGACTTTAAGACCACCCAAACGATCTGCTGATGGTACATCCAGCATTTCAATCATTTGACGCAAACGTTTACGTGAATCTGGGTCACCCTTGATTAAAATCCGATTGGTTCGATTATCGGCAATGATACGCACCCGTGAACCGATAAAATCTTTTGAAGCACCAGTTGCACTCATGGTCTCCAACAAACCAATCACTTCTTCAGCCTGGCTCGACTGCAAGCTAATTGCTTCAATGTCATTTTGACCCGTGCCATCTAAATTACGCACGATATTTTCAAGCTGATAAATATTGGTTGCACGATCAGAAACGATTAAAGCATTGGTCCCCGCAACCGCTGCCAAATGCGCAAATTGCGGCATTAACGGACGTAGGGCTGGAATCAAGTCATTCGGATTGGTATTTTGCAGCCAAATCACTCGCGTTACGATTTGATCACCACCCGCACGGCTACGTGCATCGTAAGGAATCCCAGAGTTCTTCGCATTACTGTCAGGGACAAGTTTAACCGTGTTTCCTGAAGGGAGCGCCACCACACCATTGACATTGAGTACGCCTAGAAATAGGTCATACACCTCGTCCTTATTCAGAGGCTTATTGGAAATAACCGTCACATTACCACGCACACGAGGATCAACCGCAAAGTTCTTCCCAGTAATATCTGCAACTTCATTAATAAATGCGGTTAAGTCTGCATCACGTAGATTGATCTTCCATGTTTGTGCTTGCACATGAGTACTCACTGACGCAATCAAAGGTGCGGCGGCAAGTAATGCCCAAAGTGGTCGTTGATGATTTAAAAAAGCCATAACCTGCACTTATTCCTAACTGATGTGTGACGTGTGATCACTAAAAACTTTGTTGTATGGTCATCACTTGATCACCACGTTTTATTTCTATTTTGGCATGCCCTTCACGACGTACTTGCTCTAATAATTGTACTTCGTTGAGCCCCTGCCCGACGGTTTGACCATTGATCGATAGAATACGGTCACCCGAACGTAAACCCAAGGTATTTTTTAAATTCGATGGGGTCTTGTCTGATATTTCATAACCATCCGCACCGCCACCATTGACTCCCATATTTTTTAGATATTGCTCGCGATTATCCTGCATTTGCTGGATCGCTTGACCTAAAGCCGATTGTGGTGAGTTCTGAGTTGGTGCAGCCGCTGCTGGCGGTACATTGTTGCTGTTGTTAAGCACAGGATCAATTGGCTGATATAGACCTTTGTCCAAACCCTTAAATTTAACTTCTCGGGTTGCACCATTGCCCTGTTTTAAAACCACATGATCCCAATAGACTTCAGCCAATTGATATGACGTTGATCCCACAGTTTCACCAACACGATATCGTTCAGCACTATCATTCAACTTAATTACAGCCGATGATAAATAATTGGGCTGTCCCAACAACACACCTTGCAACTCCAGATTGACATTATCATCAGCCGAAGTTGCTGCTGGTTCGTTGAATAATGCAAAAGAACTGATATTGGGAACTTGGGCTTGCTGCGAGCCCAACTCCACTCGGTCAAACTGCATCGGTTGTGGTGGCGCAACCACCCACCAGAACAGTGAAGCCAATTTCCAACATAACCACAAAATCAGGAGTACTAAAACCAGACCACTGAGCTTATCCAGTTTTTGCCAACGCAATTGTTGCATTTTTTCAGTGATTGCTTTCATTAGAAACCACCTTGCAACAAGGGTTGCCGCGAACTGATCACATAGGTGTCTAAGCCAGCTTTACCTTCATAAGAGGGAATGTTTAACAACATCCGCTGGGTGAGTTGTACATCCAGCATCAGACTTGCATCTAAGCTCAGATTCGCCATTTTCTGGCTACGTTGATCACGGACATCTATTTGTAATTGCCCGTTTTCATCTTTAAGTCCAGCCACTAAAGACGGCATATTCATACGATCTTGTCGCTGACCAAAAGTATAGGCCAACGCACCACCACCCCAATTCAATTGTCCTTCTACCGCGCTAAAGCCTTTTTCTTTTTGGTAATTCAATTGTACGTCTTTCAGTTGGATTGAGTTTTCAGGCCACTGCCAGTTGGCAAAATATTTTAATGTTTCAGGCGAGATTTTCCCTTGCAGGTCTTTAATCATGATTTTCTTACTTAGACCGTAAGCAAAAACCCCATTGAACTGGGTATTACCACTATGAATATCCAGATCTGCACCAACGCGCAGTAATAGCAAATCCAGAGGGCGAGTTTTCCAATGCACTGAACCGCGCAATTGACCACGTTGCCAGTCTGCTTGCCCCTGCCAAATGTTACCGCTGACATTATGTAATATTTGATTATCTTTTGAAAATTTCGCAATTAACCATGTTGCTGGAATTTGTAAAATAATAAAAATTAAAAATGCAAAAATGGCGAATACCCACCATCTCCATTGCTTGGTTTTTTTCTTCATTCCACCCTTACCAACATGCAAATATCATCCTTTTTGAGACAATCGCCCCCTGAATGACATTATGCATACTTTTTCAACATCGCCAATTCTCTGATATAAAAAAACCAAGCTTTTTAAGCCTGGCTTTTAATAAAGGATAAAGTCATCGTATGACAAAACGATGACTTTAAAACTTGCTTAGATTAAGAAATCTTCAAGTTTTGCACCTTTTTCTAACTGAGCAACTAACCAACGTGGTTGCTTACCACGACCAGTCCAAGTTTCTTCAGCATTGCTCTTGTTACGGTAGCGTGGCTCTACTGCTTTACGCGTAGTTTTCTTACGCTTTTGCTCACCCACTTCCAATAACTCTTCAACGCTATAACCAATCGCATCTGCAATCGCGATAATTTGATTATACGCATCTTCAACTGCTTGATCTTTTTTACTTGCAATCAAAGCTTCTGCTTCTGCTTGTAAACGCTTTAAATCTTCTACAGATAAATCACTAATATCTGGTTTCATTAGAACCACTCCAACTTATATAGGGGAAATATATCACTCAAAAATAAAATGAATTTTTAATTCGATTCAATATTAATTTATAAATGATTAATTAATCAATATAAGAATAACGCACTTAATCGTATATTTACCCCCAAATGGCAATTTATTTACAATAAAGCAAAAAAAGTAGACCTGTTATATAAAAACATATTCTATAAAAGCGAGACCACGGATCCGAAGCAATCCGATTTATATTAAATTACTCTTAATTTTATCTAAAAAATTTTAATTTTCTTTTCAGGGTTTAGGTTCAAATACCTTATCTCTTACAAATGAAAGCTTTGAACCTTATTATATGAAATGATGATATAATCAAACAAAAATAGACATAATCGTCTTTATAATCATTCACATTATATTAAAGCATGACCTACGCTATGTTCTAACTGAATTATGTGCTGTCTAATCTCATCAGGAATATTTAATTTCTTTGATGTGTTCTTATCCACACAAACCATGACCGCCTCAGCTGTTGCCACGATTTGCTGTTGTGTTTCACTCCACAATACATAATGCATACGAAAAGCACTATTTCTTAACTCCTCAATCCGCGCACCAATATGCAGCACATCGGGATAGAATACAGGACTCAAGTATTTACACTGGCTTGATGCAACGACCGTCAATATCTCCTGATCAAAGATATTCAGCGTCATTAAATAAGCGATGCGTGCACTCTCGATATAACGATAATACTGAACATTATTTACATGACCAAACGCATCCATATCCCCCCAAGCAACGGTTTGCTGAAGCACAACAGGATAGACAGACAATTCTTTCATGTTTTCACTCATATCTTAAAATTAAGAAAATTTACATCATTTTCAAATATTAAATTTAACTGCCTGATTAAATCTGGATTATCACCCAAAGTTGATTTAATCCTTAAATAACTCATTAAAATATTATCTGGATATAAAGTTAATAATTGCTCTGCTTCTGCTTGTCGCTGTGTTGCCACATAAATATGCCATTTTGCAAAGCTTAACATCGGCACACTGGTGTAACGCTGTTCAAGCTGCATAATGCGCTGCTCAACATAGGCATAATCTGGAATCTGCTTCAATAATTGTTGTTGGAACCAAAGATAAAACACTTCTGGATCAAATTGATCTTGTAATAAATGTAAGGCTAGATCTTCATGCTGTACACTCATTTCTGGCATACGTGCCAATAGTTTCAACCAGAGCACTTTACTACTGTACGGACGAGTTTGAATTTCATCCAGTAAAAACAGATAGCGTTGCTGTAGTGCCGCCAGATCATCGACAGATGCCTGATCAAATCGAATCAATAATTGTTGCAACCATAGATCACGGTGTTCAGCATCAAGCAAACCATATTGGGTTGTTTGCAAAAACAACCATGGCTCCTGCAAGGCAAGTTTACCCCAAAGCGCAGTAATCCGTTGCTGATAAGCCGTCTCAATTTCAATCAACCAAGGTGAAAGCTGATGTTGGGCCAAAAACTCTAAATGGGTGAGTGCTTTTTGTGTTTCCTGCTGCTCAAGATAAATATCAATGCGTTGCAATTCAGCCAGTTCAAATGCCATCGGTGCAGATTTCTCTAAACTCTGCAATGCAGTCTCATAATCACCATTTTTATAATCAAATTGCGCATCAATAATATGATTGAGCAACCCTGACTGGGTATAAACACGCTCAATAAACACTTGTTGATCTTTTGCAGCTTCCAATAACCAAACAATCCCGAGTTGCTCATAAGGATGTAGATCTTTAAAATGCAGAATCGTTTCTTTTTTGCGTTGCTCTCGGGCGAAATAACGCTTACCAAATAGCCAAGCAAATTGTGCCAGCAAACTGATGACGATAAACAGCGCAATCAGCCCCCAAACTCCACTCTGAAACTGCCAATCACGCCAATAAATATACACATAACCATTCCCATAGCCATAACTCAAGATGGCAAACAGGGCGAACAACACCAAACTTGCAAGCAGATAAATCCACAATAAATGTTTCATAATGCCTTATCCCAACAAACCCAGTGTGGTTAATTTCGGAGTGGGTACCGCAGGTAGGTTTAAAATTTTCTCTAAACGTTGCTTCATTTGCTGGCTATTCTGATCAGGTAATTCAGCCAATAACTGCATCACTTCCAAGCTTGATTTTCGATATTCAGCCAACTGTCCTTGTTGCAAGGCTTGCGAAGCCAGTAATAAACGTAATTGAGCTTCTTTCAAAGTAATATTACGACTCATCAAATCGGGCGAATTACGCTGTACCTTTTCCAACTTAAACCAATGCCACCAAGCGCCACTGTCACTTTTTGTCATGCTTATTTTGGGATTTTTGATTTCTTGCTGAATCTTCTGATCCAGCTGCTGCAACAAATTGTCGAGTTGCTGCTGTTGCTGCGTTTGACTGAGGACGTATTGTTGAATGCTTTGTTTGTCCTGTTCAATGGCTTTCATCAGACTATGCTGCAACGCTGGTGAAACCGCATACTGAGCAATATGTTGCTGAGCTTGATTTAGTTGATCTAATGCATAAATAAACTGCTGTTGATCCAAAGCAAACTGAACCAATTGCATTTGTTGTTTAACCAAAATAACCGGGGCGATCCCTGTCATCGTGGTCGGTATTGCAACATTATCTGTAGGCTCGATCACACTGCTATTTTGCAACTGGCGTTGCACTGCAACAAATTGATCATTCAATAGAGCATAGCGTTGCTCGGTTTGATCGAGCTGCTGTTGTAACTGGGGTAGCGTTTGAGAATATTGCGCAACATCGTAACTGAGTTTAGCCAACCACAATAAACTCAATCCTAATATTAGATAACCAATTTTTCTCATACATGTCCTTTCCAGTCACTCATGCGATGAATGATCTCTGATGCGGATAAATTTTCAAGCTGAATAATGTTAAATCCTTTCGCCGTTTGCGATTGGGCCGTTTCTACAAGCTGAACCAAACGTGAGCCCAAAACCAGATAAACCCACGCAGCTGTACACGGAGATTGTTTGCAGAATTGCTGCCAATAATTCCAACTCGCTTCACTACTGATCAACACTGCAACAGGCTGATTTAAACTTATTTTTTTTACAATTTCAGGAAATGCAATCACACTCTGCTTAGGGCATTGACGATGATAGAGCACAAAATTCAGGATCTCGACACCGTGTTGCTGCAATTGCTGCATCATAAACTGTCGACCCCCTAAGCCTCGCCAAAATGCGATTTTCTTTAGATCTTTGTGTTGTTTTAAAATCGGTAATTGCAGCATTCCTTCCGAAGTTTCCACCTCAGGCACCCAACTGTCTATGCTGTATTTTGCTAAAGCGTGTGCTGTAGTCTGTCCCACAGCAATCCATTGAATATGCTGCAGCTGATCAAGTTGCAAACCTGCTTGCTGTAAATAACGCATCCCAACATCAACAGCGGTTGGACTCACCACCACAATTGCTTGAACCTGTTTCAATTCTAAATAAAGTTGTTGCAGAACATAAGAAAAAGGTTCTGCAACCAACTCAAGCAAAGGTAGTGCTTCGACCTGATAACCCACTTCATTTAATGCTTGCGTTAAAGCAGCGGCGCGGTCATCAGGTCGTGTATTGATAAACAGCATTAATACAACGCTTTGAGCAATTCACCCGCACCTTGCGCTAGCAAGCGCTGAGCAAGCTGTTCTCCCAATTGCTCAGCATCGACTGTTGCACCGACTAATTGCTCTTGCAACAAAGTCTTGCCATCTACACTGCCAACACGGCCTTCAATCTGGACTTGACCATCCTTTAAAGTCGCATAACCTGCAATCGGCACTTGGCAGCCCCCTTCCAGATAAGCATTGAACGCACGTTCTGCACGGACACAAATCGAAGTTTCTTCGTGTTGCAGTGGCCGAATCAATTTTAATAATTCGACATCATCGCTACGGCACTCTAGACCAAGTGCACCTTGACCCACCGCAGGCAAGCTCAATACGGGCGCCAAACAATGGCGAATACGATCAGCCAAACCTAAACGTTTTAGGCCTGCGCTGGCTAAAATAATGGCATCATACAAACCATCATCCAACTTGGATAAACGCGTCCCGACATTACCGCGTAAATCAATAATCTCTAAATCTGGACGTTGCTGTAAAATCTGGCATTTACGGCGCAAGCTCGATGTACCCACTTTGGCACCTTGCGGTAACTCGTCAAAATGGGAGTAGTGATTTGAAACAAAAGCATCCAAAGGATCTTCACGCTCGCAAATGACTGCCAAACTCAAACCTTCAGGCAAATGCATGGGTACATCTTTCATCGAGTGTACCGCCAAATCAGCACGCCCATCCAACAGTGCTGCTTCCAACTCTTTTACAAATAAACCTTTACCACCAATTTTTGCCAGAGGGGTATCCAGAATCTTGTCGCCTTGCGTTACGAACTTAAGTAATTCAACCGTTAAATCTGGATAAAGCGCATTTAAACGAGAACGAATATGTTCCGCCTGCCAGAGTGCAAGCGGGCTTTGTCGAGTCGCAATTTTTAAGGTTTTCATAAATTCAAGTGAGGTATTGATCAAAGCAATTGTTCCAAACTTAACTTGCTCACCTGAAATTGCAAGTAAAAAATCACAAAGTGATCAATCATTCAGCCGAAAAGTTTGGTTTTATAATTGATGCATACATTCTCTTAAACTCGGCAAGTGTCGGCGACTGACCGACAAACGCTCATCCAACTCACGTAACCGCACCTGATATTGTCCCGCAGTCACCAACTCTAAGCCTTCAAGATAGTCGAGCGAGACCAGTGCATTACGATGAATGCGGATAAAGCGATCGGCAAATTCCAGTTCCAGATCTTTAAGTGTTTCATCAATCAGTACACTGCCATTTTTATGGCGAACAGTGACATATTTCTGATCTGCTAAAAAATAATAAACATTTTCCAAGGGAATCAGTTCCACTCCGCGATAAGTTTTCGCAGCAATTTGATGGCGTTGTGCTTTGGTATCGTACATATCGTCTTGTTGTTGTAAACCCGTCATTTGTGCTTGTGTGAGTTGAGTTAAATGGTTAAATACCTGCTGTAAATCTTGTTGTGCAACAGGTTTAAGTAAATATCCTTGTGCTTGAAATTTAAATGCTTCCAATGCATGTTGATCATATGCCGTGCAAAAAATAATCGCAGGACGTGGATTAAGCTGGCTGAGTTGTTCAGCACATTCCAAACCATTCATCCCTGGCATTTGAATATCTAATAAAACGACATCGGGTGAGTCGTTTTCTATATGATTTAACACATCCTGACCATGATGCGCTGTCGCAATGACTTCGTGTCCCATCTGGGTCACTAAACGTGCCAAACGCTCTACTGCGAGAGGCTCATCATCAGCAATCAGAACTCTCATCCTCTCCTCCTTGTCACCGTTAACTTCATCCATATTTTTTATGGTTAACTTGACTTATTATTTTACTCGATAGTGGTAGCTCACCACGGTCGTATATAACGACGTTCCCCCATAAATCTGAAACTTAACCGTTTGCCCATAATAAGCTTTCAAGCGCTGCTTCACATTGTCTATCGCAATACCATTTCCCTGTCTCGATTTTATTGTATCGTGAGAATAAGGGTTAGTAATGACTATACTGACTTGATTTTGCAATATTTCAACCAATACACTAATGGTTGAAGGTTGTAAAATTTTTTCCACCCCATGAAAAATACTATTCTCCAGCAAAGGTTGCAACGTCAATAACGGAATCGTCACTCGTTTTAATTCAATCGGTGTTGCCTGTATATTCCATTCTACATTCAAACGCGCGCCTAAACGCATCTTTTCAATACTTAAATAATGCTGACATAATTCAATTTCTTCGGCCAGACTCACCAGTTTCAGCTCTTGAAAGCTGGCTCTGAATAAGCGTGACAGATTAATCAACATATTTTCAGCTTTTTCAGGGTCAATCGCAATTAAACTCACCACGCTATTCATACTATTAAATAAAAAATGTGGGTGAATCCGTGCCTGCATCGCCTGAATCCGCGCATTGAGTTCACTATACTGCTGGTTCATCCATTGCTCACGCATATATAAATAACGTAAGCAGAACGCCCCCAGCAAAACGCCGTAGCCTAAATGCAAACTAGTCCCATGAAATAAAATCTCATCCGAAAATGAACCCGAACGTGCAGCCCAGAATTGAAGCAGATTGATCACACAAGTCGTCAACAGCACAATCAGCTGTAACAACACAAAGCCCATTATCAAGGCAATTTTCTGACTAAACTTAGCAAAAAAATCCTTAAAATAATCAACAACTGTCGCGAACGATAAAATTACCCAATTAATAAAAACCATATATTGCAGTACACGAAAGCTCTCCAAGGCTTGCCATGACCGTGCTTCAGCCAATGCCAGCACCATCGCTAAGACATTACTTGCAACAATTAATTCCAATAAGTATTGCCATTGACCAATTTTCGTAAAAAAATAGGAGCCTGATGGATTCCCCTGACGAGTTTGCGATAACTTCTTACGTCGAGTTTCGGCAACTGCGTTTGGATTTGCTATACTCTTTTTTATTTTGCTGAGCCGCCATGACCACATCTTCTCAATCCTCTTCTTCAGCCAACCCGAATCAAACCTCTGGAATGTGGGGCGGTCGCTTCTCTGAAGCAACTGATGCTTTTGTTGCAGAATTTACCGCATCTGTGCAATTTGACCAACGTTTTTATAAACAAGATATTGCAGGTTCAATTGCACATGCCACTATGCTTGCCAAAGTAGGAGTCTTAACTGAAGCTGAACGCGATGACATTATCCAAGGCTTGAGCACCATTAAAGCTGAAATTGAGGCAGGCAACTTTGAATGGCGCATTGATTTAGAAGACGTACATATGAACATTGAGTCTCGTTTGACTCAACGAATCGGCATTACCGGAAAAAAATTACATACGGGCCGTAGCCGTAATGACCAAGTTGCAACCGATATCCGCTTATATTTACGTGATGAGATTGATGACATCTTAGGCCTATTACTGCGTTTACAGAAAGGCTTACTGGGTTTGGCAAGCAACAATACCAACACCATTATGCCAGGTTTCACCCATCTACAAACCGCTCAGCCTGTGACCTTTGGTCATCATTTATTAGCTTGGTTTGAAATGTTAGTGCGTGATACTGAACGTTTACAAGACTGCCGTAAACGTGTCAATCGTATGCCGCTCGGCTCAGCAGCTTTGGCAGGTACAACCTACCCGATTGATCGTGCTTATACTGCAGAACTTCTCGGTTTCGAAGCCGTTTCAGAAAACTCGTTAGATGCGGTATCTGACCGTGACTTTGCCATTGAATTTAATGCAGCCGCATCTTTGATCATGATGCATTTATCACGCATGTCTGAAGAACTCATTTTATGGACCTCAGCGCAGTTTAAGTTTGTGAATATTCCAGACCGCTTCTGTACAGGTTCTTCAATCATGCCACAGAAGAAAAATCCAGATGTACCAGAACTGGTGCGTGGTAAATCAGGTCGTGTCTTTGGCGACTTAATTAGCTTATTGACCTTAATGAAAGGTCAGCCATTGGCCTACAATAAAGACAACCAAGAAGACAAAGAACCTTTGTTTGATGCGATTGATACCGTTCGTGGTTCACTCATGGCTTTCGCAGACATGGTTCCAGCCCTTGTACCCAATATTGAGATTATGCGTGAAGCCGCTTTACGTGGTTTCTCCACTGCAACCGATCTTGCCGACTACCTGGTCAAAAAAGGCGTTGCTTTCCGCGATGCCCATGAAATTGTTGGTAAAGCCGTGGCTTTAGGTGTTGCAGAAGAAAAAGATTTATCTGAACTGACACTAGAACAGCTGCAACAGTTCTCTGATTTGATCGAAGCCGATGTATTTGACAAGGCCCTCACTTTAGAAGCGTCTGTCAATGCACGTGATCATATTGGTGGCACCTCACCAAAACAGGTCGAAGCTGCGATTGCACGTGCACACACTCGCCTAGAACAGTTATACGCTTAAGGATTGATGATGACTAGACAAGTACTTTGCCGTAAATACAAACAAGAGCTTGAAGGTTTGGACTTTGCGCCATTCCCTGGTCCGAAAGGCCAAGAGTTCTTTGAAACAATTTCAAAACAGGCATGGCAGGAATGGTTAAAACACCAAACCACGCTGATTAACGAAAAACGCTTGAATGTATTTGAGCCTGAGGCGAAAAAGTTTCTTGAAGAACAACGTGAGAAGTTCTTCAATAACGATGAAAGCGTAGAAAAAGCAGAAGGTTGGACTGAACAAAAATAAGTCGCTTGGTCAAACCCTACCGTAAAAAGAGAGCTGAAAAACAGCTCTCTTTTTACGTGATATTTACATAAGTAATAAAGCCTTACAGAGTATACACAGTTGTCTACATGACACCTTTCACCCTACCCCGTATAGTTAAATCCAGAAGGACAAAGAGATACGTTGATATCTCACGTAACGCATGAAATTTCTCTCCCAGACTTTTCCCCCGAAGTCTGGGATTTTTTTATGCCAAGATTTTACACATAAAAAAACCGCCTATTCAAAGCGGCTTTTAGTTATGTGATTTTTACATGATTATTTTTGATGCACTTGTTGTTCAATTTCTTCAATACTGGTATGACGTACATCCGTCCCTTTCGCCATATAAATCACTTGTTCTGAGATATTACGTGCATGGTCACCAATACGCTCCAATGAACGCAATACCCACATCACATTAATCACGCGTGAGATATGACGCGGATCTTCAATCATATAGGTCATTAAGGTACGTGTAGCCGACTGATATTCACGGTCAATATCCACATCTGCCATCACGACTTTAAGCGCTTGCTCGATATCTAAACGGGCAAATGCATCTAAAGCATCATGAATCATGACACGCACTTGGTTACCAATATGACGGGTTTCCATATAACCGCGTGGCGACTCACCCTCTTCACATAAGGTTTGTGCAATACGAGCAATTTTTGCAGCCTCATCACCAATACGCTCTAAGTCAGTATTGGCCTTACTCATTGCAATCACCATACGCAAATCAATCGCAGCAGGATGACGACGCGCGAGAATCAAGGTTAAACCTTCATCGATATCGCGTTCAAATTGGTTGACCGCATTGTCTTTAAACTGCACATCAATCGCTAAGTTAGCATCTGTGTCTAATAAAGCATGAATTGCGTTGGCAACTTGTTGCTCCACTAATCCACCCATGGTCATAAACTTGGTATGCACATCTTGCAAGTCTTCATTAAATTGTGAAGAAATATGATGACTTAACACAGGATTGCTTGGGCTCACAGTATGCCTCCACTAGACACATGGAAAAATGATTGGTGATTAAAACATAGAAATGATGAAAGTTTTATGACAGCCTATCCGTTGATTTCATCTTTATAGCATGCGCTTTATAATCCTACCGCCACAACAATCACCAACAAAGAATTTTATTATGCGTTTTTTTACTCTTTGCCTGATGAGCAGTGTCTTATTACTCGGCTGCCAAAAACCGCCACAACCGACCAATACAGATAAACAGACCCAGCAACAAACGAATAAAACAACCACCACTCAACAGAATTGCACCAACTTAAATCAGGCAATGCAAAATATTGATGAGCGCAGCAGTATTGAAGCATTAAACCAAGTCAATGCTCAACTCAAACAGTGCATTTCTCAGGTCAAAAATACTCAACAATTACAATGGCTGCAAAACTCAAGCAATATGTATTTGCGTTTTATGCAAGGACATCAAAGCAAGAAAGGCTATGATCAATTTCTGAATCTTGAAGAATATCTATATCGCTTAATGGATCAAGATCCCTCATGGCAATCGATCCAACAAATCAAAAATTTTCAGGCCAAACCTGAACTATTTAAGAAGCTTTCACCTCGAGATCAGTATTTATTGCAACATCAAGGACAAGCGTATATCGAGCTACAAGACCAAGGTGAAGGTATCATTGACTACCGTCGCCAACCTCAATATATTTTGGACGTTTTTGCACCATCATTACCTATTGATCAAAAAATCTTTGTACAACGAATGGCAAAAGATAATCAGGACTTATTCTACATTGATGCGGCAATTAACGCTTCATGGGCAGAGTTGATTGAACGGGCTTTATTTTGGGAAAAATATCTACAGCAATATCCTCAAAGCTATTTTGCTAAAGACGCTCAACGCCTATTGGATGAATACTCATTTCTAATTTTCTTTGGTTCAGACAACACACCAGCACCAGTCCCTTATACCGGACTGGCATCAGATCAAGAGACAGACAAAGAAGCCTTACAACAGATCCAACACTTAGCCAAACAAAAGCATAGTCATTTGGCCGAAGTGGCACAAAAATACTTAGCCTTCACAACCACGCCTTTAGAGCAGCGCCAGCAAAAGTTTGCTCTCACTACTGCAAATACGGTCACAGACAACCCTGAAAGTAATTCGAGTGAACAATTGCACGAGTTATTACCACTAAAATCACCGTTTGAAAATACCGATTATCGAGACTGCCATCAGGATGCAATTTGTATTCAATACAACATCAATTAAACAAGCATTTTTTTTAAAATCTGTTAGTCTAAACGCCTAGCTTGACGGAGCGCAGTTAACAAACTGCTGAGATTGTCTTAATCATTCAATTTAAAGACAAGTACCGTTGAACCTGATCAGGTTAAAACCTGCGTAGGAATCAAGCCCAGCAAAAACTTAGCCTTTATTTATCATAGAGATAAATCCGCCATTGTTTTTGGTCGTGCTTGATTCGTTAATGCCATACATAAGGATCATGCCATGAACCAATTAACGAATCTTTCCCCTGCCGATATTTCTGCTCAACATGAGCAAGACGCTAAAGATTTAACCCGTATTTTACCTGCTTCACGCAAGGTTTATGTTGAAGGTTCTCGCCCCGATATCCAAGTGCCTTTCCGTGAAATCAGCTTGACTGAAACCCCAACAGGCTTAGGTGGCGAACACAACCCACCCGTCATGGTCTATGACACTTCAGGCGTATATACCGATCCGAATATACAGATTGATTTAAACAAGGGGTTACCTTCCGTGCGTCAAGCATGGATTGAAGAGCGCCAAGATACCGATGTGCTGTCAGGTCTCAGTTCTGAGTTCGGACAAGCCCGTTTAAAAGATATTCGTACTGCTGAAATCCGCTTTGCGCATATTCAAAACCCTCGCCGTGCGCAAGCAGATAAAAATGTTACGCAAATGCATTATGCCAAACAGGGCATCATTACCCCTGAAATGGAATATATTGCCATCCGCGAAAATCAACGTCAGCTTGAACATGTTGATATGCGCCAGCATCCAGGTCAAAACTTTGGTGCACAAAATCTAAGAGAAATTACGCCTGAGTTTGTACGTCAAGAAGTTGCCGCAGGCCGTGCCATTATTCCTGCCAACATTAACCATCCTGAATGTGAGCCGATGATCATTGGGCGCAATTTCTTGGTCAAGATTAATGCCAATATTGGGAACTCAGCACTCGGTTCATCGATTGATGAAGAAGTCGCCAAAATGACTTGGGCCACCCGTTGGGGAGCGGACACCATCATGGACTTATCCACGGGTAAAAATATCCATGAAACCCGTGAATGGATCATCCGCAACTCACCTGTGCCGATCGGAACAGTTCCGATCTATCAAGCACTGGAAAAAGTCGATGGTGTGGCAGAAGACCTCACTTGGGAAATTTTTAAAGACACCTTGATTGAACAAGCCGAACAAGGTGTTGACTACTTTACTATTCATGCAGGCGTATTACTGCGTTATGTACCAATGACGGCAAACCGCTTAACGGGCATCGTCTCTCGCGGTGGTTCGATCATGGCACAATGGTGTTTAGCTCATCATGAGGAAAACTTCCTATATACGCATTTTGATGAAATCTGCGAAATCATGAAAGCCTATGACGTATCCTTCAGTTTGGGCGATGGCTTACGTCCAGGTTGTGTGCAAGATGCCAACGATGAAGCACAGTTTAGTGAACTAAAAACCCTAGGCGAGCTCACCCATCGTGCGTGGGAACATGATGTACAGGTGATGATTGAAGGTCCTGGTCATGTGCCAATGCATATGATTAAAGAAAATATGGATCTACAACTTGAAGTCTGTAAAGAAGCGCCATTCTACACCCTTGGGCCACTGACCACCGATATCGCTCCAGGTTATGATCATATTACTTCTGCAATTGGTGCAGCGATGATTGGTTGGTATGGGACGGCTATGCTGTGTTATGTCACGCCAAAAGAGCATCTAGGCTTACCCAATAAGAAAGATGTAAAAGACGGAATCATCACCTACAAAATTGCAGCGCATGCAGCAGACTTGGCCAAAGGCCACCCAGGTGCACAAGTGCGTGACAATGCTTTATCTAAAGCACGTTTTGAATTCCGTTGGGATGATCAATTCAATTTAAGCTTAGACCCTGATACAGCACGCAGTATGCATGATGAAACCCTTCCAAAAGAAGCGCATAAATCAGCACACTTCTGTTCAATGTGTGGACCTAAGTTCTGTTCCATGAAAATCACTCAGAATGTGCGATATTATGCGCAAAATCAACACAATGCCAAGCAGTCAAATGATACCGAAACAGAAGTTGAAGCAGGTCTCAATGCAATGAAAACCGCTTATCAGGAACATGGTCAAAAATTGTACCACAAGGTGTGAATCGACTAAAAAAAGATTTTCCTGCGAATCATTCTCGGTTAGGATGAGATATGTACAATCTCATCCTGATTGAAGATGACTATTCTTGACCACGCCAGCTACTCAGCAACCGACGTTACGATAGAATCTCGAGAGCCTTTATTTCGGGGGTTCATTCAAGTTGAGAAAGTGAGCTTAAAACATCGATTATTTGATCGAGAAGATTACTCACCCTTAATTCAGCGTGAATTGGTTCATCGTCCAGAAGCCGCTGGCGTTCTACTTTATAATGACCAACAACAACGCTTTGCACTGATTGAACAATTTCGTATCGGTGCATTAAGTGATCCAGTTTCACCATGGCAACTCGAAGTGATTGCTGGTGTACTTGATGGAGATGAATCTCCTGAAAGCTGTATCCGCCGTGAGAGTCTCGAAGAATCAGGCTGTGAGATCACGGAATTAAAACATTTATTTAGCTTCTACCCTTCTGCTGGCGCATGTTCTGAATTTTTTCATTTATATGTTGCAGAAGTTGATTTGCCAAAGGATGGGGGTATTTTTGGAATGCCAGATGAAGGTGAAAATATTCAGCTTCATCTATTTGATTATTCCGCATTAGAAGCATTATTAAATAACGGGCGGTTGAGAAACGCACCTGTAATCATGGCATTACAGTGGCTGTCTCAACATATACAACAAAGATAAAAATCTGAAGGGGCTAAAGACGGTGACTTTCCAAGTCTCATCATTATCGCAACAAGATTTTGTGATGATACAGATTACCGATACACATTTGCTCGAGTATCCACATTTAGAATTTGTCGGGATGCAACCTGAGCAAAGTTTTCATGCTGTAATCGACTTGATGCGCCAGCAACATCCTCATATTGACCTTATTGTACACACGGGTGATTTAGCACAATCGCCAACACCTTTGACGTATCAACGCTATGTACAATATATGCAAACTTTGGGAATCCCCTTTTTTCATACCCCAGGCAATCATGACGATGTTACGCATTTTCCATTCCACGAGGCAGATCAAACCCAACCCACTGTAATTGAGTTGGGGCAATGGAGTATTATCCTGCTGAATAGCGCGCAGCCAAAGCGGATTGATGGCAATATTGCTGAAGTGCAATTGCAACAACTCACCCAGTTGCTGACACAACACCACGATCGCCATGTGATTATTGCCTGCCATCATCACCCTTTTGCCATGCAATCGGCTTGGATTGATCAGCACAAGCTGAAGAATTCATCTGATTTGCTCGAAACGATTCAACCCTTCTCCAATGTCAAAGCGATCGTCTGTGGTCATGTACATCAGGATTCGATCAATACATGGCAAGGCGTTGAGTTCTTATCAACCCCCTCAACCTGTATTCAATTCAAGCCGAGAAGTGATAAGTTTGCATTGGATGAAGAGCATCCAGGCTACCGTTTGATTCGTCTCAAAGCCAATGGAGAAATAGAAACACAGGTCTATCGTTTGTCCACTTCACAACGAATGAATAGTTCAGAAGTATTGGGCTATGATTAGGGACTGCTGACATTTCACAGATGCTTGTGGCAGAGGATATTTTTTTAGGCGGTACAAGGCAGGTTTTGTGAAACTTAGTCATTCTCAGTAAACAAAACCTAACATCGTAGCGGCAAAAAATCTCTCTGCCCCGCAGGGTTATGGCTAAAACATCCCTAAACTGCGTTATGAAACTTGACAAAGGAATCGCCATTGTCTGTATTTCATGCCTTGTTTATGTTGTTTTAGCCTATAACACAATGCATGGCTGAAATAGCAGCAGTTCCTAAAACTTTTGATTACAAATTACATTGGGGATTTCTCACAAAATCTGGACGGGAATGACTACCATCTTGCTCAAAAACTCTATATGATGTCGACCCTTGATGGGAAAAACCATCTCAGGTTTCTATAAAAACACTTGCATATCACCATATTTTTTGCGTATAGATAGTACGTGTAAGATGAGGAATGCCCTATATGGCGAATGACAACCAAAATCAAGTCTTGGATGAACCGACAGAAGTGATTGATGATCTGAAATCGGCGAAACGTGTACGTAAAACCAAACCGAAGGCTTCAGAAGGTGGTACAACTGCTAGTCTGTTTGGAATTGCGCCTTATCAGCCGAAGAAAAATGAAGAATACATGTCAGAAGGACAACTTGAGCATTTCCGCCAAATTTTAAATGCATGGAAAGCGGAGTTAATGTCTGAAGTTGATCGTACCCTAAATACGATGCAAGACGAATCAAGTGCACTTCCTGACGTCAATGACCGCGCGACGCAAGAAGAAGAGTTTGCTATTGAGCTACGCACACGTGACCGTGAACGCAAGCTCATTCGTAAAATCGAACAGTCGATTGAAGCCATTCAAAACGAAGACTATGGTTTCTGTGAAACTTGTGGTATCGAGATTGGCTTACGTCGTTTAGAAGCTCGCCCAACTGCGACTTTATGTATCGATTGCAAAACTTTGGCTGAAATCAAAGAAAAGCAAAACAACGGTTAATTTTTGACAACCGTGTTGAGCCATGAAGCGAAGCAAGGCGATGCTTTGCTTAATCGCTGCTCATATGTGGGTCGGTTTGCGCCATCGCCAACCGGCCCCTTGCATTTTGGGTCTCTGCTCACCGCAGTGGCCAGTTATTGCGATGCCAAGGCCAATCAAGGCCAATGGTTGGTTCGGATTGAAGATACCGATATCCCGCGTATTTTCCCCAATAGCGAAGTACATATTCTCTCTTGCATTGATGCCTTTCAATTTGAACCCGATGCAGAGATTATTTTTCAAAAAGATCGTTTCGATATCTATGAACAGGTGCTTGAGCAACTCAGGCAATGCAATGCAATTTATGCCTGCCAATGTACCCGTAAAATGTTGGGTTCCAATCATATCTATGTAGGAACCTGCCGTGATTTAAATCTGGATTTTGCCGATCAAGCGATACGCCTAAAAGTCGCAGATCAACAGATTTGTTTCAAAGATCGCTTGCAAGGTTTGCAATGTTCTAATTTACAGCAAGATCTGGGTGATTTCGTCTTGAAACGTCGTGATGGCATTATTAGCTATCAATTGGCCGTGGTCGTAGATGATTATCTGCAAGGGATCAGCCATGTGGTTCGCGGTGCAGACTTACTCGATAATACTGCTCGACAAATCTGGTTAGGTTCTTTGCTGGATTATCCCAGCTTAAGCTATATGCACCTTCCGCTTGCCATGAACGATCAAGGGCAAAAACTGTCTAAACAGAATCTGGCACACGCATTGGATATCACTCAAGCCTCCAAACTGTTACAGCAAGCCATCTTGGCTTTAGGTCAAGCGACGGTTGAACTGGATCAACCTCGTATTATGCTGCAACAAGCGGTACAACAATGGGATGTCAACTTAATCCCAACGGGGCTTCATCTCAGTGGGACTTATTTATAAGCAATAAAAAGCCCTGTACATCGTCAGGGCTTATTTCGTCTCAATTCAGTTAGAAATTAGACTCTTCTTTCACTGGATTCAACTCTTGGGTTGACGCATCAATTTTTAGAATCAAGCTAATCATCGCCGCACACATCATCAGTGATGTACCGCCATAACTAATAAACGGTAAGGTCAAACCTTTGGTTGGCATTAATCCCATATTCATGCCTGCATTGACCAGAATCTGCATCAAGAAGATGATACTAATCCCGTAGGCCAAATAACCTGCACGTAAGTAATTATGTTGCAAGGCACGATGACCAATACGGATACAACATGCCAGCATGGTAAACGACAGCATCATCACAATCGACACGCCGAAGAAACCAAATTCTTCACCTAGTACAGCCAGCATAAAGTCAGTATGTGCTTCTGGCAGATAAGAAAGCTTCTGTACGCTGTGACCTAAGCCCGTACCAAACCACTCACCACGACCAAAGGCCATCAAAGCGTTGGAAAGCTGATAACCAACCCCCAATGGATCTGCCCAAGGATTGGTAAACGAGATCAAACGCTGAAAACGGAATGGCTCGAAGATGATCAGCGCACTGACACCCGCAAAGATCGCACCGAGCATGATTAAGAACTGCGTTGCAGGTGCGCCAGCTAAAAAGAATACTCCAACCATCATTAAGACAATAACGACAGTTGCCCCCAAGTCAGGCTCGGCAACAATAAAACCGACAGTTAAGGCCATCACACCACTTAAACGCAATAAACCTTTCCAGTGTGTTCGGACTTCTTTAGCACGGCGTACCACATAGTCAGCGGTGAAAATCGCCATGACAATCTTAGCAATCTCGGTTGGCTGCAAGGTAAAGCCACCGACCTTAATCCAGCGATGGGCACCATTCACTTCGGAACCGACCACCAACACGGCTAACAACAGCACGATGGTAATCAACCATAAAGGAAAGGCATTTTTAAACCATAAGTTTAATGACACCCGATAAGTCAGAAACGCCACCACCGCAGCCACAACAATCGAAATACCATGACGAATCAAGAAATAAAATGGACTTTCGTGAATATATTCCGCATAGGGCATCGAGGCTGATGCCACCATCACCGAACCGAAACACAGTAATGCAATCACACAAAAGATTAGAATATTTCGTGCCGTCATTTCTGCAGGCAACTTTGGCAAACGATTGAGCAATTGCGAAATCTTTTGCACCGTATTTTGGGCTAAATCCGCCATAGTTCTATTCCTAGTTGTTCTCGTCATTCAAGGCATTTACACATGCCACGAATTGCTGTCCACGATCATTGTAGCTTTTAAACATATCAAAGCTTGCACAGGCGGGTGAAAGTAAGACCACATCTTCAGCTTGCGTGTTTTTCTGTGCCAATCGCACGGCTGCTTGTAAACTCTGTGCATGTTGGATCACACTGCTGCCCTGAATTGCTTGTTCGATGACTGCTGCATCTTCACCAATCAAAATCACCGATTTCACATATTTTTGAATTGCATCACGGAGGGGTTTGAAATCTTGCCCTTTGCCTTGACCACCTAGGATCAAAGCCAGCTTACCGTTGTTGACTTCAATAGCAGCCCCCAAGCCATCAATCGCGGCAAGGGTTGCACCGACATTGGTGCCTTTAGAATCATTGTAATAGCGCACACCGTCAATTGTGTCGACATACTCGCAACGATGCTCCAAGCCTTTAAAATGCTTTAAGGTTTCTAGCATAGATGCCATTGGTAAACCAATCGCCTCACCCAATGCCAAACACGCCAAAGCATTGGCAACGTTATGCATCCCTTGAATATACATCTCAGTGGTTTTAAGCAGACGCTCACGGCCACGTGCTAACCACATGCTGCCATCAGCATCACGCAGCACACCAAATTGATTTAAATCTGGTGCATTCAAACCAAAGCTTTGTATCGGTGTGACATCAGGAACCAAAGGACGGCTCAGATTGTCATCACGGTTATACACCACTTTTTTCACGCCTTGGAAAATACGGTGTTTGGCTTTGTGATAGCCCAGCATATCGCCATGGCGATCAAGGTGATCTTCACTCATATTGAGTACCACGGCCACTTCTGCATTCAGATGTGACGTAGTTTCAAGTTGAAAGCTGGATAACTCTAAAATAATCAGTTCTGGTTTATCTTTAAGTAAATCCAGCGCAGGACGCCCAAGATTGCCTCCAACAGCAACCTTCTTGCCCGCATCTTGTGCCATTAGGCCAATCAAAGTCGTGACTGTACTTTTTGCATTGGAGCCTGTAATCGCAACAATAGGAGCTTCTGTAGCACGGCGCAGTAATTGGATATCACCAACGACAGGAATGCCTTTTTCAATCGCTTGCTGAATTTCTGGAAGTTGCGGTGCAAGCCCTGGACTGAGAATAATTTCTTCTGCCTGTAATAACAGTTCCGTATCCAACATGCCAAAACTGGTCCGCACGGCTGAAGGGATTTGATCATGGCCCGGTGGGGTGAGTCGTGAGTCTGTAACTGCAACTTGGTAGCCCTGTTCATGTAGAAAGTTGACTGCTGATACCCCCGAAATACCCAAGCCAGCCACAACTTTCAATCCACCGCGCTGTATTAACATTTTTGCCCCATTTTTTGCAGATTACAGAATGGCAAAAATGTTAGCACTTTACTGTTTTAAATGCTTTTTCAGTTTTGGTTTTATTCAATCTTTTTTGTGTCAGTGCGTAAAAGCTTCAACAGGCATAGCACAACTGATCAGCAACAAAATCAAGCTCACAACCAAGCTACAGATTTAAATACATAGTGCTTGATTTTAAGTTCAATCAATTCGGGGCTCAACCACAGATAAATCAAGATTAAACATGAGATAAGCCAAGAGAGGGTTTGTTTATAAATATTCAGACCTTTAAACAAAGCAGAGAGATAAAGCAGTGTCATTACCAGCATAAAACCCAATAAAATCAATTTATGTTTTAAGCTGAATGATCTCTTCTAGTTCATCTTAATTTGATTCATTTTTTCTTTTCAAAAAAATTGCCCATTCTAAGATGGGCAATTTTAAGATTGCGACTAACGCCATTTCACTGTTTGAATGGGGTCTGCTTTTTTGTTCTCCTTTTCATCAGTCGAACAACCACAGCCACCGCCACAACCCACAGCCATTTTAGGTTTTAACCATGTCGCCAAACGCTGCCAGCCTAAACGCTGACAAGAGTTCGACAAACTCAGAAATGCTGAATTTGCTGTTTGAGGGAACACCTTTTTGAATACGACAACAGCACTCCACAGTACCAATACAGCAACAATCAAGTACTCAAACATAACCGTCTCTCCAATGATTGCCTCCCTTTTCAAAGGGAGACTAGGTGGAATTTCTTAACCCCAAATGCTTGATGCAATTTGATAAGTCAAGAAAGACATTAAATACGCCAAACCGAATAAATATGCCGTCATCACCGCCACATGTTTCCATGAGCCTGTTTCGCGACGTACGGTTGCTAAGGTTGCCAAACAATGCGGCGCGTAGATAAACCATACCAATAATGATAAACCTGTTGCCAATGACCAACCCGTCCCATCAGCACTAATCAAATGCGACAAGCCTTGTGCAATCGCATCATCATCTGCACCCGATAAGGCATAGACCGTACCCAATGCAGCAACCACAACTTCACGCGCCGCCATTGCAGGAATAAGTGCAACCACGATCTGCCAGTTAAAACCAACAGGTGCAAAAATCGGTTGCAGCAAATGCCCTAACATTCCAGCAAAACTGTAGTCGATGTCTGGTAAAGTCGCCCCTTCTGGTGCTTGCGGGAAGGTACACAAGAACCAAAGTAAAATCGACAGGGCGAAGATAATCCCACCGACTCGTTTTAAGAAGATTTTGCCGCGATCGAGTAAGCCTATGCCAACACTTCTTAAATCAGGAATACGGTAACTTGGCAGCTCCAGTAATAATGCATGTTGTGATTTATCTTTTTGCAGAAACTTCATCACAATCGAAACACAGAGTGCGCTGACAATGCCTGACATGTACAAACCAAATAGCACTAAACCTTGTAAGTTGAAAATACCCCATACCGTTTGACTTGGAATAAAGGCCGCAATCAATAAAGCATAGACGGGTAAACGCGCAGAACAGGTCATCAATGGCGCAACCATAATCGTGGTAAAACGATCACGTGGGTCACTGATACTACGCGTCGCCATGATTCCAGGCACTGCACATGCAAAGCTCGACAGCAAAGGAATAAAGGCACGTCCACTCAGACCTGCTTTAAACATGAGCTTATCCAGCAAGAAAGCTGCACGCGGTAAATAACCTGATTCTTCTAAGACCAGAATAAAGAAGAATAAAATCAAAATTTGCGGCAAGAACACCACCACACTACCTGCACCCGCGATGATGCCATCTACGACCAAGCTATGCAGCAAAGGCTGCGAGATATACTCACCGAGCTTCTCACCAAACCATGCAAAGAAGGTTTCAATCCCATCCATAAATGGCGCAGCCCAAGCAAATACTGCTTGGAAGACAATAAACATCATGATTGCAAGGCTTAGCAAACCAAGCACTGGATGTAAGAAAATCTTATCCAGAAAATCAGTACGTTTATCTTCCTGATCAACAAAGTTCACTACATCTTTAAAAATCACTTCAATTTTCTGGTGATGATCCCCTTTCAAGCCACTCAGTTCCGTTTGTGGAATTGAGTACTTGTCTTGATCAAGTGCATGCAGTAGGTTTTCGATACCTGAATTCCGTACCGCAACCGTTTCAACCACAGGGACACCCAAACGCTCAGAAAGCTTTTGCGTGTTGATCTGAATACCACGACGACGTGCCTCATCCATCATGTTCAACACGACAAGGATTGGACGACCCAACTCAATAATTTCCAACACCAAACCAAGATGTAGCTTTAAGTTAGTTGCATCGACCACACACAAGAAGGCATCTTGTTGCCCTTCTTCCGCAATTTTACCTTGGCAAACATCACGAGTAATTTCTTCGTCTGGGCTGGTTGCCTGTAGACTATAGGTTCCTGGCAAGTCCAAGACACGAACCGCTTTTCCAGAAGGAAGCTGAAAATGCCCAACTTTACGTTCAACCGTCACACCCGCATAGTTGGCAACTTTTTGACGTGTACCTGTTAAATGGTTAAATAAAGATGTCTTACCGCAGTTTGGATTTCCCACAAGGGCAACACGTAACGCATCACTCATGCAGGTGCTCCTTCAAGTTGAATTTCAATTTTATCCGCTTCCGCTTTTCGTAACGCAAAACGCGTAAAACCGAGCTGGATTAGAATCGGATCTCCACCAAAGATGCCTTTGGTAATCACCTGTACTTGTGTCCCTGGCACAAAGCCTAAACTTTCTAAACGAACTGCAACTAAATCTGGCTGTTCTGTCTCATCGACCACGCGATTTACTTTCGTAATCATCGCTGTTTGCTTGACTTTTAATGCTGACAATCGCACCGCTTCTAACCCTTAACCCTTTTTTACTAGTATACAAGCAAATGAGAATAATTACCAAAACCAATCTCAGTGGCATTTGCTTCTGTGACAGATCGACAACAATTCATTTTTCTTTTACAGTGCAATTCAACCAAAAATAAATCAGGGCAGCGTTTTCCCTAAAATACCCGCCCCTCTTTCACTGAGAAATATCTTCAACGCCTTATGCTAAATAAAAAGCCTCGTATTCCCGCTGCGGTTAACATTCCCGAACATTTGAGTTTTTTACAGGGTTTTCGGGATTATCTGGTGGCTCAAACCGTAAGCCCACACACTCGCAACGCCTATTTATCTGACCTGATTCAATGTGCTGAATTACATCAGACAGCAGCCTTACCACACTGGTCCAGTGACGATATTGCGGATGTCTTGATTGCACTGACTAAAGCCGGGAAAAGCCCGCGTTCGATTGCCCGTTGCCTGTCTGCATTAAGACAATTTTATAAGTTTTTAAGAGAACAAAAGTTACGGGACGATAATCCTGTTGCCACTCACCATTCCCCCAAAATTGGACGAGCCTTACCCAAAGACTTATCTGAACAAGATGTAGAGGCCTTAATCAATGCGCCTGACATCAATACAGCATTAGGTCTCCGTGATCGTGCCATGTTCGAGGTGCTGTATGCCTGTGGCCTGCGTGTTTCAGAGTTACTGAATTTACGTTTAGAACTGATCAATTTAAAACAGGGCTTTGTGCGAATCACAGGTAAAGGCAATAAAGAGCGTCTGGTACCCCTAGGGCAATTTGCCTGTGACTGGATTGAAAAATATTTAATTGAATCACGCCCACAACTGTATAAAAGCAGCACGGATTATCTGTTTCTGACTCAACATGGTGGCATCATGAGTCGACAGAATTTTTGGTATGCGATTAAACGCTATGCATTGCAAGCCAATATTCAAGCTGAACTCTCCCCCCATACCTTACGTCATGCTTTTGCGACCCATCTACTCAATCACGGCGCAGACTTACGCGTGGTACAGATGCTGCTTGGACACAGTGACCTTTCCACCACGCAAATTTACACCCATGTCGCGCAACATCGTATGCAGGAATTGCATGGCAAATACCATCCACGCGGCTAAATCCACCTTTTATCTAGGATTCAACCAAAACTTGATGCTGTTCACAGAGCCTATGCAAGATTTAACGAAGTGATTCATTTTTTTTGTTATGCTAGGCCCCTTATACAAATGAATTCGTACAAAAAAGGTTCTATATGTTGTTTACTCGGTCTCAGCTTGTAATTGCTTGTACATTAGCATCAACATTATTAGTCAGTGCTTGCTCAAAAGAAAACTCTGCACAAAAACAAGATGCGCTCACAGCAAGTGCACCTGCGACAGGTGAAGCATCAACTTTAAATGAACGCAATGCGCAACAGCGTTTAGTCTCGACCTTAGAGAAAAATTTCAAAACAGCCAATATCAACGCCAAAATTCTTGCGGTGAAGAAAACCGAAGTGCCTAATCTCTATTGGGTAAGTCTGGAAGGCATGGGATCTGTCTATGCCACCGCTGATGGCCAATACATTATTCAAGGCGATGTGGTGCGTTTAGGCGACAAGCAATTACATAATGTCAGTGATGCCTTACAAGCCACTGAAAATAAAAAACATTTAGCGGCACTAAAAACCGAAGATTTGATTGTTTATCCTGCTCAAGGCGGCAAAGCCAAGCATGTAATCTATGTATTCACCGATTCAAGCTGCCCCTATTGCCATAAACTGCATGAACATCTTGCTGAAATTAATGCCAAAGGCATTGAAGTCCGTTATATCGCATGGCCACGTGGCGAACAATTCATGCCAACCATGCAAGCGATTTGGTGTAGTGAAGACCGTAAAGCTGCCTTCGACCAAGCTGCCAAAGGCTTACCCGTTTCGGCTGCTGAATGTAAGAACCCTGTTCGTGACCAGTATCAACTCGGTTTAAATATGGGCGTGAATGGTACACCAGCGATTTATAACGTCGATGGCGAATATTTAGGTGGCTATATGACGCCTGAAGAAATCGTACAACGCTTAAACAAATAAGTTCAAACTACAATACAAATCAGCAAAGACTCGGGCGACAGATTAAAGATGATCTTAGCCCTAGTGTCTGCGCATTTTTTTAGCTATGATCAAGCTTCATTAAAATGATTGAATATAATGGAGTGTAACGTGAAACCAGTTCGTCTGGCGATACTCGGTCTTGGTACTGTAGGTGGTGGAGCCCTTAAATTACTACAAGAAAATGCTGCGGAAATTAAACGCCGTACCGGTCGAGAAATTCAAATTACACACGTAGGCACACGCCGTCCACGTCCAGATTTACAACTCGAAGGCATTAAACAAAGCGATGACTTGATGGAAATCGTACGTCAACCTGATGTTGATGTTGTGGTGGAAGTCATGGGCGGTATTCACCCAGCCTATGAAGTCATCATGGAAGCCATTAAGCATGGCAAACAGGTTGTGACTGCAAACAAAGCTTTACTGGCTGAACATGGCAATGAACTGTTTAAAGCAGCAGAAGACAATGCTGTTCAGATTGCCTATGAAGCAGCTGTTGCGGGTGGTATCCCAATCATTAAAGTGATCCGTGAGGGTCTCGCAGCGAACCATATCGAATGGCTTGCAGGCATCATTAATGGTACAGGCAACTTCATTCTGACTGAAATGCGTGAAAAAGGCCGTGCCTTTGAAGACGTTTTAAAAGAAGCGCAAGAACTTGGTTACGCTGAAGCTGATCCAACTTTTGATGTTGAAGGCATTGATGCTGCACATAAGTTGACGATTTTGGCCTCATGTGCTTTTGGTATTCCATTGCAATTTAATAAGGTCTATACCGAAGGCATCAGCAAAATCACCGCCCAAGATGTGAAATATGCAGAAGAACTTGGTTTCCGTATCAAGCACTTAGGTATCGCACGTCGCGCAGATAAAGGCATTGAATTACGTGTACATCCAACTTTAATTCCTGCTGAAGAATTGATTGCTAACGTGAATGGCGTGAAGAATGCAGTCTTGGTACAGGCCAATGCAGTTGGTCCTACTTTGTATTACGGTGCTGGCGCAGGTGCAGGCCCAACCGCTTCTGCCGTGGTTGCTGACGTAATTGATATCGTGCGTGATATTTCGTATACCGAAGATGGCGCAGGAACAATTCCTCAGCTTGCCTTTGAAGCGTTGACCAATGTGCCAATCTTAAGCCGTGAAGAAATGACCACAGGTTATTACATCCGCTTAAATGCTGAAGACCAGACTGGCGTATTGGCTGATGTCACTACGATTCTTAGCCGTGCAGGCATTAGTATTGATGCCATCATGCAGCAATCACGCTTAAAAGACTTGATTCCTATCGTGATTTTAACGGATCCGATCGTTGAATCAAAAATGGATGAAGCGCTTGCGCAAATTCAAGCATTACCTGCAATTCGTGGCGAAATCGTAAGAATTCGTTTAGAATCGCTCGATAGTTAATCAGGTTGAGGGAAAATGACTTCCCTCACCCCGCTCTACCTCATATTGGAACACCATCATGTCGAATGCCAATCGTTATACTGGTCTTGTAGATCGTTATCGTGACCGTTTACCTGTGTCTGCAACTACACGTGCAATTTCTTTAGGTGAAGGTAATACTCCACTGATTAA
This sequence comes from Acinetobacter gyllenbergii, assembly GCF_001682515.1. Taxonomy (NCBI): domain Bacteria; kingdom Pseudomonadati; phylum Pseudomonadota; class Gammaproteobacteria; order Moraxellales; family Moraxellaceae; genus Acinetobacter; species Acinetobacter gyllenbergii. Next base: position 63,922 of record NZ_KV575272.1, on the reverse strand, counting down.
ACTTGAGAACATTCCACGTCTTATTGGCAAAAACGTCGAAATCTATGTGAAATACGAAGGTCTGAACCCAACAGGTTCATTTAAAGACCGTGGTATGACCATGGCGGTGACCAAAGCTGTTGAAGAAGGCTCTAAAGCAATTATCTGTGCCTCTACAGGGAATACTTCGGCAGCCGCAGCGGCTTATGCAGCACGTGCAGGCATTAAAGCATTCGTCTTGATCCCAGAAGGCAAAATTGCCATGGGTAAAATGGCGCAAGCGATGATGTATGGTGCGATTACCATGCAAATCCGCGGTAACTTCGATGATGGTATGCGTTTAGTCAAAGAAGTTGCAGATCAAGCACCAGTAACGATTGTAAACTCAATCAACCCTTACCGTTTGCAAGGTCAAAAAACCATTGCTTATGAAATCGTAGAAGCATTGGGTCGTGCTCCTGATTATCACTGCTTACCTGTCGGTAATGCCGGTAACATCACCGCACACTGGATGGGTTATACCGAAGCAGTTGCCAACCAACCTGCAGATCAGTTTGAGCAAGTGATTTATGATGCTGCAACAGATCAATTCACAGGCCCTAAACCTGAAGGTCTACCAACTATGGTGGGTTATCAAGCATCTGGTGCTGCGCCATTCTTACGTGGTGCGCCAGTAGAGAACCCAGAAACAGTTGCAACAGCGATTCGTATCGGTAATCCACAAAGTTGGAACCATGCTAAAGCAGTGGTACGTGATTCTAAAGGTTGGTTCGATGAACTGACTGATGCTGAGATTTTAGAAGCGCAACGTTTGCTTTCAATGTATGAAGGTGTGTTTGTTGAGCCTGCTTCAGCAGCATCTATTGGTGGTGCGATCCGTGACCTGAAAGCCGGTAAAATTGCTGAAGGCTCTGTGATTGTATGTACGGTTACAGGCAATGGCTTAAAAGATCCTGACACTGCAATCAAACAATGTGCTGATGCCGTAATGTTGTCAATTGATGCGACTATGGATCAAGTGAAAGATTCGATTCTTTCAAATATGTAAGCAGAGATACTGAAATAAAAAACCAGTTGCCTGCAACTGGTTTTTTATTGTGTTAAAGAAAAGAGACTTTCTTTTTGTAGATATAAAAAAACTCTTCATAAAGAAGAGCATTTTTATATTTCGAATGATTAAACGCGTTTTGGCAAAGTGCTTAACCAGCTTAATAAATTGGTGGCATCGCTATTACGTGCTTGCGAACTTGGTGCGCCTAATAGCACGACAACCGCTGGGCGTGAATTCACAGTCGTATGCATCACCACACAACGGCCTGCTTCATTGATATAACCTGTTTTCGACAAGTTAATATTCCAGCCGCCATTACGCACCAGTGCGTTGGTATTGTTCGATTTAAGAACACGGTAACCTAAATTGAAATCATAGGTTGGCGTCGTTGAAAATTGACGAATCAACCCATATTGCGACGCCGTACTGACCAGAATACCCAAATCACGTGCTGATGAGACATTATGCGGATCTAAACCAGTAGATTCAGCATAACGTGTAGATGTCATACCCAATTGCCTCGCTTTGGCATTCATCGCAGCAATAAAGGCAGATCGGCCACCTGGGTAAGTGCGCGCTAAAGCTGCGGCAGCAGGATTCTCAGATTTCATCAAAGCAAACAAAAGTGCTTCTGCACGATTCATTCGATCGCCAGCACGTAAGGTTGAACTTGAGTTCTTGCCGCCTGCACCTGCGAAATCAATCGATTCCAGCGTAATTTCTTCTGACATGTTTAAACGTGCATCAGCAGTCACTACAGCAGTCATCAATTTGGTAATCGAAGCAATCGGGACAGACATATTACTGTTTTTACTGTACAGCACCTCGCCTGTCTGTGCATCCATCACCAAAGCAGCGCGTGCATTGACTGAAGGCTGACTGCTATACCCGAAGGTATCGCGAATCTGTGTCGACGATTGTGGCGCCGTTGAAGATGTAATTGGTGCTGAACTGCCATTACGCAATGTTGTGGTAACAGAAGTTGAACCTTGTGGACTAATTTCTAGCGGATCATCATCTTCCATGAACTGACTTGCATCACTTGCAGACCAATTCATTGAAGCTGAACCGCTCACACGCGAAGAAGCTGGATTGTTATTCACAACCAGTTCAGCAAAACTTGTTGAGCTCCACGCCAACAAGATAGACATGCTTAAAACATGCATGATAGATTTTTTAGAATTTTTCACGACACAATACTCAACTCAGGACGCTGCACATTTGCGCTTAATACCATTATGCCTTACATTTGAACAAATCAGGTAAAGCTTTTATAGACACAATTGTGTACAACTATTCGCTAAAAACGAAGAATAGGATTGCTAATTTTGTCGTTTCATTGCAAGCTAATTTTGCTTTATGTAACAAAAAACCAGTTTTTTTGAAAAAAGGAGGTCTTCTTGATCACTGTTCTCGTTGTTGATGATCATGAACTCGTGCGCACAGGGATTTGTCGTATGTTGGAAGACCACCCCGATGTAGAAGTCATTGGACAAGCTGAATCGGGTGAAGAAGCGATTGCTTTGGTCCGACAAAAACACCCACAAGTGGTGTTATTAGATGTGAATATGCCAGGCATTGGCGGCGTAGAAACCACTCGCCGCTTATTACAAAGTGTGCCTGAGACTAAGGTGATTGCAGTGAGCGGCCTTGCTGAAGAACCTTATCCATCACTGTTATTAAAAGCAGGCGCCAAAGGTTATATTACTAAAGGTGCACCGATTGCAGAAATGGTTCGTGCCATTAACAAAGTCATGCAAGGCGGAAAATACTTTAGCGCAGATATTGCCGAGCAACTGGCCAGCTCCTATCTTTCAGATACGCAGCAATCGCCGTTTGATGCCTTGTCAGAGCGAGAGATGCAAGTGGCCATGATGGTGGTCAACTGTATTAGCGCCCAAGAAATCGCAGACAAATTGTTTGTTAGCGTGAAGACGGTCAACACCTATCGTTATCGTATTTTTGAAAAGCTGGCAATTGATAGTGATGTCAAATTGACCCATCTTGCGATTCGCTATGGACTCATTAAACCTTAAAATAACAGTAAGCGCCTATGTTAGGGAAAATTGCGTCGTCTGTTTCACAGACGGTCTATCGGCTTGGGGTGTGGTATAGCGGCTATCGACTGATCATCTCGATTAGTCTGCTATTAATTTATTTACTGACTGCTGAGCAACTTTCAAGTAACTATATTTACCCCTTTCTGTATTTTTATACACTGGTGTGCTATATCACCTTTAATATTTTCCAGCTTGCTTTGCTGCAGCTTGTTCCAATACAAATCTCCAAGCAGCTGATTTTTATCTTTATTATTGATGTTATTTGTCTCAGTTTAATCACCTTCGCAGCAGGTGGTCCAAATCTGCAACTCAGCTTACTGTATGTCATTATTATTTTCTCCTCAGCGATTTTATTAAATGCACATCTTTCGCTGATCATTACTTTATTTGCAGTCATCATGGTGGTTTACCAACGCTTTTTAGGTGACTTCTTTGATGCCAATAATTTAACCCATCTTGGCAATAGCATTTTTCTGGCCTTTCTGTTTTTCGTGGTGCATGCGATTGGTCGTATTGCGGTGCAGCGTTTTAAGATTCTAGAAACCTTAACCTTTCATCAATCCATTGAAATTCATCAACTACAAAATATTAACCGTTATATTCTCGAACAAATTGAGGATGGCTATTTGGTGCTAGATGAAAGCAATCATATTGTTTTAACCAATCCAGCTGCCAATACTTTGTTAGGCATTCATTTGGCTGTTTCTTTGGAAAAAACGCCACTGATTAAGTTACAGCCAGATCTATTTGAACTGATTCAATTCAGTAATCTTGAAGATGGCGAAGAATTCAGTTTTGAATCTCAACAAAGCCCTTACACGATCAATGTTCGGGTCAAACATTTGATTGTACCAGAACAAGCGTTGGTCTTATTGATTTTAAAAGATGCCCAGAAGCTAACCCAACAAGTTCAGCAACTGAAGCTCGCAGCGTTGGGACAACTTTCAGCCAGCATTGCCCATGAAATTCGCAACCCCTTAGCTGCGATTGTACAAGCCAATGAGTTAATAAAAGACAGCGATGCACATCAATTGAATATGTTGTCACGCATGATCAACAAGCAGGCCAAACGCATTGACAGCATCGTTGAAGATACTTTAGCTATGGCAAGAAATAAGCCAACAGACCCACAAATCATTGAACTAAATCCTTTCTTTGAAAGCCTTCTGAATGAAGACCTTTCCGATGCGAAACAACGTATTCAGCTGAATCAGACCGAACAGCTCAATATCCTGTTTGATGAAAAACAACTCCGCCAAGTGCTGATTAACTTAATTAGAAATGCACTGCGACATAATGCGACCGATGCGCCCTTTATTGAAGTGAATATACAGCTCAAAGATGGACGAACCTGCATTGATGTTATCGATTTTGGGACGGGTGTCTCAAAACGAGATATTTCTCAGCTGTTCAAACCATTTTTTAGTACCGAAATTAAAGGAACTGGTTTAGGATTGTATCTGTCTCATACCTTTTGTGAGGCAAATCATGCAAAGCTCACCTATATAGAGCGACAACAAGGAGCATGCTTCAGGATTGAATGCTCAAAAATTCATTGATTAGATTAGGTTTCTCGGGGAAATGGCAACAAAACAACCACTCGTCTTATTGGTAGACGACGAAGAAGATTTATGTCTTTTAATGCAGATGACGCTGGCGCGTATGGGCATCAAGACACATCTCGCCTATCGGGTCGAACAGGCAAAAAAGTTCTTTACTGAGTTCCAGTACGATGCTTGCTTAACGGATTTAAATCTTCCAGATGGTAATGGTTTGGATCTGGTTAAACATGTAACACAGAACTATCCCAATACACCGATTGCGGTACTGACCGCCTATGGCAATATGGATATTGCCATAGCAGCCTTAAAGGCAGGCGCATTTGACTTTGTCAGTAAGCCTGTCAACCAGATGCATCTGGATCAATTGATTCAGAAAGCATTGAACCGTCCACAGCCTGAACAAGAGGCTGCCGAAACAGCATTAGAGAATAAGCTGTTAATTGGACGTTCTGCACCGATCCAACAGCTCCGCATCGCGTTAAAGAAAATTGCACGTTCCCAAGCTCCCGTCTTTATTACGGGTGAATCAGGAACAGGTAAAGAAGTCGTTGCGAATCTGGTACATCGCTTGAGTAACCGTAGCGAAGGCCCATTTATTGCCATCAACTGTGGTGCGATTCCAACTGAATTGATGGAAAGTGAGTTGTTCGGACACAAAAAAGGCAGCTTTACCGGCGCAACTCAGGACAAGCAAGGCTTAATTCTGTCTGCACACGGCGGCAGTTTGTTTTTGGATGAAATTGCCGAACTGCCTTTAAATATGCAGGTCAAATTGCTACGGGCAGTACAGGAAAAGAAAATTCGTCCAGTGGGTTCAGATCAAGAAATTGATGTGGATTTCCGTGTGATTAGTGCCAGTCACCAAGACTTGGAACTATTGGTCCAGCAGGGACGATTCCGTCAAGATTTGTTCTTCCGCATTCACGTGATGGATATCGTACTACCACCTTTACGTGAGCGTGGTCAGGATATTTTGTTATTGGCCAATCACTTTATTCAAAAGATTAGCCAAGAGTGGGATCTACCAGCGAAATCCCTATCTTCACGTGCAGAGCAATTCTTATTGCAGCAATATTTCCCAGGTAATGTGCGGGAATTACGCAATATTATTGAGCGGGCAATTACCCTAAGTGATGATAACAATATCGATTTAGCACATTTGCAGACCGCTCCGTTGCGTAGTTCTCTGGCAAATCCAACGCCTTCTTTTTCAAATACTACATCAGAAGAAGTCGAACCCGTACAACACTCGGCAAGTCCAAGCATGAGTTCAAAGAAACTTCCACCTGAAGGTTTAGAGCGTTATTTAGAGAATATCGAAAAAGAGATTCTTCTGAATGCGCTGAATCTCACCCATTGGAATCGAACTTTAGCCGCGAAGAAATTAGGCATGACCTTCCGCTCTTTGCGCTATCGTTTGAAGAAATTTGGTTTAGATACCGAAGACGATGAATAATGCTTAAAAATAAAGCCCCTCAATCGAGGGGTTTTATTTTTTAATAACGACTTTTTAACACCAGATCGGTGACGTGCTCCAAGTAAGTGTCTTCTTTCATCTCTGCCGTTAAAGGTGAAATTTGATTGGGTTGAATCCCCTGACCTTCAATCATATTGCCATTGGGGGTGTAGTAATGCGAAACTGTCATTTGTAGTGCGGCACCACTCGGTAAAGGGAACAACTTCTGTACCACACCTTTACCATAACTGGTTTCGCCCACCACCCAAGCACGTTTGTGCTCTTTCATTGCTGCGGTAAAAACCTCAGCTGCAGAAGCAGAACGTCGATTGATCAAAATCCCTAATTTCATATTTTGAAATTCATTCGACGGCAGCGCCTGAAATTGTTGATCGCCTTCTGAACGACTTTTGGTGGTGACAATAATGCCTTGATTTAAAAATAAATCAGCTGCTTCAACCGAAGCCGAGAGTAAGCCACCTGGGTTATTGCGCAGATCAAACACCACCGCTTTCAGCTTAGTAGAACTATATTCTTCAATTAAACGTTTAATTTCATTGGCGGTATCTTGTTGAAAAACACGTATTTTCAGCACCAGCACCTGATTATGTAACAGAACAGGTTCAATATCGGTTTCGACTTTTTTATTTCGAACCAGAATCACGGTACTGCTATTATTTTCTGGCTGGATCTGTACCGTACTGCCAATTGAACCGTAGAGTAAGCCTTGCACTTGATCTTGGTTCAGACTTTTCAGTTCCTGATTATCAACTTTGAGAATCACCTGACCATTGCGCAGGCCCAACTTACTTGAGTCCGAACCTGCCTTTAAATCTTGAATCTGCCAAGACTTGGCATGCGCATCATAATTTAAATTGAAATCGACAGAAGCAAGATCTCCTTCTGTATATTGAATCAGCTGGCGATATTCTTCTGCCGATAAATAACGGGAATAACGGTCTAAGCCACTGACCAAGCCTTTAATCGATTGTTGAAACAGCGCATCATCCGATTTTTTATCGACATAGTTATCTTTGACAATGCCATAGATCTGTACAAATTGCTGAATCGATTCGATTGGGACTTCTGCACTCTGACTTGGTGCATCCTCAGTCCATCCTGAATTATGCGTCACAGGCGCAGCAGAGAGATTCATTCCCCAACACATCAACAAACTTGCACAGATCGCTCGGTAAATGTTGTTGTGTTGGGTCATTGCTTCACCTTATTTTAAAGTAATTAGATTCTTGCCTTGCATGTCAGCAGGTACGGGAAGGTTCATTAAATGCAGGAGTGTTGGTGCAACATCTGCCAATACCCCACCGTCAGCAATTGTGGCTTGTGTTGGGCCAACATAAATAAATGGCACCAATTCAGTGGTATGTTGGGTATGTACCTGACCGCTGTCATAGTCTTGCATTTGCTCTACATTACCATGATCCGCTGTAATTAACATATGACCTTTGTTTGCCATGACCGCATCATAGACACGACCCAGACAAATATCGACCGTTTCAACGGCTTTTACCGCAGCATCAAACACACCCGTATGGCCGACCATGTCACCATTGGCATAGTTCACCACCAACAAGTCAAACTCACCTGAATTGATGGCATTCACCAACTCATCCGTGACTTCATAGGCACTCATTTCTGGTTTTAAATCATAGGTAGCAACATTCGGCGATGGGATCAGAATACGTTTTTCGCCTTCATATTCATCTTCACGACCACCACTAAAGAAGAACGTCACGTGCGCATACTTCTCAGTTTCGGCAATACGCAATTGGGTCTTACCCAAACTTGACAGATATTCACCAATCGAGTTTTTCAATCCTTCTGGCATATAGGCAACAGGCGCATCAATACTGGCTTGATAACGGGTCAACATGACAAACTTAGATAAGTTTGGAACGACTTTGCGCGTGAATCCAGTAAAATCTTTTTCAACAAAGGCACGGGTAATTTCACGCGCACGATCGGCACGGAAGTTCATGAAGACAATACTGTCGCCATCTTGTACTTTGGCAATTTCACCAATACGCGTTGCTTTGACAAACTCATCATTTTCTCCTGCAGCATAGGCAAGTTCTAAACCTTCAACGGCTGAGTTCGCAACACGTAGCGCTTCCCCTTCGGTCATAAGGCGATAGGCTTGCTCAACGCGATCCCAACGATTGTCACGATCCATGGCAAAGTAACGCCCAATCATCGACACAATACGACCTTGATTTGGATATTGTGCGAATAAGGCATCCAGTTTTTCTAAAGAAGGTTGAGCACTGCGTGGTGGGGTATCACGACCATCGAGGAAGGCATGTAAATACACGGTTGCACCACGTTTTAGCGCTAGCTCACACATCGCCACAATATGGTCTTCATGCGAGTGCACGCCACCTTCTGACAATAAGCCCATCACATGCACAGCGCCGTTTACTGCTTTGGCTTTTTCCACCGCATCGACTAGCACTTCATGCTCAAAAAAAGCACCCGTACGGATATCTTTGGTAATACGGGTAAAATCCTGATACAGCACGCGACCCGCACCAAGATTCATATGACCCACTTCAGAGTTGCCCATTTGACCATCAGGTAGGCCCACATCTTCGCCTGAACCAGAGATTAAACTATTTGGATGCTTGGCCTTCATCGCAGTGAGGTTTGGCGTTTTTGCCGCTAAAAAAGCATTGTCTTCAACTGCTTCACGATGCCCCACTCCATCCATAATTACCAGAACGTGAGGAATTTTGCCAACGTTTGCATCCGTCATAATGGACTCTCTGTTTGTCATTTGATCGGTCTATTTTACCGAAATTTAATCGAATTCTCTATGACCTAGCTGATGGCTTTCATCAATCCTGAGCATAGAGCCGCTCCATCAAGATTAGCGTGCTCGATAGAGCAGATAGCTACCAATCATAAAGATCAGCACCACAGGTAATAGTACAAACCATGCAGGTGAAGGTGCATACACTAAGCTTGCATAGCCCAAGAAGTCTTGCAAATAGAAGAAACCTAAGCCTGTAAACAATGCGATGACCAAACGGAAGCCCATCGACTGTTGGCGGAGCGGACCAAAAATAAAGGAACAGGCAATCAACACCAACGTAATTAAAGAAAATGGTGCTGTGACTTTTTGCCAGAAGGCTAACTCATAAGTCTTTGGTACCTGACTATATTCTTCCATATAACGCATAAAGCTAATCAATTGACTCGGTGATAGATCCTCAGGATCCAGCGTCACCATATGCACATATTTTGGCTGTAAGGCGAGGCCCAACGATTGCTGTGCATGATCGGTCTTAATGGCATTGCCTTGTGCCAGTAAATCGACTTGATGCGATTGTGAGAGTTGCCACTCACCATCTTTGACGAATTGCCCTTTTTCAGCCGTCACAAAGGACTGCAAGCGATAGTCTTGATCAAAATCAATGGTTTGGATATTGCGTAACTGCCCTTGTGAATTGGCGTAGTCAATGTAGATAAAGCGCTGCCCTTCACGCGACCAATAGCCTTTGACTTCACCTAAAGATGCGACACTGCGTTGCTTTTTGATACTTTGCGCTTGCTCATTGGTATATGGAATCACCCATTCACTCAATACAAAAGACAACACAATCAGCAATAATGCTGAACGCATCACCCAACCGACAATCCGCCACAGACTGATGCCAACCGAACGCATGACAATCAGCTCACTATTTGAAGCCAATGCACCCAATCCGAGTACTGAACCAATCAAAGCAGCGACAGGTAAAATTTCATATAAATAACGCGGTGCGCCCCACATCACAAAAAGAAACGCTTGCCACGCATTATAGTTTGGCTTGAGTGAACCCAACTCACCCAAATAGGTAAATAGAACTTGCAGGAAAGATAACACCAGCGTTGTTCCGAGCATGGCTAGAACCGTGGTTTTTGTCACATGTTTGGCGACTATTCGACGTGCTAACATCACAACCCCACTCGCTGAATACTTTTCTTAATTTTTGGTGCCAATTTTTGTTTACGTGCAAAAATTGCAGCAGCAATGGCATAGACCAACAACACGGCGGGATAAGCCCAAAGATCCAATTCGTCTTTACTGATTCGGGTTTTAATGGCAATCATTAATACAATTAAGCTGGCAAAGATAAAAATCGCAGGAATCAGGCGGTAATAACGCCCCTGACGGGGACTCACCTCTGACAGCGCGACTGCAAGCATCAAACCGACAATAATAATAAAGGGACCAAAGATCCGCCATCCCAACTCACTACGAACCACGGAATCATCGCGTTTCTGCCATAGTTTGGACATCGACAAGGCCGCCACATCATCACTTTCAAATTTCACATCTTTATCATTTTCCAAGCGCAATCGATAAGATTGAAATTCCGCTTGGGTATAGCGCGGCTGATTCGGATAAATCTCGTAACGGCGTCCAAGTACCAAGTCCACCACATTGGCCGTATCATTGGCAACTTCAACGCGGGTGGCTTCTTTGGCCAGAATCATGACATCAGGTTTATCATCCTCAGTCGCTTTTTGATAGAAGAAAATATCTTTTAAATTCTTTCGGTCTTCGGACAGCGAACCCGCATAAATGGTATACGGCCCCGAAGAAATAAACTCCTTCGGACGAACCAAATCAAAGCCAGTACGAACTGCTTGCGTGCTGGTCAGCTTTTCAAACTCACGTAAGCCCCACGGCCCCATCCACACCATTAAACCAGTTTGAACCACCAAATAGATCACCGTCATCGGTAACAACAGACGTGCCAATTGGTTACGACTTACACCACTGCCATTTAACACCGCCATTTCATGGTCAACATAGAGACGGCCAAACACCAGCATCAAGGCAATAAAAAAACCCAATGGAAGGATCAAGGTTAAAAATTCAGGCAAGCGATAACCGATGATGCTAAACAAAATCCCAGCATCTAAGCGACCTTGAGCTGCAACGCCAAAATACTTGATTAGACGACCACCCATCATAATCAAGGTCAATAAACCAATGACCACGAGAGATGTCGAAACCACTTGTTTGACGAGATAACGCCGAATAATCAAAGTAATACTTCCAAAAAGACCAATTGAAGGTAACGCTAGTTTACCCGAATGTTAAAAATATAAAACCTATCGCTTGTTGCGGATTGCAACCTCATATCCGAAAGTGTTTAATGGACTTATCTTTCTTTTTCGCTCACTAGGTTCTATACAAACAATGAAATTTACACTTCAAAACGCATTCCCCGCTCAGGCGTCTAGCGAATCTTTGTGGATTTTGGTTGATTCAGAACAATTACAACAGAACTTAAATACTTATCAAATCAATCATCTAGAAGAAACACTCAAGGCAACCCAATTCAAAGCTGGGTTTAACGAAAATTTAGCCCTGATTGCAAATATTGCCGTTCAAGCCAATGCCCAACTACTCGGACTTGGAAAAAGTGCCGAGTTGAAAGCGACAAAATTAGCAAAACTCGCACAAAGCATTATCAAATCATCACAAAATAAATTTAAACAAATTAGTGTCGATCTTTCGGCACTCCCGACAGATTTACACTCCTTATTCGTACTCAGTCTGACCCAAGCGGCTTATGGCTATGACGAGTTTAAATCGAAAAAGAATGAATTTTCGCTGGACACCATTCACCTGATTGCCAATCAAACAAACTTGGATGATGCGCAATTAAATCTGCTACAAGCCGTACAATCAGGTCAAAACTATGCCCGTGATTTGGGTAACCGTCCAGGCAATATCTGTTTCCCTGAATATTTGGCTGATCAAGCACTTGCCCTCGCTGCACAATATCCAGACTTATTAAAAGTGACCGTTCTTGATGAACAGCAAATGGCAGATTTGGGCATGTATGCTTTCCTTGCCGTCAGCAAGGGCTCAGAGCGTCCAGGTCGTATTGTCACACTGGAATACAATGCCCAAATTGAGCAAGCTCCTGTGGTACTTGTTGGTAAAGGCGTGACCTTTGATACTGGCGGTATTTCATTAAAACCAGGCTTAGGCATGGATGAAATGAAATTTGATATGTGTGGTGCAGCCTCAGTATTGGGCACTATGCAAGCGCTTTGTGAAGCTCGTCTTCCAATTCATGTGGTGGGAGCGATTGCAGCAGCTGAAAATATGCCTTCAGGACATGCCACTCGCCCAGGTGATATTGTTACCAGCATGAGCGGCCAAACCATTGAGATTTTGAATACCGATGCCGAAGGTCGTTTGGTACTGTGTGACACCCTGACCTACATTAAACGCTTTAACCCTGCATTGGTAATTGATATTGCAACTTTAACTGGGGCCTGTGTGGTTGCCTTAGGCAAAGTGGTGAGCGGTTTATTCACACCCGACGATGAACTGGCGCAAGAATTGCAACACGCAGGCGAACAGTCACTTGATCGTGTATGGCGTATGCCTGTAATGGAAGAGTATCAAGAATTACTCGACTCGCCTTTTGCTGATATTGCCAATATTGGCGGTCCATACGGTGGTGCGATTACAGCCGCGTGTTTCCTAGAACGTTTTACCCGTGATTATCGTTGGGCACACCTTGATGTTGCAGGAACAGCGTGGTTATCTGGCACAGCCAAAGGTGCAACGGGTCGTCCAGTGCCCTTATTAATGCAATTTTTAGCCAATCGTGTTGCAACGAAAAACTAAAACATGGCGCAAATCAGCTTTTATTTATTTGAAAACAGTACTGAACGGCAAGTCGAAAGTGCTTGCCGTTTATGTCGGAAAATTCTGAATCAACATCCTCATATCTGGTGGTATTGTGCAGATTCAGACTTGCAAACTGAACTGGACGAGATGCTTTGGAAATTTGATCCAGTCAGTTTTATCCCACATGGAATCGATCAAGTGACGAGTCCAGTCTGTATTTCGGCAGAACTCCCCCCATCCAATGATTGGATCGTGTTTAATTTTAACAATCATGCACTTGAACAGACTCAAGATTTTCGCCACATTATCGAGATTATTGAAAATAATGAAGCTGCGAAACAAATCGGGCGGGAAAAATTTAAAATGTATCGTCGTTTAGGCATTGAACCTCGAACATTTAAATTATAAATCAGCAACCAAGAACATCATTTGAGGAGTGTCTTGTGGCATTAAATGTAGGTCAGGACTTTAAAAAACGTTGGTTAAATGCACCTGAGGCTGTCCGTCAGACCTATCAGGACGATTTAGCACGTATCTGCGATCTGCTGTTACCACAAACCCCAATTCAAACATGGACCCAACATGAAGAGAATGCCCAGCAGCGTTCTCAACAACGGATAGATCAAGCTTATGCAGACCTCAAAGCAGAGCTGATTGAACAAGCGCGGATTCGTAAACAACTGGCTTTGGAAAAGGCCTTAGAGGAGAAGCGTGCAGCAGAAGCCGCCTATGCAGCGCAACTGCAAGCCGATGAAGCCCGTCAATTCCAACAACAGACCGAAAATCTACTGGCACTACGGGGTCATATTGATCAGGAGATTGCTCAACAGACTGAGCGTTATCAAACCAATCCAGAACAGCCAAGTGTGGATTATGCACGAGGCCAAACTGTGGTGATTGATGATCAGCAGATTCTATCGGAGCTGGAAAGTGTGCGTGTCCGATTGGAACTCGAAGCTGAAGGTTTAATTGAGCAAGCGGTAACCGTGTTTAGAGCCAAATTGCACGCCCTCGCGCAAGATGAAATTGACTATATCTTGAAAAACAGTGAATTTTCAGACGAGAAATAATAAAAAAGCCCAGTTTTAACTGGGCTTTTTTATGCTTGCTGTTTTATTTTAAAAAACCATTTTCAGCTAAAAAAGCCATACTGATATTGGATTCGTTTTTTTGCTCTGCGGCCTTATCACCTAACAGTAAACGCTCGATATAACGCGCCAGTACATCTACTTCCAAATTGACTTTGCTGCCGACTTGCCACGTGCCGATATTGGTACGTTCTGCAGTATGCGGAATTAAATTCAAGCTTAAAATATTGCCACGCAAATGGTTAATGGTCAGACTAATTCCATCGACCGTGACTGAGCCTTTTTCAGCTAAATATTTGGCTAACTCAACAGGAGCTGTCACTTCAAAGTAGAGTGAACGGGCATCATGACGCACTAAGCTAATTTCACCTAAGCCATCGACATGGCCACTGACAATATGTCCACCAAAACGTGTGGTGGGTAGCATCGCTTTTTCGACATTGACCGCTTGGCCGACTTTCCACTGACCCAGTGTCGTTCGGTTTAAACTCTCCCGCGAAACATCAGCCGCATACCAGTTCTCGCCCCATTCAATCACAGTCAGGCAGATCCCATTGGTGGCAATCGAATCACCCAAATGCACATCAGACATATCCAAATCAGTTTGAATACGCAAACGAACGTCGCCACCTACACTTTGTAGGCTCTCAACCTTACCTAAACTTTCAATAATGCCTGTAAACATGGGAGTTTCAACCTATCTTTATGCCGTATAGCGCACTGTAAAGAAGATACCTTAAAGCAAAGAACTGGAGATAACAAGGCATGTACAGTGCAAACGCAGGCAAATAAAAAGGGCCATCTACCGATCGCCCTTTTTAAGATTCATCTGGTCTTTATTGCATTTCAGACACTTGTTTTTCAGCCGTCGCTTTGACTTCGACTTTTTGATTCAGCAAGAAATGGCTAAAGAACAGTTTATAGCCAAGTACGCCCAAGCAAGCGCCAACGATCGGTGCAATAATCGGAACAATGAAATACGGGATATCACGACCACCTGTAAATGCAACAGGCCCCCAACCCGAGAAATAAGCCACAATCTTTGGACCAAAATCACGTGCAGGGTTCATGGCAAAGCCCGTTAATGGGCCAAAAGAAGCACCAATCACGGCCACTAACAAGCCCACCAAGATCGGTGCCAAAGCGCCACGGGGCAAGCCATTGCTATCATCACCAATCGCCATAATCAACCAGAGTAGCAACATGGTGATAAACATTTCCACCATAAAAGCCTGCCCAATCGAGAGCAAATGATGTGGATAGGTCGAGAAAATTCCTGCCAGTTCCAGACTTTCGACACTACCACGTACCATGTGATGAGTCTGTTCATAATCCACAAATAAATTGCTATATAACCCGTATACCAGCAATGCACCTGTTGCTGCGCCAGCCACTTGAGCAATGATATAGAACGGGACTTTACGCTTATCAAAGCCAGCAAAAAGTGCCAATGCGATAGTCACCGCAGGATTAAGATGTGCCCCTGAAATACCTGCTGATAAATAGACCGCCAATGCAACAGCCAAACCCCAGACAATGCTGATTTCCCACAAGCCTAAACTCGCCCCTGCAAGTTTAAGTGCAGCCACCACACCAATACCAAATGATAAAAAAATTGCGGTAGCAAAAAATTCAGCTACGCATTGCCCCAATAAGGTGGGTTCCGAGCGACTCATAACAACCTCTCTTGGTCATCGCTGCAAATAGGCAAGACCCTAAATTAAGCTCGGCAAACTATAGTTATTTTTAAAACCGGTCAATATTTTTTGGTAATTTTTTGAACGATTGATAAAAATAATATCAACTTAAAATAAGAGGATTAAGACAGTAAAAAACCTTAACAAAAACAATATAAGATATTGTTAAAAATAATGATTTAAAAATTATCACACAAAAATTTATCAAGCAAATGAGATGCTACAGCATAGCTAAAAGTGTCAAAATTTGCTGTATTTTTATTATAAAAACAAATAGTTATCCTAAAAACCGATTCCCACCATCTATTTATCCGATACAAGGCGAAAACTGGA
Organism: Acinetobacter gyllenbergii; assembly: GCF_001682515.1. Taxonomy (NCBI): domain Bacteria; kingdom Pseudomonadati; phylum Pseudomonadota; class Gammaproteobacteria; order Moraxellales; family Moraxellaceae; genus Acinetobacter; species Acinetobacter gyllenbergii. Next base: position 48,035 of record NZ_KV575272.1, on the reverse strand, counting down.
TACAAAAACGCCACCTTGTTCTGCAAAGTGGCGTTTGATTTAGCTTACCAGAGGGCCAGTTGGGTACTGTTGCCGGTAGTATCGACGCCGCCCAATTCGGCAAAGTGATATAACTGCCCAAGTAACTGTCGTAATGGCGGACCAGACTTGGCATGAGTATCGGTAATCACGATGAACTCAAGCACTCGTGCGCGATCTGATTGACGCTGTTTACTCACCCGATAACGCGGAACATCTTGAGTCAATAAAGTCACTTTGCCACGCTTTAAATTGGCGGTCAGCAAGTCTTTCGGCTCAATATTTCCATCGGTTGAATAACTGGTCAAAATATAGCGCGCATTAATGGTTTCTAATAACTTCTCATAGGCTTCTTTGGCATATTTTGACGAGTTATAAGGACTTGGTCGCTCTTTACGCCATGCCCGATCAATCCCGCTCTTAAAGCCTTTGGTATCAGGTGAAGGTAAATCCACCTGATCCCATAGGGTCAGTGCATTGAGTACATGATAATTACTGCTATACGCATGTTGGTTATACGGCGGGTCTAGGTAGGCCACATCGACCTCAAAACCGCTCATTTGATTGGCGAGATGCTGTGCATCCACACACCACATTTCAGCAGCAGGACGTTTAGGATCACCAATCTCACAGAAGCGACTCGGTGTCAGCCACAATAACGACTCAATCCGCTCTAAAGCCGTTTGGGTACGCCCACCCCATCCTTGATGAAAGCTTTTAAATACGCCACTGGTATTGCTGACAAAGCTTGCGGAATACAGCAGTGGCGCCAATAACGCACTCATTTCCACATCATTGATGGCGCCTTGTGCTTGCCATGTTGCTATCTGCTGACGGATTGCATCAATACGCATGCCGTTGCGGCGTTTGAAGAATAAACGGTCACGGGCAGGATCATAAACATCATCATTACGCGGACATAGGTTGTGCGTAACCCAGCCTTTCACTTCAGGCAAACGGTTCAGGTAATCAATGGCCTTTTGATAGCCACCCAATTCTTTAAAAGCAGGTGCATCGACACAAGCCAAAATGGCGTGGTTGAGTGCATGGCTATACGGTTCCCAGTCATTGGCAATCACACGATAACCATTCTGACGTGCCAAACGCGAGACGACACCACTCCCAGCAAAGAAATCCGCGAAAATCGGTGGATTCTTTTTTTTGCTGTTCAGTGTGCCTGTAATCTCAAGTGCTTCTAAAATCAGATGAAGCAGTCGACGCTTATTGCCCAGATAAGGCACTAACTGATGAAAAAGATATTCATCAGTCGTACGTGCGGCATGACGACGTTTGTGATAAACCGATGGTTCTGGATTCATATCATCTCTTGGATAGGGAGCAATCTTAGGCGAATGTCTTGCCCAAGTTGGGTTACATCGACCAACTCGAAACGCAGTTGCTCTGCCATTTGGCTAAATTCAGCATTGAACATCGCACGGGCAGATTGGCCGAGTACAGTAGGTGCAACATAACTAATCATTTCATCAACCAAACCTTGTTGTAAAAAGGCGGTCGATAAGGTTGCACCAGCCTCAACCAATACATCATAAATTTGGTACTGTTGAGTTAGGGTCTGCAATAATTGATTTAAAGCTTGCGGTGGCAATTGTATCACGCCTATATCTGCAAGTTCTTGACGAAATGGTGTCATCACCATGACAGTTTCGGGATTTTGTAAAATCTTGGCGCTCAACGGCAGTCGTCCTTGGCGGTCCAGCACAATACGCTTAGGTTGAACCACCGTGCTCAGTTCAATTCCATCTAATGCACGTACGTTCAATTCACAATCATCGGCTAAAACCGTTTGAATTCCCGTAATGACTGCGCCTGAGATGGCACGCCAGTGCTGCACATCTTGGCGTGCTGCTGTGCCGGTAATCCATTTTGACTCACCTGATGCCATCGCGGTACGGCCATCCAAGCTAGAGGCAATTTTTAAACGCACATAAGGCAGGCCCGTTGACATGGCTTTTAAAAAGCCCATGTTGAGCGTTTTTGCTGTTTCAGCACAAACACCCGTTTCAACCTCTATACCTGCAGCTTGTAAAATCTGGACGCCTTTACCTGCCACCAAAGGATTTGGATCTGAACAAGCCACCACCACTTTCTTCACTTGAGCTTTGACCAATGCCTCGGCACAAGGGGGTGTTCGACCATAATGCGCACATGGTTCCAAGGTTACATACGCAGTTGCACCCTGAGCATTGTCTCCCGCTTGACGTAAAGCAAAGACTTCGGCATGCGGTTGGCCTGCTTTAGGGTGGTAGCCCTCGCCAATCAATTGTCCATCTTTGACGAGGACACAACCGACATTCGGATTCGGCTTGGTCGAATACTGCCCTCGTCGAGCCAAGGCTATCGCCTGTTGCATCCAGTACTGTTGTTCAGATAAGTGATCTTGGGTAAGTTCAGACATGGTTTCTCTAATTTAAGCTTCGTTTTCACGTTGTTGCATTTGTTCAATCTGGTGACGAAATGCTTCTACGTCTTGGAAATCTTGATAGACCGAGGCAAACCGAACATAGGCAACATGATCCAAGGCAAATAAAGCCTGCATCACGATTTCACCAATGGTTCTGGACTTGACATCACGTTCGCCCAATCGGCGAATCTGCGATTGAATATCACTGAGTACAGTTTCAATTTGTTCTTGCGTAACTGGGCGTTTTTGCAAGGCATGCATCAGAGAACGGCGCAATTTTGCCTCATCAAACGGCTCATTTTTACCGTCAGATTTAATCACTCGTGGCATCACCACATCATAACTTTCAAAGGTGGTAAAACGCTCTCCACAAATGACACACTCACGACGACGACGAATCTGACAGCCTTCGGCAGCCAAACGCGAGTCTATGACTTTACTATCAGCGGCGTTACAAAATGGACAATGCATAGTGGCGTGATTATTTACTCTCTTTGCTTAAGTGTAGCAAAGTTTCTGCAATTGCAGAACCAGTCGTCTAAAGCCATAAAAAAACAGCCCGATGGGGCTGTTTTCTAAATCGCATGTTGTGCCAATTATTCGATACGTTCGCCATGTTGGCTTAGGTCAAGACCCATACGCTCATCATCAGCGCTAACACGGATACCAATTACCAAATCAATTACTTTCAGGATAATGAAGGTCACAATTGCGCTATACGCGATTGTCGCTAACACACCTTCAATTTGTACCCACAATTGTCCAGCAAAAGTCGGATCTAACGTAACATTCGCTGCTTTGATGATTTCATCGCTATAGAAGATCCCTGTTAGAATCGCACCAACAATACCACCGACTGCGTGTAAACCAAATGCATCCAAGGCATCATCCGCTTTAAGCAGGCGTTTCAGTGCAGTAATCCCCCAGAAACAGACCACACCACCGATCAGGCCCATGATTAAGGCACCGCCAACACCAACGAAACCAGCTGCAGGTGTGATTACAACCAAACCAGCGACTGCACCTGAAGCACCACCAAGTACCGATGCCTTACCACGAATTAGACGTTCTACAATCAACCAAGAGAATGCAGCAGCGGCAGCAGCAACTTGAGTCACTAAGATGGCCATACTTGCACGTGCACCCGCACCTAAAGCACTACCACCGTTAAAGCCGAACCAACCCACCCAAATCAAGCTCGCACCGATCACAGTTAAAGTCAGGTTATGCGGTGCCATCGATTCACGACCAAGACCAGTACGTTTGCCTAACATATAAGCGGCAACCAAACCTGCAACACCTGCGTTGATATGCACAACGGTACCACCAGCAAAGTCTAATGCGCCCTTTTTGAATAACCAACCATCAGCCGCCCAAACCCAGTGAGTAATTGGTGCATACACCAAGATCACCCAAACTGCGATAAATGCCATGAACGCTGAATATTTCATACGATCAGCAATCGAACCACTAATGATCGCAACAGTAATGATGGCAAAGGTCATTTGGAAAACAACAAATAAACTTTCAGGAATTGTGCCGCTCAAGGCATCAAATGCAACCCCATTCAGCAGCGCTTTGCTCAAGTCGCCGACATAAGCGCCTGTACCAGAGAAAGCCAATGAGTAACCGACAATCACCCAAATTAAACTAACCAAGATGGCCGCAGAAAGGCTGAACATCATGGTGCTGAGGACGTTTTTCTTACGAACCATACCCCCATAGAACAGCGCTAAACCAGGAATAGTCATCAACAGAACCAGTGCTGTTGAAACAAGAACCCAAGCTGTATCGCCGGTATCGACTGTCGCAGTAGCGGCTGGAGCAGCCTCTTCAGCAGCAGGTGCTTCAACGGCAACAACTTCCGTTGTCGCAGCACCTGTATCTGCAACTACAGCTACAGTTTGTTCAGTTGCCGGGGTTGATGCAGCATCTTCTGCCCAAACCACCGCTGAACCACCTAAGAGTGCGCCAGATAGACTGAGCGCCATAAGCATTTTTTTCATTCGTGTCCCCCAACCTTATTTTGTGAGCTATATCTCTTATTTCTAACTCAGCAAAGTTTGTGCCAATTTAGACAGCATCTGGCCCAGTTTCACCCGTACGAATACGGATCACTTGCTCTAAATTCGTGACAAAGATTTTTCCATCACCAATTTTGCCTGTGCTTGCGACACGAGTAATCGATTCAATGACGGCATCAACCATTTCATCACTAATTGCAATCTCAATCTTCACTTTCGGTAAGAAATCAACCACATACTCTGCACCACGATACAGTTCTGTATGCCCTTTTTGACGTCCGAAACCTTTGACTTCGGTTACGGTAATCCCTTGAACACCAATTTCAGAGAGTGCTTCACGCACATCATCCAATTTGAATGGTTTTACAATTGCAGTTACAAGCTTCATGTTTGTTTTCCTTCGGCTTATTTTCACCAGTAAGGTTTTATGTTCAATTTTCATGCCAATATTTAAAGGTTGGGGGTTTTTAAATATTGAGCACAAGCTTTCTTTATAACCTATTTAGCCTGCAAGATGTAGATAGTGCATCGAAAATAAGTTTCATTTCGCGATATTGAATGAAATCAGAGAGTCACTCATCCTTCTGTCCCGAACTGTGCTAGAGGATTGCTTGCAGCAGTGATACACTGGGCAGCAAATATACATAACCTATTGAGCACTTTATGATTGAGACTCTTTTACAGGCAATTTTGCAGCAAGTTGATCAACCTAAAAAAGATTTAGAAAAAAACTTACGTGCCTTATTGAATGAAAGTATCGAAAAACTAGACCTTGTCTCTAAACAAGAACTCGACCGTCAAAGAATTGCACTGAATACAGCCAATCAGCGCCTCTCTGAACTGCAACAGCAAATGAAAATTTTAGAAGAAATCGTTCAGAACAAAAAATAAGCACCAATTCGGTGCAATCAGCACCGAAAAATGATTAAAAATAAAGCACCACAATGGAACAATAATAAGATGTCTTTTGCCAAGATTTATACACGAGGCTTATTGGGGCTACATGCCCCGCAAATCGAAGTTGAAGTCCACATCAGTTCAGGTTTGCCTTCACTCACAATTGTCGGTTTACCCGAAGCGGCAGTCCGCGAAAGTAAAGATCGTGTCCGTTCAGCCATCATTAATAGCGGTTTTCAGTTTCCAACCAAGCGCTTAACCATTAATTTAGCGCCTGCGGATTTACCTAAAGATGGTTCCAGACTCGACTTACCGATTGCACTCGGTATTCTGATTGCATCAGGTCAATTAGCCGAAAATAGCACCGAAGGTTTTGAATTTATTGGTGAACTGGCACTGGATGGACACTTGCGTCCCATTTCAGGAGCCTTAACCATTGCGATGGCCTGCCAACAGGCACAACATCACTTATTACTGCCAACTGCAAATTTGGATGAAGCCAATCAACTGCCAGAATTTGAAGTCTATGCTGCCGATCATCTACAAGCAGTTTGTGCACATTTTTCGGGCAATTCCCAGATTCAAGCTGCACCACAAAGAACAACTGCAGCCGCCTCCTCTTATCAATTTGATCTTGCCGATGTAAAAGGACAGCTCCGCCCGCGGCGTGCTTTGGAAATTGCTGCCGCAGGCGGACACTCTTTATTATTTAAAGGGCCACCGGGGACTGGAAAGACCCTGTTAGCTTCACGACTGCCCTCTATTTTGCCTCCGCTCAATGCACGTGAGAATCTTGAAGTCGCCAGTATCTACTCAGTTGCCAACGCACCGCATACTTTTGGACAGCGACCTTTCCGCGCCCCGCACCATACTGCCTCCGCAATCGCTTTGGTGGGTGGTGGTTCTCAACCCAAACCTGGCGAAATCACCTTAGCGCATTTAGGGGTGCTATTTTTGGATGAATTACCCGAATTTGATCGCAAGGTGCTTGAGGTACTGCGCCAACCACTGGAATCCAAAGAAATCGTGATTTCACGTGCGGCACGACAGATGACTTTTCCTGCAAATTTTCAATTTATTGCAGCGATGAATCCCTGCCCATGTGGTTATGCCTTTAATCAGGATAGCCGTTGCCAATGTTCGCCAGACAGCATTCAACGTTATCAAAACCGAATTTCAGGACCTTTATTAGACCGTATTGATTTGCACATTGATGTACCACCCTTACAGGCACAAGAATTACAGGATCGAAGCCCAACCGAAAACTCCGACACAGTTCGACAACGTGTCATCCATGCATATGAAAAACAGATCCAAAGACAAGATTGTTTAAATCAGGCGCTCTCTCCCAAATTATTGGAACAGCATGCCTTATTAGATGACAGCTCGACCAAAATTATTGAAATGGCACAACAGCGGCTCAACCTTTCTGCTCGTGCCTATCATCGGGTATTAAGAGTGGCTCGAACCATTGCAGATTTAGCTGAAAGTGAACTCATCAGTAGCAGTCATATCACTGAAGCCTTGTCCTATCGCAGTCAGCAAAGCTAAAAAGCGACCTTGAGGTCGCTTTTTTATGGCTCAGGCCCAGTTAGAAAGCATAACCTAAAGCTAACACCACTTTATTCTTTTGTTTGGTTTCATCACGAGTATAGCCGCCAAAAATATAATCCAGACTCCACGTTGCGCCAGTATTGCCCAATGGGTGCGATAAACCTAGCGTTGCATGACGGAAGGCAAAATCGGTTTTGGTCACATCGCCAGCTTTGGCTTGGTAAGCCAGATATTCATCGTCGTCGCCATAATAATAGGCTGCAACTTGCGCTTTAGCAGTAAAGCCCCCTGCCAGTTTTGGCGCATAGGTCGCCAAGAAATAGGTATCGCCCTTATTTCCGAAGGTGACGTTATTTAATAAAGTCTGTGCGGTAATACTAAAATCTTTATAGCTCAAACCCAAGATAGTTTCATAACCTGTCGATTCCCAACCTGGATAATAGTAATAAATCGTTCCCCCAATTTGATAGCCAAGATCTTCGGTAATTTTGCCTTTATAGCCCGCGTAAAAATCGTTTTCGAAGGATTTTTTCTCTTCCTTCACATCAGTGGGCGAAGTATTAAAATCAGCATAGGCGGCGGTTAAAGTTGAAAACCAATAACCCAAATAAAATCCACTGTCATGACTATAATCCAGTCCACCTTGAACTGCGGGTGTATCACTTTCTGGTGAGTTGGTCATCCCACGTAAATTGTAGCTTGATACCACATTGACATTCCCCGTCACAGTGCCTGGAAAAGGGAGTTTGCTCTCCTCAGCCAAACTTAATGTTGATGCTGTGGTCAGCATTCCCAGTACCGCAGCCTTACATGCAAATTTCATCATATTGGTCTCCCCCTATATTTTAGATACTCAATTGATTTCTAAGCTTTAAATTGCATCACCAGCTATTTAGCAAATGCTGTGCCAAGCTCAAACAATAAATAAATAGCAATAAAATCAATGAATAAGAAAATACAAAGTGAAGCTTTGAGTTTATAACGACATTTGAACTGTAAATCTTGCAACCAAAATGGGCTATTGATGCTCGACATAGCGCACAAAAAGCACTGTTTTAGCCGAGCAAAGAACTTTCATGCATTCAAACCTTTATTATCAATCTGCATAAAAAAACAACAAAACTAAGCAAGCGATGTTTTAATCATTCGGTTAGATTCTGATTTAAAACACTGAATAAAGTACATACAACAACATCATTTTTTTCCTCAGACTGGCTGATTTTTATGATTGATCAAACCGCCCTATTTATTTTAGGACTCTTTGCCTTCTGTGGAGGTCTGATCGATGCCGCAGTAGGTGGTGGCGGTTTAGTCCAAATTCCGGCGCTGTTACATGCCTTGCCTCAACACAATATCGCAACCGTTTTTGGCACCAATAAATTAGCAGTTTGGGCTGGAACCACCGCCTCATTTTTTAGATATGTACATAAAATTAATTTTGTCTGGAAGCTGCTGATTCCCACCATGCTTGCAGCATTTATATGTGCATTTGCGGGTGCAATGACAACGGCCCATGTTCCAAAGCAGCTCATGAGCTATGTGGTTTTCTGTTTACTCATTCTGATGGCCATTTATACTTTTTTAAAGAAAGACTTAGGAGCGCGCAGTAGCTATGTGAAATGCGGGCATAAAGAAATCTCTCTGGGCATCTTTTTTGGCGGGTTGATTGGATTCTATGATGGTGTTTTTGGGCCAGGTAGCGGTAGCTTCCTGCTTTTTCTGTTTGTAAAGGTTTTCGGCTTTGATTTTCTCAATGCCTCGGCATCGGCCAAAATCGTGAATATTGGCACCTTTAGTTCAGCACTCTTATTTTTTATTCCCACAGGTCATGTGCTCTGGCAAATCGGTTTAATCGTTGCCTTGTGCAATGTGCTGGGTTCCTTCGCGGGTGTTTTTCTGGCATTGCGTTATGGTAGCCAATTTATCCGATGGTTTTTTCTGATCCTGCTCGTTTTTCTCATTTTAAGAATGGGATTCTCTCTCTTTTAAATCGGTCATAAAGTACAGAACCAGAACGAGTCAATCACCAAACGTATAAAATAAAAAAGCCAGCATGGTGGCTGGCCTTTTATGACGCTTTAACAAACCGAAACTTAGAAAGCTTTGGTTAAGGTAAATACTGCGCCAGTCTCTGTACCACGTTTATACGGTTGGAAATCTGCATCAATATTAGTGCCGACCGCAGCAAGCTCAGCGGTTAAACCCGATACTGATTTGACGCTATAAGTCACACCAACTTTCCAATCAACATAGTTGTCATCTTCACCATCTGTATCGCTAAAGTCGTAGTTATCCACTTTGGTATAACCTACACTCGCAACACCACCAAATCCTGTATCTGCAAAAGGAATATTATAAGTCGCGTTGACATACCAACCATTCTCATCCAAACCAGCAAAATCATTGGTATAGTTCAAACTCCCCAATAGACTATCACCAGATGCCAAGACATTTTTAAAGCCTAATTTTGCATAGAGCTCTAACCAGTTAGAATCTGATGAACTTGGATAACCGTAGTACCATAAACCTACATCTAAAGTTGGTTTACTGGCAAAAGGAAGTTCAGTTGCATAACCGACATAAGGGTCAAGCTCTAAATGAGTTGGGTTATCCGCACTGAAATGTACATTTGAAGCCCATACGCCCGCATATAAACCAGATGAATGTGTCAATGCAAAACCACCTTGCACTGCAGGATCACCCTCAGTTTGAGTAATACCACGATAACGATAATCTGTCGTTAACGCAGCGGTTCCAGAAAAGCTAAGGCCGTATTGAGATAATGTATTTGTTTCTTCCGCCATAGCAAAAGTCGAAGTCACTGCACAAATACTCAACGCGATCGCTTTACATGCAAATTTCATCATATTGATCTCCCCCATGATGGATATTCGACTGATTTATGTTTTAAATTGCATCGCAAAGTAATTAGCAATTGCTGTGCCAACTTTAGAAAAAGTACGTCAAATCTCGATTCCGTTCCATAAAAGTGCCGATACAACAATATCAATGCCTCCGAATTGCGCTTTGTCAGGAAATCTTTTTATTTTTTGAGCGATTTCAAGGCAACAGAAATTTTAAGCATATTTTTTGCACAAAAAAGAGGCATGTTCATAAAAACAAAATCATTCGAAATGCTTAAAAGATCGGCGTTATGCCGTAAAAAGCAGCAATGTTCTATAAAGGTGCATGAACAAAAAACTTAAATCAGCCTGAAGCGCTGTAACTATTGGATTGGTCAGTCACTGTCATTCGTCGGGATGTCATTTTTTGCAAATCGACTCGATTGTTTTTTAAACAAAGGAAAAATAACTCTTTCAATAAAAAGAAAAAATACAGCAATAAATCACATATTTTCATAAAAATAAATCAAAAAATAAACAGTTTAGTTTGCAACCAAAATAAAACAAATTAATCATTAAAAACATATATTTAAATTTATTTTGGTGACTTTTTAAACGAGAAACAAATCATAAAATTATATAAGTATTTTATTTAATAATAATTAAATTATTTTAATAAAAATCTATCTTTTTTACGCATAACTTATACAATTGGTCAAAATTTCGGTCTTATCCCAAATTTAATTTTTTTAATGAGGCGAGCTATGCCAAAGGCAAATAAACTTACTTTAGCGGTTTTGATTAATGCCGCGTTAATTACCTCAACATATGCAAGCGAACAAAGCGAAGCAAAAGGACTTGTTGAAGATGCCAAAGGGGATATTTTATTCCGTACTGGTTATTTAAATCGTGACAAAAAGAATGGTGTCGAAGACACAAGCTCATATGCTCAGACGGCAATGGTGAAACTGGAAACTGGTTTTACTCAAGGTTTAGTTGGCTTTGGTGCAGGTGTTATCGGTGATGGCTCTTTTAAATTAGGCTCAAACAACAACTCTGGCAACGGTATGATTCCGAAGCATCCAGACGGCTCAGCTTATGATCACTGGGCACGTGGTGGCGGTTTTGTAAAAGCACGTATTTCTAATACAACCGTGACCTACGGTACTCAAGTTTTAGACATCCCTGTCTTAGCCAGCAATACCACACGTTTGGTTCCTGAATACTTTGAAGGTGTTTTGGCAACTAGCCGTGAAATTGATGGTTTAGAGTTAACTGCGGGTAAATTCACCAAAGACCAATACTCAGATCAGATCAATACCGATGGCCGTCGTCTAGATCGTGCTGTGGTTTGGGGCGCAAAATACAAATTTGATGACAACTTAAATGCCGCTTACTTTGGCTTAGACAGCAAAGATAAGTTGGATCGTCATTATATCAATGTGAACTATAAGCAGCCATTAGATAAAAACAGTGGTTTGACTTATGACTTAAGCGCATATCACACCAAGTGGGATGAAAAAGGCAGTACGTATTCAAGTACAACTGATGATTTGTCTAATCGTAAAAATACCATTTGGGCGCTTTCTACAACGTATAACACAGGTCCGCACAGCGTGATGTTGGCTTACCAACAAAACAATGGCAATACCGGTTATGACTATGGTGAGAATGCTGATGGTGCACAAAGTATCTATTTGCCAAACTCTTACCTGTCTGACTTCATTGGTAACAGTGAAAAATCTGCACAGCTTCAATATAACGTCGATTTTGGTAGCTATGGCGTTCCAGGTTTAAGCTGGACCACTGCGTATGTTTACGGTTGGGACATCAAAGTTAAGAACTTGACTGACAATGCCAAAGAACGTGAATTCTTTAACCAAGTGAAATACACCGTTCAATCTGGTTTTGCTAAAGACGCAAGCTTACGTTTACGTCATTCTTACTACCGTGCAAGCGATGAATATCAAACAAATGCCTACATTGGTGACACCAACGAATGGCGTATCTGGCTTGATATTCCTGTGAAATTATTCTAATTCACAGTTGATCAAGCAATAAAAAAACTCCATTCGAATGAATGGAGTTTTTTTATGATCAGCTACTAAATGAATAGGAACTGATCACACCGACTAAAATTACTTTTTAGCCGCTTCAATCGCTTTAAGTACTTCTGCTTTCGCAACATCCGCACCTTCCCAGCCACTGATTTTTACCCATTTACCAGGCTCTAAATCTTTGTAGTGAGCAAAGAAATGCTCAACTTGGCTGATCAATAACGGTGGAAGATCCGTATATTCTTGAACATCTTTATACAGTGGAGATAATTTTTCGTGTGGAACAGCGATAAGTTTCGCATCAATACCACCATCATCTTCCATTTTCAATTTACCGACTGGGCGGCAACGAATCACAGAACCAGCAGCAACAGGGTGTGGAGTTACAACAAGTACGTCTAATGGGTCACCATCTTCAGACAATGTATTTGGTACATAACCGTAGTTTGCTGGGTAGAACATTGCTGTACCCATGAAACGGTCTACAAATAACGCATCTGAATCTTTATCGATTTCATATTTGATTGGTGCTGCATTTGCAGGAATTTCAATGATGACATAGATGTCGTTTGGTGCGTCTTTACCCGCAGGAATATTGCTATAGCTCATATCAACACTCGTTTAATATTGTGAAGTCAGATGTAAATCGGACAGATTATAACGTGAATACAATGAAAATGATGCTAGATATATATACAGCTGGAGAATTTTATAGCCAGTAGTATTAGGTCATTTTGATGGTAATCACGAACAGTAAAATTGGACAAAGCAGAGAGAAAAACCAGATGATGGAACGTAATGTCGCAAGATTGGCTAAATAACAGAGCCCATAAATCACACGAAATACAATATAGGCCCAGCCGAGGGTCAGAATAAAGCGTTCTGGTACCACCATATATTCAGCCATCAGGATTGCAGCGATAAACAAAGGCAGGCTTTCAAAACTGTTTTGCTGTACTGCATTGGCACGTGCCGACAAGCCCGTGGTTTTGGCTAAAAACTCACGCGGATTTTGATTATCTTTTGCTTGAAAACCACCTTTTGATTTCGCAATCAAGGTAAACACATACGGCAACAAACATGCGACTATAATCATCAATATAATGCCGCTAATACCTTGCATGCTGAGATCCATCATTTGAAGTTCTTCTGATCATGCTATCATAATCTATAATTTATTGAACTTTCATTTATGCTTGTTCTACAAGCGTTTCTTTTACACCGCGTTTTTGTGTAAAAGTTGTGTTTTTTCATACAGTTTTAAGGTCAAACTATGCAACAGCAAGATCAAAAAGAAATGTTTGATGTTTTGGCACAGCAACGACAACATCAGCTTTTGGTTGATCGTGTCTTGAAAGTCGTGCTCCCAATCATGGCATTTTTACTCAGTGTGATTTGTGCCAATCTGAATTGGCAGTCAACTCTGGGGACATTTGTGATTCTAACAGTGGCCTTTTATGCTGTTGGTATTTATCGCTTAACACTCTGGCACTGGCTCGCAGTGATTGTGCTATATGCTGTTGCCGATAATTATTTTAGCTTTAATGGCATTGACCCAACCCGTTTACGCTTTCAATTGGCAACTATGGTGGTATTTGTCGGCATTGTTGGAATCGGACGTCCTTATATCGACCGTTGGTTAATGAAATCAAATAATAGTACTAAATAAATCCAAATAAAAAAGCGCCGCAATTGCGGCGCTTTTCCAGTACCTCCCTTTTTTAAAGGGAGGCTAGGTGGGATTCTTAAGCGGGTTTACGTAAATCTTTACGTAAGATTTTACCTACGTTAGATTTCGGTAATTCTTCCATAAACTCAACATAACGTGGGCACTTGTAGCCTGTTAGGTTTTGTTTTGCATAAGCAATAATTTCTTCAGTGGTTAAAGATGGATCTTTTTTCACAATGAATAATTTTGGCACTTCACCTGATTTTTCATCTGGAACGCCAATTGCAGCCACTTCCAATACTTTTGGATGTTTCGCAATCACTTCTTCAATTTCACTTGGGTAAACGTTAAAACCAGACACCAAGATCATGTCTTTCTTACGGTCAACAATCTTCACATAACCACGTGAATCCATCACACCGATATCACCCGTACGGAAGTAATTGTCAGCCGTCATCACTTTCGCAGTTTCATCTGGACGATTCCAATAACCCTTCATCACTTGTGGGCCACGGATCGAGATTTCACCTTGTTCACCCAGTGCAACTTCGTTACCGTCATCATCCAAAATCGCAACTTCAGTTAATGGCAATGGGATACCAATCGTGCCACTGAATTCAGTTGTTGCAGGTGGATTCGCTGTTGCAACAGGCGAAGTCTCAGATAAACCATAACCTTCGATAATGGTTGTACCTGTGATCTTTTTCCATGCTGCTGCAGTCGATGGCAATACTGCCATACCACCGCCCATTGCCATCTTCAGATTGCTATGGTCAAGCTGTTTGAATTCTTCGTTATTCACCAAAGCATTAAACAAGGTGTTTACCGCTGGGAAGAAAGAAGGTTGATATTTACGTAACTCGCCAACCACTGCTGGTAAATCGCGTGGATTCGGGATCAAGATATTGGCTTGACCTTTGTACATACCGTAAAGCGCACACACCATGAATGCAAAGATGTGATACAGCGGTAATGCACAAACGATGCGATCACCTTTAGCACTATCAGAAGCACCAAACTTACTTGAGAAAATCGCTTCACACTGCAGTAAGTTCGCGACAAGGTTACGATGCGTCAGTTCAGCACCTTTAGAAACACCTGTGGTACCACCCGTATATTGGAGTACTGCAGTATCACTTAAAGTTAAGCTTGGACGTTTATAATTGCTTGGATTGGCTTTATTTAATGCAGCATTAAATTTGGTATGGCCTGGGATATTCCATGCAGGAATTTGCTTACGTACTTTACGTAAAACGAAGTTGACCAGTGTCCCTTTTAAGGTACCCAACATATCACCCACAGAAGCCACCACAACATGCTTCACAGGTGTTTTACCAATAATGCTTTGATAAACGCTGGCAAAGTTTTCAATGATCACCAACGCTTCAGCACCAGAGTCATTCAATTGATGCTCAAGCTCACGCGCTGTATACAGTGGGTTCACGTTTACAAGTACCAAACCTGCACGGAACACACCTAAAGCCACCACTGGATATTGGAAAACGTTCGGCATCATCACCGCAACACGCGTTCCTTTTGCTAAACCTAAGCTTTGTAAATAAGCAGCGAATTTACGGCTAGCGACTTCTAATTCATTAAATGTTAAAACTTTATCCATGAAGATAAAGGCATCGCGTGAACCAAATTTTTGGAAATTGCGTTCAAAAATATCAACAAGTGAGGTGTTTTCAGCAGGCAGTTCAACTGTTTCTGGAATTCCTGTCTTTTGGTATTCAGCAAACCAAATCTTTTCCATAATGCCATTATCTCCGAGTGGTAATCCTTAAAAATGTAACAACGTTACGTCCATGACAAAACATTTTTTTTAACTTTTTGAATTGCCCTGTCAATCTATTCAAACAATATGAATACATTGCCATATATAACGTATTTGTATCACAGAATACTAGCCTTATCTCTGAATGAAGAGTCTATTTGCTTTTTGATATCCACGTGGTAAAAGTTGCCCCTTTGTTGCTCTTTTTCCTAGATATTTTTGAAGATCGTCCCCTTTCAGTTTTAGATGCTGTTGTCCTGCAGCGACTTGGATTATTTCATCTAAACTCAGGGTTGTCATGGATAAAATTTGCTCTTTTTCATCAAGTTGTATCAACTTGTTACCTTTACCTTTATTCAGAACAGGAAGTTCTGCTAAATCAATAATCAGTAAACGCCCTGATGAACTGAGGATCGCAACATGGCTTGCTTGCTGGATCGGAAGCAGTGGTAAAGCTGTTCCCTTATCTGCAACCGTCAAGAATGCCTTACCGGCTTTGGCATTGGTATCCAATTGTGCAGCTTGGGTTTTAAAGCCATAACCTTTAGAACTGACCGCAAGTAATTCATTATTATCGTCATCAATAAAGACTTGGATAAATGAAACCCCACTGGCTGGAGACAGTTTAGAACTAAGCGGCTCACCTAAACCACGCGCTGACGGTAAGCTGCTAATTGGCAAGGCATAACTACGCCCAGTTTCATCCAAGAAGTACACGCGTTGATTGGTTTTACCGACTGCATGACTTAAATACTGGTCGCCAGCTCGGAAGTTAAGATTAGCAGCATCCACTTCCGCACCTTTAGCTGCACGGACCCAACCTGCTTCCGACAACACCACGGTCACCGCTTCGGCTGGCATTAAATCTTGTTCTTTAATCTGTACCGCATCTGCACGGACCACGATTGGTGAACGGCGATCATCACCAAATTTTTTCGCATCTTCTTTTAATTCACCGATAATCAAATTTTTCAATGATTCTGGATTTGCCAATTGCTCACGAATAATGGCAGCTTTGGCTTCCAGTTCTTCTTGCTCACGGCGAATTTCCATTTCTTCAAGTTTGGCTAAATGGCGAAGCTTGAGTTCTAAAATGGCTTCAGCTTGAATTTCATCAATACCAAAATGCTGCATCAATACAGGTTTTGGCTGGTCTTCTTCACGAATAATACGAATCACAGTATCAATATCTAGGTAGGCAATTAAAAGACCTGCCAAGATATGTAAACGCTTTTCAATTTTGGTTAAATGGTATTGCAAACGACGCGTTACCGTTTGCTTACGAATCTCAATCCACTCTAACAAGATGCGGCGAATCGATTTCACCTGTGGACGACCATCCGCCCCAATCATGTTCAGGTTGACTCGATAACTGGATTCTAAATCCGTGGTTGCAAATAAGTGACTCATCACCGTTTCTGCATCGACACGGTTAGAACGCAGTACAATCACCAAACGGGTTGGGTTGCGATGATCAGATTCATCTCGAATATCTGCCACCAGTGGCAACTTCTTGGCAATCATTTGATCGGCAATTTGAGTCACAACTTTAGAACCTGAAACCTGATACGGCAATTCGCTAATCACGATTTCATTTTTCTCGACCGTATACACTGCTCGAACACGATAACTACCACGACCTGTGGTTTGAATTTTCAGTAATTCTTCAGGCGGCGTAATAATCTCGGCTTTGGTCGGTAAATCTGGTGCAGGAATATATTCTGCTAATTTTTCATCTGTGGTTTCAGGATTGCGAATCAGTGCAATCGTACCCTTCACCACTTCACGCAAGTTATGTGGCGGGATATCGGTTGCCATCCCCACCGCAATCCCCGTGGTACCATTCAATAAAATATTGGGAATACGTGCAGGTAAGGTGATTGGCTCTTTCATCGAACCATCAAAGTTATCCTGCCATTCGCTGGTACCCTGTCCGAGTTCGCTCAGTAATAACTCACTATAAGCCGAAAGTTTAGCTTCGGTATAACGCATGGCCGCAAATGATTTTGGGTCATCAGGTGAACCCCAGTTGCCCTGACCTTCCACCAATGGGTAACGATAGCTAAATGGCTGTGCCATCAATACCATCGCTTCATAACAGGCTGAGTCACCATGTGGATGGTATTTACCGAGTACGTCACCAACGGTACGTGCCGACTTTTTCGGTTTACCGGTCGACTTTAAACCCAGCTCGCTCATCGCATAGACAATACGGCGCTGTACAGGTTTTAAGCCATCACTGATATGGGGCAATGCACGATCCATAATCACGTACATGGCATAGTTCAAGTAAGCCTGCTCAGTGAATTCGGCTACGGAACGGTTTTCTGTTGCATGATGTGCAAGGCTGGTCATTTCAGCGAGTCATCCAAAATCATTTATTATCGTCAATGTTTTGTATGCTATGTGGATGCAGGCGTTGTGACAAGCCCTTGTTGTTGTTTAAACGTCAAATGGTGTCTTGTTAAGCTTAATGCAGCATATTTAATAGAATTTCTGATGCTGGAAACCAGCCATTTTTCTCCGCCTTTTTTAACCACTCTCGAGCGACTTCTTCATCTTTCTCAACATAAAGCCCCTTTAAATAAAAAAGACCCAAGCTAAACTGAGATGCTGCAATTTCGTGATTGGCTGCGGCAGAATAAAACTCAAAGGCTATTTTTAAATTTTTTGCAACGCCAGTACCATTTTCATATTTATCAGCAAGATTATTAATCGCAGGCGGAAACTGCTGCTGTACGGCTTTCTCATAATATTTTAATGCAAGATCAATATCCAAATGTTCATCTTCATTCGAACCCGAATAGTAAACACCTAACAGATATAACGCCGCAGAATTACCTTGCTCAGCAAGTACCTCAAGCTCTTCAGTATAAATCATGTCATTTTCATTATAGATGGGTTGTGCCATCCAAGTTGAAGCCCAATTATATTCAGCAACAAGTGATTGATTATAGGTAGCAGCAATCCATAACCAATTTCTACCCAACAAGAGATTTTGAACGGCTCCATTGCGCCCTAGACAATAATTAAGTCCTGTTTTTATTTGCTCACTTACATCTAACTCCATTACTTCGGGAGCCATTTCTTGCACAGATAAAAGATTCATTTTTAATTTAATAATCGTATAAAAGTGATCATATTTAAGCTCAATAATTCTAAGTAGGCATTAAAGCTGCAAAAAACTAAATTGCAGGCATGCTTTCCAATCAATGCTCATCGGTGGAGGAAGCAGATTCTGCATCATCTTCTTTATAGATAAATTTCGGCATTTCCAGACCAAAATAAATCGCAATCAAACGAAGCGTAAAGCCAAAGACCAAGGTGAAAATCACAGTAAGATCGTGTGGCAAGCCAACTTCCAAACAGACCCAATAACAAATCACGGCGACAAAGGAAATACTGGCATACAACTCACGGCGGAACACCAACGGTACGTCATTACACAAGATATCACGCAGAATACCGCCCGACACCCCAGTGAGCACCCCTGCTACCGCAGACACCACAAAACCATGTCCCATCGACAAAGCAATCTGACAACCAATAATGGTAAAGCCGATTAAGCCCAAGGCATCTAGAACCAAGAAGATATTGCGCAGATGGCGCATCCATTTAGCAATAATAATGGTGACGAAGGCTGCAATACAGGTCAGCACCAAATATTCAGGATGTTTGACCCAGGTTAAAGGATAATGTCCGAGTAGCACATCACGTACCGAGCCACCGCCCAATGCCGTGACACAGGCAATCAGTACCACACCAAACCAGTCCATACTGCGTCGACCTGCGGACAATGCGCCCGTCATCGCTTCCGCAGTAATGGCAATAATATAAATCACGGTGAGTAACATCTGCCTACATCCCTAAATCAGGCGTAAAAGTGTGCGCTATTCTAAGACAAACTTAGATGAATTGTGCACAACATTGCTTAAATTTTTTCCCCGAGCCACAAATGCAGGGTTGTTTCATGGTGATTTGCATGCCCAGAGTCGGGTCAAGGAAATACCACTGCTGTTGATGTAATACAAAATGTGAAATTTCATGATGAATATGGGCTTGCGTACCATCATGATAATGTGCCTTGAACTCAACCAGCGCATGGGTTTTGTCTAGCTTGGGCTGATGCTGCACCACGTCCAGTTTGAGCCATTGATTCGATTGGCTCCAGTCGGCAATCGCAGCTCGATCTAAAGCGCTTTGTTGCCCTAAAGCTGTCGTTTGCAAAATATAGTCGATCTGCTGCAAGGCAAAGGCACTATAACGTGAACGCATTAATTGCTCGGCAGTTTGAGCAAACTGCTGTTTTAAATGTAAAGGCTGACAGCACGCAGCATATTGCCCCTGTCCGCAAGGACAGTATTGTGACAATGTCATTTGCAACTCTCAAATAAAATAGCCCCGAACCAAACCAGTGTTAAACAAAGGTCAAACTCAGGGCTGTTCGGGAACGACTAAATTATTTCTCTACCGTTTTTTCTTTCGCAAGAATGCGCACTTTTTCAATTTTGTGCCCATCCATGGTGACCACTTCAAAGCGATAGCCATCGACTTCAATCATGTCACCATTTTCAGGTAAGCGACCTAAATGGAATAAGATATAACCTGATAACGTTGAGTACTCTTCGCTTTCATCGACCAAATCTTTGCCCAATAACAAAGACACATGACGAATATCGGTTGAACCTTCCAGCAACATCGAACCATCATCTAGACTCTCCGCAGTTGCTTCCAATTCGTCTTCATCTGGGAATTCACCTGCAATCGCTTCTAGCATATCAATCGGCGTGGCAATCCCCTCAATCGAACCATATTCGTTCAATACGATTGCCATTTGCAACGGTGCTTGGCGTAATTGTTCCATCACCATCAACACTTGCGCATTTTCATGCACAATCACGGGTTCACGTAGGTGCTTGGTAAAATCAATCGCACCTGTTTCGATGTATTCATTCAACACTTTATGGGTTAACACAATCCCTTCGATATTGTCCAACTCACCACGGGCAATGATCAAACGTGAATGGGTCATCGCCATTAAACGTTCTTTTAACTCGGCAGGATCATCATCCAAGTCTAACCACTCTAACTCTGGGCGTGGTGTCATCACCGACTTGACTGGACGCTCAGATAGGCCCAATACCCCTTGAACCAAGACACTGTGGTAAACCCCATTGTCTTCATCAAAAACTTCTTTGGCATAGGCCTGTGTTGCTAACACATCTTCAGCTTCCTTGTTCTGACTTTCATTACCATTGCTCTTATTACCAAGCATACGCAATACAGCGGAAGCGGTGCGATAACGCAGATCAGTCGTAGTGACCAATTTCTCTTGGTTACGGCGCATGGTTTGGTTAACCATTTCCACCAACACCGAGAAACCAATCGCAGCGTATAAATAACCTTTTGGAATATGGAAACCAAAGCCTTCGACCACCAATGAGAAACCAATCATCATCAGGAAGCCAAGACACAGAATCACCACGGTTGGATGCTTATTGACGAAATCCATCAATGGACGTGAAGCTAGCAACATGATACCAATCGCAATCGTAACCGCGATCATCATCACCGAAAGCTCTTTTACCATTCCCACTGCAGTGATCACACTGTCGAGCGAGAATACCGCATCAAGAACCACGATCTGTACCACCACCATCCAGAACACGGCATGCACTGGATTTTCTTCTTTATGTGCTTGCTTTCCTTCGATGCGTTCATGCAGTTCCATGGTGCCTTTAAATAATAAGAACACACCACCAAACAGTAGAATCAAGTCACGTCCAGAAAATGGATGATCAAAAATATGGAACAGCGGTGTGGTTAATGTCACCACCCATGCGATCGAAGCAAGTAAGATCAAACGCATTAACAGGGCGAGAATCAGACCAATTTTACGCGCAGCATTACGTTGTTCTGGTGGTAATTTCTCTGCCAAAATTGCAATAAAAACAAGGTTATCAATACCTAGTACAATTTCAAGCACCACCAATGTGGCTAAACCAACCCATGCAGCTGGATCTGACATCCATTCCAGAATCATTGAGGTGACTCCTCTGCAAAATCAGCAATATTGTTATGAAGTTGAGATTTTAAAAGGTCGGCACAAACAGCCAAAACATTTTTTTTAGGAAATAAGAACAATACGGAGCGACAACAACCACTACTCATAGAGGGACAAAGATTAATAAAAGGATTTTCAGTATAGGCAAGATTTCAGTGAAATTCATCTTTTTTTATGTTGAGGATGTTTTCAAATTCTTTCCAGGCATGCTAAAAGCCCATTGTATGTAAAATGTGCATAAAACTGTCACAAACCTGATTTAGCCTAGACAAGCACAGTGAAAATGATAAGGTGAAAATAAACGAATGAATAGTGTATTAAGAATGACAGAGAAAAAAAGCATTAACCCGACTCCCATCACCACTCAATCTCTGATTGCCCTCTATTGCGGTTCACGTACAGGTAACAAGCCAATTTACCGAGATAAAGCCATTGAACTTGCCCAGCATATTGCCAACCAAGGTTTTGGTATTGTCTATGGCGGCGCGAGTATTGGTCTGATGGGACAAGTGGCAGATACCGTACTGGAACATAGTGGTGAGGTGGTGGGTGTTATTCCAGAATTTATGCTGGACTATGAAATTGCCCACCATAAACTGACCGAACTCCATATCGTCAACAGCATGCATGAACGTAAGGCACTGATGGCTGAACGTGCCAGTGCCTTTATTGCCTTACCAGGTGGCTTAGGAACTTTTGAAGAGATTCTGGAAATTGCCACATGGGGCCAGCTCAATCAGCACCAGAAACCGATGATCATCTATAACGTCAATCGTTTTTATGATGCCTTGATTGCACAGCTTGATCATGCGGTAGAAGAAGGCTTTTTACCGCCACAGCATCGCGCCAAAGTGATTATTTGCGAAACACTGGAACAGATTTCAAGTGTGATTAAAAACTTAAACACACCCAGCCATATCGAAGTCTAAAACATCCCCATAAAAAAGCGGATCAAGGAGATCCGCTTTTTTATATTGAGAACTTATTTTACATTCACCTGATACACCGCAGTTGAACCACTGACTTCATTCCCTACCACCAATAAAGGCTTGCCATTCGGTGAGTCTTTTGCAGCAATAAAGATCAAGCCTTCAGGTCCTAAATCACCCTGTTTTGCCGCATCGGTTTCAACAAAATTACGCGTGCTAAAATATTCAATAAACTTCGGTTTATTCGGTGCGCTAATGTCATACACCATCACTCCACTCATTCGTTCCAAACCGATAAAAGCAAAGGTTTTCTTACCAATCGTACCGATAGCAATACCCTCAGGCTCAGGGCCTTTATTATCACTACGGTCATCAAAGGCCACAGCTTCGTGGTCACTATTAAAATAGTTCGGGAACAGTTCAGCCGTTTTCTTTTCAAACTCGCTGCCAGAGTCCCAAACTAACTGACCTTGCGTATTCCAGATACTAAATGAACGCGCGCCATAAGCATAAAGCTTGTCATAAGTCAGCAAGCCATTGGCATCCAGTTTGGCTGAACCATCGGCATTGGTTTGATAACCCATGTTCCACGCAATATTGAGACGACCCAGCGCAGCATCATCACGACATGCACCCGCAGCTGTCGCAGTGGCACCACAATACGCAAATGTTACTGGATTGAGTTTTGCCCCTTTCACCCCTGCTGCTAATTGTTGTAAATGCGCTGGATAATCACCATCTTTATTAAAGCCTTTGCTGTTAAACAAATGCTTCATGCGAATATTTTCAACAAAGCCTTTACTGGTATCGCCCGCATAATAGGCTTTGGAATCCTTCAACCATTCACGGCTATCGCCTTCATTGGCAGTGACCAGATAGGTTTGACCATTGGCTTGATAATTGGCAATCGAATCAGGTTGATACATACCCGCTAAGCCAGCCCAAGTCTTGATATCAATCTTTTTGTCTTTATCACTAACATCCAGTTCATTGCCAATTTGCCCATGGTCTTTATAGCCCAATGGGTAAATATCCGTCACTTTCTGCTGTGCGATATCAATCCGAGCAATCGCATTATTTTCTTGAAGCGTCACCCAAGCCGTTTTGCTGTCTGCAGAAATGGTTATATATTCAGGCTCTAAATCCTGAGCCACACTCGCTTTTGGCCCAAAAATACGTACCCCTTTGGCGATTAAATCTGCCTTTTGCGTATTCCATGCCTTAAAGTCCGCTACGCTGGCTTTCGGTTGTTGAATATTGCTGATATCAATAATGCTGACTGAACCTTCAGGATCAACCGAGTAGTCATCATTTGGCTCGCCTTCATTGGCCACTAAAACGGTTTTGCCATCGGGACTAAAACTCAACATATCAGGTAGTGAACCCACCGCAACCTTGCTAATAAAACTTAAATCTTTGGCATTAAAAAATACCACGATGCCCGCATCAGTTTTGTTTTCGGCTTGAACGGCGATTGCAACAATGCCATTTTTCACTGCAACACTGTTCACTTCCGAATTGGCTAAATAAGTACGGGCAGACAGTTCTGCAACATGGACAGGTTTTTCAGGTTTAGAGGCATCTAAAACATCAACCAAACCTTTCTGGGCATTGACCACAAAGAGACGTTTGCTTGCAGCATCATAAGCGGGAATTTCAGCAGCACTTTTGGCAA
The DNA here is from genome assembly GCF_001682515.1 of Acinetobacter gyllenbergii. Taxonomy (NCBI): domain Bacteria; kingdom Pseudomonadati; phylum Pseudomonadota; class Gammaproteobacteria; order Moraxellales; family Moraxellaceae; genus Acinetobacter; species Acinetobacter gyllenbergii. Next base: position 24,106 of record NZ_KV575272.1, on the reverse strand, counting down.
AGACATTGGTTTCATAACGTCCTAATAAACTTAACTTAATCGTTTCAGGCGTTGTTTCAACTACTTCTGCTGGCGTGTTTGCGTTGTTATTGTCGTTGTCATCATTACACGCCACTAACCCCACCGACAGTAACGCTGTCAATAATACTGAAATCTTAAATTTCATGATCAAATTCCATACAATTTATTCTGTATGGCTAATCTAGTCGTTGGTGATGCAAATTCGATGACACTTTAATGTCAGTTTCATGACCACTCTTTGACAATTTTAGGCTTTATTTCACGCACAGTTGCATTAAACTAAAACTGCCTTTTTATCCATCATGGCTCATGACAACGACAACACATCAAGCGGTACAGCCTGAATTCCGAATGTTGGTACTCTTGGTCTCGATTGGCTTTTTTATGCAAGCCTTGGACACCACCATCGTCAACACGGCAATTCCTGCCATGGCAGTACAACTCAATGAAAATCCCCTGCAAATGCATGGCGTCATTGTGGCCTACGTGCTATCAGTTGCGGCCTGTATTCCGCTCAGTGGCTGGTTAGCCGATCGTTTTGGCATCCGTAATATTTATCTGAGTTCTATGGTGATTTTCAGCTTGGCCTCGCTGGGCTGTGGCTTGTCACAAAACCTAGAACAATTATTATTTTTCCGCGTCATTCAAGGTGTTGGTGGTGCCTTGCTAATGCCCGTGGGGCGCTTGGCACTGTTAAAACTGATTCCACGCTCCCAATTCCTGTCTGCGATGAGCCTGATGAGTCTTGCAGGCTTGATTGGCCCGTTAATGGGGCCGACTTTAGGGGGGTGGCTGGTCGAAGTGACCACTTGGCACTGGATCTTTTTAATTAATATTCCGATGGGAATCTTGGGAATGATCATGACCTTCAAAGTCATGCCCAACCAGAAAGAACCAAGTGTCAAATCCTTCGATTTAAGTGGCTTTATCCTGTTAATGGTCGCCATGGTAGGCTTGTCTCTCGGGATTGAAAATATAGCCGCATCGCAATATTCCCGCTGGATCAGCGTGGTTTTATTGATTTCGGGACTGTTGGCAGCTGGCGCTTATGCCTACCATGCGCATACGCATCAAAACGCCCTGTTTCATGGTCGCTTATTTCGCTACAAAATCTTTTCCATCGGCGTACTGGGCAATTTCTTTGCCCGCCTCGGTAGTAATGCCATTCCCTTCATTCTACCGCTGATGCTACAAGTCGCCTTTGGCTTTGAACCTTTCTATACCGGTTTAATGATGATTCCAATGGTACTGGGTTCATTATTTTCCAAGCCCATCGTCCGTCCACTGATCCAACGAGTCGGTTATCGTCGTTTTCTACTCACCAATACGGTTTTGGTTGGTTTATGCATCGCCAGTTTTTCACTGATGACCGTCGCTACACCTTTATGGTTGAAAGTTCTGCATCTGTTTATCTTTGGTACGCTCAATTCACTGCAATTCGTGGGCATGAATACCCTGACCCTGAAAGACTTAGCACAACAGGATGCCAGTAGTGGCAATAGCTTCTTGTCGATGATTATGATGCTTTCAATGAGTATCGGGGTCGCTTTGGCAGGAACGTTAATTAATCTATTTGGGCAACAGTTTTCCAGTGCCTCGATTAGCACCGCCTTCCACGCCACTTTGATTACGCTTGGCTGTATTAATGTCATTACCGCCTTGGTGTTCTGGCAAATCCCCAAAGAAACCACAGATTAAATTTACGGACCTAAAGTTCGTCGTCCAATAAACAGAATAAGGAAAAATAAAATGATCGTTCCACAGCATTGGGCAGAAGCTAAAACAAAAACCAAGATTGCAGGGCGACAATACACCATTAAACGCTTTGGTTGGTCAGATCAAAGCCTTGAAGCAGCGCAATCGCATGCCGAGCAACGTGTTGCCGAGGCAATTGAAAGGATCAAGGCTGGTGAAAATATTCGAAGAATCGACCATAAAGTTCCCTACAATGGTGCCGAAGGCGTACCAATCAGAGAACAGATTATTGCTCAGCATGACGATGTCATTATCACGCGAAATTCCTACGGCGCATTATGCTTAAATACCCCAGATGTGTTATTTGCAGATATCGATTTCGAATACGCACCTCGATTTAGACTGTATCTATTGGCTTTTTTATTGTTAATACTGGTCACGAGTATTGGGGCTGCTTACTTAGGTTCATGGATGATCTTGGGAGTCGGAGTGATTGTTTCCCTCATCTTGACAGGGCTGGTTGGCAAAGGCCTGTTTTATGTACAAAGCAAGTTATTTGGAACACCAGAACAGCGTGCATTTGCATCAATTCAAAATTTCTCTCAACAGCACCCCGCATGGCATTTACGCGTTTATCTCACGCCAAAAGGTTATCGTGTTTTGGCAATGCATCAAACCTTTGAACCTAAAAGTGATGAAGCTCAATTATTATTCAATGCCATTCATGCGGATCCTAACTACATCCGAATGTGTAAGAATCAAAATTGTTTCCGAGCCAGAATTAGCCCAAAACCTTGGCGAATTGGTGTGAATCGCTTAACACTCGGCGTCTGGCCAGTGAGTGAAGCACGTTTAGCGATCCGTGAAAACTGGATTCGAGACTATCAGAAACAAGCCGAGAACTATGCATCATGCAAATTTGTGGCACAATTAGGCAGTCAGGTCACCCACATGAAGGCGAAGCGAGTACAATCTCTACATGACCAATACTGTAAATCTGACACTCGCTTAGACATCGCATAATACAAATGATATGGCAAAAAAATCTGCAAAATTTCCGTCGACACAACATTATCCGACTTATGCCAGTATCGGTTTAGCGGTCATGCTGGGTGTGGTCAGCTACTTTGGCTTGTTCTATCAGCAGAAAGCCTCGGCACATGATTATTCCATTCGCGGCTTTGATGTGTCCCATCATCAAGGCGAGATTAACTGGAAAAAAATCTCGCCAATGCAATATCAATTCGTTTATTTAAAAGCCACGGAAGGGGGCGATTTTAAAGATCGTAACTTTCAGCAAAACTGGCTCAAAGCACGTGAACGTGGCCTACATGTCGGTGCTTATCATTTTTATCGGCTGTGTCGTGATGGGGCAATCCAAGCCGAAAATTTTATTGCCACTGTTCCAAAAAAAGCCGATGCCCTGCCCCCTGTGATTGATTTGGAATATGACAGTAACTGCATCAACACCTATACCAAAGAGCAGCTCATCAAAGAAATTCAGGTCATGCATGACCAACTGCAACAGCATTATGGCAAACAACCGATTTTTTATATTTCCAAAAGCTTTTACCATATTGTGCTAATGGGGAACTTTAACAACACTCCGTTATGGGTCAGAGACTATGAGGGCAAGCCTGAACTCAAAGATGGTCGACAATGGCTGTTTTGGCAGCATAGCAGCCAAGGAAAAATCGACGGCGTTCCCAAAGCCGTGGATTTAAATGTCTATGCCGAATCCCCAAAACAATGGCGGATGTTTCTGAAAGCACAAGGCATTGAAGATGCCAAATGATCTACGCAAAATCATCCATATCGACATGGATGCCTTTTATGCCTCAGTCGAGCTCAAAGATCGCCCAGAGCTAAAAGATTTACCTGTGGTAATTTCCTCTCATCATCCAAGAGCGGTCATTGCTGCAGCGTCTTACCCTGCCCGCGTCTTTGGACTCCGTTCTGCCATGTCGATGGGACAAGCCAAAAAACTCTGTCCACAGGTCATCGTGATCGAACCTAATTTTGAAAAATACCGCGAAGTTTCAGCGCAAATTCATCAGATTTTTCAGCAATATACCCCCTTGATTGAACCGCTGTCTTTAGATGAAGCCTATCTGGACGTGACTGAGAACTTAAAGCATATCGCCAGTGCCACCGAAGTCGCAGCACAGATCCGTGCTGATATTTTTGCAGTCACTGGACTGACTGCCTCAGCGGGCGTGGCACCAAATAAATTCTTGGCAAAAATTGCCTCGGATTGGAACAAGCCCAATGGTTTATTTGTGATTAAACCGAATCAGGTGCTGCGTTTTATCCAAGATTTGGCTCTGAATAAAATTCCTGGGGTGGGCAAAGTCACTCAAGAACGCTTGCAGCAACTGAATTTACATACCTTGGGTGATCTGCAAAAAATCGACGAAAATGTGCTGATTCATCATTTTGGCAAGTACGGTAAACAGCTGTATTTATATGCGCAAGGCATTGATCATCGACCAGTCCAAGCAGAACGGGAACGCCAACAGATTTCCAAGGAAATTACCTTTGATGAGGATTACACTCTTGTCCAATGCAGCCATGCATGGCAACCCTTGACCGAGCAAGTCTGGCGCAGCCTAAATAAAAAACAACTGACCGCTCGCGGTGTGACCGTCAAACTCAAACTTAAAAACTTCCAAGTACTACAACACAGTAAAAGTTTTAAACAAGCACTGCAATCACAACAAGACTTGGGGCAAGTGGTACTGCAACTGCTGGATGAAATGTATATTGACCCAGAATTCCAATTTCGCCTGGTTGGTGTCGGGGTATATCAGTTACAAGCTTTGGAAGAAGAATCACAACTATCTTTGTGGTAACGCTGTTTTTTTACACAAAAGCACAATCCTGACTGAAATTTATGTTTGCTTTTTATTCAGTTTTCAGTACTCTAAGCAACGCAGTAACATTATCCTTGTTATTTGCTTTGCTAAAGAAAACCTCACTTTTAGCATCTGCTCCTGTGGTTGGCGTGACGATCAAATCCGAAGATTACAGGGCACTTCAGGTCTTCTTTCGCTATCCTCTTGTTCCTATAAAAAATTCTATATCCCCACTACACATCATCATAACTTCAGTTAAACTCAGCAGATAAAACTAGAAAATTCTGTATGTACATGCCTTATGAAGCAAAAACAAATACTTTGTGTTGAAGATGAAGCCGCCATCGTCCTGCCCCTGCGTTACGCACTTGAGCGTGAAGGCTGGTCCGTCAGTTGGGCCAATACAGGGACACAAGCATTACAATTACTGACGCAACAATCCTTTGATTTTATTATTTTAGATGTCGGACTTCCTGACCTAAATGGCTTTGAAGTTTGCAAACAGCTGCGTCAAAAAGATCAAACACCTTTACTGTTTTTAACAGCCCGTGATGATGAAATTGATCGAGTGGTGGGTCTCGAAATTGGTGCAGATGATTATTGCAGTAAACCCTTTAGCGCACGTGAAATTGTGGCCAGAATCAAAGCCATTTGGCGCAGAATGGAGGTTCAGGCACAGCCAGCTACGGTGCCAACTGCCGTGCCTGCAATGGAGATTATATTGCAATCAGCTACATGGTCATGTAACCCTCAATCCTTGCAGATTCATTATCATGGACAACCACTACAACTGACTCGTTATGAATACCGCCTCTTATTTTTACTGATTCAGCACCCAGAACAAGTCTTTAGTCGCCAGCAACTGATGGATCATATTTGGGAACATCCAGAGCATAGTTTGGAACGTACTGTCGATACCCATATCAAAAGTTTAAGACAGAAACTCAAACAGGTTACCCCAAATGATGACCCGATTCGCACCCATCGTGGATTTGGCTATAGTCTGGGGCAAAGTTAATTACACACTGCAATCCTGCTTATTCATTTTGATTTGAGTTGCTTCAGTATTGTCTGAATAATAGTACTGCAGCTTGACTTGAGCTCCTTTTTCTAAAAGCTCTTTCATCTTAGAATCGGCGCAAACACCCTTTATAATATTTGGTACTGCATTGGTTTCGATCCAATTTGAGGATAGATCGTCTGCTGTAAAATGAATTAATCGATAAACAAAAGTCAGCTCTTTATCTTTCGCGATTACATTTTCTAGACTTGTTTCTCTATCTAATTTAATTGGTAGTTTCTTATTCATTATGTTTGCCCCTAAAGTTAGTTGCAAAGCTAAATCATCTTTAATCCCTTTTTCACAGAAATTCTTGGGTGCTTCAATAAAGTATTCCTCAGTAATATAAAGCTTATTATCAGGTTTTCTAGTGACGACCATATAATAATCTTTATCTGAGTAGCAATCTTTATTATTATATTTTGTCGCTGATATTTTTGCAGAGTTGGCATTTCTAATAATTTTCACATTACTAAAATTGGTTTGGTATGCTATATTTTTTAAAACATCGATATTTTCATTTACCAATTCCTTTAATTTCTTGCCAGACATACTTGTCGTTCGCTCAATTCCATCAGATGAGATCTGTTTAGAATGAATTTTTGCATCATCTGCATACATATCTAAACCTTCAGGATCAACAGCATTGGATAATTGTTCATATTTTTTCAAGAACATCATATATTCTTGATCAGGATTTATAGCATAACTCTTAGACACCACAAATAGACTTAAAATAATCATTATTCTTTTCAAAATAGTTCCCTTAATATTATGATTAATAAATTGATAATCATAATATTCAAATTCTATTTTTTCAATTTCTACTTACTATTTTTTTGTATTGTGATTAAACTAAATCAGAACAATTAAAATTCCATTTCTGATTATGTCGATCTTTGTCCGTATCTGGTTTTTCTTTAGCTTGGTGGTGGTTCTCAGTCTAGGCTTTATCGCCTATACCCTGACTCAGCAAGTCAAGCCCAATGTCCGACAAGTGGTTGAAGATACCCTCGCTGAAAATGCCAATATCATTGCCCAATTGATTGCAGAAGATGTCTATGAACATCAGGTTGATACGCCAGAATTTGATCAAAAAATTCAGGCAGCTTTATCTCGTCAACTGAATGCCACCATTTGGCAGCATCGCAAAGAACAGATTAACCAGCAACTGTACATTACCGATCCCAAGGGCATCGTGATTTATGATTCTGAAGGGCAAGCTGTTGGGCAAGACTATTCCAGATGGAATGATGTCTACTTAACACTGCGTGGTAAATACGGCGCACGCTCAACTGCAACCAATCCCTATGATCGCAACAGCAGCATCATGCATATTGCAGCGCCGATTATTTACCAACAGCAATTGCTCGGTGTGGTCAGTATTGGTAAACCCAATCAGTCGGTACAACCCTATATCGAACGTGCTGAGCAGCAACTGATTTATCAAGCCCTCTGGATTGCAGCACTCAGCCTGCTCTTGGCCAGTATGGTGGCCTATTGGCTCAGACATAGTATTGATCGGGTTCGACGCTATGCACAGGCGTTGGCACCAGTGAATCAAGCACCGTTCTTTTACTCCGCCAAAGAACTCAACCAAGTGACTCAGGCACTGAGTGAAATGCGGGAAAAATTGGAAGACCGTGGCTATGTGGAGAACTATGTCAATACATTGACCCATGAACTCAAAAGCCCGCTCACCGCCATTCAAGCCAGTGCTGAACTATTACAAGATGATATCCCTCTAGCTGATCAGCAACAGTTTGCCCATCATATCATCCAGCAAAGCCAGCGTTTGCAATCCTTGATTGAACGAATGTTGTTATTAACACGGCTCGAAAAAAATCAACATGTTTTAGAGTTTCAAAACTTAGACCTAAACGAGCTCATTCAACAATGTTTTCAGCAACAACATAGTGCTTTGCAGCTGAAACAGATCCAAACACGGCTTGATCTCCCCCAACACTGTGCAATCCACGCCGATCCATTTTGGCTGAAACAAGCGCTGAATAATCTCTTAGATAACGCCAGAGATTTCTGCCCACCACTGGGAAAAATCGCAGTTCAAGTTCAGCAAGACCCAACCCATCAAAGCATCACTTTGTTGTTTTTTAATGAGGGTGAAGCCATTCCTGAGTATGCCTTAAACCGTGTATTTGAGACTTATTTTTCTCTACCGCGTCCGCATAATCAGCAACGCAGTACCGGCATTGGGCTTAGTATCGTCAAACAGATTATTCAGCAGCACCACGGTCGGATTAGTATCCAGAATATTCAGGCAAATCGCCTCGACTTCTTAGCAACACATCAATCTGGTGTGCTCTTGACCCTCACACTTCACACAAACTTCACTTGAGCTTCAAAGCAAACGCATCTGAAGCGCATATGCCTTGTAGATACTGGTCAGATCATAATGACCATGGAATTTCACATGCGCCGCAATTTTATCAGTCTTAAAATCGGAGCCATTCTGTTCCTGATTCTAATCTTTTATATCGGTTTATTTTTTATTTCGGGCTTGGTCTCTGAACGTCAAAGCTACCAACAGCAAGTCCTTCATGACATCGCCAATGAACAAATTCGCCCACAACAAATCATCGCACCTTATTTAAAACTGCCCTACCAAGTGCAAACCACCTGCACCGATGAACAGAAAAAAAGTTATCCCTGTACACAAATCCTATTTGTCGCTATCGGGGCTGAAACGACCGACTGGAATGCACAATTTAAGGTTTCGGACAGCACTTATAAGCGCAATATCTATAAAGCCATTAGCTATCAAAATTCGATGTCTGGCAAAGGCCTATTTAAAGCGGTGAATAATGAAGAAAAACGTGATTATTTGTGGGAACAGGCTGAAATTATTTTTCCGATCCAAGATGCGCGTGGGCTGAATGCCAAACCAATCTTCAATATTGATGGTAAGCCCTATAAATTCGACTTTTCAGAACAAAGCCAAGGACAACGCGGTTTTGACCTGATGCATCTGACAGCGAAGCAGTACCCTGAACTGGTACAAAAATTCCAACAGGGTTTTAAGTTTGGCCTGCAGTTCGAGCTTGAAGGACTCAGTGAGTTCAGTTTTATTCCCACCAGTTATGAAATGACCTATCAAGCCACGGGCAACTGGGGCGATGTTAAATATGATGGGCAAAGCCTACCCTTTAAAAAAGCCAGTGAAAAACGCCAATTTCAGGCAAACTGGAAAAATATCGCACTGGGTAAACGTAATTTAGAAAATGTGTCGCTGTGCGAAAATAGCCAGTGCTTCTATCAGGTCTTAAATGCAGAAAATGCACCCGCAGAAGCCGCTTACGATAGCCGCACCCCATCCAATATTTCAGGCATTTCGACGCAATTCCTAGAGCCTGTCAATATCTATACCCAAACTGATCGTGCCATAAAATATGGCATCATGGTCATCATCATTACCTTTGGTTGCTTCTTCCTATTTGAAGTTTTAAAACAACTTAAAATCCATCCTGTGCAATATGCCTTGGTGGCGATGGCACAAGGCGTGTTCTTCGTGCTACTGCTTTCAATCAGTGAATATTATGCCTTTGCATTGGCTTATTTGGTTGCGGCCTGCGCCTGCGTCGGTCTGATTACGTGGTACTTATACTTCGTCGTGAAAGGGATTAAGCCTGCGCTGTTATTCGGGATTCTACTTGGTGTGCTCTACAGCATGATGTATCTATTACTACAATCCAGTGGCAAGACCTTCTTATTCGGTTCGATCCTGTCCTTTATTCTAATTGCCTGTGTCATGTTCATCACCCGTCATGTCAATTGGTACCAATCCGAACAACACAGCCAATAAAAAAATATAAGGGTGAAGTGTAATGTCTTCGCCCCTTTTCACTACATTGATCAGGAATAAAACCATGTACCAAACGACTTATTTAGCCTTAAAGCAACTTAAACAGCTATGCCCTTTACATAGCTCGATTGCAAGCTGTCTGAATCAATTGCGACAAGCCAAAATCCAGTTTTTAAATCTGGGAAATGTGATTATCTGCCCACAACAAGGCTGTATTTTATTTTTCCAGCAGCGCAACTTAATGGAAATAGAAAGTTTTTTAGCCTAATTTATAGAAAATTACATTGCTGTCGAATTGCATCAAGTACAATCGCTACTCTACTTTTTCGATTAGGGAATCACTATGTCTGTGCAACGCCTTCATGTCACATCACGTTATTGCGAAGTTGCCATTGCGGGAAATCTTGTTCATTTAGCAGGCCAGTTAGCGGACGATACCAGCGTTGATGTAACGGCACAGACACAGCAGACTCTAGACAATATTGACCGTTTATTGGCAGAAGCAGGCACCGATAAAACCCATATTTTATCGGTCATTATCTTTTTAAAAGACATTGAAAAAGATTATGCCGCCATGAATGCAGTCTGGGATGCATGGATTGCAGCAGGTCATCCACCAGCACGAACCTGTGTCGAATCTAAACTCTATACACCGGATGTACTGGTTGAAATGACTGTCACTGCAGTTCTGCCTTAATAGGATTTCACCGCGAAATCATTATATTTCATCATGCGATCCACTTTCGGCATCGACATTGAGCTTGTAGTAGAAGCCGTTGAAACAGTCGCTGGTTCAAACAGATCTGGCACTAAATCTTCTCTGAGTTCTTGTTCAGTTGGAATGCTGCTATAACGCAGGACACGGTAGCCTGCCAATTCAAGCAGGCTGTCTTGATAGTGCTTTTGATGCAAACGATTGACATAAGATTCATCTGCAATCTCAATGACTGCAAGCACTTGATGTTGTTGATCTAAAACCACAAAATCAGCGACCAAACCTTGATACTTACGACGCGTATGGGCAAATTTGGTGGTGAGTAAGGCATCAAAAGATACATGCGCCAAAACAGTATGGCGTGGTAATACAGCTTGTAAACGCATGAGCGTAATTTGTTCTGCGATATTGAGAATACCACGACGTTTGAGTGGACTATCCTGACGCCTATTTTGTTGTAGGCGACGCAGCGCAAGCGCTGTGATCAACAGCAGCCCAACTATTGTTATAAAATAATACATTTCTAACCAATCCCTTTAGATTTTTTATAATCATTTTGGCTTTAAGCCAATTTTTTTAATCAAGAACAGCGATAGCAAAATCATTTTGCAGTGCAAACTTAAGTTTTTTAATCGTGTTTTCCTAGACGACCTAAGTCGTAAAAGCCCTCTGCTCTTTATTTATAATCATTCGCTATTCAATATTCAAGTCGTTATTGTCAGTTTATGTTTCTACACCCCATAGTTTTGCGGTGAATTTGCGACCATTCGTCATTTACATAAAAACAAGGCATGGGAGATCCCATGCCTTGTGACGGATCTCGAATTAACGATGTCCTTTGGCTTTCGGTTTTGCTTTGCCTGAAAACGGTCTTTTCTCACCCGTTTCGCGAGGCGGTAAACCATTGTGTTGGGTCAATAGCTGTCCTTTTTGTGGACGCTGTTGACCTGACGATGAACGAGATTGCCCTTGACCACGTTTGGCAGAATCCCCTGCGACAGACGAGTTCTTTTTACGTGCCGATTTATATTCACCCTCAGCGGTACCCTGCGGCTGATAAGTCGGAATCAAATGCTGTTTTGAATTTCCGATTAAATCTACACGCCCCATCTCTTTCAAGGCTTCACGCAACAAAGGCCAGTTATTTGGATCATGGTAACGCAAGAATGCCTTGTGCAGACGGCGACGTTTTTCACCTTTCACAATATCGACATTTTCAGTATAGCGCGCCACTTTAGACAGTGGATTCTTACCTGAATAATACATGGTGGTCGCAGTGGCCATTGGCGATGGATAGAAGGTCTGTACCTGATCGGCACGGAAACCATTTTTCTTTAACCAGATCGCCAAGTTCATCATGTCATAATCAGTCGTGCCCGGATGCGCAGCAATAAAGTAAGGAATTAAATATTGTTCCTTCCCTGCTTCCTTACTGAAACGCTCAAACATTTGTTTAAAGCGATCATAAGTCCCGATCCCTGGTTTCATCATCTTCGATAATGGACCATTTTCGGTATGCTCAGGCGCAATTTTCAGGTAGCCACCCACATGGTGTTGTACCAATTCTTTGACATATTCAGGGTTCAATACTGCCAAGTCATAACGCAAACCCGAACCAATCAGAATCTTCTTCACCCCTTTGATTTCACGGGCTTTCCGATAAAGCTGAACCAAAGGTGCGTGGTCGGTATGTAAATTCTGACAAACACCTGGGTACACACACGATGGTTTACGACAGTTCTTTTCAATTTCAGGATCGTTACAGTGCAAACGATACATGTTGGCGGTAGGACCACCTAAGTCTGAAATAATTCCGGTGAAATTCGGTGCCGTGTCACGGATCTTTTCAATTTCACGTAAAATTGAATCTTCAGAACGGTTTTGAATAATACGGCCTTCATGTTCAGTGATCGAACAGAAAGTACAACCACCGAAACAGCCACGCATGATATTGACCGAGAATTTGATCATATCAAAGGCAGGGAAACGCGCATTCTCATAGGTCGGATGGGGCAAACGTGCATAAGGTAGATCAAACACATAATCCATTTCCTCCGTAGTCAAAGGAATTGGCGGTGGGTTGATCCATACATCACGTTCGCCATGACGCTGCACCAAGGCACGCGCATTACCTGGATTGGTTTCCAGATGCAAAATACGGTTAGCGTGCGCATATAACACATGATCATCAGCCACCTCTTCAAAAGAAGGCAAACGAATCACGGCCAATTCACGTGGCGGCAATTTATGTTTAATCGCTTTTGATGGCGCAGGCTTTAACTGCACAATTTGGGTATCAGGATCGAGCTGATCACCTTCACGAACGATTGGATTAGCAACCACTTCTTTTTGGAAATTTTGATACTGCGCTAATGAGTTGCCTTTTTCTTTTTCAACTTCACAGCCATCAATATCTTCAGTCATGACATAGGGGTTGATAATCGGATCAACACGTCCAATGGTATCAATGTCATTACTGGCAATTTCAACGAATTTCGCTTTCGATGCTTTATTGTGTTTATTAATAATAAATGCGGTACCACGAACATCCGTAATCTCGTGGATTTTCTCACCCTTGGCTAAACGATGCATCACGTCGATAATCGCACGCTCACCATTGCCATACATCAATAAATCAGCTTTTGAGTCCATCAAAATAGAACGGCGGACTTTGTCTGACCAATAGTCATAATGTGCAATACGACGCAAGCTGCCTTCAATCCCACCAAGCAAGACTGGCACATCTGGGAAAGCCTCACGACAACGTTGACAGTAAACCGTTGCTGCACGGTCTGGGCGTTTATTCGGTTCATTGTTTGGCGAATAGGCATCATCCGAACGAATTTTACGATCCGCCGTATAACGGTTGATCATTGAATCCATATTGCCTGCTGTCACACCCCATGCAATGGTTGGCTTACCCAGAACACGGAAGCTCTCGACATTGGTCCAGTCGGGCTGTGCAATAATCCCAACACGAAAACCTTGCGCCTCAAGTACACGTCCAATCACACCCGAGACAAAAGATGGATGGTCGATATAGGCATCACCACACACCAAAATAAAGTCACATGCATCCCAGCCGAGCAGATCCATTTCTTCTCGTGACATCGGCAAAAATGGTGCGGGTTCAAAACACGACGCCCAATATTTGTCGTAATCAAACAGCGCTTTTGGCGCGGTCTGCATGGTGTAGGCAGTAGACATGGCTTGCGAATCTCGGCTAGCAAATGGAGGAGAGACATCTATAGGGGTTGGCGGTATTTTAACCCCTAAAATGAAAGCCGATCATTTTAACATGAATTTCATTCATTTTTATAGATCAAAAAACAAACAGTGATATTTCCCCAAAAAGTATTTGTAACTGATTGAGGAAATAATGTCATAACATATTGATAATTATTATTCTTCGTTCAAAAAGCCTTCTTTGATTTCAGTAGGCAAATCTTGATGCCACCAAGTATAAATAGAAGCTTTAATTTCTTCATCTTCATCAGGATCGTTATATGGTTCGTCATCCTCACGAATGAGTTCATCACCATGAAATTTAAACCAAAACTCCCATGGATCATCATCACCACAACCCCACGCTTGCGCATGAATATCTGGCAATAAATATTTTAAAAACAATAGAATATTTTCAATATTTTCATCACCATTTGAGCCATGGGTAAAATCTAGTACAGCAAACCCATCAACATAGTGCAGTGTCTCTGGCCTAAGATCATGTTCAATCGAATCGATCAAATCAACCAGCTCTTGAGTAATCTCATCTGCTTGCGGATTAATGAGTAAAGCTGTCTGAATGAACTTTTCTTCATCTCCATGATGTGTTGTAAATAAAACTTCTAATTGCCTCATGATTGTTGAATCAGGATGTTTATAATAAACGCGACTATGTAATTCCATATTATTTTCCCCAATTTTAATATTATCTCGACACCCAAATAGGTGCTTATTTAAGTTACTAAATCTTCACAACTTTTATCAAGTTTAGGCGACTTTATTTGTCGTTTTATTTTAGTTTTTCGGCTTCATCGACAAAGATTTCAAGCGCAATGCTAAGAAAAGCCCAAGAGCTAAAACCACCGCCACCATAAGATTTATCCCCGTCCAGCCATAGTTCTCCCAGACCAATCCTCCACTACTGCCCAATAAGCTCGAGCCCATGTAATAGCAGAATAAATACAGAGAGGAAGCCACTGCACGATACTGCACTGCTTGGACCGAGACCCAACTACTTGCAGTCGAATGTGCTGCAAAAAATGAAAAAGTAAAAATGATGAGGCCCAGTAGGATGGTCCAAAGCGATGGAATCAAGGTAATCAATAAACCGATCATCATCATCACCAGTAACACAGGCAGTACTTTATCGCGCCCATACTTAAAGCCCCATTGTGCGGCTTTGGGTGAACTATAAATTCCCGCCAAATAGGCAATTGAAATCAAACCAATCCATGTTTGCGATAAATGAAATGGGGCTTCTAATAAGTGGTAACTGATATAGTTGAACACCGTCACCAGACAACCCATCAAAATAAAGCCTTGGGCAAATAAAATGCGTAGTTTCGGGTCTTTTAGATTTTGCTCAAATGCAGCTTTAAAACGTGAAAATCGGAACGGAAACGGTTTGAAATGCTGCGATTTAGGCAATAGTACATAGAATAAACAGGCAATCACCAAATTCAGAAAGCCAATAATATAGGTTGCCGATTGCCACGAAATAAAATCAACCAACACACCTGCAATCAGACGTCCCCCCATACCACCAATGGCTGTACCTGAGATATATAGCCCCATCGCAAAACCGATATCCTTCTGTGCAATCTCCTCTCCGATATAGGTCATTGCCACAGCGGCAACCCCACTGACCGCTAAGCCAATCAAAACACGGGTACCCAGAAAGATTTCCCAGATGGGAAAAGAAGCACTGATCAGTAATAAAATCGAGACCAGCAATAAGGCACATACCATAATGGGTTTACGCCCAAAACGATCTGAAATAAAACCCGTGAACAGCAAGCCAATCGCCAGTGCGATGGTGGAAAAGGATAAGGGGAAACTACTGTGGGTCGGGCTGACATGAAAGAAATGTGCAAAAATCGGCATCATTGGCTGTACACAGTACAGCGATGAAAACGACGCAAAACCTGCAAAGAACAATGACCATAAAATCGCAGTAAACGATTTTGAACCATACTCGATATGGGTTGGGCGCAGCACTGATTCAGACATGAGGACTCCTTATGCCCGACCAGTATACGCCCTCAGCCAAAATGCGGAATGATCATTTCGGCCATTTTTATCAAATGTTTAAAATAATGCTTTAGGCAAACGGATCTGAATGATCTCATTATCATCGGCGAGTTTGGCATTGCGTCCTGATGAACCAGGGAAATTATTATCATTCAATACCGTCAAAGTCGTGCCATTTTCGATAATCACATCTTCAATGGTTTCAAATGGGAAAGCAAACACCTTGTCTGTCCCTATATCCCCTTCCCGTGCTGTACCGTATAACTCATGAGGATTGGCAATCTTGATTAAATCGACCAAGTCTTCGCGTGCCACCACCTGCTTCGGTTCATTGAATTTGACCCGAATCAGTTTCTTATGCCCGCCAAGATTATTTTGGCTGACATCGCGCTCAATAATGATGCCTTCTTTATCATTAAACAGCTGGAAATCGCCAATATTGGTGGCTTTACTGTCCAGTACAAACCAATAATAAATTCCCGTATAAGCTTTTTTCTGCAGATCAAACTGAGAAATTAACAGCCTTCCTGTCGCATCATTGACGAGTGGCTTTTCCAGTAATGGATACAGGTATTTGCCATCAGGTGAAATCGCCATGCCTTCAAAACCACTACTGCGCCCAACTAAAGGTTCAACATAATTGATATTGGCTTTGTTTAACTGATTTTGTGGTGAACGTAATTCTTGAGCTGGATTAAATGGATTGGGCAAAGCAATCGGTGCATCGAGCAACACGCCCTCTGCAGAAAAATGCAATAAAAATGGGCCAAATTCATCACCAATCCAATAGGTACCATCTGGCGCACGCTGCATCGATTCAGGATCAAAGTCAGCCCCTGTCAATAAACGTTCTGGCGTATTGCCATTCACTATCTCAAAAGGAATTCGTTTATTCGGATCTCGTAATTGGATGAAGCTTTGTACTTGTACCTGTCCTGTGCCTTTGCTCTTGGTTTTAAAATCAGCTTTGATTTTATAAATGCGTAATAAGAAATCAGCTGAATTATCTTGTGTGCCAAAACCATTATCGGCCATGGCCATATAACTGCCATCCTGATTTTTTAAGGCAGCAGAAAAACCCTGTACAGGTTGTCCTTTAAAAGGTGGATAGATGCCATTGGCACCACTCACCGCTTTGCCTGAATCTGGCCCAGCGGCATAGGTTGCGACAGGAAGCTTGGCGAATGAAATCAGTGTTGGTTCGGTGACTTTTTCAAGCGTTGTATTGTGGTCTTGATTATTGTCATCATCATTACAGGCAGTTAAACCCAAAGCGCTACAACAGAAAAGCGCCAATACAGTTTTCTTGTTCATGGTTTTATACATTTGGTAAAAAATTAGGCAAATTAAAACAAGTTTTTATGACGCTTTTACTGCAATAACATGAAGTCTTTATGGCGAAAAGATGACAATGTAACGCAATGCATTTTTATCTATCACTGCACTGCCATCGCTTCGATCTTAATCAAGTTTGGTCGGCTGATATTCGCCCGTAATCGCTGCTTTTAAAAACTTTTGAAAGGTTGGACACTGCATATGATTCTCTGCTGGACACACGGCAGCATGTCTCAGTCCCTCGCTAATAAAGTGCAAACGTCGGGTCATCTGCTCTAGTTGCTCTGCTTTCTGATTGAGCATGGCTCGATCCAATTCAGGCTGACCATTTTCTCCAAACATATGTGCAATTTCAGTTAAGGAAAAACCTGCCGCCCGCCCCAAAGCAATTAATGCTAGTTGATCTAACACTTGTTTACCGTATTGTCGGCGTAAGCCATGACGACCAATCGATTTAATTAAGCCTTTTTCTTCGTAAAAGCGTAAGGTTGAGGTGCTCACATTGGCCCGTTTAGCCACTTCTCCAATATCCATAAATCCCCCTTGACTTCAAGTTGACTTGAACTTGCACACTCTCTTTATCGCGTTTTATACAAAAAAGATCAAGGTGAAAAAATGGGAACTGCGGAACTGTTATTTCAAATCCTGTGCTTAGGTATCGGTGCCACACTGATGATGGATATTTGGCTTTTTATCTTAAAAAAATTCAATCAGCCCATCTTAAATTTTACTCTGCTGGGGCGCTGGATGGGCTGGATGTTTCGGGGCAAGTTCATCCATGCATCGATTGCGCAAAGTCCTACTATTCGACATGAATATGCCTTGGGTTGGCTGGCACATTACAGTGTCGGTATCCTCTTTGCCTTCAGCTTTGTTCTGATGATAGGAGAAACATGGTTATTGCAACCACAGTTCACCTCTGCCTTTATTTTCGGGGTGATCACAGTGCTCATTCCATTTTTCATCATGCAACCGGCTATGGGGACAGGCATTGCCTCCGCTAAAACGGCACAACCTTTACGCAACTGTCTACGAAGTCTGATTAACCACGCTATTTTCGGCTGCGGTTTATATCTCAGCGCCCAATTGCTTGCATTGTTCCAATAAGGAGCCAAACCATGAAATCCATTGCCATTATTTATCATAGCCGTCAGGGCCATACCCAGTTTATTGCCCAACAAATTCAACTCGGTGCAGCTCAAGTTGAGCAGATTAAAATTGATTTATTCACCGCTGAGCAGTTAATGTCTCAACCCGAGCAACTCTGTCTCTATGATGGACTGATTTGGGGTTCACCAACCTATCTCGGTGGGGTTTCTGGCACATTCAAACAACTAATGGATAACACCGGACCTTTATGGAAGAAGCAGGCATTTAAAGGAAAATTAGCCGCAGGATTTACGGTTTCCTCACTGCCCGAAGGGGATAAACAATCCACTCTGATTTCACTTTTCACCTTTTCGATGCAACACGGTATGATATGGATCGGCAATCCTATTTTACCTGAGCAGCATCAAGGTGTTCCGTATACACAAGCCGCCAATCGTCTCGGGTCTTGGTCTGGACTAATGGCACACGCCGAACATGCCAGTGCTGCCGATGCTTTTGATGTTGGCGATATTAAAACCGCTCAGTTATTTGGACAAAATTTTGCATTCAGCTTAAATGCATATCAAGGAACATGATCAAGTGAAAGCAGCAAGTTTATTATTTCCACTCATTCTCTCCTGCATGATGTCTTTTTTAATCTCAGGCATCACCACATTGAAGGCAGTTGGCTTCATCGATCACTTCTTTTCGATGTGGATGTCAGCATGGATTGTGGCGTGGATGTTTGCCTTTCCTAGCGTATTGGTCTGTGCGCCAATTGCACAGAGGTTGGTCGGCTGGATTCTCAAGAAACGTTAATTTTCACTTTGTAAGTAAAAGCCTACAGTGACTGTGGTGATTGGCGAATATACCTGATGAGATCAATTTACTAACATATTAATCATAGAGAGACAGGATGTCTCATTCAGAACAACAAGACACACAGGACGTGGTCGTTGACAGGAGTTAACGGCAACAAACCAAATATGAAAAAGCCTCGACAGGATGTCGGGGCTTTTTTATGCAACAAAATATCTAAAACTAAACGATTTTCCCCTACAGATTGCATTGACTGCCACCGACTTGCTCCCTACCATCCGCATGTTTTATAAATGACGGTCGAATTGTTTCACGATGATAATTTACAAGAAATTTTCTTTTTCCCGCTTTCAAATCTCTTTTGCCAAATTAGGTGTCATTCTTTTCAGTACTCACCTCACCGTAGCTTGTACCAGTACCAAAGGACCGAGTATTAACCACTCGCAAAAACTTGCTTCAGGCATTCAAAGCGCTTTTTCAGTTTCTCCAACAACTGCAAATCGTGTTGCTCCCATCATTCTACAAACTGCTGAGCGCCATAATATCTCACCACATTTATTGGTTGCGCTGATCCGTCAAGAATCGAGCTATAGAACTCGTGCTCGGTCTTCAGCAGATGCGGTCGGTTTAACCCAAGTACGCCCAAAATTCTGGCAACCGTTCTGCCCTGGTGATTTATATGATGAACACGTCAACATCAATTGTGGTGCCTACATTTTAGCGAACTACTATCAATCCACAGGTGATTGGTCAAAAGCCCTCGGTTATTACAATGTTGGACCCACAGGTTATCGAAGAAGTCCTTATATGCGTCAGCAAGCTGAACGCTATGCCAACTCAGTTAAACGCCATGAACAAAGCTTAAAAGAAGCACTATAAACACTTGTTGTCAGTCAAAACCTACAGAAATTGTGGTGATTGGCGAATATCGAAGATGATATAACTCCCCTAATCTATAAATCATAAAGAGACAGGATGTTTCATTCAGAATAATAAGACACACAGGATGTGGTCGTTGACAGGAGTTGACGGCAATAAACCAAATATGAGAAAGCCTTGACAGGATGTCGGGGCTTTTTTATGACTCACTCAAGTCCCATTACCGTAAAATAACTCCTATTGACTCACCTAAACTGAGTGCATACCATCCTTATACTTCTGTTTGGTATCGGGTTCTGATTTTGCACATCACATCAACTTCTTCTGATCAACATACGACCTTCAAACCGTTTGCCTCAACCATTATAAAGATCAGTCTTGTTGTGCTTGCAATCAGTCTATCTGCCTGTAGCAGTTTAAGCGGATCCTTTGCCAATCGCTCAAATCAACTTTCCTCAGGCTTGCAAAACGCCTATTCGGTTTCCCCAACTACAGCCAATCGCTTATCGCCAATGATCATTCAAAGTGCCGAGCGTTATGATGTCTCTCCAACTTTACTTGCCGCCCTGATCCGCCAAGAATCGAATTACAACAGCTCCGCACGTTCACCAACAGGTGCAATCGGTTTAACCCAGATTATTTCCAGCCATTGGCGTCAGTCTTGCCCTGGTAATCTTTATGATGAGAGTGTCAATATTAACTGTGGTGCACATGTGCTCTCGACCTACTATCGATCTGCTGGCAGTTGGTCTAAAGCGGTGGCTTATTACAATGTCGGACCAACAGGCTACGAACGCAGTTTCTGGACACGTCATAAAGCCAAAAAATATGCACGTTCAGTCAAACGTCATGAAAAGACCTTAAAGAAAGCGCTTTAAAATCAATAAAAAACCATGCCTCAAGCATGGTTTTTTATTGGCTGAATAACGAAATTAAACTTCGTCAAACAAACCTTCAAATAAGACTGAAGATAAATAACGCTCACCACTATCTGGCAAGATCACCACAACAGTTTTGCCTGCATTTTCAGGACGTTCTGCAATTTGTGCTGCTGCTGCCAATGCCGCACCACTCGAAATACCGACCAAGATCCCTTCCTGAGTTGCACACTTTCTTGCCCACTCAATGGCATCTGTGCTATTCACGGGTAAAACTTCATCAACGAGATCTAGGTCCAAGTTTTTAGGAATAAAATTCGCACCAATTCCCTGAATTTTGTGTGGTGCAGGTGTAATGCTTTCACCGCGTTTAGCTTGCGTGATGATTGGTGATTCTGCAGGTTCAACCGCAACTGAATAAAGTGCCTTATTCTGAACTTGTTCAAAATAACGTGAAATCCCAGTAATCGTTCCACCCGTTCCCACGCCAGCAACCAAAATATCCACTTGACCATTGGTGGCCTGCCAAATTTCAGGGCCAGTGGTGTCTGTATGAATTTGTGGATTGGCAGGATTCTCAAACTGTTGAGGTAAGAAGTATTGTTCTGGATTTTCAGTGGCCAAACGAACAGCCTCATCAACTGCACCTTTCATACCTTTAGCAGGATCGGTCAGCACAAGATCTGCACCTAAAGCTTTTAGTACTTTTCGACGCTCTAAGCTCATACTGGCTGGCATGGTTAAGGTAATCGGATAACCTTTTGCTGCTGCAACGAATGCCAAAGCAATGCCTGTATTACCACTGGTTGGCTCAACAATCTGCATGCCTGCTTTCAGTACACCACGTTTTTCCGCATCTGCAATCAACGCTGCGCCAATACGACATTTCACGGAGAATGCTGGATTACGGCTTTCTACTTTTGCCAGTACCGTTGCACCTGTTTTGATGAGGCGATTGATCCGAACTAAAGGCGTGTTACCAATCGCTTCGGCATTATTTGAATACACTGCGATACCGAGGTTCGCAGGCGCTGGAAATTGTTGATCGGTTGCCATAGACATTTCCTTCAATCATTATTTATGATTAGTTTTTAAAAATATACCGACAATAACCTTACAGCGGAAACAGAAAAAAGTAAAATCATACAAGTTTTTCTCTTTGAGATCATTTATATCCATTACTCATCTCAAAAATCAACAATGTCCACATATATACCATCTTCATTAATATACTTTTCAAATATGGGTGAATATTTTTTTATTGCATTCCTATTTTCCTGAATAAAATAAAATTTAGACTCATTATTATTTTTAAATTTCACTATAATCTCATTATTACTACCATTGGAGAGCATATTATCCATAGAATACAACAATGGTTTTCCTCTATAGTCATGGCTATAAATAAGCAAACTCTTTATTTCACTACAGTCATAAACATTTTCATCAATCTTGATTTTACAAGTAGAAAAAACGATTGATCCACTACACCTCCCATGTAAATTCTGTATTTTTCCCTTTCGTCTAATTCCTCTGACCACATACCCAACAATAGCCAAAAGCACCAAAAAATTAAAAACATGAAGTAAATTGGAAGCATAGACTGACTTTATAGAAAACAAGATCCCTATAATTGTTAAACAACAAAAACCGAAAATCAGCAATACTTTATCTAATGTCATATTTTTTTCTTTATGTGGATAAAACACCTTTAAGTCAAAACACATAATTCACCTAAAATTTAGATCTCTGCGCTTAATTCTCATACCAAAAAATTAAAAACAACAATCCAACAACCAAAATAGCCATTGCTAGCCAAAAGATATTATTCACCCTCTTTTCTCTATTTAATCGATCCACATCCAGCATTAATGTCTCAGGATCAATACATAAAAGAAAGCTAAACAAAGAATCTATATGTGCCGAGGGATTCTTTTCCCTTAACTGCTGTAAAAAAACACTGAGCATGAATTCTTTATTTTTCAATGGATAGATTCTTAACATTGTGAAATCAGGTTCAAATAAATTGTATATTTTGACGTGATTACCCGTATTATTACAATTATAAAGAACAGAGAATATATAATTACCAGCCCTTGCGGGAATAATAGTTACATTGGTAACTTGATCAAATTCCAAGTATTCTTTGCTATTATCTAATAAGATAAATTCAATATAATCATCGTTTATTATGTAGTTTTTAACAGCCTTTTTTTGAGCTGCTCTGGGCTTAGAATAGAAAAATAGAATCAATAAAGGCGTGATAAAAGCGACTAAAAGCAACTTAATCCATTGATCTGCAATAAACTGATCCATATCCAGATGGCCTAGATCAATAATTTCATCTAAGAATACAAGTGCTAGAGATATGAAAATAAATAAGAGAAATAGCGCAAAAACCAACGTTAGATATTGAAAAATAGTCCTCCAAAAAGGAGCTACCTGACCATGAACAGGCAAATCATATTTAGAGCCATCTTTATTCGGAACGGTATCAATCATCTCAAACTGATTAAATTTATTGCTATTATTTGGATCGGTAGGTTTAACCTGATACTTTTTCCGCTTTTTAACTAATTTACGCATCTATACACAAATAAACTCTATTCTAAATATGCAAATGTTGCTTCATCATCATTACATATACAGCTCAAACTGCAAATATTTTTATCATTTTTAGTATTAATTCATGAACTCCATCGCCAGAAATCACTTACTCTCACTGAAGCGAAGAGTTTAGCCTATTTTTCCCTCTCATTTCTTTTTACACCACACAAAAAATCCCCCTTAACCATCAGGTGAAGGAATTTTGGTATTTTAATCCTAACGATGGCTTACACTCATATGGCAAGTATCACATTACCATCAGCGCTAAGAGGTTTCACTTCTGAGTTCGGGAAGGAATTAGGTGGTTTGCCCTTGTCCCCAGCAAATTATTATAGATACCTGCTTTGATCTTACCTCAGAGCAGTGCTCTTCATACCAAAGCCTTTTCCAGATGATGATTTATTTTTAAATAAACAAACTTTCATCAATGCTCATAAATCTTCCCAAGTAGCAATTAAGTCTTTTGCTGTAATAGACCAGACATTTTTCCCTACCCATTCAATATTATGGGTGAACATTTTCTCATTATGTCCATAACCACGCCATGGATCAAAAAATAAAAACTCATCGTAGCGCCACATAAAAGGATTTACTGAGATCTCTTTTTGATAAGGAATATTGAGTTCTAGCAAACCTTGATAAATCAATCTAAGTCGAAAAGGCTGTTCTTTATAATCTCTATGATCTTTTTTTATTAACGTGAGGATAAGACGAGCTGTTGCTTTTCCAAAATCAATGATCTCAATATCCTGTAACTCACAATAGTACGGAGCCGTTGAACCACTCCCACCCTGCCACTGCCCAGAAGCGATCAAGTCTAAGATGCTCGTTGGGAATTTATTTCGATTTTCCCTTAAATATTCGTTATAAGCTTCAAAAATATATTGAGAATTACCAATGTGATCTAACTGATCACTTAATTTATAAACCATATTTGCTCTTTTAGTGCTATTTGTTTTATATATGAGTGAAATATACCACCACTGTGCACAACATTTTTCCTATTTTCTTTTCTGCCCGCCATAAAAAACACCCCCTCAGCGTAAGCGGAGGGGGTGTTTAGTATTTAAAAGCTGG
>NZ_KV575271.1:0-155303 GCF_001682515.1 Acinetobacter gyllenbergii | reverse complement strand
ACCACTTTAGCCAAACCCTTGTTTCTCAACAAGTTTTTATCTGCATCACCGCCGATGGATGTGCATTCTACAGTATTTCAGACCCGTTGCAAGCACTTTTAAAAATTAAATTATTCGGTTGTTTTATTTTTAAACTTTAACGCATCTAATTAACTGATTTATATAATTTAAAATTTATTAATTATCTTAAAAGTGAATTTAAATAGACTAACCAATTGAAATTAAATAATTTTATTGAAATTCTGTTTTTATTATCAGCAATAAAGCAGCTTTCTTTTTATATTTAGCTTTTATTTTAAACACCTCACTCCATGCAAAAATCTGTCTCCTATTCGATTCATGTTTAAAATTTCACCACCCAAAATAAAAACAACGGCTTTGATCGCTCAAAACCGTTGTTTTCAGTGTTGTAATAAGTACTTTCTCTTAAGAAGTACTGCCTCTCACAATATTCAAGAAGTATAGATGACGTTCATATTGATCAATAATGTCTTGGATTAAATCTTCTTGCGTCCAATCCATTACATCATAGTTTTGTCCACCCTCTCTTAAAAAGACTTCTGCTTGGAAGTAATTGGCCTCATCCTCCTCTGCTCGTCCCAACATGAAGCTTGGTGGAACAGTGGCATGTGAGATGACTTTATAAGTGAAGTTAATTTCATGATGATGATCCACATGCAGTTGCAGACCATTTTCAATTTCACGTATCTCCACTTCCAAGTGACGGCGCTTAAATTCACGTTGAATACTTTCAAAGGCTTTACGCACCTGTGTCTCAATGTAGTGCTGAACTTCTGTTTCTGTATGCGGGTAATGCATGATCAGACCCAAACGTTGCTGCCAACTACGTGGATTATTGATGGCACGTGGGGTAATTCGCGCTTCCTGAATGGCTTTCATCTTGGTGACATCCAGCTTTAAGGCTTTTAATAGCCCCCAGCTCATCAACAACATAATAAAAGTAAAAGGCAATGCACTCATAATGATGGAAGATTGCAATGCCGATAGACCACCAACCAACAATAGGATAATGGCCAATGCTGCCATCAACACCGTCCAAAACAAACGTTGCCATGTGGGAGAGTTTTCGGTTTTAGCGGTGAGATAATCAGTAACCAGCGCACCCGAATCCGCAGAGGTGACGAAAAAGAGCATCACCAATACCGTCGCCAGTAAACTCATCACCCCTGAAAATGGCAAATGATTCAAAAACTCAAATAACGCAACTGATGAATCACTTTGTACGGCGTGAATGAGACTAACATTATGTTCTTGCATAATGTTAAACAGCGCGGCATTACCCAAGAACCCCATCCAGATGATGGTAAAACCTGTCGGGATCAATAACACACCGACAATAAACTCACGGATGGTTCGGCCGCGCGATACACGGGCAATAAACATGCCTACAAACGGCGACCATGAAATCCACCATGCCCAATACATAATGGTCCAACCGCCAATCCAGCCATTCGGTTGATAGGCATAGAGATTAAAGGTCATACCAAATAAGTTCGACATATACGAACCCATGTTTTGAATGGTGGTTTGCAACAAATAGATACTTGGACCTGCAATAAACACAAAGGCCAGCAGCACCAAAGCCAAAATCAGATTCAGTTCGGAGAGACGTTTTACCCCTTTATCCAGACCTAAAAATACCGACATGGAGGCCAAAGCACTGACAAAAATAATCAGGATCACCTGAACATTGCTACTTTGTTCAATACCAAAGAGATAATGCAAACCTGAATTGATTTGCGTCACACCAAAACCTAAAGAGGTCGCCACCCCGAAAACCGTACCAATGGTGGCGAAGGTATCAATACTATCGCCCCAAGGACCATAAATCTTCTTACCAATAATGGGGTATAAGGCGGAACGGGTTTTTAACGGTAAATTATGCCGATAAGCAAAATAGGCCAAGGCCAATCCGACCACGGCATAAATTGCCCATGCATGTAAGCCCCAATGGAAAAAGGTAATTCTTAAGGCTTGTTGTGCGGCATCTACACTTTCAGGATCACCGCTTGGTGGACTGACATAGTGCATCACGGGTTCCGCGACACCAAAGAACATCAAACCGATGCCCATCCCTGCAGTAAACAGCATGGCAAACCAGGAGCCATTGCTATATTCAGGTTGGCTGTGATCAGGTCCTAATTTGATTTTACCACTGGCGGAACAAGCAATATAAATCAGCAGAATCAAAAACACCGCAACAGACAAGACATAAAACCAGCTAAAGGAATCGGTGATCCACTGCTTCAATTGTTGGGTCAGAAATTCAAATGAACTGGGTGCGATTACAACGATTGCGATAAAAATCGCAATGATAATCACCGTGCTTAAAAACACGTTTGGATTCACATTCGCAAATTGCGAAGATGGCTTGGAAGGCATAATTCCCCCACGTTATTCTAATGATAATGGACAGGCCCTAATGGCCAAAGAAGACATTCACAATGTGAACAAAAGCGAGCTTAAATTTTGCAAAACTCGATATAAATTATAAAAAATGTGAAAAATAAAGCAGTTGTAATGCTGTAACAAAGTTATTCTTTATCACTCAAGTGTTTGGGCATGTGTGCAATATATTGCAACGCAATAAGGCGAGACACCACTACCGCCAGATACATTACCCCACCAAACATTTGTAGCATCGCCAATACTCTAGCCGCAGGACTGATCGGGATCAAATCCGATAATCCAGTTGCCGACTGTAGACTAAAACTCAAAAATAATAGATCGAGCCAATGCTGTAAGGCTTGAGGTTGATTAGGATTTTGGAAACTATTGGGCAAAATTAATTGACAGATACTATATAAAAAGGCAAACCCCCAAGCGATGAGGGTAAATACCGCCCCTGCCGCAAATAACTCATCTTTAGTGAGATAGCGATCTGCAAACATATAGCGCAATAAACCATAGGCAGCATAGAAATAGGCCAAAGCTTCAAAACTATGCGCAATGATTTGAATGGTCTGATTGCCATAACCAATAAAAATCATAATCGAAAATAGAAAGGCACCACTGACAAAAACCAAGCCCCAAAAAGTAAACACAGGTGTCTGTCGAATCACCTTGGCAATAATCAACAAGGCCAAGACACCTAATGACCAAGTCAAAGCCCGAAATTCACTGTCACCTGTGGTCAACATATATAAAACCAATAATGCCAGTTGAACCAGTAACAACCATGCTGATGGCAGTAAACGAAAGCCGCTCCAAAATTGTTTTAAACTTTGCATGTTGTGGTCCTGAATCTTGTTATGTTTTTGATTATGTTGAGTGCATCATACTGCATCTAAAAAAGAAACAATCATTTTAGACAGTTCTTGTTGTAGTCGCTGTTCTTCAATTAGAAAAGTATTTTTACTGGCATAACGCATCATGGTAAATAAGGTACTATTAATAATCACAAAAGACTTATGTTTTAAAGTTTCAAAATCCCAATGCGGATAATAACGCCCGAATAAATACATACCGATTTCTAAAAAATGCTGCTCCAAAACCTGTGCTGCTTCGGAATCACTATAGGCATGCCAGTTTTTTAGAATTTCGATAAAAAATCCCTGATCAGACTTTAATGATTCAAAGCCAAAGGCAATGCTTAATGTGATGATGTCCTGAATAGAGGTTTGTTGTTGTCGCATCACCAGTTGCTTGACTGCCTGCCCCAAATTTTCACTTTTGCGCAGTAATAATTCTGCGATGATCTGTTCTTTATTTTCAAAATATTGATAAATCGACCCAACACTAACGCCTGATTTTTCAGAGATTTTAGGTGTCGTCACCTGCAACACGCCATATTCAGCAATACATTTCTGCGCCCCTTCCAAAATACTTTCGACGATCATTTTGGCACGTTGCTGCTGTGGTCGTTTTCTCATGCTCAGCCTCAATGGAAATGCGAATTGAATACGAATAATTATTCGTATTAAGCTTTGATTAAATAACAATCAGAGGCTTTATGCAATGCAAAGCATCGTTAAACCTAAACGTTTGGCAGCGTTTGAAGACATGAGTCAATCTAATCTCAAAACCAAGCTTCTCAGCTACATGACCCGACAGGACGTTCAGCCGAGTTATCAAGAGTATCAGGCACTGAATACTGCCCTGCAAAGTGGTGATGCACCGATGGATCAGCTGCTGCTGTGGGTGTTACAAAATCCTAAGCTGCATCGTAAATATTTTGAAACGGCGCTATATCAAGGCCTCGATAAACTGCCACATGAAATTCCTGAACTCACAGCCTTCTTCCAATTCGTTGAACAAAAACCTGCTTGGTATGAGCAAAACAAAATTGATGCTGCATTGAAATTCACCTATCGCTTGGGCATCAATAACGGACTGATCCTACGAGATCTATCCTTAATGACGGGCTATATGTATCCTGGTTTTAATCAACCTTTAATCCTAACGGGCGCATTAAAGAAACAGGCAGGAACACGTTTAGCCGAAACCACCAAATGGTGGGTGGATATCACTGAGCCCAATGGGTTTGAACGGTTTAGCAAAGGCTTTACCTCCACCATTTTTGTACGCTTCATCCATGCCTTAGTGCGCCATCAATTACAAAAATCAGAAAAATGGGATGCAGACACTTGGGGCATACCGATCAATCAATATGATCAAGCGATGACCAATATCGCTTTTAGTGGCGTGGTCCTCATTGGGATTCGTGCTTTGGGCATTTTTCCAAGCAAACAAGAAGTCGATAGCTTTTTACATTTTTGGAAATATGCGGGCTGGTTAATGGGGGTAGAGGAAAAATGGTTGGTTGATCATGAGGCTGATGGTTGGAAACTCATTTACTGGATGCACTTCGCACACCCTCAAGCAGATGCAAGCAGTATTTCTCTGGGGTCTAGCCTTTCCAAAGAACCCTTTGAGCGAAAATACCAGTATCTACGTTCTTTCCAACAAAAACTGGCCTATAAGCAGCATCTAGAAATTACCCAGTTTTTTATCGGTCGCAAAAAAATGCAGAAATTAGGTTTACCCACTCAATCGGCATCATGGTTTGCTTATTATTTAATAGGTCGTAATTTAGCCCTCTATACAGGTGCCAAACATATTCCAAAATTAAACAACTTCCTTGAACAAAATGGACGTCATTTGCAACGAATCGGCTTGTCTTTATATCGCAACCAAGGGCAGCAACTGGCCAGTATGCATCAATAGCTCATAAAAAAAGGCCCTCAATCTACGAGGGCTTCATTATATTGACATATCGGTTAAGGAGCAGATTCATCAACCTTGTTTATTCACGACACCAATACCTTTATAAATAGCAATTGATCATACTATTGATA
This sequence comes from Acinetobacter gyllenbergii, assembly GCF_001682515.1. NCBI lineage: Bacteria > Pseudomonadati > Pseudomonadota > Gammaproteobacteria > Moraxellales > Moraxellaceae > Acinetobacter > Acinetobacter gyllenbergii. Next base: position 149,985 of record NZ_KV575271.1, on the reverse strand, counting down.
TACGAGCTTCTTGTAGCTCACTGAATTATGCCTCAACCCTTTTTCTTTTAAATGCCAATGATATTCCATCGGGAGCTTTGCATTTCTCGCCTGCTATTGTAATTCCACGAGCTTATCTGCACCCCATGATAATCCATATTCAGCAGCCTTTTTATACCATTTTTTGGCCAACTTAATATTTACTGCTCCAGCAGAACCATCTTCATACATTTCTCCGAGTGCATATGCTGCAATCGCCATTTCCTGATCAGCGGCCTTTGTCATCCATTCCATGGCCTTGAGCTCATTTTTGGCTACACCTTCACCAGCACGATACATTGATGCAAGTTCATATTGTGAATTTGCATGCCCCTGCATCGCAGCTTTCATAAACCATGCATATGCTTCTTCAAAATTTTCATCAACCCCTTGTCCAAACAAGTAAGCTAAACCAAGATTGTATTGAGCATAAGGATTGCCAGATTGGGCAGACTGTCCAAACCACTCTACAGCTTTGGTAAAATCTCTTTCAGGGCCATATGAACCACGTTTATAGATCATCCCAAGGCTAAGTTGAGCATTTGGATCCCCTTGTCTAGCTTCTTCTAAATATTTTGCATAAGCAACATGGATATCTTTTTTCACAAAATCTTCATCTAACATTGCATCTATCTGTGCGAGTTGAGTTTTAGGAAGATTTGAACTTTCGCTACATGCAATGCTTGAAAATACAAGAGTTAAGAAAATTAAAATATTCTTTATTAAATACATAAAGCTATCTCATATCAATTTGACGACAAATAAAGTAATGGTCGCAATTTTTAAATTTTTCAAAATTATAATGTCATCTAAATAATAAAAACCAATTCAAAATTTATTTTTAGCCTCACCACGTACCTCAATCATATTTTTTATGTATTTCAAATAAAGAAAGCCCCTATCAAAAGATAAGGGCTGTCTTTTAGCTCGAGGTCTTTAGTGATCTGACGCGCCAGATGCACCGATCCCGGTCATTGAACGTACGAACTGTGCATCAAATGCTTTACGCTCTTTTTGTGCACGTGCTGATTTATCAGTTACAGAGAAGAACCAACAGCAAAGGAATGATAACGGCATTGCGAACAGTGCTGGACCATTGAATGGGTTTGGCGCAGTTTCAGAAATCGCCAAAGTATCCACCCAAACCGCTTTAGACAGAATAATCAAACTCACTGCACCGACTAAACCAACCACACCGCCAATCACTGCACCACGTGTAGTTAAACCTTTCCAGAACATTGATAACACCAATACTGGGAAGTTTGCACAACACGCGACTGAGAATGCCAAACCCACCATGAAGGCAACGTTTTGCTTCTCGAATAAGATCCCCAAGATCATGGCAAAGATTGCCAAACCTAAGGTTGCAATTTTTGACATCTTCAATTCAGACTCAGGTGTGGTTTTACCCTTTCTAAACACATTGGCATATAAATCATGTGAGATTGCAGATGCGCCAGAGAGGGTTAAACCAGCTACTACAGCAAGGATTGTTGCAAACGCCACTGCCGAGATAAAGCCCATGAACAAATCACCGCCAACAGCATCACTTAAGTGAACCGCAGCCATGTTGTTACCACCGACTAATTCTAATTTACCTGTTGCCATTGCTTTCGCCGCATCCAAGAACTGCGGGTTGTTGGCAACAAATAGAATCGCACCAAATCCAATAATAAATGTTAATAAGTAGAAGTAACCGATAAAACCTGTCGCCACCACAACTGATTTACGTGCTTCTTTGGCATCTTTTACGGTAAAGAAACGCATTAAGATATGCGGTAAACCTGCTGTACCAAACATCAAGGCAAGACCAAGTGATAATGCATCGATTGGATTCGCCGCGAGTTTGCCTGGTCCCATGATTTTGGCTGCTTCGTCCCAGCTTATGCTATGTGCTTGGCTATACACACCAATGGCTTGGTTAAACATATTGCTAAAACTAAAGCCTACTGCTTTCATTACCATAAAGGCCATGAAAGTTGCACCACTGAGTAACATCACTGCTTTAATGATTTGTACCCAAGTGGTCGCTAACATGCCACCGAAGATGACATAAGCCATCATCAATAAACCAACGATGACCACCGCAATGTTGTAGTTCAAACCGAACAGCAATTTGATCAACTGACCCGCACCCACCATCTGTGCAATCAAGTAGAATGCCACCACAACCAATGAACTGAATGCTGCCAAGGTACGTACTGGTTTTTCTTCCAAACGGAATGAGACCACGTCTGACAGGTTATATTTTCCTAAGTTACGTAAGCGCTCTGCAACAAGGAAAAGTACAATTGGCCAACCCACCATGAAACCAAGTGAGTAAAGTAAACCATCAAAACCCGAGCTAAAAACTAAGGCCGAAATACCGAGAAACGATGCTGCTGACATATAGTCACCGGCAATCGCCAAACCATTTTGGAAACCGCTGATTCCGCCACCTGCGGTATAGAAATCTTGTGCTGACTGGGTTTGTTTCGCTGCCCATTTGGTAATGAACAAGGTAAAGCCCACGAAGATCATAAACATAATGATCGCGTGCCAGTTGGTTGCTTGCTGTTCCGCTGCACCTAGATCAGGGCCAGCAAATGCCACACTTGAACAACAAAAACTGAGCAGCGTAAACAGTATCGCTTTGAATGATGTCCCTTTCATCTCAGTGCATCCCTTTTTCATGTGCAATGGCCTCAACTTCCTTGAGGGCTGCTTCATTCAGTTGATCAAGTTTGGTATTGGCAATATAGGAATACACACCACATAATAAAAATGACAACACGATAATGCCTAAACCTAGGGGAATTCCCCATGTTGTTACACCACCGCTAAATGAACTTGCTAAAAATTCTTTGTTATAGCCAACCAAAAGCATGAACCCGACGTAGATAAACAACATGATTGCTGTTAATGTCCAACTTAATGTGCGCTTTTTGCTGACCATCTCTTGAAACTTTGGATTATGTAGAATTCGATCTACCTGTGAATCATCCATAATCAACTCCTTATTTTTGTGTCCAACCGTGGACCCCTTTTTTGCATGGGATTTTTCATTATCCAAAGTAACAAGATTATGCTTGACTCGTAACTTAGACTTTGGTCTCTAAATGCAAATCTCTACTCCTTGCCCTACCTGCGCTTCGGGTATGATAAAAAATGGAATTCGATCACGTGAGCAATATGAACAGTTGGCTTATTCTTAGCGTCCTTGCCCTGTATATCGTGCTGTTATTCGGCTGTGCTTTTTTTGGTGAAAAACACGCCAGCCGTTTAAGTACTCGTGGACGTATGCTGCTGTTTAGTCTGACTTTAGGGGTTTATTGCTCTTCGTGGACCTTTTACGGCGCAACGGGTGCTGCAGTGCGTCAAGGCGTCATTTTCCTGCCCATTTATTTAGGCCCTTTGCTGTTTATCTGGTTTGGCTATGACATCTGGAAGCGCTTAGGACGCATTCGCCAACATCATGCCATTTCCTCAATTGCCGATTTTGTCGCGGCGCGTTATGGCAAGAGCGGGAGCTTGGCTGCACTGGTCACGATTCTTGCGGTCATTGCGATTGTGCCTTATCTGGCGTTGCAACTGCGCGCCATTGCGTTGAGTGCCTCAGTCATTCTTGAGCAAAACGCACATATTCATACCACCACCAATAGCGTGCTGGTGTTGACTGCGGTATTGGCGATTTTGGCCATGATTTTTGGTACCCGCCATATTGCCCATACCGAACAACATGGCGGTTTAATGCTGGCGGTTGCCTTTGAATCCTTTGTGAAACTGTTCGCACTGCTCTGTGTGGCTGCTTTTTTCTTATTACAATCGCCTGAGAATATCAAACAGGTCAGTAGCGACGTCCATCAGCATTTCCATGACCTGCAACAATTGGGGGTTCCTGAAACCTTTTGGGTGCAGACCCTATTGGCAGGCTTAGCCATGATTTGCTTGCCGCGTCAATTTCATGTGGCGGTGGTCGAATTACGGGATGAAAAGCATATTCGTGGCGCACGCCGCTGGTTCGCGGCTTATCTGATCCTAACTGTGATTGCAATCATACCGATTGCCAGTTGGGCCTTGCATTCCTTACCTGAATCCCTCGGTACTCCTGATATTGCGGTCTTGGCCCTGCCTTTAAGCTATCAACAAGAATGGCTGGCTTTATTGGCCTTTTTAGGCGGTTTTTCGGCTTCGACGGGGATGCTGTTAGTTGCTTCAGTGGCACTTTCGATCATGCTCAGTAATGACCTGATCATGCCCGCATTATGGCGCTTTAAAATCATTTCTCGTCATGATCAGCACCTACCTCGCGTGCTCAAATTGACCCGCCGCATTAGTATCGTCAGTGTGATGTTGCTGGGTTTTTTATTTTTCCACTTTTTTAATGACATCAATCAGCTTTCGGTTTTTGGTTTATTGGCCTTTAGTGCGGTGGCCCAATTCTCCCCTGCCCTAATTGGGGGGCTGTATTGGCGTGGTGCAAGTCGTCAAGGGGTCTATGTTGGCTTACTTATGGGCTTTGCTATGTGGAGCTACACGCTACTGTTCCCAACAGTATTGCGCAGCCTACCAGATCATTATCAAGAGTTTGCACAACATCTATTATTGTTTGGGCCTTTCGATATTAATGGCCTACGTCCTGAAGCGTTACTTGGATTTGAATCCTTTGCACCTCTCACTCACGGCGTATTGTGGTCACTGGGGCTCAACGTGGTGCTGTATATTTGGGTGTCGCGCCTGTATCGTCCAAGTGTGGCTGAACAAATTCAGGCGGAAAGCTTTTTCTATTATGAAAGTAAACCCCTGCCATCGGCTCAATCCAATACCGATCTAACAGATCTACACCTGAATGCAGCACGTCTCAAGGTTGGGGACTTATTGGCCTTGGCTAAACGGGTCACCGGTGATAAGCCAACCCTTCAAGCCTTCCAACAGTTTTGTGAACAAAACCATGTGGTTTTAAATGAAAATCATGTCGCCAATGGCATGTGGTGGCGTTTCACTGAACAATATCTGGCTGGGATTATTGGTGCAGCGTCTGCCCGTACCTTATTAACCACCGCCATGATTAACAATGGTCTAGCTTTAGGTCAAGTCGCCAATATTCTTGACCAAGCCTCACAATGGCAACGTTTCAACCAAAACTTGCTCATGACCATGATCGACCATATGACCCAAGGTGTGAGTGTGGTAGATAAAAACATGTGTCTGGTGGCATGGAACAATCAATACCTGAAGTTATTTGATTATCCTAAAGACTTAGTCTACGTTGGCTGTCCAATTTCTGATTTGATTCGCTATAACGCGGAACGTGGTGAATGCGGTCCTGGTCCTGTTGAGGAGCATGTGCGTAAACGACTGCACTGGATGAAAGTCGGTAGCGCCCATGAATTCGAGCGGATTCGTAAAGATGGTCTGGTCATTCAGATGCGTGGTAATCCCATTGAGGGTGGTGGTTTCGTGACCACTTTCGCCGATATTACCGCCTTCCGTGAAAATGAAGCCGTATTGGAAGAACGTGTCAGTGATCGAACTCAGCAGCTTGCCAATGCCTTGACCGAACAACAACTGGCACTGGAACAAGCCGATAAAGCCAATCAATCGAAAAGTCGATTCTTGGCAGCCGCTAGTCATGACCTATTACAGCCGATGCATGCAGCTCGCTTATTTAGTACCGCGCTAGAGCAAAGTGTGCATTCAGCAGAAGATCAACAAACCTTGCAACAACTGGATCGAGCACTTTACGGCGCAGAAAGTATGCTCTCAGCACTCCTAGATATTGCCCGTTTGGAAGGGGGTACCATTCAGCCCAAGCGCCAAGCTTATGCATTACACGACCTCTTAAATGATCTGGAGTTACAGTTCAAATCCATTGCAGCGCAACGCAATATTCAGTTGTCTGTTCACGACACCAAATTTTGGGTCGATACCGATCCACAATGGATGCGACGTATTATCCAAAACTTTGTCAGCAATGCATTGCGTTATACCGCTCAAGGTCGTGTGGTGGTTGGGGTATTACGTTCTGCGCAACGTCCAAACCATATCCAGATTGGGGTTTGGGATACAGGTCCCGGCATTCATGAACAGCAACGCCTCAAATTATTCCAAGAGTTTGAGCGCTGTGGCCATACTTCGCCTTGGGGTGAACAAGGCCTTGGCCTCGGACTGGCCATCGTACAACGTATGACCAGCCTGTTGGATTTCCCTGTGCATGTCTATTCGGAACTGGGCAAAGGCTCTTGCTTCATGATTGAAGTTCCTCTTGCTGAAGCGCCCAAAATTCAAATGACCCTCCCACATGTGACAGCACTGCAACATACGGCTTATAAAGTATTGTGCTTAGACAATGATGAGACCATTCTGCAAGGGATGCGCACTTTATTGAGTAAATGGGGCTATCAGATTTTCACCGCGACTGAACCTGAGCAAGCCTTGCGTCTGATTGAGCAAGAAGACATTCAGGTCTGGCTGATCGATCAGCACTTAAATCATGATCAACGCGGTCTAGATTTCATTGAACAACATCGACTGCCTCATATTCCAGTCGCCCTGATTACTGCAGATTCTGATCCAGAGTTACCACAGTACTTAAAACAGCAGAATATTGTGTTGTTGAAAAAACCGCTTAAACCTGCGGGTTTAAGAGCTTGGTTATCGGGACTCAAAATCATGCCAATGCAATAAATGACTAAATATTTTGCAACATAGGCCAAAATGATCAAAAACAAGCCCTTTTGTTGATGACAAATTGACCAAAGTGCTCAAATCGTTATTGGCTATGGCAAAAACGTTCACTTACATTAGTGAACGTTTGTACACTTACTTACAATTAATTAAGCAATTGTTTTTAATATAAATTTTCAGGGTGAAAATCACATCTACGACTTTAGTCGTATTCTACTTGCTTTCTTGATCCCGCATAAATTGATCAATTGAATCGAAGCCTAGCGCCATGCTTGTTGGGTTTCTCATCACAAAATTGTCAAAAAGGACATTGATCATGAATCACAACAACCCGACAACGGATCATAGCTCACAACAGCTTTATCGCCAATACAGTGCCAATGCCCTACTACCTGAATTGGATTGGCAAACGATTTTTGTACATAGCAAACTGGAAGATACCCAGTTACGTGCCCTGGATACTCTTTATCAAGCCGCTGTTCCACTGGCGCTCAATGTATTTGATGAACTCAATTTTGATGTGTTTGCACCCGCTGCTTATCATCCACAAGGCCTGGGTTTATTTGAAAAACTGGCACAACAGGAAGAAAAGTTTTTAGAGGTTCTGGAAAATGAATCCGCTCATCTCGACCATGAAAGCCGCCATCAAATCTGGAGTATGTTATTGCGTGGTGGTGCGGTACTGGTGTTTAAAGCTTGGTTAGGCCATGTCAAAGGCGGTGAACACCAGTTGGACAAAACCCAGTTTGATGAGCTTTCTGATTTATTGTTTATCAAAACGCGTCCTGAGCAATTAGCACAGCGCCTCAAAGTTGATGCCAATGCCGCTTTGACGCATATTTTCTTGATGTATGAAAATGATGTGTTCTTAGACCATTTTAACAGCTTGGAAACCGCGGCTTTATTTGTTGATTTAGGCGTATATGATGCCGCCTTTTTAAGTTTGCGTGATGACCGTGTTGCTGAATACCTCAAAGCCAAAGGCTATGTGACTCAAGAGCAGATTGATGATTTACAATGTGCTTTAAACCCATTGTATTGCGATAGCTTAATGCCAAAACAAGATTGCTTGGCTTAATCAGCCGAAGCCACAACCAAGATTGTGGCTTCTCTTTGACTTTCGCTCAAGGCAGATCTTTTTCTAAACGCTGTTTATGAATCTGCATCACCACATCACTAAACTCATTTAAAACATAATTGACCCATAAACGGCTATACCAGTTATATTCAGTGGATAAACGATAATCAATGCTTAGAATCAACTTGGTGGTATGCGCATCGATTTGTTCTAATTGATAATCTGTTTTCAGCAAATCAAAATACTTGCCGCCCATTTCCAGATGATCATCCAATGACCCCTTTGGAAAAGAATCTGGAGCAAACTGGTATGTCCAGGACAATAAATATGGCGCATGCGATGCGGTCACCTTTTCTTCAAACTTGATACCACGTTCCCACTGAATAGTGCGTATCAGCTCACCCTCATGCTGCTCTGTCATACCAAAAATAGGCTTGGGAAAGCCCATGCTAAAAATAAAGCTGTCTTTGACCTCCTCTGGTTGAATCTTGCCAATCTGGTTAATGGCCTGAAATACTTGCTGTGCTGGGGCGTGAATCACGACCGAACGTTGGGTTTGTCCATATTCAGCACGGCTAAAATCAGGTAATAACAACCATAAAATCAGCGGCAGGAGTGCAAAAGAATAGATTTTGGCGCTGGGCTTCCATAGATAATGACAGATCAATCGCATCAAACCTGCACCCAGCAGTAAACCGATCAGTAAAATCGGTAAGAGCATGATCAAACAGATAATGCCTTCTCTTAACACGATCACACAGAACATAATCACGATTACAAAAACAAGCGGCTGAATCTTGAACAGCTTGGAGAGAAAAATGGGATTGGGCTGCTTTCGAATCATAAAATATTCGAACAATGAGCCGAGTATTGCCGGAATCACAATAACCACAACAAAGGACATTAGATCTTTGGAATAACTGCTTAACAGTACGGTAAATGCAATCAAACTTGCAGCCAAAATTAACGGTAAAATCCGTAAAAATGAAGATCTGGCTGGGTAGTCCTTTTCCAAAGAATAAGGGAGGTCATGAGTTAAATTGCTTAGAACAAGTACGTAACTATTCTGCTCATTCTTAATTTTATGTACATGGTAGTGCGCGAATCCTGCTTGTCGCAACATCTGATCAATACTGTCTCGAACTTCATCAGTCCACACTTCAACTAGAATACGAGCATAGCCCTGTTGTTGTAATTCTTGAATAATTGTTATTTTGTCATCCACAATATGATGCATCTTTTTCTTCACCTCGATTCAGTCAGCCCAACGTGTTTGATTGGGCTGACTGATTCTAACTCAGCTTAGAACTTCATGCTCATACGCATCCAGTAATTTCGACCCGTATTATTGAATTGCTCTTCACTGGCAAAACCAAAACCAGAACTGCCTGCTTTATTGAGGTGTTCGGTATAGGTCTTATCCAAGACGTTATCCACCCCCACTGAAAGATCGATATCTTTATTGAGACTATAACTACCATTCAATGAAACCGTTGAGAAACCAGCACTTGGTTTCAAGTCATAGCCCACGATATTCCCTTGATGCAAGCTGACACGATTTTGCTGATCCACCACACGCCATAACATACCCAATGTATATTTATCGGCAACATACCGTAGATTCACGCGTCCTTCTAAAGGTGCAATTTGTGGTAATGGCGTATTGTCCGTGGTATTTTTACCCCACGCATACATGGCACTCACATCTGCTTGAATGCGATCGGTAAACTGATAGCCGATTCCAGCCTCAGCACCCGCAATGGTGGCATCCACATTCTTGGCACCTGCGGTAATTCCACCACCGCCATGTCCGCCATGCTCACCCGCATGTAAATGGCTATGATCGTGATAATTCATCAGAATATAATCGTCAATCAAGCCAGCATAAGCCGACACCCAAGAATTAAACGCGCCCTGCTGCTGAGTAAAACCAAGATCTAACTGTAAGGTTTTCTCTGGCCGCACACCATTAAAGGTATTCGTCGAACCTGCATTGCCATGCTCTGGGCTAAACAACTCCCAATAATCAGGCATACGTTCAACATAGCCCACACCGACATAACTATTTAGACCATGTTCAGCATTTTGATTTTCCAAACGAACAAAAGCACTTGGTAAGGTTTTTTCAAGCTGGGTGTTAAAACCTTTAGCTTTAGTGTCCGCTCGCTCATCCTCAACTTTGACCTGGTCTACCCGAGCACCTGTCACGATTTTATTCTGTGGGTTCAATTGATAAGTCAACTCACCGAATGCCCCATAAGACTGGAAACGCATATCTTGACGGAATGGCACATTCATCGATGGCATGGTCGGCGATGACATACTGCCACCATGTTTATTGAACTGAGAATCGACCCCAGTGATTAAGCTCCACTGATCCCATTCAGACGTCATCGCCAAACGTGAGTTCAAAGTACGGCGTGTCACTTGCATGGCCATCGGGTTTGGCATCAACATGGTCATGCCATCATGGCTCATTTCAACCAATGGCGGTGTACGCAAACTATAGTTATCCATAATATGGTCGTTATAGCTATAGTTCACCTGAGCTTCAATTTTCTTGATTACATCAGTGACATTTTTCTTTTCAAACCGTAAACCTAAACTTTCACGGGCAAATTGTGCACCATCCATTCCACGCCCAGCATATTCAGCCTCACCATCTGCTTTACCACCGGTCAATTCCAGCCACGTGTTTTCATCTGGGGTCCAACCCAATGCAACATCGGCATTCCAGCGTTCCCATGAAGACGGTATAGTGTTGCCATCGCCATCTTGATAACTATTCGATTCAGAACGATTGGCATTTAAACGGATATATTTTTTCTCATCACCAATCGCCGTTTCAACATTCTGGTCCAAGCGCCCAAATGAACCCCACAATACACTCGCCTGTCCACGATAGGGTTTTTCTTGGGTGAGCTTTTCAGGTTCACGTTCAAAAATCACTGTTGCTGCTGAGCCAGTATTGGCATATTGAACCGTTTGTGGCCCTTTAATCACTGAAATTCGATCATAGCTTTCAGGAGAAATATAAGAGGTCGGTGCATCCATACGCGAAGGACATGCGCCAAGGTTCTCCGTACCGTCGGTCAGAATCTTGATACGTGAGCCAAACATGCCACGAAAGGTCACATCTCCATTGGTGCCACCACTTTGTATAGAGTTAAAACCCATAATACTTTGTAGATAATCCGCCCCATCTGTCGCAGGGATAGGTTGTATCGGTTTCTTCGGGTCTGCTTTCACCACCAAACCATTACTTTCATTTGGTTGTTGTGCCGTGACCACAATCGGTGCAAGTGAAACATGTGCCTGCTCATGCTGAACGGGTTCCGCCCACGCCATTGCGGTATTTGAAGCAGCCAAGATCGCAACCGTTAGCGGTTGTAATAAAAATTTAGGTTGAGCCATCATCGGTCTCTCTTAAAACATAGATAAAACAGAGCCAGAGTTCAAAAAAAACCCTAACAAAAATAAAGTTTTAATTTATGCAAAGAGTGGCGGAGCCCGTCCTTGGGGCAATAGAAACAACCGTTGTAGCGCAAAATAAACATGCTTAAAAGCGTGTTGATAGGCAACTAAACGGATTTGGACACGTACCAGAACCTCTTTTACCCCCAATTCAGGCGGCAACACCAGATTGGCATAGACCGTACAGTACTGACATTGGTGGTTAGGGTCGTGATGATCATGTTGTGGCATAGACACTTGCGTGTGTTCAAGTTGATGCGCATGCTGCTGAGATGCATGGGCTGAATGGCTATGCGAAGCTTGTAACTTAGGTAATAGCAACGCCTGAGTGATGGTTTCACAGACAGGCGCGATTTGATATTGCTTCGGAAGTAGTGGCTGCAAGAAAACCGCAATCTGCAAACAGACCGCGGTTAAAGCCAGCAACAAGCCACAACGAAACAAGGACAACATCTACTCTATCATCATCGTTGCAGTTTAGCGTTTGACTGCAACTTTCTCTTTATCGCGTTGGCGAACCACTTTTTCCACTTTTTCACGTGCACGTTGACGCTTTAATGGCGATAAATAATCAACAAAAAGTTTGCCATTTAAGTGATCCATTTCATGTTGGATACAAACAGCGAGAAGTTCGTCAGCTTCTAACTCAAATGCTTGACCTTCAAGGTTAATTGCCTCGATTTTTACACGTGACGGGCGCTCAACTTTATCGTATATTTGAGGCACAGAGAGACAGCCTTCTTCATAAGGCTGGGTATCTTCAGTCAGTGGAATGACTTTGGGGTTAATGAACACCATCGGTTGGTTTTTCTCTTCAGAGATGTCCATAACAATAAGCTGAATATGATGATCAACCTGAGTTGCCGCTAAACCTATACCCGGTGCCTCGTACATGGTTTCAAACATATCTGCTGCAAGCTGACGAATATCATCAGTGACTTCTTCGACTGGTTTGGCGATGGTACGAAGGCGGGGATCAGGAAAACTTAGAATAGGTAATAAGGCCATACAGTCGTCCTCACTTATGCCATTGATCAAAAAAACCAACTAAAGGGAATACTTGATCAAAAAAATTGTGTGTAAAGTCGTTATTATAACGCAACTACACACATAATTTTTAGGAATTATGATAATGAAAAAGGTTTTAAACGGCATACACTCATTTCATGCCTTGGGGTTAAAAAAACAACTGATTGCCGCTGCAATTTGTGCGGGATTGGGGATGGGCATGAACATGGCCCGTGCAGCAAGCCCAAATGTGAGTCCACCTTCGGTTAAAGTCGGTGCGCCACATGTCTATGTGGTGAAAAAAGGCGATACGCTTTGGGACATCTCAGGGAAATTTTTAAGCAAGCCTTGGCGCTGGCCAGAAATTTGGGCAAGCAACAAACACGTCAAAAATCCACATTGGATTTACCCAGGCGATCGCTTATTGTTATGTAGCTTGAACGGTAAGCCCTTAATCGGTAAAGATGAGGGGGATGGTTGTGACGGGATTATTCGTCGCTACACAGGCAACACTTCAAATCTACGTCCACAAGTCCGTGTTGAGGCTTTGAATAATAGCGTTCCTGTGATTCCTTTGGCACACATTCAGCAATGGTTAGAACGTACTTCAGTATTGCCAGCAGATGCAATTTCCAACACCCCTTATATTTTAGGTACAGCAGACAACCGTGTACTTGCTGGTAAAGGTCAGAGTGTTTATGTGCGTGGTCAAGGCCTTGAAAATGGTCAACGTTATGGCGTATTCCGTGAAGGTGAACCGTACGTTATCTTAGATCAAAATGGTAAAAAACAAAGCCTTGGGGTTGAGCTGACTCAAATGGCTTCAGGTGTTGCCATTCGCAATGAAAACGACATCACCACGATAGAATTAACCGAAAGCTACAATGGTGAAGTTCGTCGTGGCGATCGGGTGATGGCTGAACAGGATGCCATGCTTCCGACCCTATTTTACCCAATTGATGCCAATCAGGTAAAAGACGGCGGCAAAATCATTCGTGTGATGGGTTCAATTGGTACCGCAGCCAAAAATGGCGTGGTGACTGTTGATCGTGGTACCACAGATGGTGTGGAAATTGGTCAGGTGTTCAGTGTCTATCAAGATGGTGAAGTGGTCAGAGATCCTAAAACCAAAGAGAAAGTGAAGTTACCTGGACAATATTTGGGCAGTGCTATGATCTTTAAGAGTTTTGATCGTATCAGCTATGCCTATATCCTTGAAAGCGAGTTACCGATCAAGCTTGGCTCGGATATTAAGCCACCTCGTTTAGATGATTAAGTAAACGCCTATGTTGAATCAATTATCACCTCATCACTATCACACCGTGTTGGTGTGGTACTTGGTTCAGCATTCGCTGTCGAGTTTTAGCAAAATTCAGCAGCACTTTGGTGACTGTGAACAAGCAACACAACCGCATCGTTTCTCAGAATGGTCACAACTGGGCTTACACGCCAATCACTTAAAACGTTTAGCCGAATTTCAAAGCCCTCAGGGTCAACAACAATTCCAACAATTGCTTGATCTGGTTTGTAAATCTAGTGATTTTATTTTAACGCCTGAAGATCTAGGTTATCCCACTCAGCTCTTGCCATATGCAGATCGTCCTCCTATTTTATTTGGACAAGGTCAGGCACAGGCCTTATTACAGCCACAGATTGCCATGGTCGGCAGCCGTAAACCAAGTCCACATGGGCGCCAAGTCGCTTATGATTTTGCCTATTATCTCAGTGAAAAAGGCTTTTATATCAGCAGTGGTTTGGCACATGGGATTGACCAAGCTGCACATCAGGGTGGATTGGCACATCAACGCACCATTGCAGTGACAGGTACAGGTCTCGATAGCGTCTACCCTGCTCAGCACAAACAACTGGCACAACAAATTACCCAATCTGGAGCCATCGTGACTGAGTTTCTGCCGACCACGATGCCCTTACAACAGCACTTCCCAAGACGTAATCGAATTGTCAGCGGCCTAAGTCTAGGAGTATTGGTGGTTGAAGCTGCACTGAAAAGTGGTTCTCTCATCACTGCCAATGAAGCAGCCAATCAAGGTAAAATGGTATTCGCGATTCCTGGGCATATTTACAGTGAACATCATCAAGGTTGTCATCAACTGATTCGAGAAGGCGCGATTCTGGTCGATCATCCCGAACAGGTTATCGAGGATTTAGCACTACCGACGCAGTGGCAAGCCCAGCAACACCCAATTGATGAAGCCAGTACCACTCCTCCGCCAAGCTTACCCGCACATTTGATTGCGTTGTATCAGAGTTTGGACTGGATTGGACAAGATTTAGATCAACTGGCTCAGCACCATCCAATCACGATTGCAGAGTTAACCGCTCAATTAATGGAATTGGAATTACTGGGCTTATGCCTACAACAAGCAGGACGCTATTTACGTTGTCGCCCAATGCATTAAACTAATGCCTATTCTCCCTTTTGTTTTATACACGCCATGATTACCTCCTCTATTGCTGAAGCAGCCCATCTTTTAAAACAAGGGCAGGTTCTGGCTTACCCAACTGAAGCGGTTTGGGGCTTAGGCTGTGACCCCTTCAATGAACAGGCATTTCAGGAAATTCTGGAACTGAAACATCGCCCTGTTGAAAAAGGTGTGATCTTATTGGCTGGGCATTTAGACCAAGTCGAACATTTACTACAAGACTTGAACACTAATCTGCGTCAGCAAGTGATCGCCAGTTGGTCGAATCGCCTTGAGACAGAACGTGCCACAACCTGGCTACTTCCTGCTGATCAAAGTATTCCAGCATGGATCAAAGGCCAACATCCTTTGGTCGCAGTCCGGGTCACGACACATCCGTTGTGCATGCAGCTATGCCAGCAATTTGGCGGCTTTATTGTCTCGACCAGCGCCAACCCTGCTGGTCTTGCACCCGCGCAACGATTGGAAGATGCTCAGGCTTATTTTGGTAATAACTTAAATTACCTACAAGGTGATTTAGGGTTGAGTCGAGAACCAAGTCGCATTTTGAATGCACTGACAGGTGAAGTTGTTCGCGCCTAATTAGGTGAATAGCGGACAAAAAAAAGCTCAGTTATATAGGGATAACTGAGCATAAAAAGGATGTGTATAATCACATCCAGAGGGTTCGCAAATTTGATAAGCAACTTATTCATTCTCAAATGAATCATCTTGCTGTGTTGGTTATTATGGGGGAATCGTCTCATTTATACAAATATATTATTTATCTAACAAAAAGTGTGAAAAGCGTACCAATTTTGTCAGTTCTGCATTTTCAATAAAATTATATTTATATTTTTATTCAGCTTTTTTTTGATCATAAATTTAATAAATCTTAAAAATATATTTGCAAATCATATAGAAAGCACAGTCATTAAAAAAATAATTTGGTGCGTTTGTTGTTATTTTGAGCAAACGCACCGCTTTATTTCACATTTATGCTGCAGGTTCTGCCAATTGTGCAGGTGCTTTCACTGTTTTCTTCTGTGCCATAACGATACCGATCAGAATCATCACGCCACCGATGGTGTGGTAAATCGTCCAATGTTCCGACAACCATAGGCTTGCAATAATTGCGGTAAATACAGGCATTAAATTCATAAAAATACTGGTCCGGTTTGGGCCAATCGCCTGTACCGCCACCATCCATAATAAGGGTGCAATCAGCGATGGGAACATCCCTGCATAGAAAACACTGGCTGCATTTTCAGCATTGATACTATCTAGGCCTAACCAAAGTAAAAATGGCAGGTGATACAACAAAGCAAACGCAATTTGTACGTAGAGACTGGTCAGCAATGGCAATTGTAGCTGCCACTTTTTCAGAAAGACGCCATAAAAGGCATAGAAACCAACAGCGAGTACCATCACCGCATCGCCCCAGTGTCCACCTTGTGCAAATAGACTCGAAAGATGACCTTGGCTCATGACATAGATCAAGCCAGCAAAGGACAAGAGGCTGCCAAAAATCGCAAAACGATTCGGTGCATCTTTTAAAATGAAATAAGAGATAAAAATGGTAAAGATCGGGACAAAAGCATTCACAATGCCCATATTGGTTGCCGTGGTATAGTGCGCCGCGGTATAAGAAAGACCTTGATATAACACCATGCCAAAGGCACTCAACACCGCTAATTTAGGAAGGTATGGCACAATTAAACTGCGCTGTTTCCATACTTTCGGTAACATAAACGGCGTTAAAATCACAAAGGCGACCAACCAGCGGTAAAAACTGATACTGACGGGTGAAATATAGTCCGCCACATAGCGGGTCACGGCAATATTCAGCGACCAAATCAAAACCGCAATCAAGGGCAAGACAAAAGCCCATTTCTGGTATTTACTCAACTGACCCATCATTTCCTCACCATATCTCAGCAATGGGAGTATTGTGGAAGATGTCTAAAATAATTGAAATATCGTATTTCAGACATTTATATCGCAGTCACGACATCACTGCTTAGAATAACTCCCAAGCACGCATCGCATGTTCAACCACTTTATGCAATTGTTCAACCGTTGCCCCATCTCGTGCCTGAATAGTCAAACCTTGCACAACCGTTGCATAGAAGTCTGTCATTTCCTGTAAAGGTGCTGTTGCTGGCAAATCCCCGTTGGCAACGCCCTGCTCTAAACGCTCAAACAGTTTTTGCTTGGTCTGCAAACGCTTTTCCAGAATGTTGTGTTGCACCGCCTGTGCATTGTCCGAGCAGTTCATGGTGGCAACCACCAACATACACCCTGCTGGTTTATTGGGTTGCGCTAAACGTTTGACGTTGTCATATAAATAAAGCTCAAAGGCAACTTTGGCGGTTTTGGCTTCTAAAAAAATAGGCACAATCGGACAAGCTTCATGGGCCAAATAATAATCGATGCATTTATAAAACAGCCCAGCTTTATCACCAAAGCTACTATATAAGCTTGGCGCGGTCAGCTCTAGCGCTTGCGTTAAATCACTGATCGACGTGGCTTCATAACCATGCTCCCAAAATAACAACATGGCTTTTTCCAAAGCCTGCTGCTCGTCAAAACACTTCGGACGACCACGCTTCTTTTTCAAGCTGTCATCACACGGTATTGGCAGAGGATCAGGTGCATTTGTCATAACAGTCACAGATATTTTCATAACGATCACTATCAAATTAATTGACGCAGCAACATTAATCAACTATTTTATTTTATATCGATCGTTATAAAAAATTAATATTTTTCAATTTTATTGTTATCTCACTAACAATAAAGGGAATTTTTATGGAAAACCCATCAGCAACAGACATCAACGCACTGGCGTCAAACCCTTCCCAAGGGAACTGGCTGGCATTGCTCTCTGTTACCTTCAGCGCTTTTGCCTTGGTCACAGGTGAGTTTCTTGCGATTGGAGTACTCAATGACATCG
The DNA here is from genome assembly GCF_001682515.1 of Acinetobacter gyllenbergii. Classification (NCBI taxonomy): domain Bacteria; kingdom Pseudomonadati; phylum Pseudomonadota; class Gammaproteobacteria; order Moraxellales; family Moraxellaceae; genus Acinetobacter; species Acinetobacter gyllenbergii. Next base: position 132,362 of record NZ_KV575271.1, on the reverse strand, counting down.
CACGGGATTTTCAAGTCTCTGTGGGAACAGCAGGTCTAACCGTTTCATTGACCGCAATCGTCGGCATGTTTGCGGCAGTGCTGATTCCTATTTCGGCGAAGACACTGGATCGGCGTACTTTATTACTGATGCTTACCCTGCTGATGATTGTCGCCAATCTGCTTACAGCCTTTGCGCCTAACTTTATCCTGCTCTTAGTCGGACGTATCATTTTAGGCGTTGCGGTTGGTGGATTCTGGGCCACTGCAGTTGCTTTAAGCGGTCGTCTTGCCCCACCTCATTTACCCATTGCCAAGGCCACTGCTTGGGTCGCGTTCGGAGTGACCTTGGCCAGTGTATTGGGTGTGCCGATGGGTACATGGTTGGCTCAGTATAATGGCTGGCAAACTTCTTTCACGGCGATTTCATTGATGGGGGTACTCCTGTTTATCTTCCAGTATCTCTATCTGCCTCAATTGAAACCTGCTTCTTCTCTACGTTGGAAAGAGCTACCAATCTTGTTGCAACATTCTGCTGCACGTAAAGGACTAATCATCTTTATTTTTATGGGTTTTGCACACTTTGCGGCCTACAGTTATTTTTCTGCCTTTTTTAAGCATCAGCTAGACTTCTCTGACGGCTTGATTAGCCGTTTACTGCTGATCTATGGGATTGCTGGGATTTTTGGCAATATTTTTGCAGGCTATCTGGGTCAGAAGAATATCCGTTATACCTTTGCAGTCAGTGCTATCACCTTCTTCTTTGCCTTTCTCTGCTTACCACTATCTGGAGCACATATCGGTTCTGCCATCATCTTGACGGCTTTATGGGGCTTCGCTTATGGCATCATCCCAACCGCAGTCAACATCTGGATGTTTACCCATGCCCCTGAAGCGGTTGAAAAAGGCATGCCAATGGTGACATTAACCTTCTTAATCCTGATTGCGCTAGGCAGTATGTTTGGCGGTATTATCGTGGATTATTTTAATGGCACGGTCTTATTTTTTGCCATGTTGCCGTTAGTGCTCTGTTCTCTGGTATTGATCTTTACGCTGGCACGCGGCCTGAACAACCCCCAAATTCATTATCAAAAACAATGATACAAGCTGAGGTCAGCAATATGAGTGTTCTAGCTTGAGCTGAAATCCTGTGTTTAATCCATAATCAATGGTCGCTTTTGCAACGATATGTTAAAGCGACCCTATTGATTGCGTTCCACTTCCGTCGCAATTGTCCTAACCATTCAAATTTCTCATAAGCCTTACAGATATTTTCATAATGATCACTATGAAAATATTTGACGATACTCTATTTATCCACTATTTTATTTTATAGTGATCGTTATAAAAACCAACTTATTCTCCACCCTTTTGTCATCCAACTGACAAATAAGGAAATTCTCATGGAACAATCCACCTCTTCAGACGCACGACCCACTGAAACCACACAAGGAAGCTGGTATGCAATTTTAGCTGTCGCTGTTGCTGCCTTTGCACTGGTCACCAGCGAATTCTTACCTGTGGGTGTTCTCAATAGTGTCGCAACCGACTTAAACATTTCAGTGGGTACAGCAGGATTAATCATTACCTTACCTGGGGTGATGGCTGCGATTGCTGCACCCTTACTGCCGATTTCCGTGAAACAGCTGGATCGTCGTTATGTGTTGATTCTATTAACCGCGATTATGGTGATTGCCAACACCATTACTGCCTTTGCAGAGAGCTTTAATGTATTGCTGCTCAGTCGTTTGGTCCTTGGTATTTCAATTGGTGGCTTCTGGGCCACCGCCATTGCGCTCAGTGGCAAACTTGCACCAGCGCACCTCCCTATTGCCAAAGCCACTGCCATTGTGATGGCTGGAGTAACCTTTGCTACCGTTTTAGGTGTCCCAATCGGGACTTGGCTCAGTGAATTCTATGGCTGGCGTAGTGCCTTTGGAATTACCGCAGCAATCGGCTTAGTGGTGTTAGTGCTACAGTTGATTTTCCTACCAGCACTCAAACCTGAGTCAGCCATTCATTTACGTGACCTACCCGCCTTACTCCGTACCCCCAAAGCACGCAGTGGGATGCTGATTGTTCTGCTCATCGGTCTTGCACACTTCTGTGCCTATAGTTATTTGGCACCGTTCTTTAAGAATATTGCTGGCTTTGATGGTACTACGATCAGTTCATTATTATTGCTCTACGGTATTGCAGGTATTTTTGGCAATGCATTTGCAGGCTATAGCGGCAATTTAAATGTACGCTATACCCTCGCCTTTGTTGGGGTCTGCTTTACAATCGTGTTCTTCGGCTTTCCAATTTTCGCGACTCACCAATTTGGGGCAATTGTATTGACTGCTTTATGGGGCTTCGCTTTTGGTGCCTTCCCGACTTCTGCCAATATTTGGATGTTTGTGCATGCACCTCACGCAGTTGAAAAAGGCATGCCTCTGTTTGTGGGTATGTTCCAAGTCATGATTGCCACAGGTTCACTACTGGGCGGTTATGTGGTTGATCATTTCAATGAAAATATCTTAATTTATGGTGTAATCAGTTTTGTTGCCTTAGCATTGATTAGTATCTTCACTTTGGCCAAAGGCTTGAATAACCCGAAAGTAACTTTCGAGAATTAACATGAGATCCTCAAATGAAGCATGCTGTTGCTGAACAATTCCCCTTTTTACACGGTATAGAAGTACATGAATTTCTATATCAAAAAGATGATATTGTCACACCGCATTCTTCACTTTGGGGCGATTTCAATTTCAGTTTGAATGGAACTTTAGAGTTTGATATTGAAGGAAAATACTACCTATCACCACCCAGTTATGGGTTGTGGTTACCACCACGCACCGAACACCAATCATTGCCGGTTGAGCACGAAATTCACTATATCTGTATTCGTCTGCACCCCAAGTTTGGTGATTTTTTAGGGGATAGCTGTCGTTGTTTCAGTATTGAACCTTTTTTTCGGGCATTGGTCGTGCAAATCCTTGAACAGCAAAAACAGGCTGCCGCGCCTGAATATCTAGAACATCTGCTACAAGTGCTGTTCGATCAGCTCAAGCAAGCGCCGGCCTATTCACATTATCTCCCGCAAAGCAGTCATCCAGTTTTAGCACCGATTCTGGAACAGCTTGCCGACCCCAATCTGTTTCATAACAGTCTGCAACAAGTGTTACAACGCTTTACAGTCAGTGAGCGACACCTGTTACGTCTCAGCCAGCAAGAACTGCAACTGTCCCTGTCAGAGTGGCGTAATCGTGCCAAAATTATTTATGCGATCAATCAGATCCGCCAAGGCATGACCATCAAACAGCTCACTTTTGCTTTGGGTTATCAACACAGTTCCAGTTTCATTGAGTTTTTTAAACGCTATACGGGACAGACTCCGATTCAACTCAAAAATGCAGTACTTTAAAACAAAGGCTTGGTTTTACACATTATTTGTATGGAATCATCTTAAGAGCATTGCACTCAGTAGCAATAGCAGTTAAAACAAATAGGTTTTGTCACAACAACAAATTAGGACGTATCCCATGAGCCAGTCGGTTTATCACATTCCCGTTAAGGACATCAAAGGCCAAGACGTTGATCTCGATCAATATCAAGGCAAAGTTCTGCTGATCGTTAACGTGGCATCAAAGTGTGGCCTTACCCCACAGTACGAAGGTTTAGAAAAATTGTATCAGGCCAAAAAAGAGCAAGGCCTAGAAATTCTGGGCTTCCCCGCGAATAATTTCTTAGAACAAGAACCGGGAACCAATGATGAAATTCAGCAGTTTTGTTCATTGAATTATGATGTGCATTTCCCGCTTTTCGCCAAAATCTCGGTTGCAGGTGATGACAAACATGCCTTGTATCAAACCCTGACCCAAGCGATTCCGGAACGTCAAGGCGAAGGCCCATGGTGGAAAGACTTGGTCGATTATGGTTTAACCCCAAATAACCCACCTGAAGTGTTATGGAATTTTGAAAAATTCTTGGTAAATAAGCAGGGTGAAATTGTTGCTCGCTTTGCACCAGATATCACTGCCGATGATGAACGTATTGTCAGTGCAATTGAAGCTGAATTAGCAAAATAAATTTGAGAAACAAGTAGAAAAGAGCAGTTGATCTGCTCTTTTCTATGCAAAATGTAGAATCCGCGTTCAACTCCCCTATGCCCTTCAAACTGTTGCTAATTTGCAAAAATCTGTTTTTTCTCCACAGTTTCTCATTATAGTGACCCTCTTCTTGTAATCTGGTGTCGTTTAGCCATGATGGAAAAATTCTCTATCAAAGCCATTCTTTTCGCATCCACACTTGCTACAGCTTTCATACTAGCTGGTTGTGATCAAACGCCTCAGGGCAATGAAGGGGCTGAATCAACAGCTGAAATTGAACAGAACCTGACCCAGGCGGAGGATGAGCAAGTAGAAGCCGAAGCAGCTCAAGATACGCAGAACCTAAGCCGTGGCAATATGTTCAATATCGCCCGTGATATTGCCAAATTGCAGATTGAAACTGATGACTATGTCACCTTGCTCAAGCAATCGCAAAGTAATTTGGAACAAGCCATCCAAGATAAAAATGTGCAACAGCTACAAAGCACCACGGGTGAGTTGAATCAAGAACTACATAAGCTGCATGATGCCTTATTATCTCTGAATTTAAAAAGTAATGAAGTCGATCAAATCCGCCAAAGCTTATTGGCTGCTAATCAACAGCTATTAAATATGCCCTTATTACATGGTCAAACGGATTTATCAAAAATTGATTTTGCCAAGATTGAAAAACAGTTCAATACCATTCAAATGGATATGGTGAAGCTGGCGACCTTGGTATTGGGAGATAAAGCGGATTCAAACGCTTAGAGATAAAAAATCAAAAGACTGAGCTAAACGATTCGTTTATTACTCAGTCTTTCTTTTTTATCGCATCTTTCTAATTACACTTAGGATCATTTCCTAAGGCTCTTAATTGTTCTTGTTCAAATCTCTTCTGTGATAATTCAGCATTTTTATTTTCGGTCAAAAGCTTACTTTTTGAAAGATATAAGGTTAATAGAGTCTTTCCATTTGGTATCTCTTTCAGATTCACCTTAGAAACATAGGTTCCATAGTTTGCTTTTGCTTCAATTGTAGCTTGATGCTTATCACGCTCAAGCTGACCGTCTACCGCAATATAACTCATATCATTAGGCACAGGGCTTTTATATGCGACGCACTTATCATATGCTCGTTTTAAATTTGCATATACTTGAATATAATCCATGTTGAGTTCAGTGCTATATCCACCCCCCACAGATTGCTGAATAAGTTGTGACTCAGAAGTGGGCAACATCATTCGTACACAGCCACTAGAGACTAAGATCGAAAACAGTAAACCAAATTTAAATACGGATTTAGTAAATTTTGACATACTTCAAATTTCCTTGTTCAATACCTTCAACAATTTTTTTCTTAATCACAATAGATTCTGGCTCATTCGTTTTAAATCTTTGATCTATCTCATATTCTGCAATATAAAGCCGAGAACCAGTTTCCTTACTATAATCCGCACCCATGACATAATTTTTATTTTTCTCAAAATTCACATTTTTTATTTCGGTATAATAACTTGTACTTTTGAATCCATTTATAATCACTAAATCATGCACGCCAACAGGTACCTTTAAATCCTGTTGAGCTAACTCTGTTAACAATACATTTTTTGATCCAAACATTATAAATTCAGCTACTTTGACCTGATGACCATCAATTGTATTGATCATATAAGGACGAGGGGTAAAAGAGTCATAGGATTGATAAGCACGGTATGGAAAAGTACGGATAAATGTAAAGTCTTGATTCGGAAACTTTTCAATTAACTGATCACGATACATCTGAATTTTGTCAGCTTTACTCACACTACTGTCTATATTCAAATAACGCTCATGCTTAGGCGCTGATTTTATTGGCAACATGCCAATAGATTTCCCCTCAGGCGTTTTAGTTACAGTACAGCCAACAGACATGATAAATAAAGGCGCTAGAAGTAAGATTTTAGATTGCACGTTAAAGTTCTCATTTTTCAAGTTTACAAATGATAACAAGAATTAATATTAAAATGATAATTATCTATAAAATATAGCTCCTGATTTGAATGTATAAAAAAGCCACCTGACGGTGGCTTTCTCTTTATTTCTTATCGAGTGCAATGGTTGGTTTACTGCATTTACCTGATTGGGCTAACTGATACTCACGAATTGCTTTTTTCCCAGTTTCATCATCAACTAGTTTCACATTTGCACCGCCAACAAATGCGCCCATTTTGATCGATTGTTGAACAAAATAATTTTTACCAGGTTCTGTTTTAAGCACTAAATGGTTAGGCGAGAACTCTGATTCAGTTGAAACTGTATGTTCTTGATTACCTGAGACCTCTTTGAAGAAAAAGGTACCACGTGCCGTTTCACCCAGACACTCACCGTCAATCCATACATCTTTTTTCAATGCGGCACCAAACGCGCTGTTTGAACGATAGACATAAATTGCAGCATTGCCTTGCGAAGGGGCTTCAAGCTTCTTAGCTTGTTCATTCAGTTGATTATTTGCTGTTGGTACCGATGCACACCCCACAAAAGCCACAGCGATCAAAAACGGAAGACTTTTTATCATTTTCATGATGATTTTCTCTTTGGACTAATAATTCTAAATTAAGCTTTGTAATTTATAGAAAAATTATAATTATTCAAGACATCAAAATAAAAAAAGCCACCTGACGGTGGCTTTCTTCAATCTCAAACCAGCAATAATTAAAGTGCGCGGTTTTTGATTTTACGAATCGTTTCAAGCTGAGCTGCAGTTTCTGCAAGCGAAGCAAGCGCAGCAGCAGAATCCAGATCACTCTTTTGATTTGCGAGCAATTGTTCAGCTTGTTTACGAGCTTCCATAATTGCTACTTCATCTAAGTTGTCAGCGCGGATTGCAGTATCTGCAAGCACGGTCACAACATGAGGCTGAACTTCTAACACACCGCCAGATACATACACGATTTCTTCTGTACCATTTTCCAACTGAACACGAATCGGGCCCGGTTGGAGTAAAGTTACGAGTGGCGCATGTCCTGGTAAAATACCAAGCTCACCGCCCGCACCTTTTGCGATTAACATCGTAACTTGTCCAGAGTAAATCGACTCTTTCACACTTACAACGTCACATTGCATAGTCGCCATGAGAATCTCCTTAAATTAGAGTTGCTAATTAAAGTTTCTCGGCTTTAGCAATCACTTCGTCAATACCACCAACCATATAGAACGCTTGTTCTGGGATGTGGTCGTATTCACCAGCTAATAGACCTTTAAAGCCACGAATCGTTTCTTTAAGTGGTACTAATTTACCAGGCGCACCAGTAAATACTTCAGCGACGTGGAACGGTTGAGAGAAGAAACGTTGGATTTTACGCGCACGGTAAACAACCAATTTATCTTCTTCAGCTAACTCGTCCATACCCAAGATTGCGATGATGTCTTTAAGCTCTTTATAACGTTGCAATACGTTCTGTACAGAACGTGCAATTTCATAATGCTCAGCACCAACAACCAATGGATCTAACTGACGTGAAGTTGAGTCAAGTGGATCGATCGCTGGATAAATACCAGAAGATGCGATGTCACGGCTCAATACAACGGTAGCATCTAAGTGAGCAAACGTTGTTGCAGGCGATGGATCTGTTAAGTCATCGGCAGGTACGTATACTGCTTGGATCGATGTGATCGAACCAGATTTAGTCGACGTAATACGCTCTTGAAGAACACCCATTTCCTCTGCAAGTGTCGGTTGGTAACCTACTGCAGATGGCATACGACCTAACAATGCTGATACTTCAGTACCCGCAAGTGTATAACGGTAGATGTTGTCGACGAATAATAATACGTCACGACCTTTACCATTTTCGTCTTTTTGATCACGGAAGTATTCAGCCATAGTCAAACCAGTTAACGCTACGCGTAAACGGTTACCTGGTGGCTCGTTCATCTGACCGTAGACCATTGCTACTTTGTCAAGAACGTTAGAATCTTTCATTTCGTGATAGAAGTCGTTACCTTCACGAGTACGCTCACCAACACCAGCAAACACAGATAAACCTGAGTGAGCTTTCGCGATGTTGTTGATCAACTCCATCATGTTAACGGTTTTACCAACACCAGCACCACCGAACAGACCAACTTTACCACCTTTCGCGAACGGGCAAAGTAAGTCGATGACTTTAATACCAGTTTCTAAAAGGTCAGTCGAAGCTGCTTGTTCAGCATAAGAAGGTGCTTGACGGTGAATCGGCAAACGCTCTTCAGTCGCTACAGGACCTGCTTCATCAATTGGGCGACCCAATACGTCCATGATACGACCAAGTGTCGCTGGACCTACTGGAACAGAAATCGGTGCATTTGTGCTGGTTACATTTAGGCCACGTTTAAGACCTTCTGTAGAACCCATTGCGATGGTACGAACAACACCATCGCCAAGCTGTTGCTGAACTTCTAATGTAGTTTCAGTACCGTCAACTTGGAGAGCGTCATAGATCTTAGGAACGCTATTGCGCTCAAACTCGACGTCGATAACCGCGCCGATGATCTGAATGATACGACCGCTACTCATTGCTGTCTCCTCAATTCAAACTTAATAATGTTAAACGGCAGCGGCACCGCCAACGATCTCGGAAATTTCCTGAGTAATCGCGGCTTGACGCAGCTTGTTGTAAATGAGCTGTAGGTCTTTAATCAATTGTCCTGCGTTGTCTGTCGCTGCTTTCATCGCGACCATACGAGCAGACTGCTCACATGCAACGTTTTCAATCACACCTTGATAAACCATAGACTCGATGTAGCGAACCAACAAACCATTTAACAATTCTTCTGCTTCTGGTTCGTAGAGATAGTCCCAACCATAAGTACGGTTGAGGTCATCGCCTTCTTCTGCCGGTGCTAAAGGAACAAGTTGTTCAACTTTAGGCTGCTGAGTCATTGCATTGACGAAGCCATTTGATACGAGGTAGATACGATCTAATTCGCCCTTATCAAATGCATCAAGCATAACTTGCACTGAGCCTGTTAACTGTTCCAAACTCGGCGCATCGCCAAGTTGGGTCGTTGCACCAAGCACTTTACCGCCGTAATTCTTAAAAAACGAAACCGCTTTTTGACCAATCAAAGCAAATTCAACTTCAATTGACTGCTGTTGTTGTGCTTTGACATGCTGCACAACTTTCTTGAACAAGTTAATGTTCAAGCCACCTGCCAAACCACGATCTGAAGACACTACGATATAGCCAACGCGCTTAACTGGGCGTTCAACCATATAACGGTGTTTATATTCAGGGTTTGCTTGGACCAAGTGAGCAATTACACGGCGCATATTATCGGCATACGGACGGCCCTGAGCCATGCGCTCTTGCGCACGACGCATTTTCGAAGCAGCTACCATTTGCATCGCGCGAGTAATCTTTTGCGTGCTCTTGATACTAGCTACTTTGGCGCGAATTTCTTTTAAATTTGCCATACGCTTAACCTAGTATTCGAAAGCTCTTTCGAGCTTCCGAAGGTTGATCCGTGAACCAAACTTAACTAAAGATAAACTTAGTAAGTTTGAGTCGCTTTGAAGCTCTCAATACCTGCTTTGAACGCTGCTTCGATGTCTTTGTTGTAATCACCAGTTTCATCGATCTGTTGCATTAACGCAGCATGTTCAGAACGGAAGTAAGAGATTAACGCAGCATCAAAGTCTACGATTTTCTTCACTTCTACGTCAGCCATGTAGCCTTCGTTAGATGCATATACAGAAACAGCTTGGTCAGCAATTGAGTATGGAGCATATTGTTTTTGCTTCATTAACTCAGTTACACGTTGACCATGCTCAAGTTGCTTACGTGTTGCTTCATCAAGGTCAGAAGCAAACTGAGCAAACGCAGCCAATTCACGGTATTGTGCTAGAGCAGTACGGATACCACCAGACAATTTTTTGATGATCTTAGTTTGAGCTGAACCACCAACACGTGATACCGAGATACCCGCGTTCACAGCAGGACGAATACCTGCGTTGAATAATGATGTTTCTAAGAAGATCTGACCGTCAGTAATCGAAATTACGTTGGTTGGTACGAATGCAGATACGTCACCAGCTTGAGTTTCAATGATCGGTAATGCAGTTAAAGAACCAGTTTGACCTGTTACTGCACCGTTCGTGAATTTCTCAACATAATCAGCTGAAACGCGCGAAGCACGTTCAAGAAGACGCGAGTGAAGATAGAATACGTCACCTGGATACGCTTCACGACCTGGTGGACGACGTAACAATAATGAAATTTGACGGTAAGCAACAGCTTGCTTAGACAAATCATCATAAATGATTAACGCATCTTCACCACGATCACGGAAGTATTCACCCATTGTACAGCCAGAGTACGGAGCTAAATACTGCATTGCTGCAGGATCAGCGGCCGCAGCTGCGACAACAGTTGTATACGCCATAGCGCCAGTTTCTTCTAGCTTACGTACTACGTTTGCAATTGTTGATTGTTTTTGACCAATCGCAACGTATACACATTTAATGCCAGAGTTTTTCTGAGCGATGATCGCATCGATCGCCATTGCTGTTTTACCAGTTTGACGGTCACCAATAATCAACTCACGCTGACCACGACCTACAGGGATCATGGTATCAACTGATTTATAACCAGTTTGAACAGGTTCGTCGACAGACTGACGCCAAATTACACCTGGTGCTACTTTTTCAACAGCATCAGTTAGTTTTGCATCAATCGGGCCTTTACCATCAATTGGATTACCCAAAGCGTCTACGACACGGCCAAGAAGTTCAGGACCAACCGGAACTTCTAATACACGACCTGTACAACGAGCTTTTTGACCTTCTTGCAGGCTTAGGTAGTTACCTAAAACAACGGCACCCACTGAATCCTGTTCTAGGTTCAGTGCCATACCAAATAAGCCGCCGTCGAATTCGATCATTTCACCGTACATTGCATCTGCAAGACCGTGAATACGCACGATACCGTCAGATACCATGACGATGGTACCTTCATTCTTCGCGGTCGCGCTGGTGTCCAGATCGCCGATACGCTGTTTAATGAGCGCACTGATCTCGGATGGATTCAGTTGTTGCATTGCGCTATTCCTCAATCTTTTTTAAGTTCAGTCTTATTGCTGTTAGGCAAGAAGACGAGTCCGCATTTTTTCAAGCTTGTTAAGCGCAGAGTCATCTATCACTTGGTCGCCTGCACGAATCACAACACCTGCGATCAACGCTGGATTAACGTTAACAGAGACATGAACTGTTCTGTTAAAACGTTTTTCAAGCGCGTGAGCTAAAATATGCTCTTGTGTCGCATCCATTGGGAAAGCAGATTCAATCTCTACTTCCAATGTGTTGTTGTTCTGCGATTTAAGTAATTCGTATTCTGCTGCGATTTCAGGCAATAAAACCAAACGATCGTTGTCTGCAAGCAAGGTCAAAAAATTTGACACTGATTGAGACTGATCTTCACCTAAAACCTTGGCAAAAAGACCTACTTGTTCCGCAGGAGTCAGCTCAGGGCGATTTAAATAAGCGGAAAATGCTTCGTCTTGCACCGCAGCACCGAGCAGTTGTAACGCATTTGACCAAGCGTCAGTTGCATTCTGCTCAGATGCATAAGCAAATGCTGCTTTGGCGTACGGGCGTGCTAACGTCAAGAGTTCAGCCATATTCGCCTCGCTTAAAGTTTAGCAGCCAGCTGATTCAGCATGGCATTATGAGCTTCTGCGTCAACTTGTTGGTTCAGAATTTTTTCTGCGCCAGCAACTGCCAAAGCAGCAACTTGTTGACGTAATTCTTCGCGAGCAGAATTGATGTCTTGATCAACAGTTTCTTTCGCCTGTTGACGAATACGCTCACCTTCAGCAGATGCTTGGGTACGCGCTTCTTCGATCAATTGTGCTGCACGACGGTTCGCTTGTTCGATCAATTGAGCCGCTTGTGCTTTTGCTGCGTCTAATTCTGCCTTAACTTGTGCTTGCGCATCAGCAAGGTCAGCTTTTGCTTTTTCAGCAGCATTTAAGCCATCAGCGATTTTACGCTGACGCTCACTAATCGCATTGATTAGTGGAGGCCATACAAACTTCATGCAGAATGCGACAAAGATCGCAAATGCAATTGCTTGGCCAATCAATGTGAGGTTGATATTCATTTCGCTATTCCTCAATATGTGGATTTAGGAATTAAGCTATTAACCTACAAATGGATTAGCGAAGATGAAGAACAAGCCAATACCAACACCGATCATAGGCACAGCATCAAGAAGACCCGCGATTAAGAACATACGAGTTTGAAGTTGTGGAGCCAATTCTGGTTGACGAGCAACAGCTTCTAAGAAGCGACCGCCTAAAAGACCGAAACCAATCGCAGTACCTAAAGCACCGAAAGCGATCAAGATAGCAGATGCAATTGCAACTAGACCTAAAGTGAGTTCCATGAAAAATTCCTCAGAGGTTAGGTTATTACCAAATTAAACTAAAATTTAAGCCCAACTGTCAGGTGACAATCAGGCAATACCATTAATGCTTTTCGCTTGCCATGCTCAAGTAAACGATGGTCAGCATCATAAAGATAAATGCTTGCAGCGTGATTACGAGAATGTGGAAGATAGCCCAAGGCACAGATAACGCCCACTGGATCCAGAACGGCAATAATGCGATCAAGATGAAGATCAACTCACCCGCATACATGTTACCGAACAGTCGTAGAGCTAACGAAACTGGACGAGCAAGGAAAGTTACTAATTCCAAAATTAAGTTCACTGGAATCAATAACGCTTTTGCAACTGGGTTACTTGGGTTGAATGGGTTAAGTGCCAATTCACCGACGAAACCGCCGATCCCTTTCTCACGAATACTATAGAACAAGATTAAAACAAATACAGACAACGACATACCAAGGGTAATGTTCGGGTCAGTAGAAGGAACAACCTTGAAGTAAACGTGGTGAGGGTCCATGCCAAATACGTTTGCACCAATCAATTGAGCTGTATACGGAATCCAGTCAACTGGGATTAAGTCCATTGCGTTCATGAGGAAAATCCACACGAAAATGGTTAATGCCAAGGGTGCAATTAAGCGTGATTTGCCGTGGAAAGTATCACGAACACTTGAGTCAACAAACTCGATAATCATTTCAATTGCTGATTGGAATTTAGTTGGAACACCTGCATTCGCAGCTCTCGCAACTGTCCAAAACAACAAACAGAAAATCACACCAAGTCCGATAGACCAACCCATTGAATCCAAGTGAATTGCAGTGAACCCCATCGAATGAGCTTCTTCAGCAGTCTCAGCCAATTTCCATGTACCGTCAGGCATTTTGCCATAGGTCATATTGGTCAAGTGATGCTTGATATACTCGGTCGAAGTCAGGGCATGTTCTTCAGCAGCCATAAATCACACCTGGTCAATGTCAATCATTAAAAAGAAGTAGAAACGAATCAAGCGGATGGCAAAGATCCCGTCTCTACTTCCAAAAATCTCAAAATGTGCCTTACCCTCGTTTTTGTAGACGTGCCACCCAAAATGGCGCGACCCACGACATCGCTTGTACGAGAATAAATCCACAAAACAATGCAACCGGTGACAGCGGTTTAACATTGCTCAAAATTAATATAAAACCCACAATCACAATCGCAAACTTACCGAGCATTCCTCGGTACATATTCAGCATGACTTGTTTTGATGCTCTTGCGCCTGCCGTTCTAAACGACTGCCAAGCAAAATAACAATGTGCCAACCAACATACCAAAGCCCCAAGCGCAGCACTCAAAGCAGCAGTTGTATCTTTGATTGCCCATGCCAGTAAAGCGGCAACAGGAATCATACACGCTTGTAAGAAGACCAAAGCTTTTGCTAATCGTCGGTCAATCATGCGACTAGTTTGGCTCATTTTTTACCCACTTACAGCAGAACTGCTTGACAAGTTTTAATCATGATCGTTTCGAATCGCAGGCATTATAGAGTTACACCCCTGAACATGCAATCTTTTCTCGACTTAAGTCTGCTTTTTTCGTTACCATATTTTTTGACGATAGAGTCAATTGATTTTTATTTTTTTGATCAATTTTGTGCACTTATTACGCATTTATCGGTTTTTGAAGCCAATTTTTGCCACGCTGTTACAAAATTGTCTTCGCCGCGCATGCTTTCATCGACTGACTGGAAAACTACTGGGTTCATTTTTTGGTACTGACTGGCACTTGCTGTCGTTTCGGCCAATAGACACATTTTATTTTGCGGACGATTGTCTCTTAAGTACTTAATTTGAGCTGCCGTTGGGGCAATATGTGGATCATCGGTCAATGCACCCGCAAATTTTAAGTTCAAAGCACGTTCTAGATACTGATAGGCATCATGATAAGACCAATAGTTTTTGGCTTTATTCGAGCTTTCATATTGTTGTGAGGCTTGCAGCATCTGCTGAGAGAATTCTTTGGCATTGGCCATGTATTTGGCTTTATTTTCTGGGTATTGTTGAGAACGCAAAGTTGCAATAAAGAAAGCGATCCGAACCGCATTATTCGGATCTAACCACACATGACTATCTACGGTATTGGCCATAGATACACCACGTAAATTACGTAACGGCAAAGCGGTTAAAATGCCTGAGTCTAATAAAGCAATTGCTTTACGGTTTTGGTTCAGCATTTTTTCCAGTGGCGCTTCATGGGCTTTACCCAGCCAAATCACCAAGGAAGCATCTTGAATCGCTTTACGATGGGCGGGTGTGAGTTGCACATCATGGCCACTTTGATCTTTCAATAACAGGATCGGCTCTTCTACTCCGTCTGTCACTTGTTTAGCAATCAAATAAATTGGGTGTGTTGAAACCACCAAGCTTTGTGTCCAGCCCCATGTGCTTAACATCGAAAACAAGACCAAAACAATTAGGCGAGACATCACAGCATTACTCAATTTAGCGAAGCATGTTATAATATAACAAAAGTTAAAAAATGCCTATGTCTATTTTCGAGATTCATCACCTGAACAGACTTGGCTTTAACTATATATAGATAGTTATCCTAAATTGCGTGTTATGATATTGAATCTATTGTAAGGTCATCAGCCTTTATGGCGCTGTAACAGATCAATAGGTTCTACAAAAACAATGAGGTCAATCTATGAGTTCTTGTTCACATGAACATGACAATGCATTACATGGTGTTCATGGTCATCACGATATTAAAGCGCGACTTGCTGAAGCAGAATTGTTATGCACTGCGACTGGCGCTCGCCTGACCCCTTTGCGTAAAGAAGTGCTTGAACTCATTTTGAATGCCTCTGGCCCAATGGGTGCTTATGACTTATTGGCAAAAATTAAAGGCCAAGCAGACCGCCCTGCTGCCCCACCGACAGTGTATCGCAGTTTAGACTTTTTATTAGAAAAAGGCCTCATTCACAGACTGACCTCAATCAATGCCTATATACCTTGTTGCCATCCACGTGAAGGACACCAAGCTGCTTTCCTGATTTGTACCGAATGCCATTCTGTCAAAGAGGCTTCTGCGCAAGGCTTGATTCAACAACTCGACCAACTTGCCGCCTCAGACCAGTTTTTAGCGCAACACAGCATTATTGAAATTTCTGGAAAATGTCATCAGTGCAGCATACGCCAGTAAACACTCCGCTTATACAGTTGGAGAAAGTCTCGGTTCGACGTGACGAACGGGATATTTTGAGAAATGTCGATTTTGCTTTGCAGTCAAAAGAGATTGTGACGCTGATTGGTCCCAATGGCGCAGGCAAATCAACCTTAATCAAAGTACTCCTTGGCATCATGTCACCCAATAAAGGCAAGGTGCGCTTTTCAAAAAAATTAAAACTGGCTTATGTGCCGCAGAAGTTTAATCCGTCTGCCAGCCTGCCTTTACGGGTACAAGATTTACTTGATCTTGAAATCTGCAGCGCTGATTTACGTGCAGAGATTGTCCGCGACACCGGCATCCAAAAATTACAAGCATCCAAAGTACAGCAGCTATCAGGCGGTGAACGGCAACGCGTTTTACTGGCTCGAGCCTTACTGCGGCAGCCTGATATCTTAGTCTTGGATGAACCGATGCAAGGTCTGGACATCCAGTCCGAAGCTGAACTGTATGAATATGTACGCAGCTTACCCGAACGCTATGGTTGTGCCGTCCTGATGGTGTCGCATGATTTGCAATGGGTCATGCAAGGTACGCATCGTGTGGTCTGCCTCAATAAACACATCTGTTGCAGTGGTTTGCCTGAAAATATTCAACAGCATCCAGAATATCAAGCCATTTTTGGCACACAACGAATGTTCTATCAGCATCACCATAATCACTGTGGGCATAGTGATCATGCCGAACCTTGTTCTCACGATCCACGTCCACACATTCACCCAGAGCCAAAGGTCTAAGCCATGATGGAATGGTTACAACTCCTCCTACCTGCTTGGATCATGGGGTCATTGCTGGTTTTTCTGACCGCTCCACTCGGTTGCCTAATGCTGTGGCGCAGAATGTCTTTTTTTGCCGATACCATGGCTCACGGCACCCTACTGGGGGTCGCAGTTGCAGGTATTTTAAATTTACCTTTCTGGTTGGGTGTTGCCTGTCTGGCGCTGTTACTGGTTGCATTGCTGTGGGTGCTGCATGACTCTCGCCTTCCCAATGATGCCTTGCTCGCTTTAAGCTCTGCGACCCTACTCTGCTCAGGCTTACTTTTGATTCAACAAGTGCCAAGTCTACGCCCTGAATTGCTCAGCTATTTATTTGGTGATTTGCTCAGTATCGAATGGTCTGATTTACCGATGTTTGCCGTGGTCATCATCGCCGCATTGATCGTACTGTATCGCTCTTGGTCAGCACAAATTCAAATTGCGATTGATCCTGATATTGCTATGAGTGAAGGCGTCAGTGCCAATTGGCAACGCCTGATCTTTATGTTGTTATTGGCATTGTTTACGGTACTGGCTTTACGTGCGGTGGGTTCATTATTGATGGGTGCACTGTTGGTGATTCCAGCACTTAGCGCACGCTTACTGGCGCACTCTCCCAAACAGATGGTGGTCTGGGCTTTTATTCTGGCACAGCTTGGCGTCACAGTTGGCCTATGGTCAAGTGCTGCCTTAAATATTTCAACAGGCCTGAGCATTGTGTTGTGCATGGCACTGTGTTTTGCTGCCATTTTTATCGTACAGAAACTCAAAAGCCAGTCACAATCTGCCTAACGAGGTTTAGGCCGATTGCTGAATGGCACTCAATAATAAGGCTGCGCAACTGAACATCACCGCAAAACCACGATTTAAGTATTTTTGCTGTGTCGGTGAACGAAGCAGTCTCAATACTTTCGATGCTAGTCCGGTATAACCCGCCATGACAATCAGGTCGATCGTCACCATTGTCGTCGCCATGATGCAGTATTGCAGCCATTGCGGTCGATTCAAGTCCAAAAACTGTGGCAAAACAGCCAATAAAAACACGATTGCTTTGGGGTTGCTCATATTCACCACAAAGCCTTTAAATACCAAAGCCAAGGCAGATTTATCATTCTGCTCCTGTTGAATCTCGATGTTCTGAATGGGTGCTTTCCACTGCGTATAAGCCAAGTATAGTAAATAGATCACCCCAAACCATTTCACCACCTGAAAGGCCCAAGGTGTGGTCGCGAACAAGACGCCGACACCTGCTGCAACAATCATGATTTGAATGATCAACGCGACTTGCAGACCTATGACATTCCAATAGCCATGTCGAAATCCATAGTTTAACCCACTCGACATTGAGGCAATTGCGCCAGCACCTGGTGAAACACTAATCACCCAGCACGCCAACATAAAAGCAAACCAAACCTGCACAGCCATAGCAAAAGAGTTGAACAATAAAAGATGAATTATACCGTTTTATCAACGCCTCGCGATGATATTTTAGGCAAGAAAATTTAACAAATAAGCTACTCAGTCCTCATAACATCAGGCACAATTATCCTTTTTGCCCCTTAAAAATAACTAAGGAGATTTTAATGACTGCGCAATCTGTCATTCTTCCATTACCTTCCGACCATGCCCGCTTTATTGTTTTACGTTTAAAAGATTTAAGCATTGCTGAATTAAAACAACAAATTGAAGCGCTACTTTCGACCCGTGACCGTTTAATCACACAACACCCGAATGACCAGATTAAAACAGCCATCGCGTTTGGTCCTGAACTGTGGGCACAACTTTATGCTCAAACCCCTAAGGGCTTTAAGCAACTCGACCCGCAACAGGGTGCGTTTCAAATGCCTGTGGTACCCGCTGATGTATTTATTCATATTGCCAGTGCCCGTGCTGATATCTGCTTTGCCATGAGCCAAGCCTTCTTTAATGGTATCCAAGATAAAGTAGAGGTCTTGGACGAACGTGCATGTTTCCGCTTCTTTGATGGCCGTGACATGACTGGCTTCATTGACGGCACTGAAAATCCGCAATTCCCTGATGACCGTGCTGAAGCGGCACTACTTCCTGAGGAGGCAGAGGCGTTTGCTGATGGTAGCTTTATCTTTGCGCAACGCTATATCCATGACCTAGCAAAATGGCAACAACTCAAAGTGGATGCACAAGAGCATGTCTTTGGTCGTACCAAACTCGAGTCAATTGAACTGGATGATGACATCAAACCACAAAACTCGCATGTGGCACGTACTGTCGTGGAAGATGATGAAGGTGAAGAAATGGAAATCTTGCGTCACAGCCTGCCTTATGGCGATGGTAAAGGTGAGCAAGGTTTATTTTTCGTCGCTTATACCAACCAGCTCAGTATTATTGATGAAATGCTAAAACGCATGTTTGGCACCACAGGTGATGGTATTCATGACCGCTTATTGCATTTCACCACTGCCATTGATGGTGCTTATTATTTTGCGCCAAGTGATGAACTATTGGAACAAATTTTAGAAGACTAAAATACCAAGATGCTATATCTATCAAGGGTATAGCGTCTTCAACACACAACTTAAAAACATGAGCTTAAAAAGTTTTATAGGAATATGTTAATTCCAGATCATTCCCACTCCCCCTAAGCCGATAAAGTTTGCTATATTGTTCGTTTTTCCGCGACATTTATTTTCGGTAACTATGAATACGGCAATACAAGCAGCTCTCGATCATGCGGTACAAACCCTGCAACAGCAAGGTGTACTTCCTTCCGATTGGACCAACACGAGCCATTTAACCCGTACCAAAGACCGAAGTCACGGAGACTTTGCTTCAAATATTGCCATGATCGGCTCAAAAGCAGCTGGCATGAAACCACGCGATCTTGCTGAAAAAATCTTGGCAGCCCTCCCAGAAGTGGCTGATATTACCAAAGCAGAAATTGCAGGTCCGGGTTTTATCAACTTCTTTTTAAATGCAGACCAACGCTATGCCGTGCTTGATCAAATCCAAGCACAAAAAAATGACTATGGCCGCAGCCAAGCCAATGCAGCTAAAAAAATCCAAGTCGAGTTTGTCTCTGCAAACCCGACCTCTAGTCTGCATGTCGGACATGGTCGTGGCGCAGCCTATGGCATGACGGTTGCAAATCTATTAGAAGCAACAGGTGCAACAGTTGATCGTGAATACTATGTCAATGACGCAGGCCGTCAAATGGACATTTTGGCGACTTCAACCTATCTACGTTATTTAGAATTGACGGGGCAAACTTTAGTTTTCCCTAAAAATGCCTACCAAGGCGACTACGTTAAAGAAATCGCTCAAGAAATTATTGATAAAGATGGCAATGCACATGTTCGTGCGGTTGCTGACATTTATAAAGATGTACCCGAAGATGTTCAGTACGCTGAAGAACTCGATGCAGAGGGTAACAAAGTTGTCCTTTCTGGCGACAAAGAAAAACACATTGATGGTTTGATCGCAAACTCACAACAACACTTGGGTGCAGACTACCGTGTTTTCCATCAAGCAGCGTTACATGCTATCTTAGATGACATCAAAGATGACTTGGCTGACTTTGGTGTGACCTTTGACAAATGGTTCAGTGAAGACTCTTTAACTGACAAAATTGACGAAGCACTGGAGACATTAGACCAACGTGGTTACCTCTATGAAAAGGACGGTAATATCTGGTTTAAATCAACTGAATTTGGCGATGAAAAAGACCGTGTAGTGAAACGTCGTAATGGTCAAACCACTTACTTTGCTTCTGACATCGCCTATCACTTGAATAAACTACAACGCGGCTATACTGACCTGATTGATATTTGGGGTTCTGACCACCACGGTTATATCTCACGTGTTAAAGCAGCCATTGATGCCATGGGCTACGACTCGAAGAAACTGACCGTACTTTTGGTTCAGTTCGTGAGCTTGTGGCGTGGTGGCGAGATGGTACAAATGTCATCTCGTTCAGGTCAATTCGTGACTTTACGTGATCTACGTAAAGAAGTCGGTAATGATGCCGCGCGTTTCTACTATGTGATGCGTAAGTCTGAACAACACATTGACTTTGACCTCGATCTTGCTGTTTCACAAAGCAAAGACAATGCGGTGTATTACATTCAATATGCCCATGCACGTATTTGCCGTATGTTAGAAAAAGCAGCTTCTACGGGGATCAGTTTTGATGCTGTTGCGGCACGTGAACAAGCCAATCATTTAGAACTTGATGCTGAAACTGAGATCTTATCTAAGCTTGCTGCTTATCCAGATATCTTAGTCCGTGCAGCCAATGCCTATGAACCACACCAAATTGGTAACTATCTGAAAGAGCTCGCTGCCCTATTCCATGCTTGGTACAACGAACATAAAGTATTGGGTGATGATGTGGCACTGACACAAGCACGTTTATTACTTTCAATCAATGTACAGCAAGTTTTGCGCAATGGCCTAGAATTGCTCGGTGTATCCGCTCCTGAAGCCATGTAATAAAGTGAAGCGAAGCTTCACACATGGCTGCAAGACCGAAAGCTATGCTTGAGGTGAGCGGTAATCAGCAAAGCAACGTTTTAAATACATGTAAACTTAAGCCATCATTGTTAAACAATATGGTAAACAAAGCATTATTTTTAAACATAATGCTTTGTTTTTAAGCAGATTCAAGTTACAAATAACCTAATAGGATCAAGAGGAATTTTCCGGTGTTTGGAAAAACGCAACGTGGTGTATCTGAACGACCAAACAAGCCAAAAAAACCGCTCATTCCAAAGTGGTTAGGAATGCTTGTCGCAATTCTCGCGATCCTATGTGCTGCGGTAATGTTAATGCTTTGGCAACCTTGGCAGCCAGTTCCTGCAAAAAATCAGGTAACCTCAGAACATTACCAAGAAGAAAATACCAATAAAGACTACCGTTTTTATGATTTACTGCCTCAGCAACAAGTAACTCCAATTCCGGAACAAGCTGTGCCTGAGGCCAAACCTCAGGGCAATGTTGTGATTATTGAGTCACCAAAACCTGAGACCACTACAACAGAAGATCCAAGCGGCATCACACCAAGTGAACAAGCTGCTGCACCTGCACATGCGACTTATATTTTACAAGTACGTAGCTACCCTGACCCAGACAGTGCCGACGCACGTCGTGCAGAAATCATCCTGAACGGTTTATCTGCAGATGTGGTGAAAAGTGTTGAAAATGGTCAGACATGGTATCGTGTGTTCTCTGGCCCTTATGACAGTCAAGATTCAGCATTGGCAGCGCAACAAACCCTGCAACATAGTGGTATTGATTCGATTGTGATTAAACGCTAAACCAATTCAGCATAAAAAAGGGAACAATCTGTTCCCTTTTTTATACTCAAAAAATTTATGCGCATTGCGAATGCAGGCTTCTTTGCTCAGCACGTTGAAAGGCTGGGCGTTGCTGAACCCGTTGCACAAAGGCTTGAATGTTTGGATATTTACCGTGTAAACGGTTTTGGATGGCAATCAGTGGAAAGGCCATTTGAATATCGGCAAAAGAAAAATCACCTGCAAAATAATCATGTTTTGCCAGATAATCTTCAAGATACAAAATATGTTCTTTCACTCGTGGACGTACGAAGCCAGCTTTGACGCCATCACTAATTTTTTCAGCAATCGGGCGAATGACCCATGGAACATGTTTGCTGACATTGTTCATCACCAAGGTCATGACCAATAAAGGCATCAATGAGCCTTCTGCATAGTGCATCCAATATGAATATTGACGCTGCTCAGCCGGTTGTTGCGGTTTAAATTGATGTTGAAGATCATACTGTTGTTGCAAGTAATCGAGAATCACAGCAGATTCAACAATCACATCTTCACCATCCACTAAAATCGGTGCTTTACCGAGTGGGTGGATCTGTTTGAGGCTGTCTGGTGCTGAGAAATTGGCTAACCTTTGATAATACTCAACTTGGCAATCCACACCAAGTTCTTCTAATGCCCACAAGATACGGAACGAACGTGAACATTGTAGGTAATGTAAGGTAATCATTTTTGTGCCTGCTTTTTAGCTGCGTAACTATGGTTTTAGTCCCTCGCATAGTTACGCTTAGAATTATGTTTTGCCCAAGCACAATAGCACTTTAGTCTTAAAGAATCGTGGTCTGAATGTCTAAACTACGTAACAAAGTTTTAGTAACAGGGGTTTTGCTACAGACATTGAGAAGCTTTTCTTTTAAATCTTGTGAAACAGGCTGTTCAAATATTACACGGCGTTCGATTCGTTCCTGTTGTTCGCGATTGGTATGGAAGTCCACTTCAACTGAAAACGCACCCAAATCCATTTCCTTATGTTGCGCGTACATCCGCAAGGTAATCATTGTGCAGGAGGCCAAGCTTGCAGTAAGAAAATCATAAGGTGCTGGACCTGTATCATGTCCACCGAACTGTTCTGGCTTATCGGTAAGAAATTGATGTGTACCACTCTTCACCTCCCCCTTCCAAGGTTCTGGCAAAGTCTGGACGGTTGCACTGGCAATAATACTCATTTTGATGCCCTCATTTGATCAGGTAATACAGGTGCTTCTAGACGCTTACCTTGGTAATCAGGAATTTCTCCAAAACGAGCATCATGATTAATCCAATCCTCACGGGCTTGCTTTAAACCATCCATCGTCCGTCCCACGAAATTCCACCACAGTAAAATCGGTGATTCAAACGGTTCACCGCCTATCAGCAGTAAACGATGACCTTGGGTGAGTTCCACTTCAATTTCAGTTAAACCCGTTTCTAAAACCACCATATTATCGGCAGTCAGTTCATGCCCATTAACGCGGGCTGTGCCTTCCAAGGCCATAAAGGCGTATTCAAACTTTGGATTCAGTGGAATACGGGTTTTGGTATCGGCTTGTGCAGTCAGATCCACACCCACCAAAGGGGTATGCACGTGTACAGGTGAAGTTGTGTCAAGGAAATCCCCAACCAGTACCGTAAACTCAACCTGATCTTTATTCACGATTGGCAATTCTGGATAGTGCTCAAACTTAGGCTCTATATTCAGTTTGTCATCTGGTAGGGCAATCCAGAGCTGGGCAGCGTGCATTTTAGTTTCAGTATCTGGTGCAACTTCCGTGTGTGAAATCCCACGACCTGCCGTCATCAAATTAACCTGCTTGGGACGAATTAACTGTTTTGAACCCAGACTATCGGTATGCATCATGGTGCCTTCAATCATCCATGTAAACGTCTGCAAACCAATATGCGGATGCGGCCCCACATCTAAACCATCGCCGGCTGGAAAACTCACTGGCCCAGCATGATCTAGAAAACACCATGCCCCGACCAAACGTTTTTGTCGGCTCGGCAAAGCACGTTTAATCACGGTTCCCTTGCCAATTTCAGCAGAACGAATGGTAAATTCTTGAATAAATTGATTGATATACGTTTCGCAGTCTTTTGAATCAGAAATATCGTAGTCGTTATTATTGCTCATGATATTGCTCTCTTTTACCTATGCTATTGCAATGAGTTGATAGCTTGATCTTATCAATACAATCATTCAGCAATATAGTCTTTTAGTAATACACAGAGTGTTATTCATGGGACAATCTCTACCCCCCCTTTTTTTGATACCCCGAAATAGAAAATGCTCGAATTGCATTAATGGGTTTGCATCTCGACGATCAAGCCTGTTATGCGACGTACAATAGGTAATAAAAACATGACCAATGGATAAGCAATCAGCCAAGAAAACATCCATGTTGCTGACCATTTACTTAAAAACCCAGGAATGAAGCCAATACTCATCCACATATTGGCCAATGATAAAGTTCCACTCATAAAAAATGATAAAATTAAAGGCAATATCCACGCTGCATATTTTGCTGGTAGTTTTTTCATCGACCACTTTTTAGCAACCAATTCGATATTATTGAAATTTTTCACTATTTCTTTACCTGTTGCTTTAAATTTTTCATGAATTGACCAAATTGCGGAAGAAATGCCTCAAATAAAGGATGATCTTTATTTTCCAACATCACTTCACTAAACAGCTTTAAACCCACTGCAAAGGATTTTGTGGTTTGATCATCAAAAAAATCAGCCTTTTTCAACCGTTCGACAATCTCGAAAATATCATCATGATTGCCCGTATAAAACTCCAAACGCTCGGTATAGGTTGAAACCTGCCCTTTCGCATCTTTTAAATGCTGTACTGTGACATGATATTGATGTTGTTTCATACTTCTGCTCCAAGAGGCTTTTAAGCACTCTCTTTAATTTCAACCTGCATCAGGTCGACTTGAAATTGATGAAATACCGCAGCCAAAGACTGTAAAAATGCGGTCTGTTTGGCCGTGGTTAAATCGGCGCAACGGATATGCAGCATTTGACTGTTAGGAATTGAAGGCAAATTAAACTTGGTCTCTGCCCGATGAAACTGATAACTGGCAATCAAGCCTGCCTGCACCAGATCACTGACCACCCGATACACCGTAGCCAAACTCAACTGCTGTTTCTGTTGATTCAGCTGTTGATAGATCTGTTTCACTGTGAGTTCTTCTGATTGTTGTGCCAAGACAGACAGCACCGACATCCGAGGATGTGTCACCCTTAGACCCGCCTGCTTGATTTTCTGTTGTAGCTCTAACATGTTTCGCTCCCAACTTATAAGCGTCCAATGGCGATGGCAGCCTGATCAATTTTTTCCGCAATTTGATGGATCTGTTCTTGCTGCAAATCTGTGATGTTCAGTTTTAAACGCAATGCCGTTTTTAAGTTTTCCATCGCGCGATGGATATCAATCAACTGATCATTATTGTGAATTTCACGTCTTAGTCGCAGTTTTTGCAATAAAGCGGCCAACATGTCTTGCTGCTCTTTTAAATAGCTGTCGCCATAGTCGGTAATCTGATATTGCTTACGTTCGGTATCCAGCACGCGAATCAAATTCATTTCTTCCAATGCAGTTAACGTTGGATAAATCGTTCCTGCACTTGGGGTATAGCCATCCCCGACCAGATCACTAATTTCTTTAATGATTTCATAGCCATGCTTGGGACTTTGCTGAATTAAATGCAGCACCAATAATTTCATGCGACCTGATTCAAATAAGCGACCACGGCGACCTGCTCGGTGGTGCTCTCGATGCTCGATATCACGCTCGTTTTCGTGATGATCTGATGCGTGTTTCATCTTTATTTTTCTCATGTTGCTCAATTTATGTATGTTAAGATATATCGTAATTAATCTTATAGCAAGTTAAGATATATCTTTAAATTTTAATTTTTTGATATTGAATGAGTTATTTATTTTACAGATCGATTTTTAGAAAAAGTTAAGTAATAAAAAAGAGCGTTTGAACGCTCTTACACTTCTTTTAATCCTATAATTATCTCAAGATTTTTAGCGCTGATATGATTTGTACTGGGGCAGGTTCTTCTAAATTTAGTTGTGATAAAAACTCAACCATCGCATCAAAACTACTTTCATTACCCAAAACAATTTCGTCGATACCTAATAAATCACCATTAATACGTTTTCTTTCTAAGCGTGTGGCCTCTTCTTTATCCATCGTTACTAAAAAGCACCTAGCCTTACGATGTACATATTTTAGAGAAACTGATTCCAAATCAGCCTGCTTATATCGCTCCCTTAAAGAGGTTTTTGCAGATATGGAAATCGGGCCGAACTCTTTACTATATACAATAAAATCAAAGTTTACATTTGGAACAAAGACGACTTTGGCTTGAACAAAAATAGGAGATACCCCATTTTTCAACATTATTGTAGCTAAAATTGCTTCAAATAACTTTCCATTTAAATTATTTTCACGTTGTGAATATTGTTGACAATAAACATTCCAGAGCTTAGATACTTGTTGACTAGGTAAAAGCCCTTCAAGACTTTCTGTTCTTTCCAGAACAAATTTATATGCTTCTAAAACTTTTCCACTAGCAACAACTTTATATTGCTCAATCAAATGTATAATGTTCTGCACTAATTTTTTCCTTAATTTTTTTATAAAACGCCTCTATAGCATCCACTGAAACGGAGTTTCCTAATTGCTTCATCGCTTCAACTTCAGATACAGGAAATTTAAAGTCTTGAGGAAATCCTTGCATTAGCTTACCTTCTTGTGAGGTTATACGCTTAATCTCACCATCTACCTTGTAAAATTCCCAATTTCGCCTATCACCATAAATAGATCCTCGCCCCCCAACACGCAAGGTAAAACCAATATCCTTTTCACAATTACCACCAAGCACATCACTCATCGTGAATTTTAAAGCTTTTTTCTCTGGTTCTTCAATTTGAGTTACCCCATCTTTAAAACCAATCATAAATAAACGTGGTCGATGCTGAGGTAAACCATAATCGCTTGATTTAACAATAAAACTCTGAAATGTATAGCCCAGACTTTCTAATTTTTCCTTAATAATACTAAAAGTACGTCCATTGTCATGCTTTAATAATCCACGAACATTCTCAAGAAAATACGCTTTCGGCTGTTTAACTTCTAAAATTTTTAGAATATTAAAAAAAAGTGTTCCCCGAACATCATCAAATCCTTTTTTTTGACCTGCCTGACTAAAAGGTTGGCAAGGAAAACCCGCACAAAGAATTTCATGATCAGGAATATCCTCTGGATCAACCAAAGTAATATCCCCATACATTTCTTCTGGTTTTATATGATGATTTGCTAAATATGTTTTAACAGCATTTTCATTAATTTCAGATGCAAAAACACATTTCGCACCTTGATTTGCAAGGGCTAGATGAAAACCACCTATCCCTGCAAACAAGTCGATGAAACGAATTTGTTGCAGCTGTTCTAAAAGTTGCAACTGTTTCATTTAATTATTCCCACTCAATCGTTGCTGGTGGCTTAGATGACACGTCGTAGACGACGCGTGAAACATCTTTAATCTCATTCATGATACGAGTTGAGATTTTATCAACCAATTCATATGGAAGATGTGCAAAGCGTGCTGTCATAAAGTCAACCGTTTCTACCGCACGAAGTGCAATCACCCATGCATAACGGCGACCATCACCAACAACACCCACTGATTTTACAGGTTGGAATACCGCAAATGCTTGTGCAGTTTTGTCGTACCAACCACTGTCACGCAGTTCTTGCATAAAGATGTCGTCAGCAAGACGAAGAATATCAGCATATTCTTTTTTCACTTCACCCAAAATACGCACGCCCAAACCTGGACCTGGGAACGGATGACGGTAAATCATGCTATGCGGTAAACCAATGGTTGTACCCAATTTACGTACTTCATCTTTGAACAAGTCACGTAATGGTTCAACCAATTCAAATTCTAGGTCATCAGGTAAACCACCCACGTTGTGGTGTGATTTAATTACGTGTGCTTTACCTTGTTTGCTTGCAGCAGATTCGATTACGTCTGGATAAATCGTCCCTTGTGCCAAGAATTTCACGCCATCAAGTTTACGTGCTTCTTCTGCAAATACTTCAATAAATTCACGACCAATGATTTTACGTTTTTTCTCAGGATCAACTTCACCTGCCAAAGCAGACAAGAAACGCTGTTCAGCATCGGCACGGATGACGCGAATGCCCATGTTTTCTGCAAACATTTGCATC
The DNA here is from genome assembly GCF_001682515.1 of Acinetobacter gyllenbergii. Taxonomy (NCBI): domain Bacteria; kingdom Pseudomonadati; phylum Pseudomonadota; class Gammaproteobacteria; order Moraxellales; family Moraxellaceae; genus Acinetobacter; species Acinetobacter gyllenbergii. The sequence continues at coordinate 104,377 of NZ_KV575271.1, read as the reverse complement.
ACTTGATCACCTTCGTTTAAACGAAGTAAACCATTGTCTACAAATACGCAAGTTAACTGGTCGCCAATGGCCTTGTGCAATAACGCTGCAACCACAGATGAGTCCACACCACCAGACAAACCTAACAGAACTTTTTCATCACCAATTTGTGCGCGTAACTGTTCTACACGTAAATCGATAATGTGTTCAGGCGTCCACAGACCACGGCAACCACAAATCTGATGTACAAAGTTAGACAGTAATTCAGCACCTTTTGCAGTGTGAGTCACTTCTGGATGGAACTGAACACCATAGAAACGACGTGCTTCATCACTCACCGCAGCGAACGGGCAGCTTGGTGTACTCGCAGTCACTTGGAAGCCTTCTGGAATGGCACTGACTTTATCGCCATGGCTCATCCAAACATGAAGTTGGTTTTCACGATCTTGCAAGTTACCAATCAATTGATCACGTACTAGAATATCTACTTCTGCATAACCAAACTCATGTACTGTACCTGGCTCTACTTTACCGCCAAGTTGTTCAGACATGGTTTGCAAACCATAACAGATACCCAACACTGGTACGCCTAATTCAAATACAACTTGTGGTGCGCGTGGGCTTCCTTCTTCATGTACGCTTTCAGGGCCACCTGATAAAATAATCCCCTTCGGATTAAACGCACGAATGTCTGCTTCAGACATATCGAATGCATACATTTCAGAATAGACACCCGCTTCACGTACACGACGTGCAATGAGCTGGCTATATTGAGAGCCGAAATCCAAAATAAGGATACGATCTTCAGTAATTTGAGTATTGGTCGTCATGGTTCATCTTAAAGGCAAATGAATTAAGCGCCATATTCTAACATTTTTCACGCTTTGGCGCATCGCAATTCATCATCTATCTTATTTTTTCATTGGATTGAGCAATCGACACTGATATTTAAACTAAAATTTCACAGCAAAGCACAAAATAAGGAGTATTAAATCAACAATTCTTGCCCATTCTGCTCAACACAAAGCAAAAATTGGTGCTAAGATGACGAGTCAAGATATGCATTACCATGGAAAGGTATTCAATCGACAGCATCGTTGCCTTTTTATACGATTGTGATGTCCTGATTCAAAGGAAAAATAAAAGGGTAACTCAAAAAATTAAGGGTCCTGATGTTTCATCAATGGCCGAAAATATTTCACTATCATCTAGCGCTTGCCCGACCACGAGCAACAATTAGGACTTGAAGGACCAATAAAATAATGTTTCAAGAAATGATTGCGGATTTTCAACAGAATTTCTGGTTATATATTTCAATCCCCTTTATCAGTGGCTTTATTGGCTATGTGACCAAGGTCATTGCCATTCAAATGATGTTTTCACCACTTGAATTTAAAGGATTGCGATTATTTGGGCTTCCACTCGGATGGCAAGGGATTGTTCCCCGTAAAGCAGAGAAGATGGCCACCACAGCAGTGGAGTTAATGACCTCCAAGCTGATTAAACCCGAAGAAATTTTTGCCCGACTCGACCCCAAACGTATTGCCCAAGAAATTGAAAAACCATTGATGGCAGCAGCTGAGGACATTACCCGAGAAGTGGCACAACAATACCAACCTGGCCTATGGGAAGGCATGCCTGAGTTTGCACGACAAAAACTGATTAAGCGTGTCCAAGCCAAAGCGCCAGAAATTGTTGAACATATTATGAGTGAAGTGCAAAAAGATGTTGCCAAGTACTTCGATATCAAACATATGGTGGTCAATAACCTGCTCAAAGACAAACGTTTGCTCAATGAAATCTTTAAGAAAGTGGGCAAACAGGAATTTAAATTCTTTAGTAATGTCGGTTTCGTGTTTGGTTTTGCGATTGGTGTGGTACAAATGCTGTGCTGGATCGTGACTCAAGGTAAATATCCATGGATGCTGCCGATGTTTGGTGGCTTTGTCGGCTTCTTTAGCGACTGGATGGCCTTGCAAATGATGTTCCGTCCGTTATACCCAAAAAAGATCATGGGCTATACCTGGCAAGGTCTATTCATTAAACGTCAAAATGAAGTGGCTGCCGACTATGCCGCATTGATTTCCAAACAATTACTCACCTCACGCAACATGATGGAAGAGTTGTTCTCAGGCACGCATTCAGACAAAGTGATTGAGTTGGTCAGCCGCCAAGTCAAACAAGAAATTGATTTGCAGGCTGGTATTGTGCGTCCATTGGTGGTCTATGCAATTGGCGGTGAAAAATACCAAAATCTGAAAGCCGAAGTGGCAGAACGTATTCTCAAGCAACTGCCAGACACCATGCGTTATGTCGAATCCTATGCTGAAGATGCCATGAATGTTCGCAATACCTTGGTTGAACGTATGCAGAAACTGAGTCCAGAAGAGTTTGAAGGCATGCTACGTCCTGCATTTAAAGAAGATGAATGGTCATTGATCATTGTCGGTGCGGTACTAGGTTTCCTCGTCGGGGAAATGCAAATCCATTTCATGCTCTAAAACATCAGACATAAAAAAGGAAGCCTGAGCTTCCTTTTTTATGTCTTTATCGATGCGCATATTTTTCAATTTTAATGACTTCAATATCAGTTGGCTTATAGCGATGGGTATCCACCTCACCGACTAAACGAACATGATCACCGACTTTCAACCCTGCTTGACGCCAAAGATCATCATCAATTTCGACGCCGATGCTGCCGCTCGAATCTTTAAACTCATAATGATCACTTTGCAGGTGCTTGCTAATTTGGCCAGTCAGGGTAATACCCGTTTCATCGGCCAATTTCGCGACTTGACTTACCGACACTACATTCTTTGCCGCTTCCTGTAGTAATACATGATCATCTTTACCTGCCCATGTCAGTGTCGATAAACTAGTGAAAACTACAATCCCGCAACCCAAAAGCATTTTTTTCATTGTCATGTCCTATTTGTTTTAACCATTTATGATCTAAACAGAAATAAGCCGCAATGTCGGCTTTCGTTTGTAAGCAAGATGCTTTAGGCAAAATTTAACCCCGTTGTGAACAACGGGGATTGATCCCGAGCTATTATTTTTCAATTAAATGGTCAAGGCTAATACGACCTGCGCCATAGAGCATCAACATAAAGAAACCACCCGCCATCGCGAAGTTCTTCATAAAATTAATCGCATCTTCTGCACCAGCATGGAAGATAAAGGCTGTAATAATACTAAAAAGACCTAAACCCAAAGATGCAAAACGTGTTTGGAAACCAAATAGTAGAGCCAAGCCACCACCAAACTCAACCAAGATCACCAAAGGTAATAAGGCACCCGGAACCCCCATCGATTCCATATAACCCGCTGTACCCGCATAACCTACGATCTTGCCCCAACCTGCAACAAGAAAAATATAAGCCAATAACAAACGCGCAATCAAAGTGACAACATTGGCCACGCCAGACTGTGTTACGATATTTTTTACAACAACATTCGGATTAAACATAATCAATTTCCACACTGTTTGTTTTTTAACATGCTAGCAGTTTATGTAGCTTTAATTTTGCAATAAACACCAATTTAGTTAACATATCGTTCCTTATTTGCAACAATAAAATACCTTTTCTCGCTTTAAGACCCGCTTAATCTGTTCTAAAAAGTTACCAATTAATTTGCTTTTTATACTGACATTCTACAGAGGCACTGCTAGGATTTAGTCCACATTCATAGTGTTAACCCCTCCATGGAACTCATTGATTTTATTCTGCACGTTGACGAACATCTTTTAGAATTTATTACCAATTATGGCGTGTGGATTTATGCCATTTTATTCCTGATTATTTTTGTTGAAACTGGTTTAGTGGTGATGCCATTTTTACCTGGTGACAGCTTATTATTTGCCGCAGGTGCTTTAGCTGCATCTACAGGTGCAATGGATCCATGGGTACTCGGTGTTTTATTGTTTATCGCAGCCGTACTCGGTGATACTTTGAACTATCATATTGGCCGTTACGTGGGTCCACGCGTATTTGAAACCAATTCACGCTTCATCAATAAACAACATTTGCTTAAAACCCAAGCGTTCTTTCAACGTCACGGCGGTAAAACCATTATTTTTGCCCGCTTTGTACCTTTTGCGCGGACCTTCGCTCCTTTTGTGGCGGGTGCTGGCAGTATGAACTATAAGTATTTCTTGACCTATAATGTTGTGGGTGCATTTTGCTGGATCGCATCGTTCATTACGCTTGGCTACTTATTCGGTAATATGCCAATCGTGAAAGATAATTTTACCCATCTCATTTTCGGTATCATTATTATCAGTGTGTTACCGGGCATCATTGGCTTTATTCGTCAGAAAATGAAAGCTGCTAAAGCCCAGTAAACCGAAGGTGCTGTTAAAAGAAACGTAATAGCATCGGTAACATACAAATAAGCAATAGCATGGCCGATCCTTTGTATAAATGGTCGGCTTTAATTCCAATCAGGCTTCCTGCCAACAATGCCCGTCCAAACAGCATCCAGAAAATACTGACGGGAATCAGAATAAGACTAAAAATTGCAAATACCAGCGCGGCTTGTTCAATCGAATTCCATGTTTCAGCTGGAAAAATCCCAGAAGCCAATAACACCGTTTTCGGATTTTTAAGCGTTGAGAAAAACAGCTGTCTTTTACGAATATGTTGGTGATGTTGATCTAGTTTTTGTAGATGTGAGCCTTTCCACAAATGGAATGCCATCCAAAGAACATAGAGCAAACTGAGCGTATGTAGAATCGCACCAATTGCAGGCCAAATCGGATCAAATAAATGAATGAAGAGCGCCCATAAACTAATCCCATAGAGATAGCCCAACCACTCAATTGGAATAAACGTGATGGTTTTAGGAACACCGTGTTGGTGTGTTGCACTGGCAAGCAAAGCATTGGTCGGACCTGGTATCAGTAATACCGCCAACATCGCCAAAACAAAAAACCAACTCTCAATCATACACATACCGAACGGCTAGACATGGGCGCCACCTTAAACGAATTTAGGGCAAAAATACAAATTTTCAGGGCATCCTCGAATAAAAAAAATCAATGAATTAGCTGAGTTATAAATTTTAATTATTTGTTTTTTATCATTATATCTTGAAACATTTTGCTATAATTTAGTTACTGATCGCCATCTTAAGCGATGACGATCAGTTCTCAAAATTTATGATTTCGGACGTTGTTTGACAATGATTGGGCAGCCTTTAAATTTTGCTGCCTGTACGATTGCGTCTTGCTGCCCCATGACATTGGCAAGTTCAGTATTTTTGGTATTCATTGACTGACCCATATTGAGCGAGATCGATGGGCCAAAGCCCCAACCACCTCGTCCCCAGCCACCACCAAGTCCAACACCAACGCCCACACCTGTACGTTTTGGTGTTTGTACACCATTTTCGATATAGAGCTGAATACGGTTGTATTCTGCTTGTAACTGTTGACAATTCAATGCTTGATATTGTGTCGGTGACACATAAGCGGGCTTAACCGTTGATGCACATGCACCCAATAACAGACTCGCTGCCAAAACAGGCATCCAATATAAGCGTTTCATAAGATTCTCTTATTTCTTTGATTCAATCTCATTGAACAGGGTCACATAGGCGACGGTCAATTTATGGTCAGATGCCAAATGAATCAAGGGTAAATTCTTTTGATGTGATTCTTTCATCAAGATCGACGGCGGCAACATGCTCTCTAGCACAGGCAAACCTTCATCTTTGAGTTGTTGAACCACTTCTCGGGGTAATTTTGCCTGAGATTGGAACTGATTGACCACAATTCCCTCAATCTCCAAGCGATCATTATGATCATCTTGGGTTTCGAGCACATTTTCAATCAAAGTTTGTAACGCACGTTTCGAAAACACATCGCAATCGAATGGAATCAACACACGATCTGCAGAAATCAACGCCGATAACGTAAAGAAGTTAAATGCAGGCGGGGTATCAATAAAAATCCGGTCATAACGTGCACTGAGGGATTGAATCGAATCGCGTAACTTATAGATTTTATGTTTACTTTCCAGTGCATGCTCTAAGGCACCCAGACTTGGGCTAGCAGGAATCACATCTAAATTTTCAAAAGTAGTCCGATGTACATAACTGTCCAGTCCTTTGCCACGCGGGGCTTTTAGGATTGAGCCAATGGCATTACCAATTAAGCCCTTTTGCTGCGTACTACCTAAAATATCGTCGAAGAAATTTTCAATGTTTGGCTCTAATGCGGCTTTATCCGCAGAATAGGTTGCATCTTCACCCAACAGGTATTGGCTTGAGTTTGCTTGTGGATCAAGGTCAATCACCAAGGTTCTGAGACCTTGTTTAGCGCTAATCGCTGCTAAATTCACCGTAATACTTGATTTCCCCACGCCACCTTTCTGGTTAAACACAACACGCGTTAACATTGATTTCCCTCTAGCATATTTTTTGTAAACTGCACGCAGTTTAACCTAGTGCAAAAACAATTACTCAAACAATGTGTCGAACAATCAGGCAAAAACTGGCTTAATCATAACGAGACCTAAAATTCCCACCATTGCAACCGTTCCGATCAATAACCCTGCACGACGTTGTTGCAGCAAAATATCACGGTCCTTTTTATAGGTTTTGATCAAAGACGACCACAACACAAAAAACAAAATCACTTTGGCATAGAACCAAGGCTGTACCTCAAAGTTATTCATGAACAGTAAAACTGCACCTGTCACGATAATCAAGCTTAAAGACAGATGTTGCAAACCCACCAAGCTTTTACGGGCTTTGGGATTGGGTTGCTGATCTTGGACACCAACAAAGAGTGTTGAACCACGTAATACAAACGCAATGATCAATAGACTCACTGCAGACATGTGCACAATTTTAGTGAGGAAGAGCTCCATGATTAATCCTTAGCTTTTTGGTGCATGTGCACATTCAGGACTTGCAGGCGCCTCACCTTGCCACTCACTCGGCACATAGGCATGAATCGCTAACGCGTGGATGCGGCCTGGGCTCATTAACTCGGCAGCCACCGCATAAATTTTTTGATGACGTTGTACCAGACGCAGACCTTGGAATTCATCACTCACCACAATCACTTTAAAATGCGATTCTTTGCCTGGAAAATAACCGCCATGTCCAGCCGACTCATTAATGACGTCAAGATGGATCGGTGCGAGCGTGTTTAAACGTTCAATCAACTGTTGTTCTAAGTTCATCAGTCACTCTGTAAGGTCAGATTGAGATAGCGTATTAGTATACATGAGCGCAATCTGAGGGAAACTTTTGTACAAAAATTTGCTTTACCCTACCTTTTTTGCATGAAAGTGCTTTAATTTTATGCAAATAATCAATTTCTTTGCATAAAATTATTGACCCTATTTTTGCATAATGTATTATACACGGCATGCGGGAATAGCTCAGTTGGTAGAGCATAACCTTGCCAAGGTTGGGGTCGGGAGTTCGAGTCTCCTTTCCCGCTCAAATTTTTTAGTGTAAGTTTTCGTAAAAACTGCTCAATTAGCGGGAATAGCTCAGCGGGAATAGCCTCAGTTGGTAGAGCATAACCTTGCCAAGGTTGGGGTCGGGAGTTCGAGTCTCCTTTCCCGCTCCAGATTCAAAAAAGCCCTAGTCGAAAGATTAGGGCTTTTTTCTTGTATTTTAGTTTCATATGTAATTTTAAAGCACGGGTTTATTTGCCTCTACCCACGCTTTAAAGCCGCCATCAAGGTGTGCCACATTACGATAGCCCAATGCCTGCAAGGTCTTTACTGCCAGTGCCGAACGCCCACCACCTGCACAATGTAGAATGGTTCTGCTATTCGGTTGCAATTCAGACTTATACATCGGACTACTCGGATCAGCAGCAAACTCTAAAGTGCCGCGGGAGATATGCAATGCGCCTGCAATTGTTCCAGCAACCCGCTCTTCTGCATCTCGCACATCAATCAGTATGGCCTGTCCTGAAGCTAATTCTTGTTCAACTTGATCTGGGGTCAAATTTTCAATCTCGGCTTTTGCCTGTTTAACCCATTCAGCAACGGTATTCATTCTAATCATCCTTCCTTGATTATGGACTCACTCAGAATACTAGCGCATTTCAATTTAAATAAGCCTAAATAAATACACTTTGCAACAAAGCTTAAGAATCAACCAGCCCCTCATATCTAAATATTTGATGCTCCACGTGGAACCTTTTAAATTCCTCAAAGAAAAAGGTGCTTCCAATTACTTGGAATCACCTTTTCAGATTCATTTCTTATCCTTAAGACGGTTCTGTGACTTTGGCTTGTACATTGACTGCTTTTTTGCGCTCAGTTTGCATCCCAGCCAGCAGTCCATCCCGTGGCATAAATGTGGTTGCAATAATTGCAACTATAGCCATTGAACCAATGTACAGCATGATCAAATACGGATTGCCTCCACCAACACTGAGTAATTTTGTCGCGATCAACGGCGCGATACCACCCCCCAATACCCCAGCCAACTGTACCGAAATCGAAATCCCGCTATAGCGAATTTCTGCGGGAAACTGGCGAGCAAACAATTGAGCCTGTGGCGCATACATAATCGGGAAAACCACGCCAATCGCCAACACAATTGCGGTCCAAACCAACACAGGGTCTTTGGTATTGAGCATGCTAAAGAATGGATAGCTATATAATGCCAGTACACACAAACCGAACATAAACATATTGCGCTGACCCACTTTATCAGACAGATGTCCACATAATGGCGTCATCACTAAAATCACGGCTGCGCCACAAATGGTTGCAAATAAAATCTCTTGTCTGGCAATTCCGAGTTGTGTGGTGGTGTAGGCCAAAGTAAAGGTCGAGGCAATATAAAACCATGCATTCTCCGCCGCACGTGCCACAATAATGGTGATCAGTTGCTTCGGATGTTTTTTAAAGACTTGCAAAGCAGGGACTTTGACTTCTTCCGCTTGTTGCTTCACTTTTTCAAAGTCTGGAGACTCGGGCACTTTCACGCGAATGTACCAACCGACTGCCAGTAACACGATGCTGGCAAGAAACGGAATCCGCCAGCCCCAACTAAACAAAGCCTGCTCAGGCAATAAAGAGACTAATCCCAATGCAATCGAGGCCAGCATTAAGCCACCGCCAGTACTGGCTTGAGGCAGACTGCCCCAAAAACCTTTTTTGCCATCTGGCGCATGTTCCACCGCCATCAGCACGGCACCGCCCCACTCGCCCCCCATCGCCATACCTTGCACAAAGCGCAAGATCACCAAGCAGATGGCGGCCCAATAGCCAATTGATTCATAGGTCGGTAGCAGACCAATCAGGACGGTTGGAATCCCCATCAACATCAAGGTCAACAATAACATCGATTTACGCCCGATCTTGTCACCAAAATGCCCAAACACCAAGCCACCCAAGGGTCGCCCAATGAAACCCACCGCATAAGTAGCGAACGCAGCAAGCACACCTGTTAGCGGATCAAGGTTGGGGAAAAACAATTTATTAAAGATTAAAGCTGCTGCAGCACCGTAGATAAAAAAGTCATACCACTCAATGGTGGTGCCTACCATACTTGAGATACCCGCCAAGCGATGAGAGGACTTTTTTGCAGATGAACCGTTTCCATGTATTGTTTGCATCATCATGTTCCTTTCTTGGATCTTCTTGTTTTAGGTTTTTTGCTGATCGTCAATCCTGACCACCAGCATGTCAGACTGCTTAATTCTCCTTAGATGAGTCAATATGCATGATTGGATTTAGCTGAGTTTTTCCAGAATCTGTTCCAGCTCTGAATTACGTTGTTGCCATTGCGGCTGTTTGTCTTTGTCCACAATCAGGGCACGCACGCCTTCAATAAAATCACCATGTTCAAACCAAATATCTTGTAGATCCCGTTCCAGTTGCATACATTGTGCTAAAGATAGACCACGGCCTAAATGTTGCAGCTTCAAACTGGTTTGTTTGGCAATGAATGAGCGTTGCTGCAAGATGCTGAGCATTTTTTCTGCCCAAGGCTGCAATTGCTCATCCTGCTCATTCGCAAGGCTGTGCTCAATTTCGTCCAAATGCTGAAATCCAAAATGTTTGCGAATGCCATCTGCCAATTGTTTCAGTTCACTTTCAGCAGGTCGGGTAATAAAACAAGCGACAATATGCTCAATATTCTGTTTGCTTAAATTCGGTTCATTGATCAGTGCCTCTTGCAAAGCATCTAATTTGTCACTCGGCACATGGTAGTCAATCAAGTCCAAATAAAGCGCATCACTGCTGCTGATCTGCTCGCCTGTAATCGCCAAATAGACGCCGATGTCATCCAGTCGCGACAGAAAATGGGTCGCACCAACATCTGGAAAAAAGCCAATCGCCGTTTCAGGCATGGCAAATCGAGATTTTTCACTACTCACCACAATATGACACGCTTGTGCTAGCCCAAAACCGCCACCGAGCACATAACCATCCAGCACCACAACGATAGGTTTTTCATATTCACGCAGCAGGTTCAGCATTTTATATTCGGCGCTAAAATAGCCCTTATAATCCGCTGTATCATTCTTATAACTGTCATACAGATAGCGAATATCACCACCTGCACAGAAGGCTTTCGGGCTATTCGATTTCATCAAGACTGCTTGAATCGCTGCATCATAACGCCACAGTTCCAATTGACTACAAATGCCCTCAATCATATCGAGAGACAGTGCATTTAAATGCTTCACTCGATCCAAGCTGATCAGACCCAATACACCTTTCTGCTCAATCATTAACTGATTTTCGATATTCATTTTATTGGTCTCTTATCGATGATTAAATTTGGCTTGTCGTTTTTCCACAAAGGCCTGCATGCCTTCTTTCTGATCCGATGTGGCAAAAATCGAATGGAACATCCGTCTTTCAAAACGCAAGCCTTCGGTCAGATTGACTTCAAAGGCACGATTAATACTTTCTTTCAGCATCATATTGGCCGTTAAAGAGCGTGCAGCAATGCTTTCTGCGGCTTGCAGAGTTTGTTCAAGTAATTGTTCTTTACTAAATACCCGTGCCACCAACCCACTTTGTTCAGCTTCAACTGCACCCATTTGCCGTGCGGTAAAGCACATTTCCATAGCTTTGGCTTTGCCAATTGCATGGGTTAAACGTTGTGTGCCGCCAATCCCAGGAATCACACCCAAGGTAATTTCGGGCAAACCGAACTTGGCATTGTCCGCACAATTGATAAAGTCACACATCAATGCCAACTCACAACCACCGCCAAGCGCATAACCACTGACCGCAGCAATCAACGGTTTACGGCGTTGCGCAATACGATCGGCCAGATGGAAAAAGTCATCAAAATAAATGTCAGGAAAGTTCAGATCCGCCATTTCCTTAATATCAGCACCTGCGGCAAAGGCCTTTTCTGAGCCTGCCAACACCATACAGCCAATCTCGCGATCTTTCTCTAACTCATCTAGCGCCTGATTGATTTCACTAATCAACTCAGTATTTAAGGCATTGAGGGCTTGTGGACGATTCAGGGTAATCAGTCCTACGCCATTGTGTTTTTTTAATAAAATGGTTTGCCACTGCATCATAAATTCCTTGTTATGTGGTTATAAGCTACGTGCGATCACTAAACGTTGAATATCACTGGTGCCTTCATAAATCTGACAAATCCGCGCATCACGATAGATGCGTTCAATCGGAAAATCTTTCAGATAACCATAGCCACCAAACACCTGTAACGCAGCCGAGCAGACGCGCTCGGTCATTTCTGAAGCAAATAGCTTGGCCATGGAAGCTTCATTGAGACAGGGTTGCCCTGCTTCTTTAAGACGTGCAGCGTAGTGCACCAGTTGTCGAGCCGCTTCGATCTCGGTCGCCATACTGGCAAGGCGGAAAGCCAGTGCTTGATGCTCAAAAATTGGTTTGCCAAAGGTCAGACGCTCTTTGGCATAATGTGTGGCTTCTTCCAATGCTGCACGTGCCAAACCCACCGCCTGTGCCGCAATGCCGATACGTCCCCCTTCCAGATTGGCAAGGGCGATTTTCAGCCCCTCACCTTCCGCACCCAACATCAGACTTTTATGAATACGCACATCGGTGAGGGCAATCTGACAGGTATCCGAGGCATGTAAACCCAGTTTTTCTTCGACTCGAATCACCTCATAACCCGGTGTCTCGCGTGGCACGAGGAAGGCACTGATACCCTTCTTGCCCGCACTGGGATCAGTCACGGCAAATACGATAATCACGCCTGCATTATCACCCGAGGTAATAAACTGCTTGGCACCATTGAGAATATAGTCATCGCCATCTTTGACGGCACGGGTTTTAATCGCTGCCGCATCTGAACCCGTATGCGGTTCAGTCAGGGCAAAAGCACCGATCATTTCACCTTGTGCCAAGGGTTTTAAAAAGCGTTCTTTCTGTTCATCGGTACCAAATTTTAAAATCGGCACACAGCCCACCGAGTTATGCACGCTCATGATGGTTGAAGTGGCACCATCGGCTGCGGCCACTTCCTCAAGCGCCAGTACATAAGCAAGATTGCCCGTATCTGAACCACCCCATTGTTCAGGAATCAGCATGCCCATAAAGCCAAGCTGTCCCATCTGTGCCAGTGCTGCTTTTGGGAAAGTGCCCTGTCGATCCCAGTCACTGGCATTCGGTTTAATCTGTTCTTGGGCGAAGCTTTTCGCCATATCTCGAATGAGACCTTGTTCTTCAGTCAATTGCATCATGACATCCTTAAACTGCTTTCGCTTGCTGTTTGGCAATTTCCTGATTGCGCAATAAAAAGCGCTGAATTTTACCGCTTGGGGTTTTTGGTAGTTCGGTAACGAACTCGACCAAGCGTGGGTAAGCATGCGCAGACAGACGTTTTTTCACAAACTGGCTCAGTTCTTCCGCCAGTTGTTCCAAGGGCTGAATCCCTGCTGATAAAATCACAAAGGCTTTTACCACCTCGGTCCGCTCTGGATCAGGCACCCCGATCACTGCCGCTTCAACCACGGCATCATGTTCCAGCAAGGCACTTTCCACATCAAAGGGGCCAATCCGATAACCCGACGTGGTGATCACATCATCACTGCGTCCAACAAAACTCATGCTGCCGTCGGCATGCAACTCGGCAGTATCACCCGTCAAATAGTACTGACCAATAAAAGGCGATTTACGGGTTTCATGGTAGCCACCAAACCACATCATCGGTGACTGGCTGATATCCACGGCTAAAATTCCTGGCGTATCTGCGGGTAATTCTTCACCCTGTTCATTGACCACAGCAACACGATAACCTGCACTGGCAAAACCTGCAGAACCAACACGAACCTCATGGCTTAAACCATGATGATTGCACACCACCATGCCGACTTCAGTTTGCCCATAATGATCATAAATCGGTGCATCCAACACCTGTTTAAACCAGCGAATTACTTCTGGATTCAGTGGCTCTCCTGCACTGCTGACCACGCGGAACTGACCTTTTAACGCGGCCATCTGGGCAGGGTCTGCTGCCATCATCATGCGGTACGCTGTAGGTGCTCCCGCCAGATTGGTAATCTGATAATCCCTGACAATCTGACACAGGCTGTCGGTACTAAAACCACCGTCATAGAACAAGATGGCATGCCCCAAAAATAAGGGGCCAGTAATACCGAAGTATAGGCCATATGCCCATCCTGGATCGGCAATATTCCAGAATGAATCCTCCTCCCTTAAACCAACCGCATCTTGCATATAGCGAGCAAAGGCCAGTAAGGCTTTTAACGGCACTTCTAATGGTTTGGCGGGGCCTGTGGTCCCTGACGTAAACATCAATAAAAATGGATCTTGCAGGGTTCGCATGACCAAGTCACAGTGCTCAGGTTGCTGCTGTACTTCATCCCAAAAATTAAAGTCTTCTGGATTTAACGGTGTGGCTTGCTGATCTGCAACCGTGACAATCGCTGGACAATGCTCAACTTCATCGAGTTTGCTGCGGTTACCTGTATCCGTCACCACCAGCTTACTTTGGGCCAGTTGCAGACGATGCTCGATCGCCTTGGGGCCAAAAGCAGTAAACAAAGGTTGATATACCGCACCAATCCGCCATGCCGCAAAAATCGTCACCAACAGCTCGGGTGTTCTCGGCAGTAATCCTGAAATACGATCACCTGCTTTTACACCCTGCGATTTTAAGAAGTTGGCAAATTGGCTCGACCATTGCTGTAACTGGCGAAAGGTATACTGTTCTTTTCGACCATCTTTGCCTTGCCAATACAAGGCGATCTTGTCGTCATGCGCATGGCGATCACAACATTCATAACAGGCATTCAATGCATCGACTGAACCTGACAGCATTTGTGTTGCTGTACTGTGCAGATCAAAAGCCTGTACCGTCTCTTTATAATTCAACATCTGTGTTCCCTCAGTCTGCTTTGATTGTTATTCATGACAGGGTTTAATTTTTTGATAAAAGCCATCCTTTGGCTTGAGCTGTTATGCCTCTGGCGGCAGATATTGCTGAATAATGCTGGAAAAATCGAGATGCGCGTTACCACGCATGCACATTTGCTGATACAGCTGCTGCACCATCCCACCCAACACAATCGGTTGTTTGACTTGCCCTGCCGCTTCTACTGCAAGACCCAAGTCTTTCAACATCAACTGCGTGGCAAAACCATCTTGATAGCCACGCGAAGCAGGTGCATTTTCATTAATCTGTGGCCATGGATTACAGACTTCAGAACTCCAGCAACGACCACTTGAGGTGTTAATCACCCCAGCCAAGGCTTTTGGATCAATGCCCAGTTTGGCCCCTAGCGCCATGCCTTCGGCCACGGCAGCCATAGAAATTCCGAGAATCAGGTTATTGCAGATTTTGGCAATTTGACCTGCACCCACCTCGCCGCAATGCACCACGTTTTTGCCCATGTGACTGAGTACAGGTTTGACTTCATCAAAAGTCTGGTCATTGGCACCGACCATAAAAGTCAAAGTCCCTGCTTGTGCGCCAATGGTGCCGCCTGAAACAGGCGCATCGCAAATATGGATATTTTTACTTTGGGCAACCGCTGCAATGTCCTTGATGGTTTGTGGGTCAATGGTACTGCTATCGATACATAAGCTGCCTGCTTTCAGTACTTCAAGTACGCCATTTTCACCGAGATAGACTTCTTTGACATGTTTGGCCGCAGGTAACATACTGATCAGCACATCGGCTTGTTTGGCAGCCGCTTGAGGGCTGTCGCACACTACACCACCCGCCTCGGCAAAGTGCTGAATGGCCACTTCGCTGAGGTCATACCCATAGACGGTTAGTCCTGCTTTGAGTAGGTTTTGGGCCATTTTGCCGCCCATATTGCCTAGACCGATAAAGGCGATATTCATCCATGATCCCCTTAACGTAAATTGATGGTGGTGTTGACACTGCCCACTTCGTGGCTGTCTTCAAACCAGCGGCTGGTAATGGTTTTAGTTTGAGTATAGAACTGCACCGCCTGTTTACCATAAGGGCCTAAATCACCCAGTTTTGAACCACGTGAACCGGTAAAACTAAAAAACGGTACAGGCACAGGAATTGGAATATTGATACCAACTTGGCCGATATCAATCAGGTTCTGGAAAGTACGCGCAATCGCACCACTTTGCGTAAATAAACCGACACCATTACCAAATGGATTGGCATTGATCAGCGCAATCGCTTCTTCAAGCGTATCGACACAAATAATCGCCAGTACAGGTCCAAAGATTTCTTCTTTATAAATCCGCATATCCGTGCTTACACCACTAAAGATGGTCGCACCGACAAAATTGCCGTCCTCATAACCCAACACCTGAACATCACGACCATCCAGCAATAGTTCTGCACCCTGCTCGACCCCGCTAGTAATCAAATCCAGTACACGGGCTTTGGCACGTTTTGAAATCACAGGGCCAATATCGGTATTTGGTTCATGGCCTGCATTCACGGTTAAGGTTTTGGCTTTTTCAACCAACTCGGGAATCCAGTGTTTACTTTCACCAACCATCACGGCGACCGACAACGCCATACAACGTTGCCCTGCTGCACCAAATGCCGCACCGACTAAAGCATTTAAGGTTTGTTCTTTATTGGCATCGGGCATTACCGCCACATGATTTTTCGCACCCATCATCGATTGCACACGTTTGCCATGTTGCCCTGCAAGGTTATACACATGGGTGCCCACTGCGGTCGAACCGACAAAGGAAATGGCTTTAATCTCTGGATGCGTACACAAGCGATCAACCACTTCTTTACCGCCATGCACCACATTCAACAC
This sequence comes from Acinetobacter gyllenbergii, assembly GCF_001682515.1. Classification (NCBI taxonomy): domain Bacteria; kingdom Pseudomonadati; phylum Pseudomonadota; class Gammaproteobacteria; order Moraxellales; family Moraxellaceae; genus Acinetobacter; species Acinetobacter gyllenbergii. The sequence continues at coordinate 88,176 of NZ_KV575271.1, read as the reverse complement.
CCCTGCTGGAATACCGGCCTGAATCGCAAGTTCCACCAACATCATGGTCGAAAGCGGATCTTGTTCAGAAGGCTTCAACACAAAAGTATTGCCACAGACAATTGCCATGGGGAACATCCACAATGGAATCATGGCTGGAAAATTAAATGGGGTAATCCCTGCACACACGCCTAAAGACTGCTGTACGGTATAAGTATCGACGCCACGCGCCACACCTTCAACATATTCACCCATCTGCAAAGTACCGACCGAACAGGCATGCTCAACCACTTCCAGACCACGTTGAATATCACCTTCTGCATCGGCCAAAGTCTTACCTTGCTCAGCCGTCAGCACCTGTGCAATTGCTTTCATATTGGCACGAATCAGGTCTTGCAGTTTCAGCATGATACGCATACGTGTCTGAATCGGGGTTTGGCGCCAAGACGCAAACGCGGCTTGTGCAGACTGAATCGCTGCATCAACTTCCTGCACCGTCGCAAATGGCACACGACCAATCACCTCCTGTGTAGCAGGATTAATAATGTCTTGCCATTGCTGGGTTTCAGATTCGATAAAACGGCCATCAATAAGTAACTTGGCTGTTTCCAGTTGAATATTTTGGATTGTGTTCATAACCTCTCCATAGGCCGTATTTTTATTGTGTTCAGTGTTCAGAAAATATCGATCGTCGTATTTTCTTTATTCAGCTTTTATTCGAGACTAGCAAAGAAAGCTTTGACCACCAACGCAAATTAATGCACGATAGTTGTGCAAATATGCACAAGGAAGACCATAACAATGAAAGTGGATTGGGATCATCTACAGTTTTTTTTAGTACTGGCACGCACCAAAACATTGACCAATGCGGCACGGATTATCGGGGTGGAACACAGTACCGTGGCACGGCGGATTCAAGCCTTAGAACAAACTTTAGGAGTGACCTTATTTAAACGTGAAGCCTCGGGCTATGAGCTGACGCTGGAAGGCATGGCGTTAGTGCCACGGGTTGAGCAAATGGAATATGCCTTTCTGCAAATTGAAAAGCCCGATCAGCCATTGCAAGGTCGTGTGCGAATTGGCACACCTGAAGGCTTCGGCACCGCCTTTCTGGCACGCTTACTGGCCGAGTTTTCCATGCAATACCCATTGCTGACCATTGACCTGATTCCCGTGCCGAAAATGATCAAACTGTCGCATCGTGAAGCCGATATTGTGGTTTCAATTGAGCGCCCAACTTCAGGGCCCTATATCATCACGCGCTTGTCCGACTATTGTTTAAAAATTTACGGCAGCAAAAGCTATCTGTCTCAGCATCCACCAATTCGGCATTTGCAGGATTTAACCCCACATCGTTTTGTTAATTATATTGATGATCTGGTCTATAGCCCTGAGCTATATTGTCTGGAACGTTTACCTTTGAAACTGAATGCCAACTTCCGCAGCAGTAGTATTTTAGCCCAACAAATTGCCGTAAGTGCAGGTGCAGGATTGGCCATTTTGCCCAAGTTTTTGGCCGATGATAAACCCGAGCTTGAAGCTGTATTAGAGCAACAGGTGCGCTATACCCATACCTTTTGGATGCTGACCTTTGTCGATTTGCAACATGAACCCCGTATTAAACTGGTCTGGGATTATCTACGTAAACAGGCCGATCAATATCAGCATTTATTGGTGGATTAAACACAATCGCTAGACCATAAAAAACCGATCAATGGAGATCGGTTTTTTACTCCTATCAGCATAGGCTATTGGGTCAATTCACGCCCCAATTTTTTCATGCGGGGTTTATACATCAGTTGGTAGGTCACTGCCAAAATAACCACCCACAATGGGCTAACATACAGGGCTTTTAAGGTATCTGGCTCAAGTGCCAAAATCACCAAAGCAAATAACAAGAAGGCAATCACCATATAAGACATGAATACACCACCCGGCATTTTAAACTTTGATTGTGCATGCAGTTCTGGACGTAATTTACGGTAGCGCAGATAACACACCATGATCAGACTCCAGACACTAATGAATAGAATCACACACAGTGAACTGGCTAAAGTGAAGGCTTCAAGAGTATTCGGCACAAAGTATTGCAACACCGCCCCGCCCATGATGAACACACACGAGAAGATCAGACCATTGGCAGGCACGGCACTTTTGGATAAACGACCAAAGGCATTGGGTGCCTGACCATCTTTAGATAAACCAAACAGCATCCGACTGGTCGAGAACACCCCACTGTTCATGGAAGACATCACTGAAGACAGGACGACCAAATTCATGATGATCGCTGAGGTCACAATCCCTGCATTCAGGAACAACTCGACAAATGGACTCTTATCGGCACGGATAATGTTCCAAGGTGTCACTGACATCACCACCAACAAGGCCAACACATAGAACAAAATAATCCGAATCGGAATCGCATTAATCGCCTTTGGTAAATTCTTATGCGGATCTTTGGTTTCAGCAGCGGTAGTTCCTATCAATTCCACACCGACAAAGGCAAAGACTGCGATCTGAAAACCAGCCAAGAAGCCATCCAAACCTTTTGGAAACATACCACCATGCGACCAAACATTACTGAGCGAAGCGACAGCACCATGCGGTGCATGGAAATGGCTAAAGATCATATAACCACCAACACCAATCAAACCGATAATCGCTAAAATCTTGATCAGGGCAAACCAGAATTCAATTTCACCAAATAGGCGCACGGTGAGCAGGTTTAAGAACAGCACAAACAATACACAGCCTGCACTAATGGCGGCCTGTCCAATTGGAGTAAACATGGTGCCTTCGGGCAACCAAAAGGTGAGATAATTGATTACGGCAGCCAGATCGGCAATCCCGACCAGCACCCAACCCAACCAATAGGTCCAGCCCATGTAATAACCTGCCCATGGTCCAATCAGATCATGCGCCATATCGACAAAGGATTTGTAATGCAGGTTGGCAAGTAATAACTCACCCATTGCACGCATTAAAAAGAAAAACATGCCCCCAATGATCATGTAAATAAACAGAATCGATGGGCCTGCCAAAGAGATGGTTTTGCCTGAGCCCATGAATAGGCCCGTACCAATTGCACCGCCGATGGCGATTAACTGCAAATGGCGATTGGAGAGTTTACGTTGTAAGTCTTTGGGCGACTGTTCGCCTTCTGACTGTTGAGATGTAACCGTCATATAAAGTTCCTTTTACTTTTTTCCTAAATGAGTCAGCCTTGATTTATACGCCATACCCTAGCTGTCTTTTAAAGACGGCTGACTCATTTCGATTGCAAGAAAATACGTATCTGACTACGTTTTATCTACTGCAAATACGTTACTTTTCTTCTTTTTTTATATTTTTTAAACAAAAATAAAGCGGATCGCTTTATTTTTGTGCTGCAACGACTGCAATTTCGATTAACCACTTCGGATTGACCAAGTCTGCCTGAATAGTCGCGCGCGAAGGTGCAACATGACCTTTTAACCAGTCAATCCAAATGGTATTGACCACAGGGAAGTCTGAAAGATCTTTTAAAAATAATTGCGCAGACAATAAACGTGATTTATCCGTCCCTGCTGAAACGAGTAGTTGTTCGATGGTTGCAAGTATTTCACGGGTTTGCCCTTCAATATCTAGGTCCGCATTTTTAGGCACCTGACCTGATAAATACACCACCTTATTGAATACCGTTACAGCACTCATCACTTCATTGGTATTGAGCTTTTGAATATCTGAATGAGACATAAGAAATCCTTATTCCTGAGTAATAAATGAAACACGTGCAGTCACGCCACACATCAGTTCATAACCGATAGTGCCTGAACCTGCTGCCACCTCATCAATGGCTAAAACTGAGCCTGAACTGGACTGGCCCCAAAGCACCACTTCACTGCCAACATCGGCATCGCTGATCGGGCTGAGGTCTACGGCCAACATATCCATGCTGACCCGTCCAATGATTTGGGTACGAATCCCATTGACCAAAACTGGGGTGCCTGTTGCTGAAATGCGTTGATAACCATCGGCATAGCCACAGGCCACAATGCCAATTCGGATCGGTTGCTCGGCCACATAGCTGGAACCATAGCCAACACTTTCCTGTGCATCGAGCTGTTGCACGGCAATAATTTCACTGCGCAAGCTCATGCTCGGCGCAAGACCCCAGTCCTGAATCGTATGCGTGGGATAATCGGGAGAACTGCCGTACAGCATGATGCCGCCACGTACATAGTCCGACTGTAGTTGAGTTTGATATCTTAAGATTGCAGCACTGTTACTGACCGATCTTTCCCCAGGCAAACCTGCAATCGCGGCGTCGAACTGCTGCAGTTGATAGTCAATACCTGTTTCACCAAAACGGTCACCATCGGCATCGGAGAAATGCATCATATGGGTGATGCTGGCAATGTTGTTCGACTGGCTGAGCTGCTGCCAAATGTCACGATATTGCGGTGGCTTGAAACCTAAACGGTTCATACCACTATTCATTTTGAGGAAAATATCGAACTGGGCTGGATAAGCATGCTGCTGTATCCACGCCACCTGTTGCGTATTGTGCACGGTAAAACTGAGTTGGTATTGAGCACAATCAAACAGGTCTTGGGCAGAGAAAATCCCTTCCAGCAATAAAATCGGCCCTGTCCAGCCCAAAGCCCGCAGACGTTTAGCTTCGTCCAGATCGAGCAAGGCAAAACCATCGGCGCTTTTAAAAGATTCGTAAACACGTTCAATGCCATGCCCATAAGCATTGGCTTTAACCACCGCAAACACTTTGCTGTTTGGCATTGCTTGCCTCACCACCGCGAGATTTTGGCGTAAGGCTTGGGCATGGATCACTGCAGTAATTGGACGAGGCATAATTCACTTCCTTGTCTGTGCAATTAAGCAGCGTGTGAATAACGTTGAATCGACAAACCATCGGTACTGATGTCAGGACGGTGGTTCATAACCAGATCACTGATCAATTTGCCTGAACCACAAGCCATGGTCCAACCTAAAGTCCCGTGTCCCGTATTCAGGAACAGGTTCTTGTACTGAGTTGCACCAATAATCGGCGTGCTGTCTGGGGTCATTGGACGTAGGCCTGTCCAGAATGAAGCCTGAGCGAGATCACCACCTGGGAACAAGTCCTGAGTCACCATTTCCAAGGTGGCACGGCGATCTTGATTCAATCCGAGATTAAAACCACTGAGTTCTGCCATACCCCCAACGCGGATACGTTGATCAAAACGGGTAATCGCAACTTTGTAGGTTTCATCCAAGACCGTAGATTGTGGTGCAAATTTTGGCTCTACAATCGGAATCGTCAGTGAATAACCTTTGACTGGATAAACTGGTAAATTCAGTTCCAATGGTTTTAAGAAATCACGCGAATAACTGCCAAAGGCCAAGACATAACGATCCGCAGTGAGAACCTCACCATTGACCTTGACGCCTTTGATTTCATCGCCTTCAACAATCAGGTTTTCGACATTTTGATCGAATTTGAATTCCACACCCAACTCTTGCGCAAGCTTTGCCAAGGCATTGGTAAATAAATAGCAATCACCCGTTTCGTCATTGGGTAAATGTAAGCCACCGACCAGTTTATCGGTATGGGCTAAAGCTGGCTCTACACTCGCCAATTCTTGGGCATTCAATAACGCGAAGTCGACACCACATTCTTGCAATACTTGAATATCACGTTGTACCGCTTCAAGTTGTGCATCGCTACGGAACACTTGTAAGGTGCCCTTTGAACGGTTTTCGTAGTTGATGCCGGTTTCTGCTCTTAAATCACGTAAACAGTCACGACTGTATTCTGCCACACGCATCATGCGTTCTTTGTTCACTGCATAGCTTTGTGGATTACAGTTTTTTAGCATCTGTGCCATCCACTGCAACTGCCACATACTGCCATCAATATTGATGGCTAATGGCGCATGATGCTGGAACATCCACTTAACGGCTTTGAATGGAATACCCGGTGCTGCCCACGGGGTTGAGTATCCTGGGGAGATTTGACCTGCATTACCAAAACTGGTTTCTTTGGCAGGTCCTGATTGACGGTCAAGTACCGTCACTTGCGCACCTTGTTGTGCAAGATAATAGGCACTTGCCACACCGATGACGCCACTTCCTAAAACGATTACGCGCATAATAGATCCCTCAAGCACACACTAGGTTATTTAACTAGTATATTTTTGGATCAATAGTTTTTTTCACTGATTTTATGGGTATAATCTAGGTAATTTCATATTTTCGTCACGAAAAAATGAAAATAAAAGGAAATAAATGATGCGTAAATTAGACCGTATTGATCGCCTGATTTTAGACATTTTGCAGCGTGAAGGCCGGATTGCCATCAGTGAGTTGGCATCTCGGGTCAACCTGTCTACCACCCCCTGCTCAGAACGGGTCAAACGTTTGGAACGTGAAGGTATCATCATGGGCTATTACGCCCGACTCAATCCTGAATATGTGGATCGCAACTTGTTGGTGTTTTTGGAGATCAAGCTCTCGGCCAAATCGGGTGATGTATTTGATCAGGTGGCACGAGATTTAGTCGATATCCCCGAAGTATTGGAATGCCATCTCATTTCAGGTGAGTTTGATTATCTGGTCAAAGCACGCTTAAAGGAAATGAGTGCCTATCGCCGTCTGTTAGGTGATTTACTGAAAAAACTACCTGCCTCAGCCTCTTCACATAGCTATGTGGTGATGGAAGAAGTCAAAGAGTCTTTATATTTGGATATGGGCGTTTAAACTCTGATTGATAATCAATAAAAAAAGCTCTGAACAGAGCTTTTTATCCAACAGAACAAGGGTTATTCATCTTCGTCATAAATATAGCTCATACAGCCCCAGCCATCATACTCGCCATTGAACTCTTGAGCGATCTTGGTCATCCATTCTTCCAAGTCTGCGATATCCTCATATTCCAAAATCATATTCACATGGATATTCAGAACCCACAGATCTGAACCGTCTGAATGGACTTCTTCCTGAAAAAAAGAAATTTTTTGTTCTTGGTGTAACAGATGCAAGGCACATTTTTCAACTTGTTCCTGCTTCTCAAAAACAATCGAAAATTCGACTTCATGCGGCTCACTCAGGTCATTGCCATCCTCAACCATCTGCCACAGCACATTGCCATTATCATTATCTGGGAATTGGTCATAGTCGCGTGTCATAGAAATATCCTTTGTTGTGTTTTGGACTTGATATTTGGCTATAGATTAACCGATTTTTATGTCAGTTTTTAGACGCATTAATATAAATATTGTAGTCAAAAACAAGAATAACAGACGAAGCCTGTATTCAATCTAATACCAGACGCAGGACCACTTGGTCGAGACAGCGAATGCCATGTTCATAGATGGGTTCTGGATAATCTCTAAATACGTCTGGCTCTATATGCGACAAACGAAAGCCACATTTCTGATAAAGCGCCAATTGATCCAAACTGGAATTGCCTGTTTTGACCCATAAAATTTGGATATTTTGACCTTTACTCTCTGCAATAGCAGATTGAATCAGAGCCTTGGCAAGACCTTGTCCTTGATAACATGAATCTACAGCTAGGTTTTTAATTTCCGCTTGATCATCTATTTTGAACAAACAAAGTTGTGCAATGAGCTGCGCCTGATCATTCAATATAAAGAACAGATTCGACTGCAATAAATAGGTTGAGATCTGCTGCCAACTTGGATCAGCCTCTAATAACAGCGCTTTTAATTGCCGTTGCTGTATCTCTGAGAGTGCTGTCCATCCAGCGTGTTGAATCGAATACATGATCTTGCCTATTTATTGTTGTCTTAGAATCTTACCTCAGAATGAATTTCAACTGCATGTAGCTTGAGTGGATGTTGGAATGCCAAATAAGCCGCATGCAGCGCCATGCGTTTTAAATGGAATTTGGCGGGCTCAGGATGATAAAGCTTATCGCCCATAATTGGATGGCCGATATGCATCATATGCACGCGCAGTTGATGGGAACGCCCTGTGACAGGTTCTAAGCGAACACGACTTTGATCCGTTACTGCATCATAGTGCATCAGTTGAAATAAGGTCTTGGCAGGCTTACCCAATTCAAAATGAACCATCTGACGCGGACGGTTTTCCCAATCGGTGATCAGGGGGACTTCCACACTACCCTCGCGCTGAATCTGTCCCTGTACCAAGGCCACATAGTATTTTTTGACAGTACGCGCCTGAAACATTTTACTGATCGCCACTTCTGCATCACGATGTTTGGCAAACATGAGTAAGCCCGAAGTTGCCATATCCAGACGATGCGTGACTTTGGCCGCAGGATATTTTTCTAAAACCCGTAAATAGGCACTGTCCTGATGTTCAGGTAAACGCCCCATCACAGACAATAGCCCAGCAGGCTTATTGATCACCAGCAAATCGTCATCTTCATAGACGATCTCTAAAGCATCTTGTGGCGGGGTATAAATAAAATTGTCGTTTAGAGCCATGGCAACAGAACAAATGCAATCGGGTACAGGATGGGGAGTGATTATAGTTGCGTCAACGGCTTTCGCAACTGCTGATTTTCCTCATCGCCATCACGATCAAGATGGTGTTTTTAGTCCTTTGCCCAAGCCTTGTTTATAGAGTTGTTCTAATGTGACAATGTCCCGATTTAAAAACGCAATCAGGTAGTCTTTGACTCGGATAAGGCTGAGTTGTTTAAACGAAATACTGTCTTTGCTTTTACGTGTGACCAAGCCAAACAAATCCTTTTTAGGAATGATGACTGGGATATCACTGTCCAGTTTGAATTCAAGCTGCTGTGATTTGGCATAGGCATCAAGGGTAATAGAAATGGTCTGTTCTGTCCGATGATCGCTGACAATAAAACTGGTATCGGCACCATTGAGTTGTAATTGACGAACCAACTGCTGACGCCAAGTCATCTCGTCAAACTTGGTTAAAATCGTTGCCAAATCAAAGCGACCGACATGATCGATGTCATTGTGATTCATTTGATGTGGATAACGGATTTTAAGCTCGAACTCATTCATGATGGTACTGACCTATTGCTGTGATTTTTTTGATTTATTAATATAAGAACAATTATATCACTTTGTTTTTTAATATAAAAATATCGACTTATATTCATAATAACAGGATTTGAGGATTCACTTCACATTCAATTTTCGTTTTATTGATCTAGTTTTTATTATTTAGGCCTGATGGCTGATTTTATATTTACCAAATTTTTTAGGGTATCAAGGGAAAACAGAGGTTGTTTACTTCAACACCTATGACTTTGTAAGTCATAACCTTTGCCTATAAACTTTTGATCTATAGCGTCCTAAGCCGAATCGAGACCTTTTGGGTTCGTACACACTTGCTTTATAAGCGTCGGTGCATGCTACTCTTTTCGATCCCTTTCACACCCTTGAGACATAGTTTAGGCAGATCACGGTGGGATTGTTTTCCTAAAAACAGCTTTTTTTGGTGATCAATGAAATAATTTTGCACACTCTATTCTAAAAGTTAAAATATTTCCCATATATAACAAAGAACCACGATTTAAATTCCGATAAATCCAAATTTACATGTGTATTTTTTCAAAAAGAACTTTTGATTTATGCCCAAATCACCATAATCGCTGCCACAATCACCAGCCACAGGCCTAAATGATCAGTTTTGGCGAGCTTTTCTTTAAAAAAGAAGGCTGAGATTAATAGACTAAATAGAATTTCGACCTGACCCAGCGTTTTCACAATCGCCACAGTCTGCATACTCATGGCGCTAAACCAACCAACGGACGCCAAAAAGCTACAGATACTCACTCTTAAGGTTAAGCCAACACGTTGCCACATTTTAAACAATGTCGGGCGGCTGAAAAATCCGAGATAGACCAACAGTACGATGCATTGAAAACTGATCAGACTGCACAGTACCCAAGCCGCACGATGTAAGAATGGCAACATGCTCAGTTCTAAACTGGCTTCGCGCACCAATAAAGAGGTAATCGCAAAACACAGGCCACTCCCAAGTCCAATCATCAAGGTTTTAAAGGACAGATCGGACTGTTGCTTGCCTTTGCTCAGTAAAAATACCGCAAGTCCACCAATCGCTACCCCAACCCAGCCCCATGTGCTGAGATGTTCCTGTAAAAACAAAACACCGACCAAAGCGGCCAAGATCGCTTCACTTTTGGCCAGTCCCACCCCAATGGCATAGTTCTTTTGCTGGAATAGTTTCACCATTAGAGCAGTGGCATAGATCTGACTAATGCCTGCAATCACGATATACAGCCAGAATTTATCGGAAAAATGCACCGATGTTGTGACAGGCTGATGCCAATAGAGAAAGGCCAAATAGCTAAAAGCAAAGATCGGTGAAAAGATAAAGCGAGCAAGTGTGGTGCCATAGACATCCACGCTGGTACTGAGTTGTTTTTGAAATGCATTGCGCCAAGCCTGCATAAATGCAGCCATGAGCGTGAATAGAATCCAAGTAAGCATCATAAGCTTGAACGCAATATTGTCAGTGCCGCTAATTTACGCTGTTCTGACTGGTTTTTCGATAGGTGTCAGTGCTTAAAAACTTAAATCATCAAAGTCCTTCACTTTGGATAGATAGATGGGCACCTGATTGATTTTGCTCCAGGTTTCTTTAAACCGTGGATCTTTTTCTGGGTCTTGGCTTAAATTTTCACGAAAAACCTTTTTGCCTGTTAAAAAATTAATACTGGTTTCACTTTGAATGAGCGGGCCATGATTGCTTGAATTATCATATCCAATCAGACGTAGATCATTGCCTTCCAAGCGAAATAGATAACGCCAATAACCATAACGTCCATGCGAATAATAAACGCTCAGCAGATTATTTTTAATTTCCATCCAGAGCTCGGGCGGAAAATAGACACCGCCATCTTCATTTTCAGAGCTAAAACAACTGAGGTTACTCACAACAGCTTTGTATTTGCCTTTTTGATTCAGCAATACAATCACGCCACGGCGGTTGCGGTCTAAATGTCCATAATATTCATGTTCAACCAAGGCTTTGGGATCGGTGGCTTTGACGATCAGCACCACATCCTTCAAGCCATCTTTATTCAGATCGCCTTCAATGGCTTTAAAGAGTTGGTATTTTGCAGGGATATAGGCTTGATAGGTGACTTTATCTTGACCTAATTTAATTTCTTCCTCTGTCGGTTGTTCTTGGGCAAAGCTGACTTGCGGCAGTGCAGATAGGCTTAAAAAGCCGAATAAGGCGGCAATGAGCTGGGTCTTTATCATCTTTTTATCTCATCATTCAGGTGGTTATTCATGCTATTTCTTTTATAAACAATGACTGAATTTCTCTTGGCATTTTGCGCGAATTCAACCTGCGGCAACAATCTTCAAACTTGTGACCCGTTCTTAAAAACTTAAATAATCAAACTCTTTAATTTTCGATAGATAGATTGGGGCTGGATTAATTTTACTCCACTTTTCCTTAAATTTTGGTTCACCTTCAAAGTCTTGACTTAAATTGTCACGAATAACTTTCTTTGCTGTTAAAAAGTTAATACTGGTTTGGCTTTCAATATAAGGCCCATGATTGCTTGAATTGTCATAACCAATCAGACGTAGATCATTGCCTTCCAAGCGAAATAGATAACGCCAATAGCCATAGCGTCCATGGGCAAAGTGTACATTCAGCACATTATTGTTAATTTCTACGCGTATATCAGGGGCGAAATAAACACCTCCGTCTTCATTTTCCGAGTAAAAACAACTTAAGTTACTGACAATCGGCTTGTAAGTGCCTTTTTCGTTGAGTAATACAATCACGCCGCGGCGGTTAATATCGATACGACCACGGTACTCATGTTCAACAAAATCTTTGGGATCGGTTGCTTTCACCATCAGCACGACATCGTTTATGCCATCTTTATTCAAGTCGCCTTTAATGGCTTTAAATAAACGATATTTTGCAGGGATATAGGCTTGATACGTGACTTGGTCTTGGCCTAATTTAAGCTCTTCCGCTGTCGGTTGTTCTTGAGCAAAGCTGAGTTGTGGCAGTATCGCTAAGCCTGATAATACGAATAATGCGGCAATCACTTGCGTCTTGATCATCTTTTTATGTCACCATTCAGGTTGTTATCAGACTTATTGCATTTATATGGAATGGCTGAGTTTCTCTTGTTTTTTTGAACGAATCCAGCGTGCGGCAACAATAATAAAAACAATCACCAAGACGGTAATTAGCACAGGCATGATAAAAGCCAAAATCGACAATACGATCGAGCCAATCAACTCACCGGTCGAGATCACAAAATTCCCCAGCCCACCTGTGGTTGCTGTCGAGACACCCCGTGCTGCTACGGTACTCATTTGCACCACACCTGCGGTTCCGCCACCGACAATCAATGCCGCTGCCCAAGTGGCAAACTGGGACATTTCTCCACTACTCACCGCCATCGTTGTGACCGTTCCTGCCACCACAGCCGCAGGTGTGGCAATGGTATCTAATAAGTTATCCACCCATGGCACATAGTAGGCTGCGATTTCACAGATGGTGGCGAAACCCAGTGCCATACAGACTGATGGGATGGCTAACCATTCAAAGCCTTGAGCAGGTTGATACCAACCCAATAAGGTCGCAATACTCATGGCCAACAAGGGAACAAAGACGCGAAAGCCACAAGCTGCGCTGAGCCCAACGCCAATACAGAGTCCTAAAATTGTTTCCATCATGGATTACCTTTCTATGCCTATGACAGGTCTTGTTATTTACATCTTATTTTTAAGGTAACAAAAAGCCCTATCAAGGGATAGGGCTTTTATTCAAACAGTGGGTAACTGTTTGGTATTTTGCGGCTTAGGCATTCTTACTGTTGAATTGATTGCCAAGGCATTTGGTACACGGAGGTAAACGATCAGTACCAATTTCTAAATAGGTGCGGTGTCCGCATTGAACACAAAAATAGAAGCCTGTTCCAGGTTTTTCGCCAGCAGTTACCATCTTTGTTCTCCATAGATTTTAGAAATGGTATATATACTATAGCGTGATAGTTTTGATTATTTATTGACCTTTCCGACAGATGGTGATGGCGGAAAGGTGAAGCCATATAGACACCGCAGATTGTTTCGAAATATAAAACAATAATTAGACGTTCATATATCAGGAGCTAGATATACAGCAGGCATCATATCTAGCAACCAAATGAAAAAAGCCCGACAGGATGCTGGGCTTTTTTTTATGGTTATTTAAAATGACAGTTTTAAGTAAAAATTTATATCAATTATTATCTAATCTTTTATTACTTAAAGGGTATTTCCATTTTTTGTGGGGATAGAAGGAAATTTAACTCGTCCGACCGCTTCTAAAATAGATTTTCTACATTGTGTTGCAAATCTGGCATTCTTATTATCCTTTAAATATTTGGCTACTAAAAAAAGATCAGGGGTAAAAACTAAAGCTGTAGAGCTAATCATAGCAGCCGAAATACACTTATCTGTAAATGGATTTTCTCTCTCAGTTAAAGGAAGTAATCGATAGGCATTTCCAAAAAGCACAGATTTGGCAGGCTCTAAGACTTCTTCCCGCTGTAAATCTTCATGAATATTTAAGGCTAATTGTCTTAACTTATCAATATTAATGGCTTTAGTATCTTTTCCTTCTACCTCACCAATTAAACGCCCTTCATTTGATTCAAAAACAGCATCAAACTCAGAATCTGCATCTTCATATTGTGCAACTGAAAAACCTAAGGTTCTTAAAGCATCTAATATGGCGAATTCCAAAGGTTTTCCTTTTTCAAACAATAGATTTCTTAATTTATTTAACTCTCCTATCTCATCTAATATCAGTTGTTTTTTATTATTTAATGTATTGATATTCTCTTCTAATACGAGTAATTTTTTTGTTGCGGAAATTTCCACCTCTAGTTTAAATTCGTCCTTTTTTGCCCAGTCTGGTTCTACGGTTAGCTCACTACCTTGCTTTAAGCTTTTCTCCAAGCTAACTATTTGTTTAATAAAATTATGTGAAAACTGTTGACCTTCTATACTCCAATCATCTAAATCCTCATCAAAGAATGATTCATTTGAAAAGTCTATATCAGGTAAACCAATTAAAGTACCGTTTGAATTATTTGAATTTAGTATGAAACCTACTGTTTTATCTCCATGTTTAGTCTGCAAACATGGAGTAACTGACCCTTCAACAAACACTTGATATGATGAAATTTCTCCAAGACTAGCCCAATAAGTAGATATAACTTCTGATTTTTTAGGAGCTAATTTTATTTCTTTACCTTTAGTATTCGTAATTTTTAATTTAATCGGCAAAATATCATAATTACTATAAATATCTACAATTCTTGTCACTTGTCTATTTTTTCCTGTCCCCGAATATTGCTTGTCACCTGTAGCTATATAAACTTCTTGAAGAGTATTTAGGAATAAAATAACCAATTTACCATGATCAACTGCTGTTTTTATTTCTCTTTTCCAATGTTCTGTTTTCGACTTTAGAATAAAAGAGTCGTGGTCAGAAAGACTTTTTTTACCTTTAAAATAATCATTCCCTCTAAAAGAATAATCACTAATATCAGGTTTTATCAGAATTATATCCCAATCTAACAAAGAATTTTCCGAACTATACTCACAGTATTCAGAATCATCTCCATAAAGAAAAAATCCTATTGTTAAAATCTTTTTTTTTGCCATATCATTAATAAAAAATTTAAAAGCCCTACATAAATGTAGGGCTTTTTTTAAACAATATCAATCACTTTCAGATCAAAGTATTACGCCACTTGACCTTCTAAAAAGTCTTGTGCAAAACGCTGTAATACCCCACCCGCTTCATACACAGAAACTTCTTCTTCTGTATCTAGGCGGCAAGTCACAGGCACTTCAACAATCTCTTCCTTACCATCCGCTGTGGCACGTTCGATCACTAAAGTTAACGTCGAACGTGGCGCAATATTACCAATTACGCTATACAGCTCAGTACCATCTAGCTTTAAGGTCTTACGGTTTACACCAGCTTTAAACTCAAGCGGTAGAACGCCCATACCGACTAAGTTAGTCCGGTGAATACGCTCAAAACCTTCTGCAACAATCGCTTCCACACCTGCAAGACGTACACCTTTCGCT
The DNA here is from genome assembly GCF_001682515.1 of Acinetobacter gyllenbergii. Lineage (NCBI taxonomy): Bacteria > Pseudomonadati > Pseudomonadota > Gammaproteobacteria > Moraxellales > Moraxellaceae > Acinetobacter > Acinetobacter gyllenbergii. The sequence goes on along the minus strand of NZ_KV575271.1, from coordinate 73,108 downwards.
GCCCAGTCACGACTTGAACCCTGACCATAATCCGCACCCGCAACAATGATCAATGGTTGCTTACGGTTCATGTAGGTTTCAATCGCTTCCCACATCCGCATCACTTCACCTTCTGGCTCAACACGTGCTTTTGAACCTTGCTTAATGCTGCCGTCTGAACGAACCACCATTTCATTAAATAGTTTCGGGTTGGCAAAGGTGGCACGTTGTGTGGTTAAGTGATCACCACGATGGGTTGCATAAGAGTTAAAGTCTTCCTCAGGCACACCCATTTTCGCCAAATATTCACCAGAAGCACTGTCTAACACAATCGCATTCGATGGAGACAAGTGATCGGTAGTGATGTTGTCACCCAAGATCGCAAGCGGACGCATGTTGGCTAAAGTACGTGGTGCAGCCAACGCACCTTCCCAGTATGGAGGACGGCGAATATAAGTACTCATTGGACGCCAATCATATAGTGGGCTCGCCGCTTCTTCATTAACACCCAAATCAAACATTGGAATGTAGATTTTACGGAACTGTTCAGGCTTCACGGCTTCTTTGACGAGCGCATCAATTTCAGCATCCGAAGGCCAGATATCTTTCAGGTAAATTGGATTACCGTCTTTGTCATTTCCAAGCGAATCTGTTTCGATGTCAAAACGAATGGTTCCTGCAATCGCATAGGCTACAACCAACGGCGGAGATGCCAAGAACGCTTGTTTTGCATAGGGATGGATACGGCCATCAAAGTTACGGTTACCCGAAAGTACCGCAGTCGCATACAAGTCACGCTCAATGATTTCTTGTTGAATCACAGGATCAAGTGCGCCTGACATCCCATTACACGTAGTACATGCATAGGCGACGATACCAAAACCAAGTTTCTCAAGATCACCCAACACGCCTGCTTCTTCAAGATACAGCGCAGCTGCCTTAGAACCTGGTGCAAATGAAGATTTTACCCAAGGTTTACGTACCAAGCCGAGTTCATTGGCTTTACGTGCCAATAGACCTGCAGCAACCGTGTTACGAGGGTTAGAAGTATTGGTACATGAGGTAATTGCAGCAATAATCACAGCACCATCAGGAATTAAACCTTCTGCTTCTTGTGCCTTGGCAAGCTCTAAATTCCCTGCAATGCCTTTGGCTTTCAAATCAGCGGTAGAGACACGTGCATGCGGATTTGATGGTCCTGCAATGTTACGCGTCACCGTTGAAAGATCAAAACGAAGTACACGTGGGTACTCAGCTTGGGTCATATCTGATGCCCAAAGACCAATTTCTTTGGCATATTGCTCAACCAAAGCCACTTGCGCATCTTCACGACCGGTCAGACGTAAATAGTCGATGGTGTTCTGGTCGATATAGAACATCGCCGCAGTTGCGCCATATTCAGGCGTCATATTTGAGATGGTGGCACGGTCGCCCACAGACATGCTGTCAGCACCTTCACCAAAGAACTCTAGGTAAGCACCAACGACACGTTCTTTACGCAAGAACTCAGTCAATGCCAATACGATATCGGTTGCAGTAATGCCTGCTTGACGCTGACCGACAAACTCAACCCCGATGATGTCTGGAAGACGCATCCAAGACGCACGACCGAGCATGACGTTCTCAGCTTCCAAGCCACCTACACCGACTGAAATCACGCCAAGCGCATCAGTATGTGGGGTATGTGAATCGGTACCGACACAGGTATCAGGGAACGCTAAGCCATCACGGTTTTGAATCACTGGAGACATTTTCTCCAAGTTGATCTGATGCATGATGCCGTTACCCGCAGGGATCACGTCAACATTTTTAAAAGCGGTTTTAGTCCACTCAATAAAGTGAAAACGGTCTTCGTTGCGACGGTCTTCGATTGCACGGTTTTTCTCAAACGCGTCTGGGTCAAAGCCACCGAATTCAACTGCCAAAGAGTGATCCACGATCAACTGGGTTGGAACCACAGGATTTACTTTGGAAGGATCACCGCCTTTGTCTGCAATCGCATCACGCAGACCTGCAAGATCCACCAATGCGGTTTGACCCAAGATGTCATGACAGACCACACGTGCTGGATACCATGGAAAATCGAGATCCTGACGGCGTTCGATCAACTGGGTTAAATAGGCCGTTAAATTCTCGGCATCCGCTTTACGCACCAGCTGTTCAGCGAGCACTTTCGAGGTGTATGGCAGCTTTTCGTATGCGCCTGGCTGAATATCTTCAACGGCTTGACGCACGTCATAATATTCGAGCTGGGTACCTGCCAGCGGTTTACGATATTTTGTGTTCATTAACCACGCTCCGCCAATGGTTTGAATTCAAGATTTTCAGGACCGGTATAGTTGGCACTTGGACGAATGATTTTACCGTCCTGACGCTGTTCAATCACGTGTGCAGACCAACCCGCAGTACGTGCAATCACGAATAATGGCGTGAACATTGCCGTTGGAACGCCCATCAAGTGATAGCTCACCGCACTGAACCAGTCGAGGTTCGGGAACATGTTCTTCACTTCTTTCATCACGGCTTCTAAACGTTCAGCGATCACATACATCTTGGTATTTTCTTGTGCTTCAGCAAGTTCACGCGCCACTTGCTTGATCACTTCGTTACGTGGATCAGAAACGGTATAAACTGGGTGACCAAAGCCAATCACCACTTCTTTTTTCTCAACACGGCTACGGATATCCGCTTCTGCCTCATCTGCATTGTCATAACGTTGTTGAATCACGAACGCCACTTCATTGGCACCACCGTGTTTAGGTCCACGTAACGCACCGATACCGCCTGTGATTGCTGAGTACATGTCTGAACCTGTCCCTGCCACCACACGTGAAGTAAAGGTCGATGCATTAAACTCATGCTCTGCATACAGAATCAAAGAAGTGTGCATCGCTTGAATCCATTCTTCCGATGGCGCTTCGCCATGAAGGAGATGCAAGAAATGTGCAGCAATCGAGTCATCATTGGTTTCAACTTCAATACGACGACCGTTGTTGCTGAAGTGATACCAGTACAACAACATTGAACCCAAGCTTGCCATCAATTTATCAGCGATGTCTTTTGCGCCCGCTTCGTTGTGGTCTTCATGTTCTGGGGTTAAGCAACCCAATACAGAGACGCCAGTACGCATCACATCCATTGGGTGTGCAGATGGTGGCAGTTGCTCAAGTGCTGTTTTCAATGCTGCGGGTAAGCCACGCAGCGCTTTTAATTTTGCTTTATAAGCTTTGAGTTCGGCTTTATTTGGAAGTTTGCCGTGTACCAAAAGGTGTGCCACTTCTTCAAACTGGCTGCCGACGGCAAGGTCAAGAATGTCATAGCCGCGGTAGTGTAAGTCGTTGCCGCTGCGGCCTACGGTACAGAGTGCAGTGTTGCCTGCCACTTGTCCGCTGAGTGCAACTGATTTTTTTGGTTTGAAGCCTGTTGGCGTTTCATTACTGCTCATAAGATTGTCCTTTTCTATCTATTTAATTTATTTTTGAGCAACTCAACGGAGTCGTGCCGAGTTCTCATCCTGTTTCAGGATAAACCTTCGGTTCGACCTACTTTTCTTTCGGGAAAAGTAGGCAAAACCATTGTCATCTGCAAAACCTGTCCAATAACACCATTTAATCAATCTATCGCAGAAACAATATCTTGTTTAAACCACGCAGGTTGCAGATGACTTTTCTGCATAGCAAATTTCAACCTAAATTCTTATGAATTAAGGGTTTACTTATTTATTCTTCGCAAAAGTTCCATCAAGATATTGTTCAAACGCATGGTAGTTAATGCGTTCATACAGTTCTTGGCGGGTTTGCATGGTATCGACCACATTCTTTTGCGTGCCTTCTTTACGCAAAGTCTCATAAACATTTTCTGCTGCTTTATTCATGGCACGGAATGCAGACAGTGGATAGAGCGCAATGCTGACATCGGCAGAAGCCAATTCTTCCGTAGTAAATAATGGCGTTGAACCAAATTCGGTGATATTGGCTAAAACGGGCACTTTAGTCAGTTCCGCAAATTGCTTATACATGGCCAATTCAGTGATCGCTTCTGGGAACAGCATGTCTGCACCTGCTTCGATATACGCCCCTGCACGGTCAATTGCAGCTTGTAAGCCTTCAACTGCAAGTGCATCGGTACGTGCCATGATCACAAAGCTGTCATCGGTACGTGCATCGACTGCGGCTTTAATACGATCGACCATTTCTTGTTGAGTTACGATGGCTTTATTCGGACGGTGACCACAACGTTTAGCACCGACTTGGTCTTCGATATGCATTGCAGCAGCACCGAACTTGATCATCGACTTGGTGGTACGTGCGATATTAAACGCGGAAGCACCGAAACCTGTATCCACATCGACCAATAACGGCAGATCACAGACATCAGTAATACGGCGTACATCGGTCAATACATCATCAAGGTTACTGATACCTAAATCAGGTAAGCCCAAAGAACCTGCAGCCACACCACCACCTGACAAATAGATCGCCTTGTAGCCAGCGCGTTTTGCCAATAACGCATGGTTGGCATTGATCGCACCGACCACTTGTAATGGTTTTTCATTTGCGACCGCGTCGCGGAATAGCTGACCAGCAGACTGTTTAGCCATGTTGTTGTTCTCCTTGATTTTGTAGCAATGTTTGCTCAACAATTTTGTAAGATGCATTGATATGACGGTGCATTAGCATTTCGGCGAGTTCACCGTCACCTTCAGCAATCGCATCTAATATACGGATATGTTCATCCCAAGCTTTGCTCGGGCGATCTGGGGTATTTGAAAACTGGATTCGATACATCCGAATGAGGTGATACAGCTCATCGCATAACATTTTTTCTAAGGTTTTATTGCCACTGCTTTTGATAATGCAGTAATGGAAATCATCCTGACCTTCTTGCAGATAGTAACCCTTACCTGCTTTAAAGTTTTCATCCTCGGCATGCATACGCAATACATCACGCAAGGCCAGAATCTGTTTTTTATCAATATGCTGGGCAGCCAGTTTGCAGGCCAAGCCTTCTAAAGAGGCACGAATTTGATACAGCTCTTGAAACTGTTGCAGTGACAGTGATACCACACGGGCACCGACATGCGCAGTTCGCTCCACCAGTTTCTGCCCTTCCAGACGATGAATCGCCTCACGTAACGGCCCGCGACTGATGCCATAAATACGCGCGAGTTCAGGTTCTGAAATCTTGCTGCCCGCAGGAATATGCCCTAACACAATTGCCGACTGAATTTGCTTAAATACGTGTTCCGTCAGGGTCATTCCCTGACTGGTGCTGAAGGCTTGAGGAACAAGGGTATCTTGCATATTGTCGACAATCTCTACAATTTTTATGATTTTATAACCAGATAAAAGAAAAAATGCAATAGGATTGTCGACAATAAATCTGACTGGTGCTGCCAATTCGACTAGCGCGATATAACCAACTTGCTGATCAACACACTTGCAAAAATCTTATATAAAAATATAAAAAACAATAAATTAACAATATTCAAACTCATTATTCAGCCCTGCGCTTTGGTCTATTGGGCAGCCTTATAGTTTTAATACTACGACCATGGTATGACAGCTTGATTGTAGACAATCTTTATAATCAGCTCGTAGCGACAAAATTTGTAAGTAAATACTGCACCAAAATGTAAATAACAGCGTGCTTCATGCAGCCTTTATTGATACATTATTGGGCATCAAAGGTTCCGCTCCTCAAGCGCCAACCTCCCCAGACATCTATGCACTTTGTTGAAGAAAAGGACATTGTTAATGTTTCAACATATCCCACCTTATGCAGGCGATCCGATCCTTTCATTGATGGAACAGTTCAATGCTGATCCACGTGCTGAAAAGGTCAACCTCAGTATTGGTTTGTACTATAACGAAGACAGTATCGTTCCTCAGCTTGATACCATTATCGAAGCACAAAAACGTATTGCACCTAAAAATACGCAAACCAAGCTTTACTTACCAATGGAAGGTTTCAAGCCTTACCGTGATGCGATTCAAGCCTTATTGTTTGGTGCAAACAGCCCTGCAATTCAACAAGGTCGTGTTGCAACAATTCAAACGTTGGGTGGTTCTGGTGCATTAAAAGTCGGTGCAGACTTTTTAAAAACCTACTTCCCAAATTCAGAAGTTTGGGTCAGCCAGCCAACTTGGGATAACCACGTTGCCATCTTCAATGGTGCAGGCATCAAGAGCAACTTCTACCCATACTTCGATGCTGAAACACGTGGCGTTGATTTTGATGGGATGTTGTCTACGCTGAAAACATTGCCAGAACAAAGCATTGTGTTATTGCACCCATGCTGCCATAACCCAACAGGCGCAGACTTGAATCCAGCACAATGGGATCAAGTGATTGTGGTATTAAAAGAACGTAACCTGATTCCATTCCTCGACATCGCGTATCAAGGTTTCGGCGATGGTATGGAACAAGATGCTTATGCCATCCGTGCCCTAGACCAAGCAGGTCTGAACTTTATTGTCAGCAACTCGTTCTCTAAAATCTTCTCACTTTACGGTGAGCGTGTTGGCGGTTTAACGTTCGTATGTGACGATGCTGAAGCAGCAAAATGCACATTCGGTCAGTTGAAAGCAACGGTACGTCGTATCTACTCTAGCCCACCAACAACAGGTGCATGGTTGGTTGATCAAGTGTTAAATGACGCTGATCTGAATCAACAATGGCAAGGCGAAGTCAAAGAGATGCGTGAGCGTATTATCAAAATGCGTAGCATCTTAAAAGATGAGTTGACTAAAGCCCTTCCTGAGCGTGACTTTAGCTACCTTGTGAATCAAAAAGGCATGTTCAGCTATACCGGTTTAACCGCTGAGCAAGTGGACATTCTTCGTGAAGAATATGCAATCTACTTGGTACGCAGTGGTCGTATCTGTGTTGCAGGCCTGAACATGAACAACGTATACAAAGTTGCCAAAGCAGTGGCTGAAGTTTTAGCAAAATCTGCTGCAACCGCTTAAGTTATCACGCATAAAAAAGGCGCTTGAAGCGCCTTTTTTATTTCCTGTTTTATTTAAAGTCAGGACTTGGCCTTGCCCCAATATTTTAATTTAGAAGTCTGTCCAATCCCGACATTAAAACAATTATTCGGATCAAGTTTCTGGTAGAAATTGGCCAATGCAGGCTTGGCAATATACAAATGACCGACATTATGTTCGGCAGGATATTCAGCACGGCGGGCATCTAGCAATTGCCACATCTGATGTTCCATCGCTAAAGGATCATTGCCTTTTTTAAGGATGTAATCTTGATGAAAGACATGACAGAAAAAGTGCCCATAATAGAGCTTATGTATGATCTGCTGTTCCATCTCCACAGGCAATTGCTCGACCCATTCACGATCATTGCGGCGTAAAGCGATGTCTAGCGCCACAATATCTTCTACCTCATCCCGATGGGTATCACGATAACGAATTGCGGCACCTGCCACGGCAAAACGATGCAAAAAGGCTTTACGCCCTTCATCCGCATCACAGACAAAGAAATTGCCCGAAGCATGCACCGCAAAATAGTCTTGTAAAAATTGCTCGGTCTGGGCTTTGCAATTATTTTCAACGCGTAACATCAGATGATGTTCATAACGATCACGATATTCGGTCATCCGTTTCGGTAAATGGCTCGGTAACAACGAAGTGACCGCTTGTAAAAGATGATCGGTCAGCCCTTTGATTTTAAATTTTTCTAAAAAGCCATCGACCTTGTCTTTTAATGCAAAAGCTTTCGGCACATTAGCGGTGCCAAATTTCTCGATAAACAGAAAGGTATCTTTGCCATATTTTTCACCGATATGATAGGCATCGCGGTGAATATATTCCCCTGCAATCGGCAAGCTTGGCAATGAAGTCAATAAATAACGGCGAATCGCGGTCAGGTCGTCGGCATCATTGCTGCCAATATAAAAGACATTGCTCTCGACCTTTTCATAGGTATCCAGACGTACCGCAAATACGCAGACTTTTCCTGCTGAACCCGAAGCTTCAAACAGACGTGAGGGATCGGCATTAAAACGTGCCGGGCTATCGGCATCGACTTGGGTGACATCTTGGGCATAACGCTGATCGGATGCCTGCTTTTCTGCATCATCCAAAATATCTGTGGCTTGATAGCGCTGCTGCTCTAAACGGGTCAGGATCTCTTCAGGACTCGAACCTAAGTTCACACCCAGATGATTCACCAATTCCAACTGACCTTGGGCATTGACCTGCGCATACAGTGCCAGTTCGGTATAGGCAGGCCCACGACGCACCAAGGCACCGCCTGAGTTATTACACACCCCACCCAATACCGAAGCGCCAATGCAGGAAGAACCAATCACCGAATGTGGTTCACGATCATAGCCTTTAAGCAACTGTTCCAGATTGTCCAAGGTCGCCCCTGGTAAACAAATCACCTGCTGCCCCTCATGAATGACTTGAATGCCTTTTAAACGGCGTGTACTCATCACCAACACAGGACGGTCATAATCATCACCATAGGGGGTTGAACCACCGGTCAGGCCCGTATTGGCCGCTTGCATGATGACGATACAATCCGCTTCAATCGCTGCTTGTAATACCTGCCACTGTTCCAGCAAGGTGCCAGGGATCACCACTGCAAAGACTTTACCCTCACCAAAACGACGACCTTGCCGATACTGGCGGGTACTTTGATCATCGCTCAGTACATGCTGACGTCCAACAATCTGCTGTAAACGACCAATCACTGCTTTGGGAGAAAATGTTTGCATGATGGCTCCTTTGGGTCATTCATATAAAATCTAGCTATATCTTATGCATGCTAAAACTAGATCAACACGACAGGGACTTACGGTTTGTGGACTAGCTGATTCTCTAATTTGAATCAGCCCTGTATTTACTATCACAGTTGGCGGCAAGGATGCCGCCTGTTCCGATGCGGTAGCAAGGACGTACCGTCATCGAAGCAAAGGTTTTTGGTTACTTTTGACCTTTCAAAAGTGACAAACGCCTCTACACAAGAAACATGCAAGTCATCCAATGATGAGGCAGTGCCTACTGCATCACTTAGCAAATTATTTTTAAAAACCTTGTTTGATTGCCTGTACCAAACAATCCGCATTAATCTCTTGAATCGACTTAGCCCCTGTTAAGGTCATCGCCACACGCATTTCCTTATCAATCAGATCGAGCAAGTTAGACACCCCTTGCCCCCCTGCTGCCGCCAAGGCATAAACAAAGGCACGACCCAATAACACCGTATCCGCCCCAAGCGCCAACATGCGTACCACATCCAGACCATTACGGATACCTGAGTCGGCCAAAATTGCCAGATCACCCTTCACTGCGTCAGCAATCGCAGGCAAAGCCCGCGCAGAAGACAGCACCCCATCCAATTGCCGCCCACCATGATTGGATACCACGATGCCATCTGCACCAAAACGGACTGCATCTTTGGCATCTTCAGGATCCAGAATCCCCTTAATCACCATCGGGCCATCCCAAAACTCACGAATCCACTCCAGATCTTTCCATGAAATCGACGGATCGAAATTAGAACCTAACCAGCCGATATAATCTTCAAGCCCAGTCGGTTTACCTAAGTATTTCGAGATATTGCCCAAATCATGCGGACGACCACACATCCCGACATTCCATGCCCAATGCGGATGAAACATAGACTGCATATAACGACGCATCGCCGCATTTGGCCCACTCATACCTGAATGCGCATCGCGATAGCGCGCACCCGGCACTGGCATATCCACGGTAAACACTAGTGTTGAACAACCTGCCGCTTTAGCACGTTCCAAGGCATTACGCATAAAGCCACGATCACGCAACACATAGAGCTGGAACCACATTGGACGCTGAATTGCAGGCGCCACTTCTTCAATCGGACAGACGGAAACTGTCGATAAAGTAAATGGAATGCCTTTTTGATCGGCTGCCACTGCCGCCTGAACTTCACCGCGACGTGCGTACATACCAGTTAAACCCACGGGTGCCAATGCCACAGGCATCGACAAGGTTTCATTAAACAGTTTGGTTTCCAGACTCAGCGCGGACATGTCATTCAACACCCGTTGACGCAAGGCGATGTCAGAAAGATCCTGCACATTGCGCTTTAAGGTATGTTCTGAATAGGCACCACCGTCGATATAGTGAAATAAAAAGGGCGGTAAACGACGTTGTGCCGCAGCACGATAATCATTGCCAGAAGAAATAATCATTTTGAGTCCACTCTCGTTAAACGTGTTGCACGTTTCTGGCGCGCTTCATCTTCGCCCAGAGCACGTACATGATTAATCACAAATTCAATATGCCCACACACCGCTTGGCGTGCAGCTTCGGGATCTTGACGATCAATCGCATCCATCACCTGAAAATGCTGCTCGCTGAGCAAGTCACCATTGACAGGATGGTTATAAACTTTGTTACGTCCGAGCAAGACGTTGTATTGCAGCAAGTCAAACAAACTACGCATCATTTGGATCAGCACAATATTGTGTGAGGCTTCCGCAATCGCTAAATGAAATTCTGCATCTGCCACTGCCGCCCGAGCTGAATCGCCTGCATTTTGATAACGGCTGATCTCATCAAAACAATGATGAATTTTGGCACGATCTTCAGGTGTTGAACGCAATGCGGCGTACCATGCAGTGCCGCCTTCAAGCAACAAACGCGCTTCCTGTACATCAAAACGGTACAGTGGATCTTCTTCAATCAAATGACTGATCGGATTGACGATGAGCTGTTGCGGCCACTGCTCGGGTAATTGTTGAATATAGGTCCCATCACCACGGCGGCTACTCAACACCCCCTGACTATTCAACTGTTGAATCGCTTCACGTAAGGATGGACGAGATACACCTAAGCTGGTCGCCAGTTGACGCTCGGCAGGTAAGCGATCACCTTGTTTCATCTGGCGTTGCTCAATGAGTGCCTGTAATTTCATGACCACTTGATCGGAGATTCTCATCACATTTCCTTGATTAGCGTTATGGAATCATCCACGGCACCAGATAAGCCTGAACCGTGACGATGATGCCGACAAAGACAGTAAATATGATGCTATGTTTTACCGTGAAACGAAACAAGTCCGATTCTTTTCCAACCAAACCCACCGCGGCACAGGCAATCGCAATCGATTGCGGTGAAATCATCTTGCCCGTTACGCCCCCACTGGTATTGGCAGCCACCAGTAACACTTCTGGAATACCGATTTGCTGCGCTGTGGTGGCTTGCAATGCCGAGAACAAGGCATTGGATGAGGTATCGGAACCCGTCAGGAAGACACCCAGCCAACCCAAGAAGGGTGAGAAAAAAGTAAAGGCATGCCCTGTATGTGAAAGTGCTAAAGCCAAGGTCGCAGACAGGCCTGAGTAATTGGCAATAAAGGCAAAGGCCAATACCATGCCAATCGAATAAATTGGGGTTTTTAACTCATTTAATGTTTCAGCAAAGGTACTGACCGCGTCACGGGTTTTCATTTTCAGGAAAATGATGGTGATAATGGCCGCAATAAAAATAGCCGTACCTGTGGCAGAGAACCAGTCAAATTTATAAATCGCTTCATAGGCCGTGGTTTCGGACACAATCGGCGGCATTTTTTCCACCAACTTATGCAGATAAGGCACTTCGATTTTAAAAATCCAATCCGCCAAGGCACCGTCTTTGGCAAATAATGACTTGAATGGTTTGATACTCCAAATCGTCACCATCAGCGTCAAAATCATAAACGGCGACCATGCTTTGGCAATCTGTGCAATGCTATAACGCTGTTGTGATGAGGCCGCATAGCTAGCTGCTTGTTCATCAGTCATTTCAAAACGGAAAATATGTTTCGGTTTCCAGACACGGAACAGCAGGGTCAAACTGACCAATGAGGCAATTGCAGCGGTAATATCAGGCAGTTCAGGTCCCAGAAAATTCGAGGTCAGATATTGTGCAATCGCAAAAGCACTACCACCGACCAGTACCGCAGGCCAAGTCTCTTTCACGCCACGCCAACCGTCCATGATCGCCATAATCCAGAACAGCACAATGATGGTTAAAAAAGGCAATTGGCGACCGACCATCTGGCTGATTTCCATAGTATCGACACCAGATACCTGTCCAGCCACGATAATTGGAATTCCCATGGCACCAAAGGCCACAGGCGCCGTATTCACAATCAGACAGAGGCCCGCAGCATATAGCGGTTTAAAGCCCAAGCCGACCAATAGGGCTGCTGTAATGGCGACTGGTGCACCAAAGCCTGCCGCACCTTCTAAAAAAGTACCAAAGGCAAAACCGACCAACAGCATCTGTAGGCGCTGATCTTCAGTAATCGATAAAATACTGGAGCGAATCACATCAAACTGCCCCGTTTTTACCGAAATTTTATACAGGAACACCGCCCCGATAATAATCCAAGAGATCGGCCATAAACCGTAAAAAAAGCCATAAACCACGGAAGCAAATGCCATTTCTACTGGCATCTGATAAAACACTAAAGCGATGACAAGGGCAAGAATGACCGTACAGGTCCCTGCAATACTGCCCTTTAAACGAAATACCGCCAAAGCCAGAAAGAAGAAGATAATCGGAATCAGCGCAACGGCACTGGATAACCAAATATTATTCAAAGGATCATAAAGTTGTTGCCACACATTAAGCATTCTCATCTCCTTGAAATGCTGGGCGCTATTTTGTTTTCACTTCGAGACAAAACATCATCACGAATATTGGTATGACCAATATAAATTTTATTGACAAAATTTATCCATTTACACAAGTTGCTTATCTTAATTACATGAATTATCAGGTGCAACCACCAATCACCCACCAATATTGGTAAGACCAATAATAATTAAAATCAAATCAACCCTTTTCTGTTGCTGTGGGCTTTCAGCATTCGACTAAAGTCTGATAAAAAATATCCCGAGCAGTATTCCATTTGTGTACTTCGGGTTACCAATCGCGAAAGACAAAACTATAAATATGACTTTTAGACGATATCTGTATAATCTGTTCACAACTCAAAACAGCAATTGAATTGAAAAATATGACGCAACTGACTTGCTTTAAAGCCTACGATATTCGCGGCAAACTCGGCACAGAACTGAATGAAGAGATTGCCTATAACATTGGTCGTGCCTATGGACAAATCTATCAACCAAAAACGGTTGTGATCGGTTGTGATATCCGTTTAAGTAGCGAAGGCCTAAAACAGTCAACCATTCAGGGTTTAAATGATGCAGGAGTAAATGTACTTGATCTCGGTATGACAGGGACTGAGGAAGTCTATTTCGCTGCCTTCCATCTCGATGTACAAGGTGGGATTGAAGTGACTGCCAGCCACAACCCAATGGATTACAACGGGATGAAATTGGTGCGTGAGAATGCACGTCCAATCAGCGCAGAGACGGGATTAAAAGAAATTCAGGCATTGGCTGAAACTGGTCAATTTAACGAAGTATCGCAAAAAGGCACAACGCAAAACTATAATATTTTGCCTGAGTTTATTGATCACCTTCTGACCTATATTGATCCACAAAAAATTAAACCGCTTAAACTGGTGGTCAATGCAGGCAACGGTGCAGCAGGTCATGTGATTGATGCCATCGAACAAAAATTCCAACAACTGAACATTCCCGTTGAGTTCATTAAAATTCACCATGAAGCAGATGGCACTTTCCCGAATGGTATCCCGAACCCAATCCTCATTGAAAACCGAGACAGTACACGTGATGCCGTACTTCAGCATCAAGCCGATATGGGCATTGCCTGGGATGGCGACTTTGACCGTTGCTTCCTGTTTGATGAAAAAGGGCAATTTATCGAAGGTTATTACATCGTTGGTTTATTGGCGCAGGCCTTCCTGATCAAACAGGCTGGTGAAAAAATTGTGCATGACCCACGTTTGGTCTGGAATACCTTTGACATCGTCGATCAATACCAAGGCATCGCAGTACAATCTAAATCTGGACATGCATTTATTAAGGATGTCATGCGTGAACACAATGCCGTGTACGGCGGTGAAATGAGCGCGCACCACTATTTCCGTGATTTTGCCTATTGCGATAGCGGTATGATTCCTTGGTTACTGACTATTGCCCTACTCTCGGAAACAGGTCAATCACTCTCAACGCTGGTTGAAAACATGATTGCCAAATTCCCGTGTAGTGGTGAAATCAACTTTAAAGTGGCAGATACCCAAGCCACCGTACAAAAGATCTTTGATCATTATGCCGATCAAAATCCGCAAGTGGACCGTACTGATGGGGTGAGCCTTGATTTTGGTGCATGGCGTTTAAATGTCCGTGCTTCCAATACCGAGCCTTTACTGCGTTTAAATATTGAAAGCCGTGCCGATCAAAATCCGCAACCGATGCAACATTATGTTGATGAATTAACTGGGTTAATTCAGGGTTAATTCAGCCCAATAAAAAAGGAGCATATTGCTCCTTTTTTTATTGCTTTAACATTCAGTTAAAGCCGTTGGGATTCTGCTTCTGCCAATTCCAGCTATCCGCCAGCATATCTTCCAAGGTATATTGAGGCTGCCAACCGAGCTCGCTCAATGCACGCGTATTGTCTGCAAATGAAGTAGCAACATCACCTGCACGACGTGGTGCAAATTCAAACGCAACAGGCACACCATTGATTTGCTCAAAGGTATTTTTGACTTGTAATACCGATGAGCCATTGCCCGTGCCAATGTTCCAAGCACGACAGCCTTGTGTAGATAAACGATTATTCAAAGCACACAGATGAGCATTCGCCAGATCCACCACATGGATATAATCACGAACACCAGTACCATCTACAGTGTCATAATCATTGCCATAAATGGACAATTTTTCACGACGGCCCACTGCGACCTGTGTGACATACGGCATGAGATTATTTGGAATCCCCTGCGGATCTTCACCAATCTGACCGCTTTTATGCGCGCCGACAGGATTAAAATAGCGAAGTAAAGCAATCGACCAGCGCGCATCTGCTTGTGCAAGTTTTTGCAGCATTTGCTCAACAATCAGTTTGGTATAACCATAATTGTTATTTGGCATTCCCGTTGGCATATCTTCATTCAAAGGCGACACATTGGCTTCGTCATAAACCGTTGCAGATGAGCTGAATACCAAGCTAAATACACCTGCACGCTCCATCGCCTTGACCAGCTGGATACTACCCGCAATATTATTATCAAAATAAGCCAATGGAATCTGCTGGCTTTCACCAACCGCTTTCAGACCAGCAAAATGAATGACTGCATCAATCTGATGGTCTTGGAAAACTGAATCTAACTCAGCCTGATTGCGAATATCACCCTGCACAAACACCAAACTTTTATTTGCTAATGCTTGTACTCGACCTAAAGATTCATCTGAGCTGTTTGAGAGGTTATCGAAAACAATCACCTCGTGACCTGCAGTAAGCAACTCTAAACAAGTATGGGAGCCAATATAGCCCGCACCACCCGTCACTAAAATTTTAGCCATCTGTTTTTCCTAATAATATTTTCAACAAACCTTGTGTTGATGCATCAAATTTAGAGAGATCATCCTGTTCACGGTTCAAAATCGGTAACAGTTGATTGGCAATTTCTTTGCCTTTCTCAACGCCCCATTGATCAAAGGGATTAATATTCCACAACACCGACTGCACAAAAACCTTATGTTCATACATCGCAATCAGCATCCCTAAGCTATAAGGATTCAGCTCTTTGAGTAAAATAGTGGAGCTGGGTTGATTGCCTTCATATTGTTTATACGTTGGTAAATCTTCCAGTTCATCTGCTGCCAAGGCTTGATTCCCAAAAGCCAACAGGCGTGACTGTGCCAAACAGTTGGATAAAGCCAAATGATGCTGCTCAGCCAAGGCCTCTGCACTTTCAGCATAGGTAAACTGATTGGCATTATAGCGTTTCACAGGGGCAATAAAGTCACAACTGACGGAGTGCGTGCCTTGATGCAGCAACTGATAAAAGGCATGCTGTGCATTGGGCCCAACCTCGCCCCACACAATTGGGCAAGTGGCTGAACTGACCTTTTCTCCATTGCGTTGAATCGATTTACCATTAGATTCCATTTCAAGCTGCTGCAAATAAGCTGCAAAATATTTGAGACGGCCATCATACGGTAAAACTGCATGGGTCTGGATATCCAGAAAATTGTTATTCCACGCACCTAAAAGCCCCATCAAAACAGGAATATTCTGCTGAAATGGTGCGGATTGAAAATGCTGGTCAATCGCATAAGCACCTGCTAACAGTTGCTTAAATCCCTCAACGCCAATGGTCAGGGCAATTGGTAAACCAATACATGACCACAGTGAATAACGACCGCCGACCCAATCCCATAACAACAGCTGTTTATCAGCAGCAATGCCCCATTCTGTCATCTTGTCAGGCTTAGTCGAAACCCCGATAAAATGATTTTGCAGAATCTTGTCATTATGCCCCAATGCCTTTTCTAACCATTGACGCACGGTTTGTGCATTGGAAAGTGTATCAATGGTGCCAAAGGATTTTGACGAGATAATAAATAAGGTTGTTTCAGGACGAAGTTGATGCAATAACTCAGATAGCTGGCTGCCATCCATGGTCGAAACAAAATGCACATCTAAAGCTTTTGTGGTCGCGACCTTAAAGTCGGAGAGTGCATGCGTCACCATGAGTGGGCCGAGATCAGAGCCACCCACACCAATATTGACTACATCTTGAATCACCTCACCCGTCGCACCACGATACTGCCCTGCATGGATTTTATCCACCAAAGCATACATACGTTCTAGCTGCTGCTGTACCTGATGATTCACTTCAGTAAAATCTGAACTCGATTGTGGTAAGCGTAAAGCCCAATGCATCGCTGCGCGGTGTTCAGTATAGTTAATCGGTTCAGATGAAAAGAGCTTTTTGATCCAGCCTTTTAAATCTTGCGCCTGAGCCAAATCCACCAAACCATTTAAAATCGTCTGGTCTATACGATGCTTACTAAAATCTAAAACGATTTGATCATATTCAACTGAAAAACGTTTAAATCGTGTTGAGTCTTCTGCAAATAATGCTTTTAGATGGATCTCTTTAAATTGCTGTTTTAAAGATGACAAATGCTCAAGCACTGAAACCTGCTCCTTGACTGCAAAGGGCTGAATCTGCTTTACCATCATTAACGTCCCACCCCCATATATGCAAAACCTTGTGCTTTAACATAGTCCGGATTATAAATATTACGACCATCCAAAATTAAAGGATGCGCCATGAGCTGCTCAAGTTGTTTAAACTCTGGGCTCCAATACTGTTTCCATGCGGTCAGCACGCAAAGACCATGCACATTTTTGACCGCATCATATTGATCTTCACAAAGAATCAAATTCTCGCGTTGTCCATACATCTGTTTTATTTCATCTAAAGCTTGCGGATCATGCAGATGAACCGTTACGCCTTGAGCCCAAAGTGCTGCAAGCATTTGATGAATTGGGGACTGCTGAATACTTGAGGTATTTTCCTTAAAAGAAGCTCCCCAAATCGCAACAGATTTCCCTTGTAAATCACCATGGTAATAATTCCATAGCTTACGAAATAGGATTTCTTTCTGTTGCTCATTAATTTCCCAGACCTGACCCAGCAACTGGCTTTTTACCCCAGTATTTGCAACGGTATTGGAAAGTGTCAAAATATCATGAGAAAAATTTTCACCACCAAAACCCGCACCTGGCGCCAAGTAAGCTGAACCAATCCGGTTATCCGCTGCCATGCCTTGTCGAACAGAAGCAATATCAATTCCGAGTTTCTCAGCGACCACGGCCAAGTCATTGATATAGCTAATTCGTGTCGCCAACATGCCCGAGATACTAAGTTTGGTAAACTCGGCATCTAAAATTGGCATAAACAGATATTGCTGCGCTAAAGGGAAAAAAGGGCGAAGCAGTTCTTTGACTTTAATCTGAACATCGGTTTGAGTACATCCCACAATCAGCTGTTTGGCCTGAGTCAAACTATGTAAAGCATTCCCTTCCTGAATCGTATCTGGCAAATACACCCAGTCATCTTCAGAAAGAATTTGCTTAAAGCGCTCAGTACCCTGCAAACCAAAAGTTGAAGCATTGATCATTAACTTCGGATGAATAATTGGGCGCTGTTTTAAAGATTGCAGTAGTTGAAAAACTTGCTGTTCTTGAGTCTGATTAAAACTAAATAAATAGGCATCAATATCAAGCGGAATACCATCCAACTCACGATAACTTAAGAAACCGCTGTTCCGCTGTTTTTCCAGAAGATGGCTGACATTTTCATCATGAAATGAATATTGCTGCCCCTCCACATTCCCATCAAGTTGAGAACACCAATATACAAAGTGCCCAGATTCGGACAATAATGCAGACATGACGCCTGCATATAAAGTATTACCAAAAATTGCAACTTTCATAAACATTTGCCCCCAATCTAGAGAGCCAGCTCTTTGATTAAGCTTTTAAAATCTTCGCCAAGTTTTGGATGTTCAATGCCATAGTGTAATACAGCTTTTAGATAACCCAGCTTACTACCACAGTCAAAGGTCTGCCCCTTCATACGATACGCTTCAACCGCTTCCGATTGCTGTAATGCTGCAATCGCATCAGTCAGTTGAATTTCATTGCCCGCTCCACGTGGGGTATGTGCTAGAAGCTCCATAATCTGAGCAGGTAGGATATAACGACCGACAACAGACAAGTTTGAAGGCGCGGTACCTACTGCAGGTTTCTCTACAATACCCTGCATGACGATACTTTCACCTTCATTTGGAGAAACAGCTACATCTACAATGCCATACTGGTCAACCAAGTGATCTGGCACGGCCTCAACCATAATCTGTGCAGCCTGAGATTGATCAAACCGTTGAATCATCAGAGATAAATCATTCTCAGCAGTCTGATTTTTAACTAAAACATCAGGTAATAACACGGCAAAAGCCTCATCACCTACAATATCTTTAGCACACAATACCGCATGCCCAAGACCTAAAGGCTGTGGTTGGCGCACACTGATAACACTGACATGTTTTGGTAAAATATCAGTGATCTCTTTCAGCAGATCAAACTTCTTTTTCTGCTCTAAGGTTGTTTCTAACTCAAAATTACGATCAAAATAATTTTCAATTGATGCCTTTGATGAGTGCGTCACTAAAATAATTTGTTCAATACCTGCTTCAACAGCCTCTCGAACTACATATTCAATTGCGGGACGGTCAACAACGGTCACCATTTCCTTTGGAATAGATTTGCTTGCTGGTAGGAATCGGGTACCTAAACCTGCGACGGGTAAAATTGCTTTTTTGATCATCATCATTATTACTTAAAAAATAAATCGTTACTTCACAGATTGGTCAACATTATCTTGAGATCCATTTCCCTTAAACAGTGAGGGTCCAACATGACCAGGAGCATTAATTCCCTCTCTCCTCAACATCACTTTAACGGTCTGGAACATCAATTTAAAGTCAACCCAAGTATTGTGATTATCAACATACCACACATCACATTTGAATCGTTCTTCATAATCCAGTTCATTACGCCCACTCACTTGAGCCAGTCCTGTCATTCCAGGACGGACTTCTAAGCGACGAGCTTGTTCTGGGGAATATAGTTCAACAAAATCTTTGAGCATTGGACGAGGTCCGACCACACTCATGTCGCCTTTTAATACATTCAGTAGCTGCGGCATTTCATCTAGACTGGTTGAACGTAGTTTTTGACCAAACGGTGTTATACGAGCTTCGTCAGGTAATGGATTTCCTTCTGCATCAAAAGCATCCTTCATTGAACGGAACTTGATCATTTTAAATAATTTTCCGTCCTTCCCAGGTCTTTCTTGATAAAAGAATATTGGAGATCCTAGATTCTTACGTACCTTAAAAGCTACAATTATAAATATTGGCGACAACACTACTAAAGCTATTAAAGAGATAACTATGTCGACTAAGCGCTTCATATTTTCATTCACTCATTTTTTAATATCTTTACGAAGAAAGCTATTATAAATTTTCCCTAGCATATTTGCTGGCAACAGCCTAAATGCAGACCTTACCAAGAACAGCATGTTAGCATATAGAGGATTTTGTAACTTTAGCTGTTTCTTTAAATCTAGTAACTGTTTTTCACTTTTAATATATTCGAAACCTTTACGACGTGCATGCATACCATTGCCAACACGAGCATATAGCAGAACATCTGGCAAGTTCGCCACCTTATGGTTGTTACCGATCACACGCAACCATAAATTATAGTCTTCCATGAACAAATGATGTTGGTATCCACCAAGAGCTAAAATAACTTCACGTTTGTAAGCGACGGTCATATGGTTAAAAGGGCATCGTTTTTTTGCAAATTCTTTAATTTCTTCATAAGTTAGTGGTACAGCTTTCAAGACATTGGCATCAGAGATATCCTGATCAAATTCCATCACCTGCCCACTAAACAATACTACATCTGGATGCTGTTGTATGAAAGCAGCCTGCTTTTCAAAACGATCAGCGGTACAGATGTCGTCCGTATCCATACGAAAGACCCAATCGTAACTACAATGTTTTAAACCTTCATTTAATGCTTTTCCAAGTCCAACATTTTGAGGGAGTGCGATAATTTTTAGCGTCTCACCAATTTTTGACTGCCAATTTTGTACGCAAGCAGTAAGTTCTCCACCTATGGGACCATCAAGTACTAATACAATTTCTGTAGGCTTCTGTACCTGTTGAGTCCAAATGCTTTCAAAACATTGATCAAAGTATTCACTTTTTTCCTTATGATATAAGGATAATAAGATAGAAAAAAACACATCAGCACCTCTCAAAAAGAAAATTTATATACTTGGACAATCTCTTACTCAAAAAATTATTTTCACTAATATCACGCTGTTTTATTTAGCAGCATTAAGAATGCAGAAGAAAAAATAAAGGTTGGTATTAAAGAAAAAATCACCAATATGATGCGAAATAATAGAATATTTTTCCTATTATCCTCAATAAACCAATAAATAGAATACAATAAAAATGAGAGTGCTATCATGCAAATTCTTTTTGCTGGTGCACCAGCAAGAAACAAAGACGAAAAAGCTGAAACGAGAACACAATAAAAATTAATATAATATAAATCTATGTTCTTTTTATATAAAACAAGCTTATTTAAAAACAAAAAGATAGTTACGATTACACAAATTACAGCAAGGAATAAAAATGGAGAAACCTCTCCTGTGTCCACTTCGGATTTCGACCCTGAAAATAGAACCATTAAAGCAATAGATATAAAAGAAAAAACTATAAACAAGAATTGAAAGAAAGTTTTTTTAATAAATAGAATCGGTAAAAAAACAATACTCACATTATGTATAAAAAGTGAAATCAAGTATATTAGCCTTGAACCATTGCGATTATGGTACAGCATAAAAAAACAAACAAACAAAGCTATGGTAGCTAAAAATTGACGATAAACATTCAAAAAACCCATCAGATTAGGAAAGAACAGAATAAACAACAAAATAAAATATGGCTTAATTTTATACTTATATCCTGCAAAAACCAAAGCCGATAAAAACACAGTATCTAAAACAATAAATACCAGTACATTGCTATGTAAAAGTTCAAACAAATATTTACTAGAGAGCCAATAGACTGGCTCTCTTAAAGTGTAAAAAGTTTTATAAAAGCTCCAGTCATATGTCATTGCTTCAGAATAAACAAGCATATCTTGTTGCAATACAGCATTTCGAGATACTATAGACCAAGTGATTAGACATGCCCACAAAAACACATAAAGTAATTTTTGCCTACTATCAAAAAAAGTCAATATAATCGTTATTATACACAATACACAATATGCAAATAAAATCACCATCAACCTCTTTTAATATAGTTTAAATAGAAAATAAACATAAGTTAGGTTTTAAACTCGCATATTTTCTTGAATATTCATAGCAAGCTTGTCAAAAAAAACTTTATTAGGCTCATATTCAACCATATTAAAGTTAAGAATCCCCTCATAGGTTACACGTCTATAAGCAACAATATCTGCCACGTTCTCTGTAAAAGCAGTGGGGTTTTCTAAGCAAGATTTAAGACTATCAAAATTTTCTAGACGAACAACATTAGAAAAATTTTGATAGAAAACATTTCCTAATAAATATACAGGCTTACCTAAGATAAGAGCTTCATAACCAGCAGTACTATTAACCGTAATCACACCAGCAGAATATTTTATTAAATCCTTAATGTTATACTCTGCGGGAATTAATCTAACTGCAGGCAATGCTGAAATTTTTCGATAAAACTCATCGGAGTTTAAGCCTATAGCACTTCTATGATCTTTCACATACAAATATTGCCCAAACGGCAAATTATTAGAAATATTTAATATATTGTGATACTCATTCGTATATTGAGGGGCTAATACTGACGTTGATGATTCAGGATGATAGTGCATAGGATAGACATAAAACCTATGTTGCTGTTTAATCTCATTAACCTCACTCACCTTCAAAAAGTATTTTTTTGTTTTTTTATGGTTTAATCTTCTATTTATAGCAACTTTCAAAGCCGACAAAATTCTCAAAAACAGAAGCCCACTAGCATAATCTGAGCTTGCTCCATATTTAATATCAGCTTTTATAGACCTGAGAATTTTATAAAAAATATTAGAACTCACCTTATTCAACAAAGAAACATTATCTAAACCATTTTGTTTCATATAGTCGGGTTCGATTTTATTAATATTAGATTTATAATCTTTATACCAACTTATTTCTTCTTCTGTAAGCGGCTTTTTCTTCACCTGCTCTAAATCTACTAATAAATCATCAATAATAGAAGTTTGAATTTCATAACGTCCAGGTATACGTGATGCAATTAAACCAAAATACTTTTTACCTAACGTTTGAGCTACTCTATATGCTGAGTACTCAAAACTATTGGAAATATTTTCATACAACACGAGGTCGATATTTTTTTCTGTTATAATTTTATAAAAAAAACTATCCATCTTTTTACGGATCTTTACCCACTCTTCAGCATCTTTTTCCAAATTATAACCATGAGTTAAAAATCGATCAAAATCTGAATAAAAATACTCCCCCCAAGTACAATCAAAAAGAAACTCACCATTAGATTGAAAGCTTTCTTCTTGACTATTTTTAAAAAAAACGTCGAAAAAGTAACTATTAGAGGATTCATCTATTTCAGGAATTGGAAATAAAATTTTATTTTTTTCCGTATCATATGCGTAATATACACTATGACCTAAATCCACCAACGATTTAGCAACATTATAGAAAAAATATTTATAATTTTTCGCGGGATTAACTAGAATAAGAATGTTCATATCTCTTTAACAATCTCCAAGAATAGATATATTTCGACAAAAACAAGAAAGAGAATGAAACTAATAGTGCAACAAATATCCCATAATCTTCCCGCAACAATCCAATCAGACCAAAACAGAATAAAAGAAAGATAACTAAACTAGATATTTGAGTTACAATAATAGGCTTATCTGCATCCAAGGCATATAGAATATAATGAGGGATCATGCTAAAAGCATATAAGACCTGCACTAACATTAACAAATAAAAGTAATTTAGATAAGAATTAAAAATATCTTTTCCAATTAGCTTCAACAATAAATCAATAAAAATATATGCGCTAAAATTAATCAAAACCAATAAAAACGCTACTTTTTTATATAGTTTCTTTATAAGTTCCCTATGCTTATTGTCTCGTGTATTCATTGATCTCACTAGTTCAGGGTAATCAAATGAAAAAACTGCTGCATCCATAAAACTCATTGTTGCAGCAGCTAACGAAGCAAAAAAGACATACGCTGCTAAAATATTAGCGTCATAAAAATATTCTAGTATGTAGCGATCACCAGTAAATATTGCGCGTACAGCCAAAGTACCTAGCATAAAAGGCAAGCAAATTTTTAGCCCCTTCCAGATCCAGCTCCAATTCACTTGTTGAAATAAGTAAAGACGAACCTGCTCTCGATAAAGCAGAATAATGCTTAATACAAAACATAATACTTCAGCAATTATCCAAACATTTAAAACATCCATTAAAGTTAAATTAACATGCAAAAAATGCATGAGAATTATAATAAAACTCCAACCACCAGAGCGTACAAACAACAGCAAATTAGAACTAATTGGTTTTTTCAACACAATTAATAAACGCGTAAACTCTTGATTTAAATGCTCAAGTATAATTAGCCCATAAAATGGAATAAGGTATTCCAGTGACAAAAAATCTTTAAAGAAAATAATAGACAAAGTAGGTAAAGCAAATAGATAAGCAAAACATAGCAGTTGTGCATGACTACTCACAATAGTATTTCTTTGAGTATCTGAACTTTTCAGTAGTTCTCGATTGCTGTAAACATAAAAATCAAGCCCGATAAAATACATAGCAAAATTAATTGTCGCAGCAATCAACCCATATAATCCTAGCTCTGCAACTGTTAAAAATTTAGCCAGAAAAACAATTAAAATAAATTTACTGGCTAAATTTAATCCTCGTACTGCTAGATTAAATATGGATAATAAATGTTTTTTCATCTATCAATACAATCAAAACTTGTAGCTGTATTTTTTGAAATATCTTGATTAACTCTTTTTCCTAAAAGTTCATCATAAAATTTTGGTGGTAAACCATAACCAGGTCGTACACTACGAATGCAAGATTCATCAATAATATCGCCAGCTTTTAAATCTTTGACAAAATAAAGTGAACGTCTAAATTGAGCATTTCCTTGTTCACTAGACTTTCTACCGTAATCTACATTGCCCAGTGCTTGCCAAGCCGTTTTAGCACCTTGACACAACTGCTGTAGTTCTTTTGGCTCTAAAGAGAAACTATCATCTGGCCCGCCCCCTTTACGATCTAGCGTAAAATGCTTTTCGATGAGACATGCACCCAAAGCAACAGACGTAATTGCAGTCGTATTATCTAGTGTATGATCAGAAAGTCCGACTGGCACATTAAAAGATTTTGCCATATCAACCATGGTGTATAGATTATAATCTTCTGCAGGTGCAGGATAACCGCTTACACAGTGTAGAACCACAAGCTCCTGACAACCACCATCATAAGCAGCTTGAATTGCCTCACCGATCTCATCTTTGTCTGCCATTCCAGTCGAAATAATCATTGGCTTCCCTGTCGAAGCCACATATTTAATTAATGGCAAGTCTACCGCTTCAAAAGAAGCAATTTTATATGCAGGGGCATTCAGATCTTCAAGTAAATCTACTGCTGTTTTATCAAATGGGGAACTAAAAATCGTGATATCTAAAGCACGTGCATGCTCAAAAAGTGGCTTGTGCCATTCCCATGGCATTTGAGCTTTTTGATAAAGTTCATATAAAGACTGGCCGTCCCATAGACCACCACGAATCATAAACTCT
The DNA here is from genome assembly GCF_001682515.1 of Acinetobacter gyllenbergii. Taxonomy (NCBI): domain Bacteria; kingdom Pseudomonadati; phylum Pseudomonadota; class Gammaproteobacteria; order Moraxellales; family Moraxellaceae; genus Acinetobacter; species Acinetobacter gyllenbergii. Next base: position 47,749 of record NZ_KV575271.1, on the reverse strand, counting down.
TCAGTTTGGCTATTTAGTGTGATGGTATCTGCACTATAAGTTTGTAATTTAATCGCATCGGCACCACAGCGCTTAGCTTCTTCAATAATTTTAAGTGCCGTATCTAAGCTGCCGTTATGATTTGCAGAAAGCTCAGCAATAATATACGGTGGAAAGCCTGTACCAATATCACGATTATTAATTGTAATTTTTTTGCTCATTTCATTTATCCTCTAACCATTCTGCTTGTAGCAAACCAAACTGATATATATCAAATGTGCCTCGATGATCTTTGAAATGCTTTCTCAACAAACCCTCTTGGACAAAACCCATTTTTTTATGGAAACTTAATGATTTTTCATTAAATGCCAAAACCTGACCAAAAATCTTATCGAGTCCAAGCTCCTCAAATGCAAGGGTTAATGCAGCGCTCCCTAATAAATGCCCCATTCCCTTTTCTGCATCAGGTTTCACATAGAAGCCCCACTCATATGCCGTACTATTTGGAATAGCAACAAAAGAGATGTAGCCTTGCGGTCGCTGCTGATATTCAAAAATATAGAACAAGCGGTCAGCTCTATTCTTATTTCTCTCAAACCAAGCAAGATGGTCACTTAAAGCAATTACATCCGAGTTAACCATCCACTTGCGAATATCATCATGGTTACGCCATTGCAGTACCATTTCCAGATCATCATCACTCAATACTCTGAGCTGTGCATCTTTTAGATCTAACATGCATTAAATTCCTCAGAAAAAATGATTTGCAACAATAAATCTGCACCAATACCATCCGTAATAGCTAAGGCCTTTTGATGCATGAGTTGCAATCGTTCTTGATCAAGCTGTTGTAATATCTGTAATAGCTTTGCATCAATTTCTGTTTGATCTAGGGAGATCGTTACCCCCAGATCATGTAAATATTTTGCTATCATTTTCTGATTATCTGCCATACAAATCATAATTGTAGGCAGGCCTAAACAGCTTCGCTCCCAAGCTGTACTACCGGCAGCACCTATTGCTAAATCATGCTCAAGCATTAAATCTGCCATATTATTGGCATTAATCAAAATATGATTGCTGAATGGTAAATTCTTTGATTGCTCCAGAATAGACTCTTTCCAAGGTGCATTTACCCCCATGACGACAGTAATAGATAAATGCTGTTGCTGTGGACTACGTGATAAAACGTCCAACACGCTGCCTGTTAAGTTATCTTTATCTATTCCACCTAAATTCACCAAAATTTTTAACTTATCATGGTGATAGGTTTTTGGATGCTGCTCTAGCCATAATCGTTTGCTACGAAATTCGGGGCGCAATAAAGCATAGCGTGGCCCCATTAAATAATGGCCTTTACGGTTATTTAATTTCTCATAATCTGAAGATGTATGTGCTAAGCCACAATCCAAAATGATATCAGCATCATGTAAACGATTTGCCAAATCATCAATAACGACAATGCGTTTAGCTAACGGACGAACAACTTGTTGCCATACTGCGGACAAAGCATAATGATCAACAATAATCCAATCTACAGGCTGTTCAGTTAAAATTGCTAATGTTTCTTGAGCATCTTTTTGTTCTGTTACCCCTAACCAGCGTTGGTATTCGGACAACTCAGAACTGGTATTAAGCACAGGCTCAGGTAAGGTATAGACGGCATAACCACGTTGTCTAACAAACTCAATTAAATTACCGTGATGCTCGCGACATATAAAATAGGCCTCGTGTCCATGTCTAGCCAAAGCGTCTGCTATCGTTAAACAACGTACCACATGCCCTGAACCTATTTGTAAAGATGCATCAGCTCGAAAACAAAACTTCATCGTTTATACGTCTAATAATAATTGTGCCATCAACTCTGCACGATGCCAGTCATCTGGAGTATCAATATCCTGAACTCGTGTTCTAGATAATTCAACAATTCTTGATCTATTAGAGAAAATTACAGACTTATCTAACCATGCCTGTGCAGTTCCCCAATAAAACTGGCCAGCATCATGCCATGCCTCTTCCAAATCTTGAGAGCGTTTATTAAAGTTTTCAGGCTGGAACATTTCAACATTTCCATCTTGATTTAATTTAATTGCTCTTTGAATCGGAAACGCAAATGTTGTTGCACTAAATGCATAATCTAGCGGATGGTTTTGCAACAACTTGAGCCCAGTTTTCAAATCATCTGTTTGTACAAATGGTGCTGTTGCATATAGGCAACAGACATAATCTGGTCGTTGTCCCTGCAATTGTGCAAAAGCGTGTGTTGCATGCTGCATGACATCAGCAGTTGTTGCAAAATCATCGGACAAATGAGCAGGCCGCATGAATGGAATTTTTGCTCCATATTCTCTTGCAATATCTGCAATTTCCTCATCATCAGTTGAAACCCACACCTCATCAAAACATTCACTTTTCAGTGCAGCCTCTATAGACCATGCGATCATCGGCTTACCATAAAAGTCTTTAATGTTTTTACGAGGGATTCTTTTGCTTCCTCCTCGTGCAGGAATAACAGCCAGTTGCATTGTTATACCAAAACCTCTTTTAGTGTTTGGTAGATATACTGGATTTGCTCATCATTCAAATCAGGAAACATCGGTAAACTAATTGCTGTTTCATAATAAGCTTCTGCTTCTGGGAAATCGCCTTGCTTAAAGCCTAACTGCGCATAATAAGGTTGAACATGGACAGGAATATAATGCACATTTACGCCGATACCCTTTTCTCGCAATGCTTCAAAGATTTCTTTACGGCCTTTACTTAACTCTGTTTGCTTTAAACGAATTACATATAAATGCAATCCAGAATATGTGTCTGGTAATTGATACGGTGTGATTAAAGGTAAATCTTTAAATAATTCATTGTATTTTTTAGCAATCTCGTGTCGCTTAGCAACAAACGTTTCTAAGCGAGCCAACTGTGTAACGCCCAACGCTGCCTGTAATTCAGTCATGCGATAATTGTAACCCAGCTCAACCTGTTGATAGTACCAAGGACCTTCTGAAGGCTTCGTCATAAACTCAGTGTTTCTTGTAACACCGTGGCTTCGCAACAAGTCAATTTTCTTCGCCAATTCGTCATTATTGGTCAGTGCCATTCCACCTTCTGCAGTTGTAATAATTTTAACTGGATGGAAGCTGAAAATCGTAATATCAGAATATTGATTAGAACCAATATACTGGTCTTTATACTTACCACCAATCGCATGAGAGGCATCTTCAATAATGCTAAATCCATACTCTAACGAGAGCGCATGAATCTTTTCCATATCACAAGATTGCCCACACAAATGCACAGGCACTACGATTTTGGGTAGTTTATTATTTTGTTTTGCAAGCTCCAGCTTTGCTTTTAAAGCAGTCACTGAAAGATTATACGTATCTGGGTCTATATCTACAAAATCAACATCGGCTCCACAGTACAAAGCACAATTTGCCGATGCAACAAAAGTAATAGGAGATGTCCAAAGGACATCTCCTTGTTTTAATCCCAAAGCCAAACAAGCCACATGCAAAGCTGATGTCGCACTATTCATAGCAAAGGCATGTTTCGCCCCAACTAATTCTGCGATTGACTTTTCAAACAAAGGAACTTGTGGTCCTTGTGTTAAGAAATCAGATTGAAGAACCTGAACAACTGCATCAACATCAGCCTGATTTATATTTTGTCTGCCATAAGGGATAAACATATTAGATATTTCCTACTTTCTCAGCATTTTGAACTAACCAGTTTTGCAAATCTTCTGGGCTCATCCATTCAGTATTGTTATCGCTAGAATAATGGAAACCTTCTGGAACGCGTTTACCGTCTTTAATACGCTCTTGTGTTTCAGCCCAGTCATTAATCACTGGTAAGATTTTATAATGTTCTGGATACTCATAAGTATAATAAGCGTCTTCAACACTAATCATTTGCTCATGTAGTTTTTCACCAGGTCGAATGCCAACAACTTCTTGTTTCGCTTCTGGTGCAACAACGCTAGCAAGTTCAGTGACTTTCATTGAAGGAATTTTTTTCACATAAATCTCTCCCCCAACCATGTCTTCAAATGCGTGCCAAACAAGCTCTACACCCTGCTCTAACGAGATCATAAAGCGCGTCATACGATCATCAGTAATTGGCAATACACCCTTATCTTTAATTGACATAAAGAAAGGAATCACAGACCCACGAGAGCCCATGACATTCCCATAACGAACCACTGAAAATTTCGTGCCATGTTCACCAGAATATGCATTACCAGCAACAAATAGTTTGTCAGATGCAAGTTTTGTTGCACCATACAAGTTAATTGGGCTACTTGCCTTATCTGTTGAAAGAGCCACGACACCTTTTACATTTTTATCAATACAAGCATCAATAAGGTTCATGGCACCATTGATGTTTGTTTTAATACATTCGAAAGGATTATATTCAGCCGTAGGGACGATCTTTGTAGCAGCAGCATGCACAACATAGTCCACACCATCTAATGCACGATATAAACGCTCTTTATCGCGAACATCGCCAATGAAAAAACGAACACGGCTATCATCTTTGAATTTCTTCGCCATTTCCCATTGCTTCATTTCATCGCGAGAAAAAATAATTATTTTTTTAGGGTTATACTTCGCCAATGTCATTGGGATAAATGTATTACCAAAAGAACCTGTTCCACCTGTTACCAGTATTGTTGAATCTTGTAACATCTCTTCCTCATTTTCAAACAATTGAATTATTAATTAACTAAATCAGAACCGAGCATATGTTTCAAACCCGTTTAAAACACGCTTCAAGTTCAATTCACAGAATATATCGCTTTTTTACCCATCTCTGTTTGTGTACAGGCTTTTACAAATCGTACAATCAACTTATAGCCAGTAATATTACTTTTTAATCACCTGTCATCATCCCTAGTGAGTATATAACTTGCTTTTTTAAGGGCAGAAAAATCCATATTTTGATGTCGTCATAGTAAAAATAGCTTGGCAACCCTATATGCCATAAAAGCAATAATTACTATATCTTCATAATCTCAACATGCTGTATGTTAAGTAGTCACTACTCTAATACAGCTTTTCTCTGGATCAAAATAATTGTTTCAGCCTTTAATGTCGCATATTCATCATCGTGCGTACTATAGCAAATTTTTTATGAATGCCGCATTTCAATTGTATGATGAATGTGTTTCTACTTATAGCTATCAGTTTAGTAATACTAAACCTACAAACCGAAATGATTCTTCTGTGCTTTTTTAAACTTTTTCAGCTAGAATGAGCCGAATTCTAAGTCCAAAGATATGTTGTTGTGTGACAACAGATATAACTATTCAAGGGTCGAGTGTGAAGCATTATCAACTTTTTTCCATTCTTGCGATTAGTCTTAGTGCGACAGCTTGTGCTGTGACTTCAGGCTTGCAAACATATGATATTCCGAGTGAAGGCGTATACACTACCGACCAAGGAACCAATGTTAATGTTATAAAAATTACCCAAGACAATCTACCAGCGATTCAACCCGCTCAAATTGATTATCGAAATAATTACTCGACGCTTTTTAAACAACAACAACTCGCCTATCGCCTGAGCCCTGGTGATGTACTTTCGATTCAACTGTGGGCTTATCCTGAAATTACACCTCTTGTAAATAATCTGAGCAATGATCAATCGATTCAAGCCAATGGTTATCCAATTGACTATAACGGTTTTGTACAAATCCCCTTAGTGGGTCGCTATAAAGCATCAGGAAAAACATTGGCTCAGTTGAATAATGACTTGCGCAGCCAATTTGCTCAGTACCTTAAAAATCCCGATGTGATTGTACGTGTACTGTCTTATCAAGGACAACGCTATTCGGTACAAGGCAGTGTACTTAAAGGCGGCCAATACTTTTTAAATGATCGGCCAGTGAGTATTTATACGGCTTTAGGTATGGCGGGTGGCGTCACGGATAAAGGCGATAATACCTTTATTCAACTGATTCGTGATGGTATCACCTATGACCTCAATACCATTGCACTCGAAAAATCGGGCTATTCTCTACACAAATTACTGGTGCAACCGAATGATACGATTTACGTCAGTCCGAAAGAAAATCAAAAAATCTATGTGATGGGTGAATCAGGTAAAAATCAGGCTTTACCAATGCGCGATCAGGGCATGACCCTCAGTGATGCTTTAGGTGAAAGCTTGGGCTTAAATCCAAACTCTGCTAGTGCTAGCCGCATCTATGTGTTAAGAACCAATCCTAATGATCGTCATACCGAACTCTATCATTTAAATTTAATGAGTCTGGGCGACTTTGGTCTAGCCAATCAATTTAGACTGCGTAGTAATGATATTGTTTATGTCGATGCAACAGGCCTAACTCGCTGGCAGCGTATCATCAATCAAATTATTCCGTTCTCAAATGCTTTATATAACATAGACCGTTTGGGACAATAATTAAAATGGATATTAAAACAATTCTGGTTGTTTGTGTCGGTAACATTTGCCGCAGCCCGATGGCGGAATATCTACTCAAACAACAACACCCAGAGCTGCAGATTGAATCTGCAGGTATTTCTGGGTTGATTGGACATGCTGCCGATGATAAGGCACAACTGTGTATGCAACGCTTAAATATTGATATGAGTCTGCATATTGCAAAAAGACTCAATGCAGAACTGCTGAAACAGGCCGATCTGATTTTAGTGATGAGCAACAATCAACAAAAGCATATTGAGCAAACATGGCCATTTGCAAAAGGGAAAGTATTTCGTCTCGGGCATTGGCAAAATAAAAACGTCCCTGACCCCTACCAACACGATCAAGTTTTTTTTGATAATACCTGTCAACTAATTCAACAGTGCGTTACTGACTGGAAAAATTATATTTAACTTTTTAGATTAAGATTATGAGCCAAAATACCAATACTGAAGATACCATTGACCTCAAAGAGCTGTTCTTTGCCCTCATCGCGCAGTGGAAGCTCGTTGCATTGTGTATTATTCTAAGCTTAGTCATTGCTTTACTGTATCTTCGTGTTACACCAGACACCTATTCTGTTGATGCTTTAGTGCAGGTTGAAGACAGTAAAGGAGCATCTGCTGCTCTTTTAGGTGACTTATCGAATATGATTGAGCAGAAATCACCGGCTCAAGCTGAAATTGAAATTTTAAAATCTCGTTTGGTTTTAGGTTCGGTTATTAAAGATTTACATCTAAATATACAGGTTTCCAGTACCGAAGACACTCTTAGTCATCGTTTATTAAACGATACGAATTATCAAACGAACTATACAAAAAACTCAGTGATATTTAAAGATGGCCTCAAAAGTTTTGAGATTCGTCAATTTGAAGTGCCTTCTTATTACCTCGACAAGCAACTCTCTCTTAATTTTGACAAACAGTCCTTACATTTAACTGATCCAGAAACTGATGAGGTTGTTCTAACAGTGCCCCTTAATCAGTTAAATCAAGTTATGGGAGCCAAAGGCATATGGAAAGTTGGCATTTTTACAAAGGATCAATTATTAGATACAGCCTATAATATTAAAAATTTATCTATGCCTGCAGCTGTTGATGCACTGAGTTCTAACTATTCTGTTGCAGAAAGAGGAAAACTCACTGGTATTTTAGGTCTTGGCTATCAAGGTGAAGATCAAGAACATATTACCAAAGTCTTAAATGCAATATTAGCGACCTATAGCGCACAAAATATTGAGCGTCGCTCAGCCGAGTCAGCGCAAACTTTAAAATTCCTTGATGAACAACTCCCTGAGCTTAAAAAACAACTGGATGATGCAGAGCGTGTCTTCAATAAATTCCGTCAACAATATAATACTGTCGATGTCACCAAAGAGTCTGAACTGTATCTGACCCAAAGTATTACCTTAGAAACCAAAAAAATTGAATTACAACAACAACAAGCAGACCTCGCAGCCAAGTACACTGCTGAGCATCCGGCAATGCGTGAAATCAATGCTCAAATTACCGCATTAAACAAGCAAATCGCTGAATTAAACAATACTTTAAAACAATTGCCAGATGTGCAAAGACAGTACCTACAACTGTATCGTGAAGTTGAAGTCAAAACCCAGCTCTACACTGCGTTATTAAACTCCTACCAACAACTGCGTATTGCCAAAGCAGGTGAGATTGGCAATGTCCGTATTGTGGATACAGCTATAGAGCCTGTAAAACCCATTAAGCCAAGAAAACTCCTGGTTTTGATTCTTGCCATTTTGGCTGGTGGTTTTATTGGGGTCTTAATTGCTCTAATACGTAATATGTTGCGCACAGGCGTAAAAGATTCAACTCAAATTGAGAGTGAGTTTGATCTTCCAGTTTATGCCACTGTACCGCGTTCACCAGTTCAAGAAACACGTATCAACATTTTAAAGAAAAAGAAATCTATTCCTATTCTTGCTGTTAAACATAGTGATGATATTGCTGTTGAAAGCTTACGTAGTATTCGAACCGCGATTCATTTCGCCTTAGCAAGTGCTAAAAATAATATCATTATGATTGCAGGCCCTTCGCCTGAAGTTGGTAAATCGTTTATCTCAACCAACCTAGCCACAATTTTTGCTCAAAGTAATAAAAAAGTCTTACTGATCGATGCGGATATGCGTCGTGGCTATATGCATAAATATTTTAATATAGATGTAAAACCAGGTTTGTCTGAGTATTTAAGTCATCTTGCTGATTTAAACCAAGTCATCCACCAAACGGATGTGGTTGGTTTAAATGTGATTACACGAGGTAAAAGCCCAACCAATCCATCTGAAATGCTCGGTTCAGAACAATTTAAAGCCTTATTGGAACAACTCAGCCAACAATATGATCATATCATTATTGATACTCCACCTGTGTTAGCAGTCACAGATGGTATTATTATTTCTCAATATGCAGGTGTGAATTTACTTGTTGCGCGTTATGCCAAGTCACAAATGAAGGAACTTGAACTGAGTTTGAATCGCTTTGAGCAAGCCAATGTGAAAGTCAATGGCTTTATCCTGAATGATATCCAGCGTTCAAGTGCAGGATATGGTTACGGTTATAACTATTCATATGCGTATAAAGCGCATAAAGAGGATTAAGCCAATCACCATTTGCTTGTTAGAAAACCAGATCACATGATCTGGTTTTTTTATACTTAAACACATAAATCTTATAAAAAACTCACGCATTTTTGCTGTTAATTATTCAATGCCTAAGCTTATACATGCTAAGATCAAGAGTATATTTTTTATTAAAATCTCACTTTGGGACATCTCATGAGTAAAGCTTTACCTTTCGTTGTCGCAGCCGTTTTAGGCGGTGCAGCGCTAGTTCCTGTTTACTATGCTACTAAAAACCCAACAACTGAACTTGGTGCTAAAGCTGACAAAAATGCTGCACCTGTTGCAAAAATCAGTTATGCATTAGGCTATGAAGTCGCAAAACAAACCCCACCTGAATTAGAAACCAGTGCGTTTATTACTGGCTTCCGTGATGCACATGCTCAAAAACCTGCGGCATACACAGAAGAAGAGTTACAAGCGGCTTATGTCGAATTCCAAAAAGAGCTCCAACAAAAGCAAGCCAATGAGACTAAAAAAGCAGAAGCGACCAACAATAGTTTCTTAGCAGAAAATGCTAAAAAAGAAGGCGTGAAAACCACAGCTTCTGGCTTACAATATAAAATCACCAAAGAAGGCACAGGTAAGCAACCTGCTGCAACGTCTGTTGTAAAAGTCCATTACAAAGGCCAACTCACTGATGGTAAAGTGTTTGATAGCTCTTATGACCGTGGTGAGCCCGTTGAATTCCCACTCAATCAAGTGATTCCGGGTTGGACGGAAGGCTTACAACTGATGAAAGAAGGTGGTAAGGCAACATTCTATATTCCAGCAAACTTAGGCTACGGTGAACAAGGCGTTCCTGGTTCGATCCCACCAAATAGCACGCTAATTTTTGATGTTGAATTAATCGCTGTTAAGTAAATGATTTAAGGAGAGCTTGTGCTCTCCTTATTTTTGGAAAAAATAATGAAAAGATTAGTGCTCATTTTAATTAGTACAGCCATCGGAACCGTTCAGGCAGCACCTGTTGATAAAATTAGCTATGCTTTAGGTTATGAGATTAAACAACAAATACCATCTGAAATAAATGTAGAATCCTTTATTCAAGGGATACGCGATGCCTATGCCAAAAAGCCTGCAACTTATACCGATGAGGAATTAAAAGTCGCTTATTCTGAATTCCAAAAAACCCTAGAACAACAACAACGCCAAGCTTCTAAGCAGGCAGAAGTCGTTAGCCAACGGTTTTTTGCAGAAAATGCTAAAAAAGAAGGCGTCAAAACGACAGCATCAGGCTTACAGTATAAAATGACGCAAATGGGTAAAGGCCAGTCTCCTCAGCTAAGCTCTACTGTCAAAGTAAATTATAAAGGTCAACTGATCGATGGAACTGTCTTTGATAGTTCTTATGAGCGAGGTGAACCGATTGAATTTCCACTGAATCAAGTCATTGCTGGTTGGACCGAAGGCTTACAGTTGATGAAAGAAGGTGGCAAGGCAACACTTTATATTCCTGCGAACTTAGGTTACGGTGAGCAAGGGGTTGCTTCGATCCCACCCAATAGCATCTTAATTTTTGATGTAGAATTAATCGCTGTTCGTCAGTGATTCAAGTAGAGCCTGTGCTCTCCTTTATTTTTGGAAGAAATAATGAAAAGATTAGCGCTCATTTTAATTACTGCAACCCTCGGAACGGTTCAGGCTGCACCCATTACACAAAAGAGTTCACAAAAAGATCAATTGGGCTATAGCTACGGTTATCTTATGGGGCGTGGCAATGCCGAAACCTTAAAAGATTTAAATATCGAAACCTTTGTACAAGGTTTGCAAGAAGCCATTCAAGGGAAGGCAGCGTCATTAACCGATGAAGAAATGGCGACAGTTCTAAATCAATATAAAAAGCGCCTAGAGGCCAAACAACTGGTTGAGTTTCAAGAACAAGCACAAATAAATGATCAAGCAGGCAAAGCCTTCTTAGCTGAAAATGGCAAGAAAGCAGATATTGTCACAACCAAATCAGGTTTGCAGTATCAAGTGTTACAGCAAGGTCAAGGTAAATCACCCAAAGCGACGTCAACGGTTAAAGTAAACTATGAAGGCCGTTTACTGGATGGCACCGTGTTCGACAGTTCAATTGCACGTAACCATCCACTTGAGTTCAAGCTGAGTCAGGTCATTTCAGGTTGGACTGAGGGTGTTCAAACCATGAAGGAAGGTGGCAAAAGCCGTTTCTTTATTCCCGCAAATCTCGCTTATGGTGATGTCGGTTCTGGCGATGCGATTGGGCCCAACAGCACCTTAATTTTTGATATTGAATTACTTGAAGTGAAATAATAAAAAACCCTCCACATGGAGGGTTTAATTTTTTAAATCAATCTAGTTTAAGGTTTTAAGTGTCTTGGTCGGAAACCCGTAGCCAATAATCCTAGTGCATAAGCAACGACACCAATGACACACAAACCAATCACTTCAGCAATACGTAGCCATTGAGAAATCTCGCCCTGATACCAGGTTAAACCGTACCACAGGGCTGCAATCATAGCGATGTTGGCAACCGCATATTGAAATACCAATTTCTTCCAATGCGCACCAAAACGATAAATATTACGTTTATGCAAATAGAAATATAGCATCCCCGCATTGACCAAGGCAGAACCAGAAGATGCCAGTGCCAATGCCATATGCTCGGCATGCCAATCAATCAACTTAAACAAGCCAATAAACACCACGTTTAAAATGGCATTGGCTGCAACCGCCATTAAGCCAACACGGACAGGTGTTTTGGTATCTTGCTGTGCATAAAAACCTGGTGCGAAGACTTTAATCAACATAAATGAGATCACCCCTGCACTCATACATTGCAGCGCCAAGGCTGTCATTCGCGTATCTTCCACGGTAAATGCACCGCGCTGGAACAAGGCTTGAATAATTGGGGTTGAGAGCATAAATAGCGCGATACTGGCAGGGATACCGACCAGCATAATCACCTTGGCTGCCCAATCAATCATACTTCTAAATTTGGCTTGGTCCTGTTCAGCATGACGCGCCGACAATGAAGGTAAAATCACGGTACCAATCGCCACACCAATCAGTCCTAGTGGTAACTCGGTCATACGCTCAGCACTGTATAACCATGATACCGAACCATCCTGCATAAACGATGCCCAGATGGTGTTTAATAATAAATTAATCTGAGTCACTGACACCCCAAACAAAGCGGGTAACATCAGTTTTAAAATACGATCCACCCCTTCATGTTTGAAATCGACTTTAGGTGGAATCAGTAAATTCTTTTTCCATAATTCAGGGATCTGAATCGCCAACTGTAGAACACCCGCCGCGACCACCGCCCAGCCCAGCGCCATAATCGGTTCCGCCATATACGGCGTTAACCACCACGCCCCTGCGATCATCGCCACATTCAGCAATACAGGCGAAAATGCGGGTGAAGCAAATGAGCCATAACTGTTTAAGATACTGCTGGCAAAAGCCGTCAATGACATAAACATTAAGTAGGGAATGGTCAAGCGAAACATATCGACCGCGAGCTCAAATTTCTCAGGATCGTTATGGAAGCCCGGCGCATATAAATAAATAATCGCCGGCGCAGCCACCATCGCCACAAAGGTCAATAAAGACATGGCCGTGAGCAAACAGCCAAACACCCGACTAATGAGAATCTGGACTTCGGCATGGGCACGGCTGGTCTTATATTCAGTCAGAACTGGAATAAAGGCTTGGGAAAAAGCCCCTTCTGCAAATAAGCGTCGAAAAAAGTTGGGAATACGAAAGGCAACAACGAAGGTATCAAAGTCCTTGCCTGCACCAAATACATTGAGTAGCACCACATCACGGACTAAACCCAACACTCGAGATAACATCGTCATTGCACTGACAATTACAGTCGATCGCCACAATGCCATCGCATTCACCTACGGCTTATCTTTTAAAAAGCGTTATTGTAATGAAAGTCCGAACAGATTTCGTTGTGAAATTATAAATCCGACACTGTTTTTTCGGCTAATTTTTGTTGAGCCAGTAAATTTCGGAATAATTGCCAATCAAAGTGTTCCCCTGGATCGGTTTTACGTTTTGGCGCAATGTCAGAATGACCTGCAATATGATGTTGAATCTTTGGATAAGCCTGTTGCAAAGTACAGACCACTTCAACTAAAGCTTGATATTGTTCAGGCTCAAAAGGTAAATCATCACTCCCTTCCAGCTCAATTCCAATCGAATAATCATTACATTCTTTTTGTGCAAGGTAACTGGAACGACCAGCATGCCACGAACGATCATTAAAATTCACAAACTGAATCACTTCGCCTGTGCGCAAAATTAACAGATGTGCTGAGACCTGCATCCCTTCAATGGTTTGAAAATAAGGATGTACCGACCAATCCAGTTGATTCTGAAAGAATTGCTGGATATAGCCGCCACCAAACTGTGAGGGTGGCAAACTAATATTATGAATAACAATTAGTTGAATATCGGTATCTGTAGGTCGGGCATTAAAATTAGGCGAGGCAATTTGAGTTGCACCCTCTAAGATTCCATCTTGTACTTGAGCAAATCTAGCGTGTTGCATGGTGACTCGAATCAGCAATTGAATATTTATCTCACTCATTCTGACATGCTTTATCACGAATAATCGAGATCAAATACTTATTTTTTATGGGGAGGGTGTTAATATATGGCACACGTTTTTTAGTCAAACATATACTGGAACTGGTATGAGTATTCCTCAATCTTTGCTTGAACAATCTATTCAAATCAATATTCAACAAGCATTACAGGAAGATATTGGCGAGGGCGATATCACCGCCCTGCTCACACCAGCTGATGAAAAAGCCACAGCCACCATTATTAGCCGTGAAGAGATGGTATTGGCGGGTCAACCTTGGGTTAATGCCTTGATTCAAGCCTATGACAGCTCAGTTCAAGTGACTTGGTTAAAACAAGAAGGTGATGTAATTGCGGCAAATGAAGCCTTTTTAAAACTGGCAGGTTCAGCACGTAGTTTACTTACCGTAGAGCGCCCTGCACTGAATTTCATCCAAACGCTGTCTGCAGTTGCAACAAAAACAGCAAGCTATGTGCAACAACTCGAGGGTCTACACACCAAACTGCTGGATACCCGTAAAACCTTGCCTGGTCTACGCATTGCACAAAAATATGCAGTTGCCATCGGTGGCGGACAAAATCACCGTTTAGGTTTGTTTGATGCTTTCTTAATTAAAGAAAATCACATCATGGCCGCAGGTGGCATTGCTCAAGCGATTCGTAAAGCACATGAAATTGCACTTGGTAAACCGGTCGAAGTGGAAGTCGAAACTTGGGATGAGCTCAATCAAGCACTTGAAGCAGGTGCGGATATTGTGATGCTGGATAACTTTAGCCAGCAACAGATGATTGATGCAGTCAAACATGTTGCAGGTCGCTGTAAATTAGAGGCTTCAGGTAACATTACCATCGACAATTTACGTGAAGTGGCAACGACTGGCGTGGATTACATTTCAATGGGCGTATTGACCAAAGACGTGTGTGCCGTTGATTTATCGATGCGTTTTAACGCTTAAGCCTGATCAAGGTCTTTTTGCTGCTTTATAGGCTGTTGCTGAGCAGCCGTCTCTGTCTGAATTGGTTGCGTTGTTGCAACTCGCTCACTCCACGCTGATTTGGCTTCGGTCGAATCAGCCGGTCGTGGATCTGCCGCCATCAGCACAAACGTTACTGCGGTCAGTAAAACTAGAAAAACTTGTAACATCGTTATCCCCTAAAAATACTTCATTTCAATTTGTGTTCAATCTATCAAAGCAACATGAGCCAAATCTGAGGGCTTTGTTACAACATGCAAATGCTCAGTGCGCTATTTGTTGACGATGATGTGTTTGTGTCTACTTTCATTTCGCTCTATGTAAGCTTAAAATGCTAAGCAGCTCAATTTATTAAAATAATAACGATGGATAGCCTGTTCGAAGCTGTGTTTCATGTGCTGTTTAAGCTGTTCCGTTTTCTCATCATTGATCTGATTTTTGAGATTATTTTGGAAGGCTGCATTCGTAGCATTGGCTATGGGGTGGTTCGCTGTTATCGTCTGGGGCAACGGGTAGATTTTGACAGTACTGAAGTATTTGTGGTGGGTTTTTTCAGTGTGTTGCTGCTGCTTGCACTGTGTCTTTATGTCTTACTGCGCTAATTTTCAGCTCATAAAAAGCAGTTTAAGCATTTGCTTAAACTGCTGATTTAACATGTGCCCTAACAGCTTTAGCTGCCCGAAAAGCCCATATAAGGATCAGAAATTGAGTCCTCATTGGTTTCAATCCGACCCGCAAAACGGCGACTATAGCTCGGATCATTTTCAATCGTGACGGTAAAATCATACCAACCACCAAACTCAGTCATGTCCCAGCTCAGTTCTTTTTCAGTCGTGGCCGTTTCAATTTGCCAAGTTTTATTGACCAGGTAGGCATTGGCTTTGACCACCAGTTTCACTGTTTTTGCAGCATCGTTACGCACTTTTAAAAACAGTTTAGGGTCACATTCTTCCATACAGACGCGAATTTCAGGGAGTGCCTGAATTTGAGCTGTCTGCGTCAGATTACCCTTAAAGCTACGGTGAAAACCATTTGGTCCCAACACCCACAAATCATACTGATTGTCTTTAGTCTGCCAAATATCATCCAGTTGCTTACCTGCTTCCACCATATAACGGCGTGGAACGGCATCCAGATTCAATTTGTCATAGACATGGAACACGGCCGCATGTGTGCCGGTATTCGAGAACATCAGTTTGACTGTTTTGGCTGTGGCATCAACTTTGGCACTACTATGCAGTATATAAGGCAATGCCCGTGATGGACGAATCCCCATCTCCTGCACTGGATCGGTCTGGCTGAGCGGACGGCTGACCGGCGCCAAACTTTCCTGTGCTTTACGAATCGCATCGGCCTCAGCTTTGCTCTTCTTCCCAGATAAATCAGGCATAGGCAGTAAGTTTGGTGTTTTAAAGTTAAATGCTGAGGTTAAATCACCACACACTGCACGACGATAAGGACTGATATTCGGCTCTTTCACATCAAAACATTGTTCCAAGAAGCGAATCACCGAGGAGTGATCAAACACTTGTGAATTGACCCAGCCCCCCCGACTCCACGGTGAAATGATATACATCGGCACACGAATACCTGGTCCATAGACCCCGACCCCATTACTGACGTTCGGGTCGGTGAAATCAGGCTGTCCATCAGAGGCTTTGGCATGTGTCGCATATTCATAAGACATCTGTTCTTTGCTCAGTGTCGACTTACCATAGACCGTACCTGCTGTATCCATTGACGGTGCGCTTGGTGAAGGCATATGGTCAAAAAAACCATCATTTTCATCAAAGTTAATCAGAAAAACGGTCTGACTCCACAACTCAGGACGCTCGGTGAGTGCATTCAATACTTCTTGGATATACCATGCTCCTTGCACGGGGCTTGATGGCCCTGGATGTTCACTATAGGTGGCAGGCGCCACCAACCAACTCACTTGCGGTAATTGTCCCTTGGCAATGTCTTCCTTGAATGTCCCCAAGAAACCACCATCGGGCATGGTATTGGCAATGCCTTTGTACAAGGGTTGCTGAGCATCAATTGCTGGATCATAAGGCGGGCAAATGCTGTTGTTATTGACAGGTTTGCCAGATAACTCATTGGCACGGCGATACTGTTTAAACCCGGCCAATGGATTATCAGTAAAGTTATCGGGCATGTTTTGATACACCTTCCAGCTGACCCCTGCTTGCTGTAAACGCTCAGGATAAGTGGTCCAGTCATAACCTGTGGTCGATGGGCCAATGGCATCGAGATCATTGACCACACTGGCGACATTGGCACCTGTTGGGCCATTGGTTCCCGTCCAGATAAACATACGGTTCGAGTTAGTGCCGGTATGCATGGCACAGTGATAAGCATCACACAGGGTAAAGGCATTGGCTAAGGCAAACTGAAATTCG
The DNA here is from genome assembly GCF_001682515.1 of Acinetobacter gyllenbergii. Classification (NCBI taxonomy): domain Bacteria; kingdom Pseudomonadati; phylum Pseudomonadota; class Gammaproteobacteria; order Moraxellales; family Moraxellaceae; genus Acinetobacter; species Acinetobacter gyllenbergii. The sequence goes on along the minus strand of NZ_KV575271.1, from coordinate 30,747 downwards.
ACTTCTTGTTGTTTGTAATAACCCATCGATTGCGGTTGCTTATACTGCACCCAACTGCCCATACGGCCGTGATCCCAAGCAAATTGACCATCAGTCCAAGAATGTGGCGTACCACGGACGCGCTGTGCATTGCCACGACTGCTGTCGAGATGATACGGATAGACGGTATTCTTATTGGCATCGTACTGTGCCCAAACTTTACGACCTTGGCTTAAAGGAATGGTGAAGCGGTCACCAAAACCGCGTACCCCTTTCAAAGTGCCAAAATAATTATCAAAAGAGCGGTTTTCTTGGGTCAAGATCACCACATGTTTGACATCTTTAATCGTCCCTGTCTCGACCTTGGCATCAATCGCAAGGGCTTTTTGAATACTCATGGGAAAACTGGTCAGTGCGGCTGTTCCAAATAAAGCTTTGGTTGAATTTAATAAAAAATCACGACGATTCATGAACTCATTTCCTTATTTTTATTGTTAGGGTGCACAGTGGATTTTGCAGCTTGGCTGTGGCGGCTGCGGATTTGACGTTGAGTTATTATTGTCGTCACTGTCGTTACAAGCGCTGAGTAACACGCAGCTGCCAGCAAGTAACGCTAAAAAGAAATTTCGCATTTGACTATCCGTTAAATATCAGTGCAGATAGTCAATACAATCTAAATGACAGTTCGATGATGATTTGATCGCAATTCGATGACAAAAAACAGATAAAAAAAAGGCGGTCTAAAAAAACCAGACCGCCCGCACTATCAACTGGAATTTACCAACCGAGTGCCTGCTGTTGCTTCTGAATCAATTCCGCGATTCCTTTTTCTGCAAGCTCTAACATGGCATTGCACTGTTGGCGCGTAAACGGTTTGTCTTCTGCCGTTCCCTGAATTTCAATAAATTCGCCCGCCTGAGTCATCACCACGTTTAAATCGGTTTGGCAATTTGAATCTTCTTCGTAGCATAAATCGAGTAGCACTTCGTCTTGATACATCCCGACTGAAATTGCTGCGACTAAGCTTTTTAATGGATCTTGTTTAATTTTTTTGTTGCTGAGCAATACGTTCATCGCATCAACCAAAGCCACGGCTGCGCCGGTAATTGCTGCAGTACGTGTGCCGCCATCGGCTTGGATTACATCACAGTCGATGGTAATGGTGTTCTCACCCAATTTCTTCAAATCCACCATAGCACGTAAGCTACGACCAATCAGGCGTTGAATTTCTTGGGTACGACCTGTTTGCTTACCACGCGCCGCTTCACGATCGCTACGGGTATGGGTAGAACGCGGTAACATGCCATATTCCGCAGTGACCCAACCTTGGCCCTGACCTTTGAGGAAACGAGGGACTGAGTTCTCAATGCTTGCGGTACACAACACTTTGGTATGACCAAACTCAACCAAAACTGAGCCTTCTGCGTAACGAGTATAGTTACGGGTAATTTTGACCTCACGTAATTGGTCTAATGTTCTTTGGTCAATACGCATAACGTTTCCTTAAAACTATGGCTCAAATATCATTGCGCCATAGTATAGCTCAATTACGTATGCTTTCAGTTTTACTTATTGGTTACAATTCACCGAATTAAGCAAACTTAAACTTTGACTTAAGGGTGCTCCACCCTTGTGCCAACTGTGCTGACAGATCATTGGGCAATGAACATTTGGCTAAACGTACCCATACCGTCCAGAACTGTTTCATGAAGTTGGCTTCGTTATAGTTCACCCCATACTCAGCACATAAGGCTCTGATTTGTGGTGCAACTTGCTCATAACGATTGGCTGGCATATCTGGGAATAAATGATGTTCAATCTGATGGCTCAAGTTTCCACTCATAAAGTGCATCCATTTGCCACCCGTGAAGTTACTTGAACCCCGAATCTGGCGAAGGTACCACTGCGCCTTGGTTTCGTTCTCGGTATTATCCGCTTCAAAGGTTTCAGCATCTTCGGTAAAGTGACCATTAAAAATCACCGCAGATGACCATAAGTTACGCATGATATTCGCAACGGCATTGCCTGCTAATACTGGAATAAAGTTGATGGTGGCAATCGCTGGGAAGAATACATAGTCTTTCAACACTTGGCGTCTGGCTTTTTTACGGAACTCGGCCGCATCCGCCCAGACCTGTTTCCAAGTTTTGGTTTTATAGACCAGCGCATCTTCTAAATGCAGATTTTGCACACCGACATACCACTGGAAAAAGAACATCAGCTGTAAGGCCAATGGGATATTGGCCAAATGACGAACTTCCCATTTTTGATCTTCAGTCACGCGTAAAATGCCATAACCCACGTCATGATCTTTACCGACAATATTGGTATAGGTATGGTGCATGTAGTTATGGGTGTAGCGCCAGTCATTACCTGAGCAGGTGTTATCCCAATCGTAGTCTTCGCCACGCAAGCTTGGATCATTGAGCCAGTCAAACTGACCATGCATCACATTATGGCCCAACTCCATGTTCTCGACGATTTTAGACACACCCAGCATCGCTGTTCCCAACAACCATACCGGTGGAATCCAGCCACCGAACATTAACATGCCACGTGACGCGATTTCGGTATAACGCACAAAATTACGCACTTTATAGATATATTTTGAATCCTGCTCGCCGAGATTTTGCATCACCTCTAAGCGAATTTCCTCAACACGGCGACCAAACTCTTCTACTTGTTCAGGGGTTAAATGCGCTGACTTTGATACAGTCTTAAATTCTAATGCCATATTCATGGTATTCATCCTCAAATATCTTTGTTTTTATAGATCAATCGTGACTGGGCTAAGCGCCTGGCTTACACATAACTTGATCGGACGATTCGGTTGATCATCAATTTCACCCGTGATGACGTTCTGGGTAACGCCACTGACTTTGGTACAGCTACAGCGGTTACATACACCCATGCGGCAACCATGCTGTGGGCGTAACCCTGCTTGCTCTGCACTACTCAGCAGATTGGTCGTGGCAATAAAATTCTGTTGCGCACGACGGAAACTAATCGGTTGAGCCTCACTTGAATGCTCGATTTGTACAGGTTGGAAAAATTCTTGATGGAAGTTTTCCGCAGCACCCTGCTGTGTATAAATGTCTTGTGCTTGGCGCATCATGCTGTGATGACCACAGGCATAGGCTTTTACATCTTTAAAATTCGGAACTAAGGTTTCTAGCAATGCAGCATCTAAATGTTGTTTCTGTAGCGATGTATTAAAGAAGTGATAGTGCAACTGTGGATATTGCTCAGCCAAGGCCAAGATGTCCTGATGAAACACTTCAGCACGGTTAAAATACAACACATGAATGTCTTCGAGTTGCTGTTGTAATGCTTGTTGCAATAAAGAATAAATCGCGGTAATGCCTGAACCCGATGCAATCAGCACGGCGGGCTGCTGACCTTGGTGCAAGACAAAATCACCTTGTGCTTGCGAAATCTCAAAGTGATCGCCAACACGAAGTTGCTGAGCAGCTTTAGACACCACCCCTTGGACTTTGATGCCCAGACGGATTTCACCCTGTGCAGTTACATCAATAATCGAATAACTACGTTGCTGATATACCCCATTAATCATCAGGGTAATCAATACACTTTGACCTGCTTGAACTTGGCGAATATCAAAATTATGATTTGGCTTTAAGGTCAATAACACCATATCCGAACTGAGTGGCTGTACCGCAGTGACTTCTGCAAGTGTCCGCTTCCAAGCAAAAGTTGGCTTTATCTTTTGCAAAATAAAATCAACAAAATCTTCTCGAATCCAATGTGGCTGATAACTTAACTCTGCGTTCATACGTTCCTCGTTTTGTATCTGGCTATTTATATTGAGTGAACAAATGTTCATGTAGTGAACATGTGTACACTATATTTATTTGTGTTCACTGAGTCAACACTTGTTCACTAATTTTTTGGATATTTTTTATACTTTTTGATAAGCCTTTTAAAATAAGGAAAAAAATTAAAAATTACGCATGCTTTGAGCTCACACCAAATGGGGCTTGATCAGAGAAAGATCAAAAACATTGGCATTTAGCAATGGACAAGGACTAAAAAGTTTCTGTTTTTTTTGCTAGACTCTGCTGTACGGTTTCAATGAGTCTTATTCATGTCGATTAGAGATGAACGAAAACAACAGAGTCGGCAGGCTTTACTCGATGCAGCACTTCATCTCAGCACTGCTGGGCGCTCATTTAGTAGCATTAGTTTGCGCGAAGTTGCTCGCGAAGTGGGTTTAGTGCCGACTGCGTTTTATCGTCATTTCCAAGATATGGATGCGCTTGGACAAGAGCTAGTTGATCAGGTCTCATTACATTTAAAAAGCCTGATTCACCAATTGGGACAGAGCTATTTACAACATAGCGGTTCGGCCAAAACCCGGACCAGCATTGAATTGTTTGTACAAGCAGTCAATCACAGCCCACAACAATGGCAGTTTATGATTGCAGAGCGTTGGGGCGGTTCAGAGACGGTGCGTATCGCGATTGCCCGTGAAATTGAGTTTTTGATTGAAGACCTCGCCATTGATCTGTGCAAACTGGAAACCTTTAAACATATTAAAGAAGCCAAGGACTTGCAGGTACTCTCGACCATTTTGATTAATATGTCGTTTACATGGGCCATGACCTGGATCAATCTGCCGAAACAATTCAGCATTGATCATTTACTCGAACAACAAAACCTGTTTATTGACAATGCAGCGACGCAAGTCCGTTTACTCTTCAGTGGTATCTCCAACTGGGAACCCCAAAACGCTTGACCGGATACAAACCAAAGTTTGATATATAAAAGCATTGCTTAGCGTTATGATGCATTAGACACTAATGTAAACGCAGTGTAGAACACTATGAGGAGCTTATAAGCATCATGAATCCTGATCGTCATACTCAGTTCTTAATTCGTAAAGAAAAAATTTTGCAGGTTGCGGAAAAGCTGTTATTAGAAAACAACCAAGAAATGACCCTAGATGAACTGGTTGCTGAACTGGATATTGCCAAGGGCACCTTATACAAACATTTCCGTAGCAAAAATGAGTTGCTGCTGGAGCTCATTATTCAAAATGAAAAAGAAATTTTAAAAATTTCAGACAAATACAATACCGATGTCAAAGAGTATGCGCCACGCTATATGCTTTATCATTTAACCTCACCGAGTCGTACCATTTTGCTGCATCAGTTAGAAGAGCATCTGACCATGACTGAGTCGAAGTTAAAGCATTTGTTTGATGAGCTGTATGCCATTCGCCAACAGCGCATTGTCTCGTTGAAAGATATGACGGAAAAATATTTAAAATCACAAAACTACGATATGTCGATTCGGGATTACCTGTCTTATATCTGGTCACTGACTTACGGCGCAGCGTTGTTATTGAACTCAAGCTATTACCAGCGTTCAATCGGCTCACGTGAGAAATTGATTAATCTATACGTCAATCAGGCCTTGTCGCTACCGACACAGAAAGTTCAGATCGACTTAAAAGATCTGCAAATGGATCAAATCTAAATAAAAAAGGACTGCAATTGCAGTCCTTTTTTGATTGAACATGGGCGTAAATTATTTAGCTTTACGCTCTTTTTCCAACAAATAATCAACAACCTGTGTCACTTTCGCATCTTCACCCTGCACCACATATTTACCATTCACCACAACTGCTGGTACACCCGTCAACTGATACTGCTGCGCCAATTTATTCGACTCAGCAATTTTTGCCGTGATTGGGAAGGAATTAAACATGCTGTTAAATTTCTGCTCAGGTACGCCATAACGTGCAAAGAATTTTGCTTGCGATGCTTGGTCAAAAATCTGCTGATTGCCGTCATGAATGGCATGGAACAATGGAATATGGGTTTTCTTGCGTACACCCAGTGCTTCAGACACATAGTAACCGCGTGCCCCTTGTTCCCAGACTTTATTCATCGCCGCAGGCGTACGTAAGAAATAAACGTCTTTTGGAATTTGCTTTAACCATGTTTGCATATGTGGTTCAAGCTTGAAGCAGTGCGGGCAGCCATACCAGAAGAACTCACGTACTTCGAGTTGTCCAGCAGGTGCTGAGGTTTTGCCTGGATTGGCAATCACGGTATAGTCTTTACCAGCCACAAAATCTGCTGCCATCGCATTCATTGAGAATGCCAACGCAACTGCACTTAAACCACCTAATACTAACTTTTTCATTGGCTTTGCTTTTCCTCTAAGCATTTTTCGTAAGTTTATATGCTAAATATAAAACAAACACGAGCAATTCGTTTTGCTTGTGTGAAGTTTTTTATTGGATTTATCGCTTTTTTTACCAGAATCGCTACACTACCAACAGATTAAACCGAAATAATCATCCTAAGATAGAGGTGACACCATGTCGCAATTGAATGTTGACCCGCAAGAAATCGCAAAATTTGAAGCATTGGCTGCCAAATGGTGGGATCAACATTCAGAATTCCGCCCACTTCATCAAATCAATCCCTTACGTTTAAACTGGGTAGATGAACGTGTCGGTGGCTTGGCGGGCAAAAAAGTACTTGATGTCGGCTGTGGTGGTGGCATCTTGGCTGAAAGCATGGCACGCCGTGGTGCCGATGTCCTCGGTATTGATATGGGCGAAGCACCCCTTGCTGTCGGTCGTTTGCATGCACAACAAGACAATGTGCAAAACATTGAATATCGTCAAATCCCCGTTGAACAATTGGCACAAGAGCAAGCAGGTCAATACGATGTGGTGACCTGTATGGAAATGATGGAGCATGTGCCAGATCCTGCTTCAATTGTGAAAGCATGCCAAACGCTGGTCAAGCCAGGCGGTCATGTGTTCTTCTCAACCATTAACCGTAACCCTAAATCATATTTATTTGCGATTATTGGCGCGGAATATGTACTGCGTTTATTGCCTAAAGGCACACATGACTATCATAAATTCATTCGCCCGTCAGAAATGGCGCATGATATTCGTAATGCAGGGCTTAGCCTCAAAGAAATGACTGGTTTGCACTACAACCCGATTACCAAACACTACTGGTTAGCGCCGAATGTGGATGTGAATTACATGGTGCATACCACCAATGCAGGTGCCGAATGAAAGCGGTTTTATTTGACCTAGATGGTACGCTGATCGATACCGCTGCGGACTTTATTCGTATCATCCAGCAAATGTGTCGTGATGAACAACGCCCTGTGGTGGATGCCGATACCATCCGCACTCAGGTGTCAGAAGGCGCACGTGCCATGGTGAAATTGGTCTATCCTGAATTAGAAGTCACAGACCCGGTATTTTTAGCGCATCGGCAACGCTTTTTAGATGTGTATGGTGACAATATTGTGGTCGATACCGACCTGTTTTCAGGGATGTATCCGTTGCTTGAAGAGCTTGAAGCACATCAAATTCCGTGGGGCATTGTCACCAACAAGCCGCGTGGTTTAAGTGAATCGTTATTGGCTAAACTGGATCTGACTGAGCGTTGTGCGGTCTTGGTCTGCCCAGAAGATGTCAGCAAGACCAAACCTGATCCTGAGCCAATGTATTTGGCTGCCAAACAGCTGGAGATCGATGCCCAAGACATTATCTATGTCGGTGATCATCCACGCGATATTGATGCCGGTCGTCATGCAGACATGTATACCATCTTGGCAGCCTACGGCTATTTACCAGTAGAATCCCGCGATGATCTTGATGCTTGGCAGGCTGATGCGATTATTCATACCGTTGCTGAACTGCACCAACTGCTTAAACAGAAAATCACGGTGTTGTCAGAAAATCAGGGTATGATGGGTTAAATTTAAATTTTTGCAGATAAGAACAGGAGGCATAACAATGAAATATTCAGAATATCAACCTCGTCCAGATTTACTGAAAGATCGTATTATCCTGATCACTGGTGCTGGTGATGGGATTGGTCGCGCTGCGGCGATGAGTTATGCCCTACACGGCGCAACGGTGGTCTTGCACGGTCGCACGTTAAATAAACTTGAAGTGATCTATGATGAAATTGAGGGCTTAGGTGCGCCACAGCCTGCGATTTTACCCTTACAGCTTTCAACCGCATCAACCCATGATTATGAGCTGTTGGTGAGCACGCTAGAGCAGCAATTCGGTCGTCTGGATGGTATCTTGCATAATGCAGGGATGCTTGGTGATCGGGTTGAACTGGCTGATTATCCTGTCGATGTTTGGGATGATGTACTGGCTGTGAATTTACGCGCCCCTTTTGCCCTGACTCAGGCTTTGTTGCCTTTGCTGGAAAAATCTGAACATGCTTCGGTGGTATTTACCAGTTCAAGTGTTGGTCGTGAAGCACGTGCCTTGTGGGGTGCTTATTCAGTCTCTAAAGTGGCCACCGAAGCCATGAGCAAAATCTTTGCCGCAGAAAACACCTATCCGAACATTCGTTTTAACTGCATCAATCCAGGTGGAACCCGTACAGCGATGCGTGCCAAAGCTTATCCAGAGGAAGATCCAAAAGTGCTCCCGACTCCAGATAGCATTATGCCCGCCTATCTGTACCTCATGGGCGATGACAGTTTAGATATGAATGGCCAAAGTATTGACGCTCAAGCTTAATTTCATCCTAACAATAATTCTAAATAGCATTGGACACTGACGTTAAAACTGCTTTTTTCAGAGAAATGGGTGAAAAATCTTCATTGTTTTAAAGCAATAATGAATCGATCTTCACAGTTTCTCTGCATTTTTAACGTACAGTAGTTCACATGAGAGACATCCGAAGTCCATAAGGTGCATCATGAAAAAATTTTTCATTATCTTGGTTTTAGGTTCGACAACCCTGTTCAGTAGTCTGGGGGCTTTTGCAGGTCCGCATGATCGTGATGATGATTCGCGTGGTGGCGGTTGGCAAAATGGTCGTGGCTTTGATCGTCCAGATGGTGAAAATCGTCAACGTGAACGTCGCATGCGTGAAGAACGCGGGGTCGAGCGTTTAAAACAACATCGTTGGCAGGAAGGCTATGTGATGCCTCAGCATTATCGTGGTAACGGTTATAAAGTCGACTACAAAGACAGTAATCTACCGCGCCCGGGTCGTAACGAACAATGGTACAAGATTAATAATGACTATATTTTAGTCAATTCCGATGATAATAGCATTATTCGAATCATGGGTTTCTAAGCCCCTTTGAGTCACTCGATTCAATAAAGTTGAATGCTCGCTTTAGGAATAGATTTATCTTTTGATTTTTTTCGTTAAAATCAGATCTAGTGCTGCATATCTGAGATCGACATGGCGAACCAAATGACTGAAAATTCACATAGTACCCCCCAAGATTATGTGCATTGGTTCCGCCATTCCGCCCCATATATCAACGCGCATCGCGATAAAACCTTTGTACTGATGTTTGCTGGCGAAGCGGTTCAGCACGAAAATTTCCAACATATTATCCATGATATTGCCCTGCTGCACTCTTTGGGCATTCGTCTTATCTTGGTCTATGGCGCGCGTCCACAGATCAATCAAAATCTTCTTGATCGTGATATTGAAACCCCTTTTCATCAAAATCGTCGTGTGACGACACGTGAATCCTTACGTGGGGTGATGAATGCAGTTGGCTCTATTCGCCTCGAAATTGAAGCCCTGCTTTCCATGGGATTGGCCAACTCGCCGATGTATGGCGCTCGGATTGATGTGGTCTCTGGCAATTTTGTCACGGCCAAACCCTATGGAATTCGCGATGGCATTGATTTCCAGCTCACTGGAGAAGTCCGTTCGGTTGATACCGATGCGATTCAGCGCCATTTAGACAATCATAATATTGTTCTGCTTGGTCCAACTGGCTATTCCAGCACGGGTGAAGTGTTTAATTTACTGGCAGAAGAAGTCGCCACTAAAACCGCGACGGCACTCAAAGCCGATAAATTGATTTTCTTGGGTGAAAAACAAGGACTGATGAATGAGCAACAACAGTTATTACGTGAATTGAGCCCGCGTCAGCTTGAACCCTATATTCAACAAAATCAGCAGCAATATCCAGAATTTGCATTACACCTAAAGCAAGCACAACAAGCGTCCTTATCTGGTGTACATCGTGTGCATTTGATTTCTTATGCCTATGATGGCGCGTTGATTGAAGAATTATTTACCCGAGACGGTGTCGGGACATTGATCACCGATGCGCACTATGAAGAAGTCCGGATTGCCAATATTCAGGATGTCGGTGGTTTAATCAATCTACTCCGCCCATTAGAGCAAGAAGGCATTCTGGTGTATCGCTCACGTGAACGTCTTGAAAGTGAGATTGAACAGTTTGCAGTGATTGAACGAGATGGCATGATCTTGGCCTGTGCTGCGCTGTACCCGATTCCGGCAGGATCAGATGAAATTCGTTCTGCGGAAATCGCCTGTGTTGCAGTCGATTCAAGCTACCGTAAATCTAATCGTGGTAGCCAGATTTTGCAATTTCTGGAAAGTAAAGCCAAACAACAAGGGATTCAGCAACTGTTTGTACTGACTACTCGAACCGCTCACTGGTTCCTTGAACAGGGCTTTGTCCCTGCCAGCGTGGATGATTTACCCAATGCACGTCAGGCCCTATATAACTATCAACGCAATTCTTTGGTGTTTAAAAAGAGACTGCGCTAAGCCCCTCACCTGATGAAGAGATATGTTTATTTTTGATAAAGATCTCTCTTCATCATCATTATCTTTGCTTAAGTCTGAATGAAGAATAAATTCACCACAGCGTAAAATAATAAAAATTATATTAAAAACAATAATTTAATAAAATTTATTTTTTAACACTTATTCCATTTAGCGATAAGATTATGCAATCTTCTATTTTGCACTTTTCATCATAAGCAAAGCCCGATTATTTATTTTTTATGCAATAAAAAAAGTTTTAGCTTAGTTGCTCATCTTATTTAAATCTTTTGATTTTTCGGGGAGCACAACCAACATGGCTATTTCACTCCATCGCTCATGGGCAACATCGACCCTCATTGCGGCAAGCCTTGCCAGTGTGATGGGTGTTGCAGGTTGTGCAAAAAAACCTGAGCAGCAAGAGACCACAAAACAACAAACCACAACATTAAATATCGGCTTTCAAAAGTATGGCATCTTGCCGATTCTCAAAGCAAAAGGTGAATTAGAAAAAAATCTTGCTGCTCAAGGTGTCACGGTGAAATGGGTGGAATTCCCAGCGGGGCCACAGCTGTTAGAAGGACTAAATGTCGGTAGTGTGGTCTTTGGTGAAGCAGGTGAAGCACCACCGATCTTTGCTCAAGCAGCCAATCCCAATCTGGTCTATGTGGCCAACCAACCGCCTGCACCTAAGGCCGAAGCCCTGATTGTACAAAAAGACTCGCCGATTCAATCGATCCAAGATCTGAAAGGTAAACGAGTTGCGCTGAATAAAGGCTCAAATGTTCATTACCTGTTACTCAAACTATTAGAAGCAAACAATCTCAGCTTAAAAGATATTCAACCTGTTTACCTGCCACCCTCCGATGCCCGTGCGGCATTTGAAAAAGGTGCAGTCGATGCTTGGGTGATCTGGGATCCATTCTTTGCCGCAGCAGAACATCAAATTCATGCGCGAGTGATCGCTACAGGCGAGCATTTGGTCAGCAATCACCAGTTTTATTTGGCAGACCGTCAATTTGCCGAAAGCCATCCTGAAGCACTTAAAACGCTGGTCAGTACACTGAACCAGACCACAGATTGGGTGCAAACCCATCCAGATGATGCAGCTAAATTACTAGAAAAACCAACAGGGCTCGAGTTTGATGTTTTAAAAAGCTCAATTTCGCGCATGGGCTTCGGAGTTCAACCGATCTCCGACAAAGTCGCCAAAGAACAACAATATGTGGCCGATGCCTTCTTTGCACAAAAACTGATTCCGAAGCAATTGCTGATTCAAGATGCCGTTTTAAAGAACGAGCTTAAATAATAAGGGGATAATGATGAGGTTATTATTGAAGGTTTCTGTTCTCGGCGTGCTGATTTCTACATTTTCACTCAGCGGTTGCCAAAAAAGCGCCCCCCAAAATACTGAAAAAACAGCTTCAAGCAATGAAAACACGGCGGTCAAAACCCTGTCGATTGGCTTCCAGAAATCATCGCTCAATTTATTGGTAGCCAGACAACAACAACTGTTTGAGCAAGCCTTCCCGAATGCAAAAATTGAATGGCGTGAGTTTCCCGCTGGCCCGCAAATGTTAGAAGCACTTGCTGTTGGTGCAGTCGACTTTGGTTATGTCGGCAATACGCCACCGATCTTTGCGCAAGCCGCAGCAAAGCCGCTAAGCTACGTGGCTTATGAGGTGGTTGCACCGACAGGCCAAGCTGTGCTGGTCCATGCCAACGATAAGATCAATACCCTGCAAGATTTAAAAGGTAAGCGTGTCGCCGTACAAAAAGGGTCAAGTGCACATGAACTACTCGCCAAAACTTTGCAAAAAGCAGGGTTATCTTGGCAAGACATTCAACCCATCTGGTTACCGCCTGCCGATGCACGTGCAGCCTTTGATAAACAGGCCGTAGATGCTTGGGCAATTTGGGAACCCTATCTTGGAACTGCGGAGTTACAAGGCCACACCAAAACCTTGGTCGATGGCTCAGCCTTTCCAACCACCTATTCCTTTTATATCGGCAATCCAGACTTCATTCAAAAGCATCCCGATTCAGCACAGAAATTCATTCATAGCGTGAACAGTGCCGATCAATGGATTGTGCAACATCAAGATCAAGCCTTACAGATTTATGCACAAAGTACTGGACTCAGTACGCCTGTCGCTCAACAAGTCCTTAACAAACGACCAAAACCTTCACCTGTCTATGCGCTCAATAGTGAAGTGATCAAGAGCCAGCAGCAAATCGCCGATTTATTTAAACAAGAGCAACTGATTCCTGTGCAGATCGATATTCAGCACAGTGTCTGGTCTGCCCAATAAACATACATTTCATTTTCATAAGGAACATCGACATGAATATTTTCTGGTTTATTCCCACTCATGGTGACAGTCGTTATTTAGGCACCAGCAAGGGTGCTCGTCAGGTCGATCATGCTTATATGAAACAGATTGCCGTTGCCGTAGATAATCTCGGTTATGCAGGGGTATTGATTCCGACTGGCCGTTCTTGTGAAGATCCATGGATCACCGCAGCCAGTTTAATTGATGCCACCAAGCAACTTAAATTTTTGGTGGCGCTGCGTCCAGGCATTACCACACCTGCGCTTGCGGCACGCATGGCAGCGACCTTTGACCGCCTCTCCAATGGCCGTATTTTATTGAATCTGGTCACAGGTGGCGACGAGCAAGAGTTGAAAGGTGATGGTCTATATGAAGATCACAGCACCCGTTATCAGACCGCATCCGAATATGTCAAAATCTGGCGTGAAATCTTGACCCGATCACATACAGGTGAATCTTTTACTTTTCATGGTGAGCGCCTGAGTGTGGATGATGCCAAATTACTCTACCCACCTGTCCAACAGCCTTATCCACCGCTTTGGTTTGGTGGTTCTTCAGAGGCGGCAACTGAGTTGGCAGCAGAGCAAGTTGACACCTATCTAACCTGGGGCGAACCCCCTGCGGCAGTGAAAGAAAAGATTGAGTATTTACGTACTAAAGCAGCAGCCAAAGGCCGTACACTCACTTATGGCATTCGCTTGCATGTGATTGTACGCGAGACCAATGAACAAGCATGGGCCGCTGCCGATGAACTGATCCAATATCTGGATGATGCGACCATTGCCGCAGCACAGAAAAAATTTGCACAAATGGACTCAGTCGGTCAGCAACGTATGGCTGCACTACACGGCGGACGTAAAGATCAATTGGAAGTGTCTCCAAATCTATGGGCGGGTATCGGCTTAGTCCGTGGTGGTGCAGGGACCGCTCTAGTGGGTGATCCTGAAACCGTTGCCGCACGTATTCAAGAATATGCCGACTTGGGGATTGATACCTTTATTTTTTCAGGTTACCCGCATTTAGAAGAATCGATCCGTTTTGCAGAATTGGTATTCCCATTACTACCACTCAAAACCCGTGAAAAACTGGCACAACCGCATTTAACTGGGCCTTTCGGAGAAATCATTGCCAATAACTATGTCCCTGAGACCAAGGAAGCAAAAACCTTGATCAAGGAGGACGCATGAGTGCGAAACCTTTTTTGAAGGATGTTTCACGTGGAACACAAAAAATAGGCAAAGGTTTACTGCCCTGGTTGTTTCCGATTTTACTGATCCTGATTTGGCAAGCAGCTTCTAGCTCTGGTGTGTTGCAAAGTCGAGTCTTACCTGCTCCAACTGCTGTCGTAAGTGCATTCTGGCACTTACTGCTCAGTGGTGAACTTTGGCAGCATGTTAAAGTCAGTGCGGGTCGTGCCTTACTCGGTTTATTGATTGGTGGTGGCTTAGGGTTAGTTTTGGGGCTATTGAATGGTTCGTCCCGTATCGCATCGACTTTACTAGATACCACCTTGCAAATGATCCGTAATATCCCTGCGCTAGCCCTGATTCCACTGGTGATTTTATGGTTTGGGATTGATGAAACTGCCAAGCTATTTTTAGTGGCTGTCGGCGTATTTTTTCCAATGTATATCAACACTTATCACGGTATTCGCTCGGTTGATCCACAACTGATCGAAATGGGAAAAAGTTACGGACTCAATCGTTGGCAACTTTATAAAGACATTATTTTACCTGGTGCGATGCCCTCGATTTTAGTTGGGCTACGTTTCTCTTTAGGTCTGGTTTGGGTCCTGCTCATCGTGGCTGAAACCATTTCTGCACAAGCAGGAATTGGCTATATGACCATGAATGCACGAGAGTTTTTACAAACAGATATCGTCTTGGTCGGGATTTTACTGTATGCCCTACTTGGAAAATTAGCTGATGTATTGGCTCAAGTCTTGGAGCGCTATTTATTGCGTTGGCATGCAGGCTATCAAAAATAAAAGGAATGAAAAGATGAGTAATCTTAATTTAAATTTTTACGATAACAATCTCATTCAGCCAATTGCCGAGCCAGAAACTACCACCGCACCTGCCAATGGTGCTGATATTCTGATTGAGCAACTGTATAAATTCTATGGTGAGGTTAAAGTCCTTGAGGATTTAGATCTCAAGATTGAAGCTGGTGAGTTCGTTGCCATCGTCGGACGCAGTGGTTGCGGTAAAAGTACCCTACTGCGTTTAATTGCCCAATTGGAAAAAGCCAGTTACGGTGAAATCAAATTCCAGTCCGCTCGCAATTTCCGCGAAGGCATTACCAGCGCTGATATTCGGGTCATGTTCCAAGACCCGCGATTATTGCCGTGGAAAAGCATTTTGCAAAATGCTCAGCTCGGCTTAGCGAAAGATCAACATCAACTTGCAGCCACATTATTGGAAAAAGTGGGTTTAAAAGATAAAGCCAGCCAATGGCCTGCCCAGCTTTCAGGTGGACAACGACAACGTGCTGCCCTTGCACGCGCATTATCACATTCGCCACGAATTTTACTGTTGGATGAACCACTCGGTGCACTCGATGCATTGACTCGTCTAGAAATGCAGAATCTGATTGAACGTCTCTGGAAAGAACAAGGTTTTACCGCGATTCTGGTCACCCATGATGTCAGTGAAGCAGTACAGTTAGCAGATCGAATTATTTTGCTGGATCAAGGGCATATCGCACAAAGTTTTGAGGTTAATTTACCTCGTCCACGGAAAAAAAGTATTGCTTTCGCACAACTTGAACAACAAGTCCTTGATGCGGTTTTAGCCACCTAAAACCGTGCTTTTTTGCACTTTTCTGGGGCGATATTTAGCATATGCCGCTTCAATCTCAAACGAATTTTTTACAAAATATGTATGCGCTTTTTTAGATTTCAATAATTATCAAATACATCGTTAGCATCGCGATAAAGTCGGCAATTTTTTCGATAAAAAATCTGGGTTATTGTGCACAAATCCGACAATTTATCTTACAATGTCAATGACATTTTTTGAATTAAGCTCGCAGATGGAACAGAAAAAAAGTACACAAAAGCGCAATCAACTGCTGAATGCTGCCCTAGATGTTTTTTCCGTCTATGGGTTTAGTGGTGCCAGTCTGGATGAGATTGCGCAACTGGCAAATATGCATAAATCGAATATTTTCTATTACTATGAAAATAAAGAGTCGCTATATGTCGAAGTGCTCACCACGGTATTACAAAAGTGGCTTGCACCCTTGCAAACTCTGGAGTCTGAGCTTGAGCCTACTGAAGCCCTCACTCACTATTTAATTCAAAAAATTGAAAGCTCACGTGATCAGCCTAAAGCCTCACGTTTATTTGCGCTTGAGATTATTCAAGGTGCCCCGCATATTTTACCGATCTTAAAAGGGCCGTTAAAAAAACTGTTTAAGCGTAAAACTAAAGTGATTCAAACTTGGCAAGAACAAGGTAAATTGTCTGCAGAGATTGATCCTGAATTGTTGATTCTCAATATCTGGGCAATCACCCAAAACTATGCTGATTTTTCGACACAAATGGAAATGGTCACGGGTAAAACTTTGCGTAACCGTAGCATGTTTCAACGCACGGTTGAGCATACCGTGCATATGATGTTATACGGCGTATTGCCACGTTAAATTTTCTTCAATGAAAAGGTTTAATTTTAGCGATTGACGTACACTAAAAAGCGACTGTGTAAGTCGCTTTTTTATTCAGTGCATGAGAATGTTATTAAGTTTGTCAAAACAAAATTATGGAACATGAAAAGTCACGGAAAAGCCTGTTCCAGTGTGCAGAACATAAAAGCGGCACCAACTAAAGCATTGATACTAAATACAAAATCTAAAGGATTTCGTATCAAGTCTATTATTTAAAAAAAATCGAATAACTATTAAAACTATCATCCATTTTTCTAAGACTATTAGTCGCAAAAGCCCTAAATTTGTGTACGCCTATACGTAGTTGCACTAATGGTCAATGCAATAATATTCGTGCAAAATTTTTAAACTCTAATCAAGTGGTATGAATATACACCTTAAAGCAAGCTTGTCTTTTAAAGAATATAGCCTCGATTTATCACAATCATCAACAATTCGCTTGATTAATTTTTGGAAATAAAAAGGATATATAGAACATGGATTTTAAAAACAAAACAGCCTTTATAACAGGTGGAGGTTCAGGAATTGGAGAGTCAGCAGCAATTGCATTGGCAGCAAGAGGAGCATACGTTGTCGTTGGAGACTTAAACTTCGAAAATGCATCTCAGGTTGCAAATGAGATTCTTTCTCAAGGTGGAAAGGCTATAGCCCTAGAAATTGATGTATCCGATGCAAACTCTGTCGATTCAGCTTTTAAAAAAGCCGAAGATTGGTATGGAGATACGACAAACTTATTACTTAATAGTGCAGGAATCTTAGGAATTCATGCATTCATTGACTATCCAGTAGACCTTTTTAATAAAGTGATGACAGTAAACGTGACAGGTACATTCCTCTGTTCACAGCGTGCAAGCCAGAGCATGGTGAAAGCAGAATTTGGTCGGATCGTTAATGTGGCCTCGGTGAGCGCGGAGCGAGCAGGGATAGGCCGTACAGCTTATGGAACTTCCAAAGCAGCGATGGTGGGGCTCACCAAACAACTGACAATGGAGCTTGGACCTTATGGCATTACTGCTAATGCAATTGCACCAGGTCCTGTACTGACGCCTCTAACTGAAGCTAGCTATACCCCCGAAACAATCGAAGCATACACTTCCATGATCCCTGCCCATCGCCTTGGTTTACTGGATGATATGACCTCAACAATCCTTTTTCTTTTATCAGACGGTGCCGCATACATTAACGGTGCATATTTACCCGTAGATGGTGGATACCTTGCCAGCGGTGTGAGCAAGACAGGAAAGCTAACTTAGTTGCTGATATATCCCTCCCTTAGCTATTTAAATGGCTTAAATGGGACGCTAAAGCGCTTTTCTATCTTGATTAAACAAGAGTAAATCTAACCGTATGTGAGATATACTATGTCTGTGTTCATTGCTTTGGCAGCATTAGCTTTTTTAATGATAATGGCTTATCGAGGCCACAGTGTAATACTCGTAGCACCAGTTGCAGCGCTCGGTGCTGTTTTCTTTATTGATCCCTCTTCTGTCGCTCCAATTTTCTCTGAGGTTTTTCTAGAGAAGATGGCGACATTTCTAAAACTTTACCTGCCTGTTTTTTTGTTAGGTGCAGTATTTGGTAAGGTTGTTGAGATATCTGGGTTCTCAGCAGCGATTGTCGCCGCCGCAATCCGTTATTTTGGACGTTCTCAAGCTAACTTAATTGTTATAGCGGCCTGCGCGCTGATGACATATGGTGGAGTATCTGTTTTTGTTGTTGTCTTTGCTGTTTATCCATTTGCAGCAGAGCTATATAGACAGAACAATATCCCAAAGCGATTAATGCCTGGAGCTCTTGCTCTCGGATCGTTCTCGTTCACGATGGATTCGCTTCCTGGCACGCCACAAATTCAAAATATAATTCCGACTACTTTCTTTAATACTACCTCTTGGGCATCTCCAATTCTCGGGATCTCAGGATCTATTTTTGTAGTGGTCATCGGTATCATGTACTTGGAACTACGTCGGAAATCAGCAATGGCGGCAGGTGAAGGCTACGGAGAGGGGCATACCAATGAACCTGAGCGTGTCCAATCAGCTAACCTCCCCAACCCTCTATTAGCTTTAGCTACATTATTTTTGGTGGGGATAGTCAACTACTTCCTCACTGCGAATATCCCTACTTGGTACAGCGCTCTCTACTCGATCAGTCCTGATTTATTCCCTGGTTTGACAGCAGAGATGACGGCCAAAACGTCCAGTACGGCAGCTATTTGGGCCGTACAAGGTGCACTGCTATGCGGGATACTGTTCGTAGTAGCGGTGTCTTTTAAGCAGATTCATAAACGCTTCATCGTGGGTGCTAAGCAGGCAGTATCTGGTGCATCTATGGCAGCACTAAACACGGCATCTGAGTATGGCTTTGGTAGCGTCATTGCCATTTTGCCTGGCTTCCTTGTAGTCAGCAGCGCTTTGCAATACCTCCCCGACCCATTGATTAAGGCTGCAGTCTCAGTAAGTACCCTCGCTGGAATAACTGGCTCTGCATCTGGCGGACTTAGCATTGCACTTGCAGCAATGAGTGAACAGCTTATTGTTGCAGCTAATGCCGCAGATATTCCATTAGAAGTAATGCATCGAGTCGTATCCATGGCAAGCGGTGGTATGGATACCCTCCCGCACAATGGTGCAGTAATTACATTGCTTGCAGTTACAGGACTGACACATAGGCAGTCATATAAAGAGATATTTGGAATAACAATTATCAAAACCTTAGCAGTCTTCTTTGTAATTGGACTGTTCTATACAACTGGCCTGATTTGATTGAGTACCGTAGCCTGAGTTTATGTATATAAACTTTTCGTAGAGCTAAAGCGGTACCTTCGTTTGCAATCAAAGGCGAACATACAACCAACTATTAAACGTTTAACGTCAAATAAATGAAGGATGATTTAAAATGCAAACTGAACTCAAAAATGCACTAGAGCTCCCAGAGTCTGTTGCAGAACTCGCTAAGAATTTAACCTATGCCACACTAGAAACAGCACCATACGTTTCAGGAAGGAGAGCTTTTTTCAAGTACCGTGACCTCGGCCTAACCACCGCAACTGAAGGTGTTGCAAGAGCACAAGTAACATGTGCTACAGATGTGATGGAACAGACAGGTTGGCACTATCATATCTGCGATGTGCACTTTGTCTATGCATTACGTGGCTGGATTGAGCTTCAATTTGAAGATGGGCGAACTATCCGTGTTGAAACAGGTGAATCACTTTTCATTCCACCAGGTCTTAAACATAATGAAACTGCTATATCCTCAGATTTGGAACTTTTCGAGATGTCTGTTCCAGCAAAAATGCAAACGGTAGCTTGCGAGCGTCCAAGCCACTTGCCTATTGACTTCTAACATCTTTAGGCCAATTAGACTAAAATGTGGAGTTGTTGCAGCTTCACTTTGAATTCGTACATAACTTAATCTAGTGAGACACATTCTTTGAGTAAAAAAGGTTATCTTTTCGCAGAACTTACTATTAACGACCCAAATATTTTCTTTAACGAATACATGACCAAGGTCAAGCCTATCCTTAAAGAATACGATGCTAAATTCTTAGTTGCGACTGAATCTCCGGAAGTAATCGAAGGAGAACGTGTAGTGCCGCGCATTATTTTTCTTGAATTTTCATCTGTCGAAAAGGCACAAGAGTTCTATTACTCTAAAGAGTATCAGGATATTATTGATTTTCGGTATAGGTCTTCTTCAGCACATTTGTACATTTTAGAAGGAACTTAGTCGTTCTTATCAAGTCAGCTTGATGTTATAAAGTGAGCTGACTTGTCAATTTTTACTCCCTATTTCTCTCTATAAATAAAATAAACTTGTCCTTAAAGTAGTAAATAAAATAAACTTCTTATCTATTATCTAAACAGTACTGAGTCATACCAAAAACTGGATATCTATCCGTAGTTATTGAAATGTATCACCAATTGTTTTGAATATATGAAACCACCTTCAAAGTCTGTGAGGAAAGTAGATCGTAATGACTGATTTTACATGCTCAAAACAGAAAGACCTTGAGTGTCTAGCCTTCCGTTTTTCTCCTGCAGCTCAGGTTATCACTAAAAATCGGCGAATTTTGGCTCTTAATGAAGCATTTAAAACCCTGTTTGGATTTAAAAGTGAAGATCTAGTTGGTGAACTTATTCTAAAACTTTATCCATCTAAAGCGGACTACCTTACTATTGGAGATCGTAGCTTAAACTGGCTAAGACATGCCAGTAATGGTGCATATTCAGATGAACGTTTCATGCAACACAAGGATGGTGAGGTTTTCTGGGCGAGGGCAAACGGTTATACATTGACTCCCCAAAAACCGTTTCAATTGATGATCTGGCATTTTGAGCGCATTGAACAAATTATTAGTCCCACTGTGAACCTAACGCCAAGGGAGCGAGAGATCGCCACTTACGTTGTCAATGGAATGACTTGTAAAGAAATCGGATATAAACTCGATATTTCTTATCGCACTGTCGAAGTACACCGAGGTAGACTTATGAAAAAATTGAAAGCAAAAAACAGTGCTGAGCTTGCTTCAAAAATTATTGTTTTGAAACAGGTACCCCAACACAATTAGGGACCTAGCTATACAAAACTTTGTTGTACAACCCCTATTTCTAAAAGATCATTCAACAATAAAATTAAGCTTTTATTCGACGAAATTTACAAAGTAAACATTTTCGCTAATTCCTAGTTCATTTAACGTAATAGGCCTTATGCAAATTCCAAAAACAATTATTTAATTTCAGTAGCTTATTAACTTTCACTACTGTATTAAACCTTTACATTTAAAAATGCGCCTGATACAGCGCCAATAATTTTTGTGCACCGAGCAACAGATTTTCTTCCCAATCTAAATGAGCCGTCTCATTGGCGCCATCAGTAATATATTTGACTGAAATCAAACGTACTCCGAGCTTTTGACAGACTTTGGCTAAAGCATAGGCTTCCATATCGACGAGGTTACAACTGACTTTAGGAATCCCTGTTTCAAAAGAATCACCCGTACCACAGATCCCTTTAGGCAAAAGCTCAAAATGGGCTTGGGTATGAATCTCCGCAGGAATTTCGTCATCCATCGGTGTCACGCCCACAGCAAAACCTAAGGGAGACACATCCATATCACGTTGTACGAAAGTGATGACTTCAACCAAACTGTGCGCGTCGAAATGTGAACTGCCTGCACTGCCTAGATTGATCAGCGTCTTACAGCCTGTCTTTTGAATCACCTCAAATGCCTTGAATGCTGCATTAATTTTGCCGATGCCACTGTAATGAACGTCAATGCCTGCTTGTTCAAACAAGCCTTTAGATTCATTCGGTAAGGCCATAATCAGAGCAATATCAGCATTCATAAAAAAGACTCGTTCAAATCAAAATAGAGACACAAAAAAGGTGTGCTAAAGCACACCTTGATATTATTGCATCTTCTGCTGTAAGGCGACCAAACAAGGAGAGAAAAATAATTGACCGCTATAGGCCCCTACCAACGTTTTCTTCATCACCAATACCCATAGGCCAACCAACAACAGACTTAAAACCACAGCCGTATACTGTAAGAAGTCGATATGTAACTGATGCGCCAAGTTAAAGATCGCCAAGATAAACACACCAAATGGGAAAGTCAGTCCCCACCAACCCAAGTTAAATGGAATGCCAGTACGCATATGACGCAGTGTGGTCAAAATCGCAATCCCAAACCACCATAAGCCAAAACCTAATAGTACCAAACTTGCCACAATACCCAAGGCTGGCAGTAATGTCGCTAAGCCTTCAAAGCCCATTGCCTGCATGATACGTGGCGCTTGTTCACCCAATAATAATAACGCTAATGCCCCTGTTCCTATCGGCCCTAAACATAACCAGCTAGAAATCGCGACCTCTTTTTCAGGTAACTGGTGCAAAGCCAAACGTAACATCAAAATGGTTAAGATCGCAAAAGCAGGTAAGACAGAAATGCCCCACAACACATAGCCTGTGATCAAGATGGTTAACGCATGTTGATCGGCAGCTAAATGCTGTAGCAACAAGCCTGCTGAGCTGGCAGCGACTTCACAGGCCACGATCGGGAGTAACCATACCGCAGTCATCCGTTGTAATTGATGATCTTGGCAGCTAAACATACAAAATGGCACCACCCACGCAATCACTACTGCAAGAACAACATCGATATACCAAAGGTAAGTCGCAATTTGAATGGCGATATCGCCATATAGATGGATACCAAAGCTCAGAAAACCATTGGCAATCGTCGCTAAGCCCATCGGAATCGCACCGAGGAATAAGCTCATATTGGGGTGAGTAAAAATCTGCTTGGCTTCAGCCGGAAATAAAATCCAGCGTAAAATATAAAGCACACTAAAAGTGCTAAATAACAGAATATTAAACTGCCATAATTTGGTCGCAAGCATAAATAAGACAGATGAAGCGAAAGGCAGCTGTGCTAAAATCATCGCCACCACACCTGTTCCCATGGTTGCAGTAAACCAGTTCGGGGTAAAATGGCGAATTACATCGGTACTCTGCTCTAGCTGATAAAACGGCTTTTTCATCTCTTTCTCAATATCAAGCGACTATGCAGTTATTTTAGGTCAATCCATAAATAAGAAAAATTGATTTATTTTTATTTAATGAATAAATTTAACTGATAACAAAACTTTAAATATTGAAATTTTTCTGTGTAAAAACACAACAACAAGACGAAACGCTGAGAATATGGCAATATATAGCCTTTGCAAAATCACTGTATTTAACGCCCATGAAGTTGCTTCGTCTCAACGCTTTATCGCCAGATTTTCAGTTACCTCCGACTGCGGTAACGATTGGCAATTTTGATGGTGTCCATCTCGGCCATCAAGCGATGATTGCTCAACTCAAAAGCTTGGCTGAAGCCCAAGGCTTAAAAACATTAGTGATGATTTTTGAGCCGCAACCGCTTGAATTTTTTAAAGGTTATGAAGCACCTCCTCGCATCAGCTCGCTCAGAGAAAAAGTAGAATATTTAACTGAGCTCGGTGTGGACTACATTGCTGTTGCGAAATTTGACCAATATTTTAGAAGTCTAAATGCCACAGAATTTGCTGAACTACTTAAATTAAAACTCAATGCACAAAGCCTAGTCCTCGGTGATGACTTCCATTTTGGTAAAGACCGTCAAGGTAACAGTGAATTCTTGCGTGACTACGGCTTTGACGTGACCAATTTAAATACCGTGGCTTTAAATGGTGAACGTGTCAGTTCAACCCGTATTCGTCAGGTCCTTCAAGAGGGTGATTTGGCATTAGCAGCAAAATTATTGGGTCGTCCGTATAGCATTACAGGCCGAGTGCAATATGGTGACCAGATTGGTCGCACCCTTGATTTTCCAACCATTAATGTACGTTTAAACCGCCATAAACCCTGTTTAAACGGCATTTATGCAGTGGATGTGGTGTGTGAAAATGCATCATTGAACGCAAAAGTAAAACATCCAGATCCTGCCCTGAACGGGATTGCAGGCTATCAAGCCGACAGTCTGTTTGGTGCAGGTCATGTGGGGACACGCCCAGCCATCAAACAAGACCAGCCAGAATGGCGATTAGAGGTACATTTCCCTGATGTTTCTGCTAATCTGTATGGCTTATTGATGCGGGTCACTTTCCTTCACTATTTACATGGTGAGCTGAATTACCCTTCGCTTGAAGCCCTCAAAGCCGGAATTGATGATGATGTGCAAAAGTTACGAGACTATCGTAACCACACACCAGAATTTCCTTTTTAAATTTAATTAGTAGGGTTTGTTAATACTTCACAAATCCTAAAGTAATACATGTCAGTTTACAAACTGATCAAACTGGAAGAAAACTTGCATGAGCGATAAGCAAACTCCTGAAAATGCAGTGGATTATAAAGCCACACTCAATTTGCCAGCGACTGAATTTGCCATGAAGGCAAACTTGGCTGTGCGTGAAGCCAAATGGTTAGAAGAGTGGTATGCCGACAACATTTATCAGCAGATTCGTGAAGCGCGTATTGGCAAGAAAAAATATGTACTGCATGACGGCCCTCCATATGCCAATGGTCAAATCCATTTAGGTCATGCCGTCAATAAAGTCTTAAAAGATATCATTATTAAAAGCCGCGTTTTAGATGGCTTCGATGCACCGTATGTACCAGGTTGGGACTGTCACGGCCTACCAATCGAACTAAAAGTCGAAGAAAAAGTCGGTAAAGTAGGCGTTAAAGTTGATGCCTCAACTTTCCGTAAAGCTTGCCGTGAATATGCCTACACCCAAGTCGAATTACAGAAGAAAGACTTTGTGCGTATGGGCGTGTTTGGTGATTGGGACAATCCATACCTGACCATGAACTTCAAGCAAGAAGCGGATATCGTGCGTGCATTGGGCGCCATTGCCAAAGCAGGCCATATCGAACCAGGTCTAAAACCAGTGAACTGGTGTATGGACTGTGGTTCATCACTGGCTGAAGCCGAAGTTGAATACGAAGATAAAAAATCAGATGCGATTGATGTTGGCTTTACCGTTGTTGATCTTAAAGAGCTCAGCACACGTTTGAATGTCGAGGTTCAAGATGCCACGGATATCGTGATCTGGACCACTACCCCATGGACTTTGCCTGCCAACCAAGCGGTCGCGCTACACGCTGAAATCGACTATCAATTGGTTCAAGTGACCACTGACCGTGGTACGCAAAACTTTATTCTTGCCAAAGACTTGGTTGAATCAGCAATCGAACGTTACAAACTGGAAAATCCAGTGGTACTCGCTGATTTCAAAGGTGCTGCAATTGAGAACCTTCTTTTACAACATCCATTACTGGCAGATCGTCAAGTCCCTGTGATTTTAGGCGAGCACGTGATTGCGACCAGCGGTACAGGTGCAGTGCATACTGCACCTGGCCATGGTGTGGACGATTATAAAGTCGGTTTGCTATATCAATTAAAAGTTGAAAACCCTGTCGGTGGTAATGGTGTTTATTTACCAACATCGCCAATCTTTGCAGGGGAACACATCTATAAAGCCAATCCTCAAATCATTGAGGCATTGGGTGCAGTTGGTCGTCTGTGGGCACATCAGCCAATCAAACACAGCTACCCACACTGCTGGCGTCATAAAACCCCGATTATCTTCCGTGCGACCCCACAATGGTTTATCAGCATGGATGCCAATGGTCTGCGTCAAAATGCCTTGAATGCGATTGAAAATGATATCGAATTTGTACCTGATTGGGGCCAAAGCCGTATTCAGTCGATGATTGAAGGCCGTCCAGACTGGTGTATCTCACGTCAACGGACTTGGGGTGTACCAATCCCATTCTTCGTGCACAAAGATACCAATGCCCTGCACCCGCGTACACCTGAATTGATCGAAGAAGTGGCAAAACTGATCGAGCAAGAAGGCATTGATGGCTGGTATAACCGTGAAGCAAGTGAGTTCATTGGTGCCGATGCAGAACAATATAATGCGGTACGCGATACTCTGGACGTTTGGTTTGACTCTGGAACTACACACTACGCTGTGCTGCGTGAACGTGATGATTTACAAGATCCAGCAGACCTCTATCTTGAAGGTTCAGATCAACACCGTGGCTGGTTCCAATCGTCATTGTTAACCTCAATCGCGATCAATGAACGTGCCCCATATAAAGGCTTACTCACCCACGGTTTTGTGGTCGATGAGAAAGGCCGTAAGATGTCTAAATCATTAGGCAACATCATTACCCCACAAGACATTATCAAAGATATGGGTGCTGATGGCTTACGTTTCTGGATCGCATCTGCTGACTATCGTTACGAAATGACAGCTGGTAAAGAAATCTTTAGCCGCGCATCAGATGGTTATCGTCGTATTCGTAATACCTTACGTTTCTTGTTGGCCAACTTGAATGGTTTCAAACCATCAACAGATGCGCTACCAGTTGACCAGTTGATTGCATTGGATCAATACATCTTGCAACGCGCTGCTGAAGTTCAAAAAACCATTCAGCAAGCCTATGAAGAGATGAACTTCCATATCGTCACTAATGCGCTAACAAGCTTCTGTATTAATGACTTGGGTGGTTTCTACCTCGATATCATCAAAGATCGTCAGTACACCACCAAAGCAGATTCACAGGCACGTCATTCTGCGCAAACTGCGCTATATCATATCGTGCAAGCTTTTGTTCGTTGGATGTCACCGATCCTCAGCTTTACCGCACAAGAAGCGTGGCCATTGATTCCTGAACAAACTGGTAAATATGTATTCACGGCTGAATGGTATGACATTCCAACCGCATCAACAGCTAACTTACTGTCTGAAGCAGATTGGCAAACATTGATTAGCGTAAAATCAGCAGTAAATAAACAGATTGAAGCAGCACGTAACGCTAAACTCATCGGCAGTAACTTATCTGCAAAAGTTGAACTTTGGGCAGATGAAGCATTACAGACATTGTTAAACCAATTGGCTGATGAATTACGTTTTGTCTTGATCACCTCTCAAGTCATCGTTCACCCTTATGCTGAACAAGGTGAAAGCACGGATCTTGCAGGATTACGTGTCCAAGTCTCCGCAGCAGATGGTGAAAAATGTGTACGTTGCTGGCATGTACTGCCAGATGTAAATACACATGTTGGCCATTCTGGTTTATGCGCTCGTTGTATTATCAACGTCACTGGCAGTGGCGAAGTGAGAAAATATGCATAATTCTGTGCAAACTAGCCCAGCAAAAAAAGGCTTATTCCAATTTTATCCGCATAACCTGCTTTGGCTTGGACTTTCTGTCCTTGCCATTGTGCTGGACCAATGGACCAAATGGATTGCCAGTTCACATTTAAATTATGCAGATCCTGTTCCTGTACTGCCCTTTTTAAATTGGACGCTGTTGCATAACTATGGTGCAGCATTCAGCTTTTTGTCTGACGCAGGTGGCTGGCAACGCTACTTCTTCACCTCTTTAGCAGGTGTGGTATCGCTTATTTTCATTTTCTGGCTGATGCGTATGCCAAAGAAAATGATTGTATTACCGATGGCGATTGCGTTGATTCTCGGTGGTGCAATTGGCAATTTGATTGATCGTGTTAGCTTGGGCTATGTGGTCGATTTTATTCATGTTTATTATCAAAACAGCCATTTCCCAGCCTTCAACCTTGCGGATAGCTCAATTACCCTAGGCACGATTTTACTGCTGATTGATACCTTCTTCCTTGAGAAGAAACGCAACCAAAATGCGGATGCATAAGATGAACGAAATTATTCAACCAAACGAAGAAATTCGTATTCAAGACGGCTCAAAAGTTGAATTACACTTTTCAGTTTCAATTGAAAATGGTGTTGAAATCGATAGTACTCGCGGTCGTGAAGAGCCTGTCAGCCTCGTGATTGGCGATGGTAATCTACTGCCAGGATTTGAAAAGGCACTCTTTGGTTTACGTGCAGGCGACCGTCGTACCGTACATTTACCACCAGAAGATTCTTTTGGTCCTTGGAATCCTGAAAATATTCAGACCTTCGATACAGTTAAATTTGAGCAACGCCCAATTGTGGGTCATATGATTGAATTTGAAGATAAGGCCAAAGCAACCTTGTTTGGCATCGTAAAATCAGTCAATGATGACATCACAGAGATTGATTTTAATCATCCACTGGCAGGCAAAAATATTACTTTTGAAGTGGAAATCTTCAAAGTTACCCCAGCAGGCCAGCAAGGCATCAAATTGATGTAACAAAAAAGCTCTCAAATGAGAGCTTTTTTTTACGCTGAAGAAAAGTATAAGATCATTTAAAGGCATTCATTTTTAAAATCAAAGCAATAACACAGGAATTTAAATATGCTGATTTATATTATTGTTGGTAGTGTTCGTGAAGGCCGTACCGCGATTAAAGTCGCCAATTGGGTAGAGCAAGCAACAGCAGAACTCGCATTAAAAGATATTCAAACAGAAATCGTCGATCTTAAGGAATGGGACTTACCGCTCTTTGCTGGTTCTCACCCACCTGCGACAGGCATCTATGATCAGCCGAAACAACAACAATGGGCAGATAAAATTGCACAGGCACAGGCCTTTATCTTCATTAGCCCTGAATATAACCATGGCTATAGTCCAGCACTGAAGAATGCCTTGGATTATGTAGGTAAAGAATGGCAAGGCAAACCTGCAGCCTTTATCGGCTATGGTTCAACCAATGGCTCACGCTCAATTAGCCAAATTCGCCAAGTGACCTCAAGCTTAGGTCTAGTTGATCCCAATGCCGTAATTGAAATTCGAGATATCTTTAAACGCAATAAAGACGAGAACTTTGAAGCCAACGAGTTTGAAGTGAAAGGCTTAGCAGCACTGATTGCCAAACTACAGAAGTATAATATCGCTTAGTTGTAAGCCTAAGCGTACGTTGATTAGGTTGATTGACGTCTGTTCCACTGCCAACTTGATCGCTAATATATAAAGCATAGAGAGACAGGAAGTCTCATTGAGAATAAGAACAGACACAGGACGTGGTCGTTAATAGGATATCAACGACATAAACTGAATATGAAGAAGCCCCGTCAGGATGATGGGGCTTCTTTTTGTCTATTCTTTCTCTAGCAACTGCTGAATTCTCTTTTGATAATTATTTAAAAAATCCTTTGTTACCCGAAAATGCTCTGTTTCTTCATAAGATATCTCTCTAATCCCAGTGTCGGAAAACTGATAAATTTTGGCATTTGGATAAGCCAATAAAATAGGAGAATGGGTGGCAATAATAAATTGAGATTGCTGCTGACATAAACGATCTAAAACCGATAAGGTTGTCATCAACATCGTTGGAGACAACGCTGCTTCAGGTTCATCTAAAAGGTATAAACCTTTCCCTTTTAATTTCATTGTTAATAATTTTAAGAAAGCCTCCCCATGTGAGCGTAAATGTATATCTCCCCCATACTCCACCAAATAGTTCACTTGCTTCATATAGGTTGCAACGTTATAGAAGCTCTCAGCACGCAAAAAGTAATAATCCTGAGGCTTCTTATAGCTTTTGATCGTTCGAATTGCCTGATGCAAATCAGAAGCCGTTGTCGCAGTATTCAATTGTACATTACGCGTTCCACCTTCTTCTGAAAAACCCAAAGCAAGCGCCAAGGCTTCAAGAATGGTCGACTTTCCTGAACCATTCTCCCCGACAAAGAAAGTGACTTCTGGATGGAACTCAATGCTTTCTAAATCATTAACAGCAGGAACGACATAAGGATAACTGGCCCAATCCAAGGACTCAGGTGATTTAAACTTCACAGCTCTGATATAAGGTCTTTCTTGCATAAAATATTGGCAAAACGATTTGTTATAGCATGCTAGATTTTATCTTTGAAAAACAGCGCCATTTATTTCTAAACGTCTTGAGCTGTCGCCTTTCTCAAATGATCCCTTTCGTCTTTAAATTAAATCCACTGATTATCAATAAACTCCATGACATCATATAAGCGATTTTCTAAGTGATTTTTTGCTACAGCACAAATAATTTCTTTAACCCCATCAACATACGGGGAATCACCGAAAACCTTTGTCTCTAAAACAATTGAACAAGACTTATCATCTGATATTTGAATACGATGATAGGCATGCCGAGTTAGATTTTGTTCAGGAATCGCAAGTTCAACTTGTTGTCTTTTAACATCACGCACTGATTCGATTGCATTATTCTGTAGATTAAGTGACTTGGCCATCGCTACAGCTGTTCCTGGTACAGAAGTCTTATTTGCTTGATGAGATTCGATGATACTGATTTGATATTGGCTGAAAGTGTGCCCACTTTTTTCAATCATATTCATAAATTTAAGCATTAATATATTGGTATTTGGGCATAAAACAACAGGAATATCCCAATTTTCTTGCTTGTAATCCCTATCGGTTGATAACTCAATAAGACGAGAACCTGTCTTTTTACAATACAAAATCGCTTCATTGAGTTCTCTGCCAGAACCAGCATGTACAACAATAGCGCCTTCAGCTTCATGATTATTTCGGTCTGTCCAAGCAAGGACTTTATACACTTGATTCAGATCTAATCCGTTGAGTAATTCAGTTGCTAATTTACCAGAGCCAATAATATATACGTTTGTCATAAATTAATATTTTTAGAAAGTTCATTTATTTTAATCTATTCTTTTCCTATTTTCTTTTCTGCCCGCCATAAAAAACACCCCCTCAGCGTAAGCGGAGGGGGTGTTTAGTATTTAAAAGCTGG
>NZ_KV575270.1:0-171724 GCF_001682515.1 Acinetobacter gyllenbergii | reverse complement strand
GCCATGTGAGAGTAAGTCATCGCCAGCTTTTAAATACTAAACACCCCCTCCGCTTACGCTGAGGGGGTGTTTTTTATTGCATAAAATATTTAGATAAAAATTAAACACATTAATGTTAAGCAGTTCACTTTCCTAAGGAATAAAGCTGGTATTACGAATTGATAAAATATATTATTTCGAGTAAATTTTTGTACAAAAGTCTTAATCGTATTGTAAGGCTAAATATTAAATAAGATGGAAATTATTGTTATGACATATTTCAAGGGTTTAAAAAAAATCGGGGTAAATACGACAGTATTAGCAACTTCTGTTGCATTAGTCGCTTGTGGTGGGGGGGGCGGTGGATATTATGGGACAACAGAATCTGGTACAGATACGAGTAATCCAAGCACACCGACGACAAAAAAAGAAGTAGCAGGCGTTACGCTTCAATTAAGCAAAAGTACTTTAAAAGTTGAAGGGGATGAATTAGTTATTACCGCGAAAGCTATTGATAAAGATAGTGGTGGAGTTGCTGGGGCCAAAATTAATCTTAATATTAAAGATGGTGAAAAAAATGGTGCGACAAGTGATACTTCTACCAAAACAACTGGTGAAGATGGAACTGTAACTTTCACCGTCAAATTAAATGGCACGAACAAGAATTTAACGGAACTATTATTTACGACCACCGTTGTTGATACCAAAATTCAAAATCAGACGAAAGTAACTGTGACAGGTGCTGGAACAGTTGTCCAAAGCCAGTATGAGTTGAAATTTGATAGTGCTGCCCCTTTACCCGTTTCTGGTGGTGAAACCGCTGTTCGTATTCGAGCAATAGATACAAATGGTGGTGGTGTTCCAAATGAGAAAGTTACTCTGAAGGTTAAAGATTTCCAGTTAAATGGGGTAATGATTAAAGGTAGTTCGAGTGCTGTAACGAATAATGAAGGTTATGTTACATTTACTTTACAACTACCAAATGGTAAAGAGGCGGATCGTTTAGCGCTGATTGCATCTGGAGTGGCACTTGAAGCGACATTAACAGAACAATCTGGTGCAATTAAAACTCAGGTTTCTACAGCTCAAGTTGTGTCCGTTAAAAATACAATGAGCAGTCTCTCATTATCAACATCGTCAAATAATAAAGTTGATGCTATTGGTGGAACAATTGAGGTTGAAGCACTTGCTCTAAATCCAGAAGGATTGGCAGTTGCGGGTAAGGAAATCAGTTTAAAGTTGGATGATTTAGCCCTTGAATATGGAGCGAAATTAGTAAATTCAACTGCAAAAACTGATGCCAATGGTAAGGCAAAGTTCATAATTAAGACGGAAGCGAATAGTTTAAATCCGACAGGCCAATTATTAGTAAAAAATGGTATTCAGATTTCAGCATCATCGGCTGATGGTTCAGCAGTTACACAAACAAGTAGTATTACTGTTGTGTCTGTTGCAACAGAAAATGTATCTTATTTAACGGCTATTACTTCAAATTCTATTGATGTTAGCGGTGGCCAAGCAACAGTTACTGTAACAGCGAAAGATGCAAAGGGTGGTGCTGTTGCAAATAAGCAAATTAATTTAACTGTGCCAAATAGCCAAAATAATGGCTTAACTATTGTTGAAGGTTCTAAGCTCAATACAGATAATAATGGTCAAGCAACATTTACCGTCAAATTTGATAAAAATAGTGTTTCAGCAAATGATATAAATAATTTGCTGTCGAATGGTGTTACTGTCGTTGCGAGTTATACTACTGTTAATAATAATGTTCTAACTCAAACAACCAGACTTAACTTCACCAATAAAAGTGCCATTTTAGAAAAAGATGTGCAACGTCTCGAATTAACAGCGAGTAAGGGCGTTGTTTCTGCAAAGAATGACACTGTTCAGATCAAAGTACGTGCTATTAGTATTGATGGCCATTTTGTCGCAAATAAAATAGTGACACTTGGTTTAGCCGCAGCAGTAACTGAGAATGGTGTTACTATTGGCGGAGATAAAGCAATTACTCAAAAGACTGATGCAAGCGGGTATGCAACATTTACTTTAAATGTTGATGCCTATAATCAGCAATCAATTGATAATTTAGTAAAGTCAGGTATTACAGTCGCTGTTGCAACGACATTGGCAGATGGTTCATCTGTTAAACAAAATATGCAAATTATGGTGGAGGCAGCGCCTTTACAAGCAGTAGATGTAAGTTATTTAAGTATTAGTCCAGATTCAATGATTAATACCAATAAAGGCCAAACCACTGTAACCGTACGTGCGGTAGATCGTAATGGTGGGGTATTGGCGAATCAAGATATTACTTTAAATATTGATAAAGCATCAGAATATGGTTTAACAATTATAACGGGGTCTAAAGCCAAAACCAATTTACAAGGCGAGGCTACTTTTGTAATTCAGTATGATGGTCGAGTGAAAGATGCGGCGATCTTAAATCTTTTAAAAACACAAGGTGTCTTATTAACGGCAACTTATCAACCAACCACGGGTAATGCGGTGACGCAAACATCCTATGTTCGTTATTATGATCAAACGAGTGATGTTGATGTAAAACAGCTCTCGATTTCATTGGCTAAAGGGGTGGTTGTTGCATCGAATGATATATTTGAGGTTGCAGTTAAAGCTGTTGATGAAAATGGTCAGCCGATTAATGGTCGAAAAATCAGCCTTGCTCTTTCTGAAATTGCGAAAAATAATGGGGTAAAAATTGTTACTGCTCCAGTCAATACGACGCAAAATGGTGAAGCGAAATTTACGATCCAGCTCAATGCTCCGAATGTTGATGCGGTTAAGGCTTTGGTTGCTGAGGGGTTATTGGTTACAGCCTCTACAGAACAGAATAGTGGAGTAAGTATTGCTCAAACTGCGAAGGTCATGGTTGTGGCTTCAGCTCAGGGCACTGTTGATGTTGCTTATCTCGCGATTGACCAACTTGATGCAATTAATGTCGCTAATAATGCTGAAAGAGTGATTACCGTTAAAGCTTATAACAGTAGTGGTATGGCACTTGCGAATAAAGACATTACTTTGAATTTGCCACAAGTGACTGGAATTCATATTAAAGAAAACACGATACTGACCACTAATGCTGCTGGTGAAGCCAAGTTTACTGTTGTATATGATCCTTCTAATCTTTCAGATGCAGATAAAGCGAAACTTATACAAGATGGTTTGGTTATTAATGCTAATTATAATAATGTCTTGCAAACAGTTAAGCTTGCATATTTCGAGACTGCCAAAAATATTCAGCGTATGGATTTAGTGGTTGATGAGCCAGCATTAGTCCTAATACCAAATAATCAAAATCCACCTAAAGTTAAAGCGACAGTGACTTTAAAAGATGATGCAGGTCAACCAATTATAGGGCGCCAAGTCACTTTAGCAATTAATGCCGAAGCTTTGCAGAATGGTATTCGTATTGAAGGTGCAACAGGTGGTCTCTTTACTGTTGTGACAGATCAAAATGGTCAATCTTCGATTAATTTAATTGCTCAACCAAAGGACAAAACTGCACTGGATGCTTTAGTTGCATCTGGTATTGGTCTTGGTGCATCTGCAGTTCAAGCAGATGGTCAGGCTGTGATTACACAAAGTACTAAGATCACAATTTTATCCCAAGCATCTTTAAGTGAAGTTGGGTATCTCACGACGGAGAGCAATAAAGCAATTGGTACAACAGGCGGTAGCTCAACAATTAAGGTGAAGGCTTTTAATACGAATGGCGATGCTTTAAGTGGTAAGACCGTTAAATTAAATTTAAAAAATATACCTGTAGGTTTGGATATTAGTGTTGATTCAACCACGAAGACAACATTAATAGATGGTACAGTAGATTTTAATATTACCTATAAAGCCCCAAAAGTTTTAACGCCTGAGCAGATTAAGGGATTATTGGCTGGTATTCAGGCGACTGCGTCTTATACCAATAGTGCAGGTAAAGATATTACTCAAAGCACGGTATTACAATTTTACATCGATCAAGTGAATATCCAGCGGATGGACTTGGTTGTTGATCAACCTAATCTCATTTTAGATACGACATCGTCTAAAACAGTACTGACAACAGTTACACTTAAAGATAAAGATGGCAATCTGATTAAAGAACGCCAAGTGACTTTGGCAATTGATAACTGGGCTGTTGATAATAATATCCTTAAAAATGCTGTGAATTTCCAAGGCGTGATTGGTGGTTCAACCGTTGTTGAAACCAATGATCAAGGGCAGGCCAAAGTACTTTTGGAAGTAAATACAACGACGAAAGAAGCTGTAGATGTTTTGGTGGCTTCTGGCATTAGTTTGAGTGCTACAGCAGTACAAGGTGATGGCACAGGAAGTATTTCCCAAAAAACTCAAATTACTGTCAGTTCAGCGGCGACTTTAAATGAGATTAGTTATTTAACAACAGAGAATACCAAAGGTGCCTTAAAAACAACGGGTGATTCGACCAATATTATCGTAAAAGCCTTTAATAATAAGGGGAAAGCCATTGCTGGGAAGCCGATTAAATTGGCTTTAAGTAATGTACCTGCAGGTTTAAATATTAAAGTCACGCAACCAAAATTGGTTACAGGTACAGATGGTTCTGCAAGCTTTGAAATCATTTATGCAACACCGACTAATCTCACAGCTGAACAAATCAAAGGTTTGTTAGCTGGGATTCAAGCGACTGCGACTTACACTTCCGATGCAGGCACAAATATCACGCAAAGTACTGTCTTACAATTTGTGGCTGATGATGCTGAGCTTGCAAAAGATGCACAGCGCATTGAATTGCAGACATCAAAAGGAATTGTTTCGGCGGATAATGATACATTCACTTTCACAACTAAAGTTTTTGACAAAGACGGAAACCCAATTAAGGATAAACTTGTAGGGTTTGGTTTGAATGATGCTGCTGTTGCGAATGGCGTGACTTTTGTTGGTAGTGCAAGCAAAAAAACCAATGCAAATGGTGAGGTGACATTTACGCTGAATGTAAAAGCCGCCAATGATCAAATGATTGAAAATTTAGTTGCCAACGGCATTACACTTGCAGCATCTGTGGTACAGGCGGATGGTTCTAAACTCAGTCAAACGACACAAGTGATGGTGAAAGCACCTGCAGCAAAAGATGTCGCTGCATTGACCGTTACACCTTTGCAACCTGTTATTTCAGTACTAGGCGGTACCAGTGTTGTGGCGGTTAAAGCGACTGATGCGAATGGTGGTGTTTTAGCCAATAAAGACATTACTTTTGGTCTAGCGGCAGGCTTGAGTTCACGTGTCAAAGTAGATAAGACCAGCGCCACAACCAATGCAAATGGTATCGCTTACTTTACGGTGACAGTAGAGAATGGTGAAAATATTGATCAATTGTTGGTAGAAAAGGGCATTACTTATGCTGTTTCGACCTACAACAATAACAGTACAACGCAACCTGTTGTAACTCAAGTTGGGCGAATCAATGTTTCTATTCCAACAGAAGCAATGAACCTCAGCATGAATACATCAAAAGATGATTTATTGGCATCAGGCGATACGGCAGATGTTTTTGCCAAATTGATTGATAATAATGCATCAGGAATTAAAAACTACCCTGTAACGTTTACAGTCATTGATTCAGCTCTGAATGGCGTGACGATCAATGGACAAGAAACATCCGTTATTACAACGGACACAAGTGGTAATGCAAAAGCAAGTTTGAAACTTACCAAGATTACAGGTAAACAATATACGGATCTCCTTACAAATGGTGTAACTGTTCGGGCTTCTATTACCTTGCCAAATGGTGTTGTCCGTACCCAAACAGTTCATTTTAATGTCAATGAAAAGGTGAGCCCATATCGTTTGGCAATCAACACGTCAAATGACTGGTTAAATGTTGATGGCGATAAAGCTGTTATTACAGTATCTGCATTACAAGTGGCTAATGGTCAAGCAGCACCAAACCAGAAAATTACCTTAAAAGTTAAAAAGACGAACAGTACAATTGGTGCTAGCGTTGGTATCGTGAATGAAGCAGAAGGTGATAACGGTATTATTGATACTTATACCGTTACTTCTGATCAAAATGGTAATGGATTCTTTACCTTGCTTATTCCAAGAGATGTCATGCAAGATGGTAAAGATGCTCTCATTGCCAGTGGTATTGAGCTTGAAGCGACATTGAATGATGAAACAACAAAAGAGGTTACGACTTCACAGGTGCTTCGTCTAAATGTAAATAAACCGACAACTGCTCCGCGTTATAGCTTACGGGTTACTTCTGGAAAACCAACATTAAATGTTCGCAATGATGTAACGGATGTAACAGTTAGTTTATTGGATCAAAATGGCGGTGGTGTAAAAGGTCAATATGTAACGCTAAACATTAATAATTTTATTAATAATGGTGCTTCAATTATTGGACCATCTGGCTTAACAACCGATGATAAAGGTCAAGCGACATTTAAAGTGAGAGTCGATGAGACGGTACGCCATCAAACCTATAGCGCTGCCAACTTTATTGCTGATGATTTAAATCTCACAGCAAGCTACTCTACAGCACAAGTGATTGGCACACCAAATGTAACGAATCAGGTTTATCGTATTGATGTCATTCAGGCTTCTGCTGAGGAAGAGCCAGAAGGGCATTTAACATTTGGTCGTTCTTCGTTATTGGAAGGATCAAGTGATGGAAATTACTATACTGAATCAATGTCTGCACAGTTGGTGGATAAAGATGGTAATGCGATTCCGAACCGTGCTGTGACCTTATCGATTAATTTGTTAGGTATTACCAAAGGTACTTACACGGTATCTAAGGATCCGATTACAGATGAAGTGACACGAGATAAAAATATTACAGCAATATGTTATGGTATGAACTTACCTGCAACAACACAAATCGCGACAGCATTTGTTGCACCGCAGGGTGGTAATGTTTCCGATGTTGTTACCTATATGACGGATAGCTCTGGTAAGTTCGACTTCCGTATTCGCTACTTAAGACAATATGCTGGTTGGCAAGAGTTGAATATCAACGCTAAGGTTAAAATTAATAGTGTACCTGTACAGGATCTTGAATCCCGTCTGAATTACCCATTAGTTATGCTGAAGAGTGATTTTGATTCGGAAGCAGGTCAACCATTTGATACAAGTCCATATGGTACAAGCTCAACATGTAACTAAAGTCATAGTTATCTAAGTCTAAAGAAAAAGGCCGTATTCAATGTAATACGGCCTTTTTCTTGGTGTAATTAGGTCATTCGTAAGGCTGTATATTTATGAATTGTTCAATTTTTTATAAACCTGTACCTACACTCACGGTTGCAGTTGGACGAACTTGGAAAGAACTACAAGCAGACACTGAGAGGATGCATAAAAGGACAATGGCGAGTTTTGACATGGTTCTTGATCGATTGAAAAAGAACCATCATCTTATAAATACAACGCTTTAACTATTTGGATCAGGTAATGAAATGTAATGAATTTAGTCGTCTAATAAATCCATTTGTTTTGCGATTTGATATAGATTGTTTGAGCGATTACCGGTACGGCAGAACATCAAAATTGGTTTAGGCAGTTCATTATAATGATTGGCAAAATTACGGACATCGAGTTCAGTGATTTGCCCTGCAACAACGGGTTGATAGACATAGTCTAAACCTGCAGTTCGCGCAGATTCTTCGATCTGTGCACTGGTTGGCTGCTCAGGGCCACCTTCCATATCTGGTCGGTTATTAATAATCGATTTAAATCCTTTTTCGACCACTTGCTCAATATGTTCAGGGCCGATTTGACCTGCAAAACCAACATTCTCTGTCATCTTGTCACTCCAAAAACAAACAAAACATTTTATGCTCTATCATAGCATTAAGCTCGATCTTGAGTTTAAATGTCTGTAGTAAATAAATGATGATAAGTAAAAAATAAGGCAATGGAGCGCGCATGCACACCTACACTGTTGAGCCGTTGTATGTTCCAAGTGGTGATGAAACCATCGCTGCGGATTTTTATCTGCCTAAGGCCAATACCAAAGCTGCGGTGATTATCATGGCGCACGGCTTTGCAGGCTTGCGTCAATTCAAGCTGGTTCAATATGCTCAGCGCTTTGCTCAGGCGGGTTATGCGGTCATTTTATTCGATTATCGTAATTGGGGGGGCAGTACAGGCAAGCCGCGTGAGCTGGTTTCACTGAGCGCCCAGCTTGATGATTGGAAGACTGTGATTCAATATGCCTCGAATTGTAAATTAATCGATAATCGACGTATTGTTTTATGGGGAACTTCGCTCAGTGGTGGATATGCCCTAAGCTTGGCGACGGATCTGAAAAACATTCAAGCCGTTATGGTACAAGTGCCTTATGTGGATGGTGCTGAAACAGCCAAGCTCTATCCCTTACAGCGCTATCCAGAGGCATTGAAGCGTTCTAGTCAGGACTATATGGGTTCCAAGATGGGTCTAGTACCTAAAACGCTGCCTGTAGTTGATCAATACCGCTTGTGTTTCTTACCCACTTCAGACAGTTATTATGGCTATCATTCGATTGTGAATCCTGACTATTATTGGAGTGGAGAAGTTCCGGCACGCGTGTTTTTTAATTTAATGCGTTATCGTCCGATTCAGTTTGTACGTAAAATTAATATTCCTGTTTTATTCATCGCCGCCAAGCATGACTCTTTGATTCCAATTGAGTCGAGTCGTGAAGCAGCGACCAATATTGCACCATTTGTGAGCTATCATGAATGGGAAATGAAACATTTTGACATTTATCATGGTTCTTGGTTTGAAAAAGCAGTCACAACCCAATTAGAATTTTTACATCAACATATTGGAGTGATGTAGATGATTATTGTCTGTGCATCATGTGGTGCAAAAAATCGCGTACCCGAAGAAAAATTGGCGGTTCATCCCAACTGTGGGCAATGTCATAAAGCTTTGCTGTCTTTAGAGCCGATTGAACTCAATGAACAAAATTTCAGTAATTTCATCAGCAATTCAGATCTGCCAGTATTGATTGACTTGTGGGCAGAGTGGTGTGGACCTTGTAAGATGATGGCACCACATTTTGCTCAAGTGGCGCAGCAAAATCCCTATGTGGTTTTTGCCAAAATTGATACCGAAGCCAATCCACGTTTAAGTGCTGCATTTAATGTGCGTAGTATTCCAACGCTGGTACTTATGAATAAGACCACTGAATTGGCGAGAATCAGCGGGGCATTACGCGCACCTGAATTACAACAATGGCTAGATCAGCAATTACAGCAGCACCAAGGACATTAACATGAGCGAACGCCCAACTCATCCAGAAGGGACTTTATCACTACAAAACATTGCTATGCCTGCAGATACCAATTGGAGTGGTGATGTATTTGGTGGCTGGATTGTCTCTCAGATGGATCTCGCAGGAGCGATACATGTTGAACGTTTTAGCAAAGGTCGTTGCGCTACCATTGCGATTAATCAGATGACCTTTCTGGTACCTGTAAAGGTCGGGAATGTGATTAGCTGTTATACCAAAATTTTGAAAGTAGGTAGCAGTTCGGTTCAAGTCCAAATTGAGGTATGGAACAGTCATGATGATTCTCGTGAACCTATACGGATTACCGAAGGCGTATTTACCTTTGTTGCGGTAGATGTGAATGGCAAGAAACGATTGATCTCAGAAGAGATTAAACAGGCATTTGCAGCAAGCTAATCTACTACAAGCTAAGTTCTCTTGTATTGGGTAGATGAAGCCAAACCTTTTTTTAATTTGGAATGAAGCATGGCAGAAGAATTAGTGTTGCAGCAAGGCCATAAGGCTGAGCAATATCAAAGTATCCTTCCTCAGATTCAGGCAATCGTTGAAGATGAAAGCGATGTGATAGCCAATCTCGCCAATATCTGTGCGGCATTAAAACAGCAATTTGGCTGGTTTTGGATTGGATTTTATCTGGTCAAAGACAATGAATTGGTGTTAGGCCCATTTCAAGGCCCAATTGCCTGTACCCGTATTGGCAAAGGTCGTGGCGTGTGTGGAACAGCTTGGCAACAGCAGCAAGTGATCGTGGTGCCAGATGTCGATCAGTTCCCAGGACATATTGCCTGTAGTTCTGCCTCGAGATCGGAAATTGTTTTGCCGATGATGAAAGATGGGGAATGTGTGGGCGTGTTGGATGTCGATAGTGATGAACTGAATCAATTTGATCAGATTGATGCGGAATATTTGCAGCAGCTGATGCTGATCATTGAAAAATTTATTTAAGTATTTAAAACAATAAAGCCCAAATTCGTTTGGGCTTTATTGTTGTAAGCTAATCACTAAAACATGGTGTTGGCATTCTGACTCTGTTCAGGAATATTTTGTATGACATCCCAATGCTCTACAATTTTTCCATTTTCTACACGAAATATATCAATAATCGCTCGACCTCGATCGCTGTCATTCTCTGTAGAATGCACATGCAGGACGACCAGATCTCCTTCCGCAATTGCTTTCTTGATGACATTTTTTGCCTGAGGGTTATTGCTGAATTTTTGGCTAAAGAAGTTTACAAATGGCGCCTTGCCATCAGGTACATTCGGATTGTGCTGAATATATTGATCCCCAATATAACGATCGGCATATTGTTTCACTTGGTGTTTCAAGAAAACACCTTCATAAAAATCAGTGACAATTTTCTTGTTGTGTTCAGCTAAAGAATGGATCTGTTTTGTGGGAACTGAAGCTGAAGCATCAGCAGCGATTACTTGAGCAGAATAAGTTGCTAGATTGAGCGCTATCAGAAAATGAGAAAGGAGGAGTATTTTTTTCATTTTATCATCAGAACACAAAGAGTGATCTTTGCATCCTGATGATAATACTGTCACTAGAATAGTCTAGATCGGTTATTATTTTTTACGTTTTGGTAACCAAGCCCAAAGCATTTGGCATTGGATCGGTTGATTGCCAGAATCATCAATCACGCTAATAGGGACCAATAACTCGCCTTTTTCATTATCTGCGATAAACTTTTGTTGATCAGCTGATAATGTTGCCGTTGCGGTTAAACCACCTTGTGCAACTTTTAAGTAATCGACATGTAAGGATTTGATCAACAAGATACGATCATCTGGTACATGTAAACCCGTTAAAAATCCAGTTGCAGTTTCACCCAGTAGCGCCATGGCTGCGGCATGCACACCTTTAATATGATTTTGCATATTACGCTGGTTTTCAATGCGAACAGTCACGTGGTCTTTATCGACTTCTAAATAACGAATATTCGCTGTTCCAACCATCGGAACCACACGACCAAAGGCCTTGCTCCAGAGCGTGCTACGAATGCCTTTCGGAAATTTAGACGTGGTTTTAACCAGCTTATAAAGACGGTTATCTTTTGCCATAGTGAACCTATTGCTTAATCTTTGAAATTATTAAATTGCAGTGGCAGACCAAATTGTTGTTCACGTAAAAAGTTCATCACTTGTTGCAAAGTATCGCGCTTTTTATCCGTGACACGGATTTTGTCTCCTTGAATAGAAGATTGCGCTTTGATACCACTTTCTTTAATGGCTTTATTAATTTTTTTTGCGGTATCTGAGTCAAGTCCGTCTTTTAACTTGATTACTTGCACCACATTTTTACCCGAAGCGGTGGCTTTTTGTGGATCTAAAGCCTGTACATCAATTTTGCGTTTATAGAAGTGGTTTTCAAGCATGGTATAGACTTGTTCACATTGGAAATCGCTTTCAGTTGAAATTTTGATTTCTTTATTTTTTTCATTTAACTCAATTGAAACGTCTTGTCCACGGAAGTCAAAACGAGTCGCAATCTCTTTTTCTGTGTTTTGCACAGCGTGATTGACTTCAAATAACTCTAATTCAGAAACAATATCAAAAGAAGGCATGGTTAGACCTTTACAAAGGGAAAGAATATTTGAGATGCTAAGGGGGTTTTCTTCATTTGCCAAGTGTTGTTTACATCAAAGGAGTGCACAATGATCCGTAAACAAGAAATTACAACATTTGAGTTCCCAGAAGGCGCAGTCATCTGGGATGTCCGTGATACCAAAGCGTATGCAGAGGCTCATGTTAAGGGGGCGGTGAATCGTCCAATTGCTGAGATCACTGCGGACAGTCTGACTCAAGTTACAGCGGATCAACCGATTTATATTCTATGTGGTGGCGGCAGCAAAGCACCACGTGCAGCAGAGCTTTTAGACGGTATTGATGATTCTCGTGAATATGTTGTATTGATGGGTGGCACACGCGCAGCGCGTGATGCGGGCTTACCTTTAGAACAAGGCGCTTAAATCACTCAGAAGATTGGCCAAAATACAGCGGTATTTTGGCCAATTCAAAATTCTAGATTTCAGTCATTTAAAAATTAAAAATATTTAACCAGAATAATAAGGCTTCTTGGCTTTTACTTTCTTCTGAAAGCGTTGAGGATTCAACTTATCCAACAGGTTTTGAGGCACTGGACAAAGCTCACCCAAGACAAGGGCTGCCAACACTTCACTACACAATGGCGCAAACAAGAACCCTTTAGAACCTAGACCTGCAAAGGTAAATATCTGTCCATCATTTTTCATTTTCCCGACCAGAGGGAAATAATCCTGACTTTGCGCACGTACTGAAGCACGGCCTTGCCAATGCTCTATAGCAGGGAGCTGTTGTGCATATTCTGGGAACACATTGTGGATAAGTTCATAGTTATGCACATGATCTGCTGCTAAAACTTCGATATCGTCTCGATTGGGATA
The DNA here is from genome assembly GCF_001682515.1 of Acinetobacter gyllenbergii. Taxonomy (NCBI): domain Bacteria; kingdom Pseudomonadati; phylum Pseudomonadota; class Gammaproteobacteria; order Moraxellales; family Moraxellaceae; genus Acinetobacter; species Acinetobacter gyllenbergii. Next base: position 159,044 of record NZ_KV575270.1, on the reverse strand, counting down.
AAAGGATGCGCCTAGAATCAATTGAGTGGCATTCAGTTGCATGCAATAACCGCCATAACTATAGGCTTGATCTAGAGCTTGCTCACGATTTTCAACCCAACTGACTTGTCCACGAATTGGTTTTAACACAGGATAGTTTTCAAAGAGCTCAGCACTTTGCTTGGCACAGCAGACAATGACGTCATCGGCTGTTGCGATGAGTTGTTGTTCTTGCCAAAGCTCAGTTTGCTTGTCTGTGCTTTTTAAGCGAGAAATCTTTGCTTTTCTGCAGTGGATATTCGGATGCTGCAACATTTCATCACGCAGTTGCTGTGGAGAAACGGCACCTGCTTGATGAAGCGCCAAGCTTGGATAAGCTGTTTCAGGTATAGCATTCTGCTGATCTGGTACAGATAACACCGCTTCAGGATATTGTTCCGCTAAACCAAGCAATTCATCTGCATTTTTTAAAGCCATTTGCTGGACTTGAATCGGTCTAAATGCTTTGAAACGTGAATAGAAATTCAAGGCATGTTGCCAGCTCAAGGTCATCAAGTGCTCATGGGCCTGTTCAATTGGACACAGCTTGGGGTTGAGTAGAGCAAGGGGGTTGCCTGATGCACCTGAAAGTGGCTCATTTTGCTCGTAGATCGTGACTTGATGGCCGCGTTGAGCAAAGGCCCATGCACAGCTTAAACCTGCGATTCCCGCGCCAATGATGGCAATCTGACGAGGTCTTGAGTTGGATGCCGTTGCTGCTAATTCAGATTGAACCTTAATTTCTGCTGCTGCATCCGCAGGGTCAGTTAGCGCTTGTGTCGGATCAGACCAAATGGCTTTTAGCATTTCACGTTTATGACCAAAACCGCGTGGACGGCTAATGTGGACACCATGTTGCTTGAGTCCACGTTTCAGTACACCAGCAACACTAAAGGACGCAAAAGTCGTTCCGTAGTCTGATAAACGAACAATGTGATTCAGTACATTTTCCTGCCACATGTCTGGATTACATGAAGGCGCAAAACCATCAAGAAACCACGCATTCACGGCTTGGGTTTTCGGCATACTAGGGAAAATATCCTGTGCATCTCCCAACCATAAATCAATACTAAAGCGTTCTTCTGGAAAACTTAAGCGATGGCAGCCTGCAATAGGCAGGGGATACTGCTGAATCAGCAGTTCTGCAAGTGGCTTAAGTTCAGGCCAGACATTGAGTGCGCGGATTAGATCGGCTTTGCTCAGCGGAAATTTTTCGACGCTAATAGCATGCAAATGGCTGTGATTATCAGGGCGAATCTGCTGCCAAAGCTGCCACAAGGTTAGAATATTTAAACCTGTGCCAAAGCCAGTTTCACCGACACAAAAGTATTGGTAATCATTCAGTTGCGACAGACGTTCAGTGAGGTCATTGCCATTTAAAAACACATGCCGTGTTTCGAGTAGACCATTATCTTTAGAAAAGTAGACATCGCCGAATTGTTTAGAAATGGGAACTTCGATACCATCGACCAGTTCCCAGTCTAATTCGGCTGTTTGTAATTTTGCGGAATGAGACATAAATAGAAAGTTAGTTTTTTACCACTGACGACGACGTTTAGTGTGAATATAACTGGCAATCAAGAAACCAAGTATTACCCCTACAGCAATGGTCATCGCACCATATAAAAACATTTGTGCGCTGCGTTCACTTTGTAACACCTGAACCTGCACGGTCAAGCTGTCATTTTTTAACTGTAATTCTTGATTTTGAGAGAGTGCTTCCAGATTGGCATGCTCAAGTTGCTTCAAGCGACTGGCCTGATCTTGAATCATGGCTTTGACTTTTGCATCTTGTTGTTGCTTGGCTTTGGCAATTTGCTCAGCGGTCAGTGGTTTGGCCGCTGTTGCAGTCGTATTGGTGGGTGCGGCCGTTGTTGCATTCGTTGCAGGGGTTGTGTTGGCTGCTGGAGCTGCCGGTGTTGCGGGCTCAACCGCCCAAGCAGTCGAACTAAATAAACATAAAGCCAATACGCTTTTGACGACAACTTGCATGATTTACCCTTTTGGAAAAGCTTTGTTGAACGGTTTTACCTCAATATTTGAGTAAATCCCTTCTTTTAAAAACGGCTCTTCCTGAATCCAAGCATCTAAGGATTCACGGCTATCAAATTCGACAATCATGGTACTGCCCCAAAAACCAGCCTGCGGATCATTTGGATCTTTTGGATGGGCACCTGCCGTAATTAAACGTCCTTCATCATCTAACTTTTGTAGACGTTCAATATGTTGTGGGCGGGTGGCTAAACGTTTTTCCAAAGTACCTTCGCGATCAGTACAAGTCAGCACAAAATATGGCATGGCAGTAGCTCGATGATTTAAAATCTATTCAGTGGTTTTAAAATGCTTTCTTAAGAAAAACAGTATAGCAGCTAGGTAACTGATAGAAACGATAATATCGCCGAAAGCGGTGAATTCGCCCCAATATTTTCCTTGCATGTAGACAAAACCAAAGAAGAAATGCAAAGCCGCAAGCAAAAAGAATTGTCCACACCACGCCCAGTTCAATTTGATCCAACCTCTTGGGCTAAGTTCTAATAACGAGCCTAAAAGTTTTTGGATAATTGGCATACGTTCTTTATTAAAGAGTGGCGTCACCAGGAAGCCTAATCCAATACCGATATTGATAATGATGGCTTTCATTTTGATGTAGGTCACATCGCTAAAAATTAGGGTGATGCCACCAAAAATGACTGACATAAGGACGATAAACCACTGCATTTTTTCTAATTTAAATTTTTGGAAAAAGAACAGGCAGCCATACACCACAAGCGTCGAGATGAGTAATGCACAAGTTGCAACAAGAATATGATTTTGATCAAGATTTCCAGAGCTACCTACCAACTGTAGCAGGGGATGATGACTATCTTTAGGATCGGTGGTTTTATAAAAATAAAAGAAGATAATAATCGGTAGATAGTCGAGCAACGCTTTCATGTTACAGTACGATGATGAAATAGGTCAGATAGCATAATACAAACCATGTTCGGTGTCGATTTACACACACATACGCTCATTTCCGATGGTACCTTCTCTCCAGAGCAGTTGGTACAGGCTGCAGTCGATTTAAAAATCCACACCCTTGCTGTCACAGACCATGACACCATGGATGGCTTGCAGCGTGCCCAAGATTATGCACAAGCACATGATATTCAAATTATTTCTGGGGTAGAGGTTTCCAGTCAGTGGTCTCGACCAAATACTAAAAAGAGTTATGGGGTGCATATTGTTGCCTTGAATATGCAAAATGACGCGCCGATCAAAGCCATGCTGGAACAGCAGAAAAAGGTTCGTGCTGAACGGGCAAAAGTGATTTGTCAGCTCTTAGAAAAATGTATTGATTTTGATATTTATCCTGATGTGATTGCCCAAGTGGACGGGGAAGCAGATCGGGTGACCCGAACCCATATTGCTAAAGCTCTAGTCGAAAGGAATATTGTCAGTCGTCCACAGCAGGCATTTGACCGTTTTCTGAAAGAAGGCAAAAAAGCCTTTGTGAAATTTGAAGGGATGGGTCTTAAAGAAACTATTGATGTGATTCATGCCAGTCAGGGTTTCGCCGTGCTTGCTCATCCGACCCGTTATGACCTGTCAGCAACCAATATTCGTTATTTGATTGAACTCTTTGCCGAATCGGGTGGTGATGCGGTGGAACTACCACCGAGTATCGAACCTGCTTCGACACGTCAAATGGTGGATCGAATGATTCAGCAATTTGATCTAGCGGTTTCGATTGGCAGTGATTTTCATGGCGAGAATATGCCATGGATTAAATTGGGACAGACACCACGGCTTAAAGAGGGGCAGCAAGGGATTTGGGAACGCTTTCAATCCCCCGCGATATGAAAAAATTAGAACTTTGCCTCATCCTTATTTTTTTCATGCTGCTTGTATGGGGTGTGCAATGGATGTTTCATGGTTTTGCAGGAGTATAGTAATCACTGTTGCAAGGCTAAGATTAGTCTGAAGGACTAAAGTTTTATCATTCACGCTGCTGAAAGTAATCAATTAAATAATCTAAAAAATGCTGCACTTTTGGCGCGATCAGCTGCCGATGTGGGAACACTGCATAAATTGCCGTTGCTTCAACAGGAAATTCGGGCAAAATCTGCACCAGTTTGCCTGTCGCAAGTTCATCCGCCACATGCCAGATCGAATGATTGGAAATACCAAGACCGGCTAGGGCTGCTTGCCGAACACCTTCGCCTGAATTTGTTGCAAAATAACCCTCGACATGAACCTGTTCAACTTTCCCTTCGGCATTGACCAAGTGCCAGTGATTGGTGAGACCTTGACCATGCTGCTGCAAGATACAACGATGCAATTTGAGTTCTGCCAAGCTATGGGGCTGACCATATTTTTCCAGATAGTTGGGGGAAGCGCAGAGTACACGTGGATTGGTACTCAAGCGTTTGGCGATCAAGCTGGAACTTTTTAACTGACCAATGCGAATGGCCAAGTCCATGCCTTGCTGAATCAGGTCGATGTTTTGATCATTTAAATCTAAGTAAATCTTCAGTTCAGGATGTAAGTGGGAAAATCTGGCAATCACGGGCATTAACACCTGAGTACCAAACGTAGCTGAGGTGCTAATCCGTAAAGTCCCTGTTAAGGCTTGATTTGGGGAGGTGAGAGCTTGCTGTAAATGAACAAAATCGTTGATCCAGCCACGTCCATGCTCCAGTACGATTTTGCCTTCCTCTGTTAAAGTCAATTTTCGTGTGGTGCGATGAAATAAACGCAGTTGTAGGCTCTGTTCTAGACGTTGTAATTTCTGACTGGCCACCGACACCGAGATATTGGCGTCCTGTGCGGCTTTGCTGATCGAACCCAAGTCTGCAACACGAATAAAAAACTGAAAATCTTCTGTATTCATTATCAATAAAATCAGAAAAGTATTTCTTGATTATCGTGGTTTTTCGAATAAATCCCTAGCGCTATTTTTGTACTGAAGCAATCACAGCTTGAAGAGACAGGTCATGAAATATCATTTTTTAGGAAACTCGGGTTTAAAAGTTTCAGAACTGGGATTTGGCGCAGGCACCCTAGGTGGGCAGGGGCAAATTTTCTCTGCTTGGGGGCAAGCCAGTCAAACAGAAGCCAATCAAATGATTCGTGCTGGTTTAGATGCGGGTATTAATTACTTTGATACGGCTGATGTCTATTCTGATGGAGAATCTGAACGAATGCTGGGCAAGGCTTTGGCATCTGAACGTCAACACAATATTATTTCCACTAAAGTTGGGATTCGTAGTTCAGATCATCTAAATGATACTGGATTTAGTCGGCGTTATTTATTGTCGGCAGTTGAACAGTCATTAACTCGCTTGGGAACGGATTATATTGATGTATTACAGTTGCATCAGTTTGATAGCTTCACCGCATTACCACAATTAATGAAAACCTTAGATGAGTTAGTGCGTAGTGGCAAAGTTCGTTATATCGGCGCGTCTAATTTTGCAGGTTGGCAACTGATGAAAGCGCAGGCGATTGCGGAGCAATATGGCTATGAAAAGTTTGTGGTCAATCAGGTCTACTATTCATTGATTGGTCGTGATTATGAATGGGAGTTGATGCCTTTAAATGATTACCAGCACATTGGCGCAGTAGTGTGGAGTCCTTTGGGCTGGGGCCGATTGACAGGTAAATTTGATCGCGAGAATCCGATTCCAGTCCAGAGCCGTTTACATGATACCGCGCAATTCGCGCCGCCAGTCAATGAGGCACACCTCTATGCTGTGATTGATGTGCTCAAACAGATTGCAGCAGAAACTGGCTATACGGTTCCGCAAATTGCCTTAAACTGGTTATTACAGCGTCCAACGGTATCGAGTGTATTGATTGGCGCGCGTAATCAAACTCAACTGCAAGATAACCTTGTTGCCAAAGATATTCAGCTATCGATTGAACAGAGCGAACGTTTAAATCAGGTCAGTGCGATCTATCCGCCCTATCCTTATTATCCCTATTGGAATGGACAGTTCACTGAACGCTTTAAGTCCATCGTCCCATCACAATTTATTTAACTGATGTTAAGCTGAAAAAAATGCCCTCATTGCAGGGCATTGAAATTAGAGTAAGTTATGGTCATGCGCTTGAATTGGCGGCGGGGTTGGGCGACCTAAAGTTCCAAGTAATTCAATTTCAATTGAACGTACCATCGCATCAAGCGGTAAGTCATTGCTTTGTGTGCCGAAAGGTTCTTCTATTTCAGTACTCAAAGCATCCAGACCTAAAAAGGTATAGGCCAAAATACCCACCAGTAACGGTGTCACCAAGCCCAATAACGAGCCAAGACTGAATGGCAGCATAAAGCAGAAGAAGTACACGGTACGATTCAGTAAAACCGAATAGGCGAATGGAATTGGAGTATTCGCGATCCGATCGCAGCCAGTTTGCATTTCACTTAACGCGGCCACATGGCGGTTCATCTGGGTATAAATAATATCCGAGATTTCGCCTTCTTTCATGGCCTGTAACAGTTCCCATTGAATTAGGCTCAAGGTGTACTGCGGCGCATTATGCTGTTGATAAAGTTGCGTCAATGCTTGTTGACTCAGACCGCTGGTTTCGGTCAGCTCGGTTGGATTGGCGGTTTGATGACGCAGACGATCACGCAGTACATTGGCAAACACAATCACGTTTTGAATAATACGTTCACGACGTGCTTGGGTCAGGACGCGGCAATCTCGGTCAAAATGACGCGCAGTGGCAATCAACACCCCCCAGAGTTTACGTGCTTCCCACCAACGGTCATAACAGGCGGTATTCTTAAATCCCAAGAAAATGGACAGTACCACACCAATCAAAGTGAAGCCGACCAAGGGAATTTCAGGGAAACGATACAGATTGACATACTCGACCCCACCAATAATGGCAGAGATCAGCATGACGAAACCAAGAGAGGGCAAAATTTTGGGTAAAATCGTTCCTCGCCATGAGAATAAAACTTTAAAAATACTCGGCTGGTCACGGACAATCATGTTATTTGAATCATTAATTTTATGTCTTGATATTCCTGTTTGGTTTAAGCTTTGTCAAGGCGAGATTGCTTGGTTTTAATAGGGTTGAGTAGTTGTTGTTCAGAAAATGAAAAATAGCCTTCAGCTGAAATAATAAAATGATCAATCAAGTGAATTTCCAGCAGTTTGCAGGCTTGTTTGAGTTGTTGGGTCAGATAAATATCTTCTGTTGACGGTTGAGCAGTGCCATAGGGATGATTGTGCGCTACTACGATTTGACAGGCCTGTTGTTGCAGGGCATAGCGGAGGGTTTGATTCAATGAAACCGTGCAGGAATGGTGAGAACCAAAGAATAGCTTTTTAAAATGTAATTTTCTCAGTTCGGCATCTAAACACAGAACGGCAAAAACTTCCTGTTTTTCACCTTGCAGTTCATAACGTAAATAGTCGAGCACTAAGGTTGAAGTATCCAGACAAAGCCGTTGTTGCTGGAAATGATTATTCAGATAACGCCGTCCAAGTTCCTTCACGGCCATCAGCTGTGCATATTTCGTGGAGGCTATGCCATTAAATTGTGATAAATCTTCAAAATTGGCATCAAATATCAAATTAAGTCCACCAAAATGTTGAATCAAAATACGCGCCAATTCCACTGCAGAGTGCTGTTTTGAGCCTGAACGCAGAAAAATCGCCAGCAGTTCAGCATCGGATAAGCTTTGCGGTCCTTGGGATAAAAGTCGTTCTCTTGGGCGTTCTTGTTCAGGCCAGGTTTTAATAGATTGATTCAATCGTTAATTTCCTTTTGATTTTATTGTGATTATTTTTTTAACGCGCAAAAATAATTGCGCGCTTTTTCCTTTTATAGGGTGTCATGTCAACACGATTTTCGATCATCGTCAGTGCTGAAATGTTGAGGGTGCTACTTGGGTATCTACTTATTTAATGCTATTGTGAGCGCCACTGCAACAGTAAGGTATCCTGTTTGTGAGCTTCGATCTAAGTGTTATTCCCCATAAAAACATTATATTAGCGGTTACAGGTGGTATTGCTGCCTATAAAAGTGCCATTCTGGTCCGCCGTTTAAAAGATTTCGGTTTTGATGTCCGTGTGGTCATGACCCATGGCGCACAAGCATTTATTACCCCACTCACTTTTCAAGCACTTTCAGGCAATCCTGTGCATACCGAATTGCTTGATCCTGAAGCTGAAGCAGGTATGGGACATATCGAATTGGCACGTTGGGCTGATTTGGTTTTGGTGGCACCTGCCAGCTGTGACAGCATTGCAAAATTTGCTAATGGCTTGGCAGATGATCTGCTCAGTACGCTATATCTGGCAACCAAAGCACCAGTTTGGGTTGCGCCCGCGATGAATCAGCAAATGTGGGCAGCAAAAGCCACACAACGCAATTTGCAAACGTTGGTTGAAGATGGCGTGCATGTGATCATGCCAGATGCGGGTGAACAAGCCTGTGGAGATGTGGGTCTAGGGCGTATGCCTGAGCCTGAAGATTTGGCTCGCCAAGTTGCAGCTTATTTCCATAAGGCGCAACGTGCCTTGGCTGAAAAATTCGGTTTGTTAGCTGGTAAGCGCGTCACCATTACCGCTGGGCCGACCCGTGAAGCGATTGACCCTGTGCGTTATATTTCCAACCACAGCACGGGTAAAATGGGCTTTGCCTTGGCAGCAGCTTGCTATGCCGCAGGGGCAAAAGTCACCTTGGTGGCAGGGCCTGTCAGTTTGGATACGCCGAATGGTGTGCAGCGTATGAATGTCAGTTCTGCCATGCAGATGCTCGATGTCAGCATGAATCAGCTGAAAGAAGGCTGTGACATCTTTATCGCAACGGCAGCGGTGGCGGATTATCGCGTGGCACAAGTGGCTGAGCATAAGATTAAGAAAGCAGGTGATGAACTTGCGGTGGCGTTGGTCAAAAATCCAGATATCGTGGCGACCATTGCACAGCAGGAACAACGTCCATTCATGGTTGGCTTTGCTGCTGAAACGCAAAATGTCGAAGAATACGCTGCGGGTAAACTGGTGGCGAAAAAACTGGACATGATTGCCTGTAATGATGTGTCACGTCCAGATATCGGTTTTGCCTCAGATGAAAATGCCATGACCGTGTTCTTTGCCCAGTCTTATCACATGAAAAAGCGTGAGTTGGAAAAGGCATCAAAACAAGAGATTTCGCAGCAGTTGGTTGAGTCGATTGCCGATGCTTTACGCCGTCGCTTATAAAACCTGAACGCGATCTTTTTTTATCAAAATGCAACGATTCCGTTGCATTTTTTATGTATGCTAAATCAGCAATAGCCATTGGTGCTTTGAAGTCAAAGCACGATGTTTTGCGCCAAGAAATTAAGCATAGCCACAGTTTTTGATAGGATATCCGAATGATTAAAAAAACTTTAGCCACTGTTATGATGTTATCCGCGTTTGCATTGAGCCATACGGCAATGGCTGCGGGTTTAGAAGATGACATGAAAACGCTGGGGAAAAATTATAAAGCGTTTAACCAAGCTGCAACGCCACAGGCGGCAACAGCTGCTTTGGATAATATGCGTGCTGCTGCGACCCATTCAAAACAATATAAATTAGCGCCGAATACCACTGAAAAAGTGCCAGCCTCTACTGCTTTATTCGACCAGATTGTCGGGGAAATTGATAAAGCCAAATTGTTGGTGCAAGCAGGTAAGCTGGATGAAGCGAAAAAACAAGGCAAAAAAATTGCTGAATTACGTGACCAAGGACATAAGTATTACACCCATTAATCTATAAAGATTGGTCATCGAAATGATAGCGCCGTACTTCAAGAAGTACGGCTTTTTTTTATCGGGATTTGAGACACTACAAAGACAAAACGAAGACTGAGCATGATTCAGATTTTCACATAATGGCAAAGTTGCTACAGTGAAAACATGAATGATGAGAGGTGATGATATGTCCTCACAACAACGTAATTATGAACGCATTGCTCAAGCGATTCAGTATATTCAACAGAACTTTCAGCAACAGCCGCAACTGGATGAAGTGGCGGCACATATTCATTTAAGCCCAGCGCATTTTCAGCGTTTATTTACCGAGTGGGTCGGCACCAGTCCCAAAAAATTTTTGCAGTATATAAGTGTTGAACATGCCAAGAAGATTTTAAAACAAGAGCAGGGCAGTATTTTTGATGCAACCTTTGCCACAGGACTGTCCAGCACCAGTCGATTGCATGATCTGTTTATTCAGATCGAAGGGATGACCCCTGCTGAATATAAACATGGTGGACAGAGCCTGACGATTCACTATCAATTCGCAGAGACCTTGTTTGGTGAAGTGTTGATTGCATCCACACATAAAGGCATTTGTGCACTGAGTTTTGTGGAGAATCGGGCTGATGCCTTGCAACAGTTAACAGCACAATTTCCTCAGGCTGAGTTTATTGAACAGCTCGATGCATTTCAACACAGTGCTTTGGCCTTGTTTCAAAAGGATCAACCGCAATTGGCAGAGATTAAACTGCATTTAAAAGGCACCGAGTTTCAGCTTAAAGTATGGCAAAGCCTGCTCAAGATTCCAATGGGGCAGCTCTCAACCTATGGTGAGTTGGCCAAGGCGATTGAGCATCCCAAAGCGGCTCGAGCTGTTGGCACCGCGATTGGCAGTAATCCTGTGGCATTTCTGATTCCCTGTCATCGGGTGATTCAGTCCACTGGTGCTTTGGGTGGCTATGAGTGGGGGACATTGCGTAAAACAGCATTGATTGGTTGGGAGGGGGTACAAACCCATGCAGCCACCTGAATTGACACAAATCCAAGCGGTGATCGATCAGATTCAAGCTGCGGATTGGGAGGCCATCACTGAGCAAATGCACCAACAAGGCTTTGCCCTGATCGAGCAGGTTCTATCGACCGAGTTATGTGAAATGCTGAAACAGGCATATCCGCAAACCGAACTGTACCGTAAAACTGTAGAGATGCAGCGTTATCGTTTTGGTCGAGGTGAATACAAGTATTTTACTTACCCATTACCGAATCTGATTGAGCGGATACGGCATGAGATTTATCCATATTTGGTACCGATTGCCAATGCATGGTTTCGGGTGCTGAGGTTAGAACATACATTTCCATCCTCCCATGCTGAGTTTTTACAGCAGTGCCATCAACAGGGACAAAGGCTGGCAACGCCATTGATTTTGAAATATGGGCAAGGCGGCTTTAATACGCTTCATCAGGACTTATATGGTGAGGTGTATTTCCCGATACAGCTAGTGATTGTATTGAGTCAGCCGAATGTGGATTTTAGTGGCGGAGAATTGGTTTTTACCCAACAAACACCCAGAGCACAATCTAAGGCCATGGTGGTGCAGCCACAGCAAGGTGATCTGTTGATTTTCACCACGCAGTTTAAACCTGAAAAAGGCAGTAAGGGCTATTATCGGGTCAATATGAAGCATGGTGTCAGCCCCATTCATCGAGGTGAACGTTATAGCCTCGGGATTATTTTCCATGATGCGGTGAGTTAATCTGATGTGGCGGCATCTAGACTTAACACAGACCGAGTTACATCAAAAACTGAAACAGCAACAGATTGTATTTGCAGGCAATGCACAGCTTAAGATTTATGGCAGATTGACCTGTGCCTCAGGGAAGCGCATGCTAAAAAAGAATCGGGTATTTTTTGTCGATGAGCAAGAAGCAATTGCACAAGGTTTCCGACCGTGTGGACATTGTATGCAGCAAGCCTATAAGAAGTGGAAAGATGCAACTATTTGATATTGAAGCTGATCCAAAGCAGAATCATTTGCCCTATGACGGCACGGTACAGTACTACGGCAAAGTGGTGCAGACTGCGGCTGCAGATTATTATTTTGATCAACTGATGCAGACCATTGCATGGGAAAATGATCAGGCGCTGATTTTTGGAAAGTTATTGACGACTAAACGTAAAGTGGCTTGGTATGGGGATCGACGCTTTGAATATACCTATTCCAATATGAATAAATATGCCTTGCCGTGGACACAGGAATTACTGGAGTTAAAACAACTGGCCGAAGAGTTAAGCGGTGAGACATTCAACTCTTGTTTGCTAAATCTTTATCATAGTGGTGAAGAGGGAATGGCGTGGCATAGCGATGCTGAAACAGACTTAAAAAAAGATGGGGCAATTGCCTCATTTAGCTTTGGCGCTGAGCGAAAATTTGCATTTAAACATAAGCAGAGCAAAGAAAAAGTTGAACTTTATTTAGAACATGGCAGTTTATTGGTGATGAAAGATACCACGCAGACCTACTGGTTGCATCGCTTACCACCGACGAAGAAAGTCAGTACGGCGCGGGTGAATCTGACCTTTAGAACCATTGTGGATTGAGCATAAAAAAAGGACTGAAAAATCAGTCCTTTTTTGGATAAGGCAGGATAAAGCTTATGCTTGACCTTGCGCATCTGCATCCGCTTGTAGGCGTTGCATATTTGCTTCAAATTCAGCATCAAAGTTGATTGGAGTAAGCAGCAATTGCGGGAAGCTACCTTTAGTCACTAAATCATTCACAGCTTCACGTAAGAACGGGAACAAGATATTTGGGCAATAAGCACCCAAGATGTATGGAAGGCGATCTTCTTCTACACCATCAACCAAGAAAATGCCTGATTGCGTTACATCTACGATGAACGCAGTTTCATTTTCGTTGTTGGCTTGAACCACAACTTTTAAAGACACTTCATAATGAGTTGGATCAATTTTTTCTGCAGCAGAAGATAAATTGATGTTCAGTTCAGGTTGCCATTGCTTAGTAAAAACTTGTGCACCTGGAACTTCAAAAGAAATGTCTTTGGTATAGATACGTTCTAACGCGAGTTGTGGTTGAACTTGTTCTTCGCTCATTGTTTTTCCTTAAATCTTGGATTTAGATGTTGTTAAGCTAATAATTGGTCGAGTTTACCTTCACGCTCTAAAGCATAAAGTTGATCAAAACCGCCAATGAATTGGTCTTTGATAAAAATTTGCGGCACCGTACGGTGATTAGTACGTTGCATTAACTCAATACGAACTTCTGGCGCTTCATTGGAAAGATTAATTTCTTTATAAGCAACGCCTTTGCGCTCAAGTAATTGTTTTGCGCGTACGCAATATGGGCAAGAAAGCGTTGAATAAATGGTGACGTTTTGCGTAGTCATTTTATCTCTCCTTAAGCTTTGGTTTTGCTTTTCACTAAAGGTAAGCCTTGAGCTTTCCAATTGCTAATACCACCGTCTAAGCGGTAGCTGTCGGCATGACCAACTTTTTGCAATGCTGAGCCTGCAACCTGACCTAAGTTACAAATGAAGACCAAGGGACGATCACTTGCTTTTAATTCATCGACATGACTTGTAATCTGGCTATATGGAATGTTACGGCTGCCGCTGATGTGACCATCACGGAAATCTTTTCCATCACGTAAGTCGATCAAAATCGCATTTTTTGCTTTGACCAAAATACCTAGAGATTGTGGTGAAATTTTACGACCGTTGCGCTGTCCTTCTAAAACAAAGAACAACACGATTAACACGCCGAGCGCACCAAATAAGAAGGGGTGATTCCCCATAAACTCTAACCAGCGTTCCACAAGTCACCTAAAGTTAAAATCAAAATTGACCCTGAGTATAACTTATCTCAATGGTGATCAAAATCTTTAGTTCAAGGGCAAGCAGCGAAGAAAATTAACTTTTTTGCTGTGCTTCCTGAATTTCATCCAGTAAACGTAAATAACTGTCCAAACGGCGCGGCAAAATTTCACCTGCATCAACCGCTTGTTTCAGCGCACAATTTTTCTCATGGGTATGGGTACAGTTACGAAATTGGCAAAGCCCTAAATGGGCTTCAATCTCTGGAAAACCGGTACGAACCTTTTCTAAACTGAGATGCCACAGCCCAAATTCACGGATTCCTGGGGAATCAATCAATGCACCGTTTGTTCCAAATTTAATCAAACGAGTAGAAGTAGTGGTATGTTGACCCAGTGCCGAGTTCTCTGAAATGACATTGGTCTTCTGTGCTGCATCGGGAACAATGGTATTGATCAATGAACTTTTACCAACCCCTGACTGCCCAACAAAGGCAACGGTTTCATTATCAATACGATTTGAAAGCGCAGATAAGTCACCTTGTGAATGACAAATCAAGGTTTCATAACCTAAAGATTCATATTCACTCAGTAAGGTCAGAATCGGATCATTGTCCGTAAGCAAGTCAGATTTATTCAGTACTAACAGCGCAGGGATATTGGCATCGGCACACGCGACCAGATAGCGGTCAATCAAGGTTGGAGCAGGTTCTGGCAGCGGGGCAAATACAATCACAATCAGACTAATATTGGCGGCGACAGGTTTGACCTTATGATAACGGTCTGGTCGGGTGAGCAAGGATTGTCTTGGGTAAATTGCGGTGATAATACCTAAGCCAGTAATTGGATCGGCCTGCCATTTAACCCGATCACCTGTGACCAACAGTTCTAGGTTGGTACGGGTATGACAGCGCCAAACGCTGTCGAGTTCAATCGGTTTCCAGAACGGTTCTGGTTCACCTTCAACCACATGTGGTTTTTCAGGGTGCTGTTCAGGCACAGATAAAGCTTGTACTTCGAGTTGACGACCATAATGCTGAACAACCAGTCCATCCAGATCTTGCGATGTATCAATGTCGTCTTGACGTGATTTATGCTGTTTCTCAATACGACGCTGCTGTTGTTCGGTTAAACGACGCTTACGAATTAAAGCCATTCATATCCCAAAAAATCCACACTTTGAAGACCGCAAAAATAGCACGAAGCCGCTATAGAATTACAGCCAAGATGTAATTAATTTGCTACTATTGATGTTTTTAAGCACATTAGAATCGCCATCCATGAGCAGCACCCCTGATACACGATTAATTTGGATCGATCTGGAAATGACAGGTCTCGATACCGATAACGACAAGATTATTGAAATTGCAACAATTATTACAGATGACCATTTGAATATCTTGGCTGAAGGACCTGTTTTAGCGGTACATCAATCTGATTTGATTCTAAATGCGATGGATGAGTGGAATACCAAACAACATGGCCAGTCGGGTCTGATTGAGCGAGTACGCCGCAGCAAACTTAAGGCTGAAGATGCAGAACAGCAAACCCTTGAGTTTTTAAAGAAATGGGTGAGTCCAAAATCATCACCAATGTGTGGGAACTCGATTTGCCAAGATCGCCGTTTCTTACATCGTTTGATGCCTGAATTAGAACAATTCTTCCATTATCGTAATTTAGATGTGTCTTCGGTGAAAGAGTTAGCGAAACGCTGGAGACCTGAAATTATGAGCGGCTTAAAGAAAAATGCTTCGCACTTGGCGATGGATGACATCCGTGATTCGATTGCAGAATTGAAATACTATCGTGAATACTTTTTTATCATGAATAACGATAACTAATCAGTTTATGAACAATGTATAAAAAGGAGCGTAAGCTCCTTTTTTAATATGTGAAAAAATTTGGGCTTGCTCAAAAAATCGCTTAAACTCGATGTTTAATTGCAAACTATAAAAAAGAGAGCGTACATGCAAAGTACTAACCCTATTTTAACACGGGTAGAAACCTATCAAGATTTGGCTGAGCCAATGACCATTCAGGGTGCGATTCAAAAATCAGTCCTGTTAACGGTGATTGCAGCTGTTTTAGGCATGGCCTTATTTTTCTACTGTGCGATGACTGCTAATCTGTCGATTGCCTATGCTGCAACGATTATTGGTGCAGTAGGTGGTTTAATCCTTGCCTTAATTACCACTTTTAAATCTAATACTGCACCAGCTTTAGCCATTCCTTATGCCTTATTTGAAGGGGCGTTTTTAGGTGGTGTATCGTTTATTTTCCAATTGAAATATCCTGGTGTCCCTTTACAAGCTCTGCTTGCTACTTTTGTGACCACATTGGTTTTATTTGCCTTATATAAATTCCAAGTGATTCGCGCCACTGAAAAGTTTAAAGCAGTTGTGATTTCTGCCTCGATTGCGATTGCCTTGGTATTTGTCGTACAGATCATTTTGCGTTTAGCATTTGGTTCAAGCATTCCTTATATCTTTGAAAGTAACTGGTTGGGTATTGGCTTTGCTGCCTTTGTTGCAGTGATTGCTTCATTAAACCTGATCTTAGATTTTGACTTGATTGAAAATGCGGCTGCACAACGCGCACCAAAAGCATTTGAATGGATCTGTGCCATTGCCTTATTGGCAACTTTGGTGTGGATGTATTATTCATTCTTGCGTTTACTCAGTTTGCTTCGTGGCGATGACTAAGCCCAAAGCAAGATAAAATACCAATCGTCTTCTCTTGAAGGCGATTTTTTTATGCAAGATTGTAAAAAAGGTGGATTATGCAATTCCGCAAGCGGCGGAATATTGGCATGATGTGGTGAAAATTTTTCGAGTGAGAATAAGATGTCACAAGGACTTTTAGCTGGTAAACGTTTTTTAATTGCCGGTATTGCAAGTAAATTGTCGATTGCTTTCGGTATTGCTTCTGCCTTACACCGTGAAGGTGCTGAGCTTGCGTTTACTTATCCAAATGAAAAGCTGAAAAAACGTGTCGATGATTTTGCAGCACAGTTTGGTTCAACACTGGTTTTTCCTTGTGATGTTGCTGTTGACGCAGAAATTGACAATGCTTTTGTTGAATTGGCAAAACACTGGGATGGTTTAGACGGTGTAGTGCATTCAATTGGTTTTGCCCCTGCACATACGCTTGACGGTGACTTTACTGACGTGACTGATCGCGATGGTTTTAAAATTGCGCATGACATTAGTGCCTACAGCTTTATCGCAATGGCACGTGCGGCTAAACCATTATTACAAGCGCGCCAAGGTTGTTTATTGACTTTGACTTATCAAGGTTCTGAGCGTGTGATGCCGAACTATAACGTGATGGGCATGGCGAAAGCATCGTTAGAAGCGGGCGTTCGTTATTTGGCGTCAAGCTTGGGTGTAGATGGTATTCGCGTGAATGCAATTTCTGCGGGTCCAATCCGTACTTTGGCAGCTTCAGGGATTAAATCTTTCCGTAAAATGTTAGATGCCAATGAAAAGATTGCACCATTAAAACGTAATGTGACCATTGAAGAAGTGGGTAATGCCGCATTATTCCTTTGCTCGCCGTGGGCTTCAGGTATTACAGGCGAAATCATGTATGTTGATGGTGGCTTCAATACGGTTGGTATGAGCCAAAGCATGATGGATGATGAATAATTAGATTGATCTAAATTATTTAATAAAGCCGCTTTTAGAGCGGCTTTGTTTTTTGAGAGTATTAAATTTTAGCGTTCGGAATTAGTGGAGTCGCTGATTGCTTTTTTATATTTCGTATAAGCTCCAATAAACTTCTGTATTTTGAGTACAAAAAAAGCCTTCAAATGGTTCAATTTCTAAAATTTTATCAATAATCTCTTTAGAAGAACAAAGAAATGAACAGTGGCTATCCCAATGTGTTGTTATGAGTAGACTATGATCGTGTGCAAATACACAACCATGGGCAGGTATTTCGTCTTTTTCAATTAGGTCTTCAACCCAGTAAAGCTTCCTTTCTGTGCCGAATTCATCTCCGACCCAAAGCCAATTATGCCCAATTATTTTGATGGCATTTAAGAGTTTATTTTCAATAAAGGGGGATAAATAACCCTCTTGTGGAAGGATAATATGCTGACTTTGAAGCGCCGTAAGCTTTTCGGAAAAATATTTGTTTGATCGTTCTGGCTTTATGCCATTAATTATGGTTCTTAGACCAATATCTATATCTGAAAACGTTGTAAGTCCTGAAAGTAATAGAGTTTCACTCCAGCTTATTGTAGAGCAGCCCTCAATAAATTGATGCTTACTAGGCCATCTTGATGGGCAAAAACACTCGAGTTCAATTTTAGTAGACATAAAAAAAGGATGAAATATGACAAAGACACTCTCAAATTGCCCCTCATAAAATGAAAGAATCTTCTTGTCATAAGGACAGGATGCGAACTTTTCTGGTGTTGGTAAAATTCTATTAGTCATTAATTATCTATTTATGAAATATAACGTTGGAGTTAATGATGTACCAAAGTACTCTAGAGCGACTTATTATCTCTTGCTAGCTAGGTGTAAAGGTTAGTATTAGAATCGAATAGAAAAATCTGAACTATTTATTTCTACTCCATTATCATTATTCATCTAATTTGCAAGATATCTCGCTGTATACTTATAGGTTAATGTGAGACTTTGAAAGAAATTCATAATTAAGATGGTCTATATACTCTCCTTTGAGCGCCTTGAATTCTATTTTATTTTTCCATTTTTATGAAAGGATATTACTATAGTTATACTCCAGACTTGCTGTATAACCAATTATATTTTTTATATTATGTATCTATGTTTTGTTCAAAGATAAAATCACAATATTTGCATAAATAGAAAAATCGAGGAATAAAACAAAAGTCCTCGGTTTATTCAAAAATGAGCCGAGGACTTTAAGCGATTAAACAATAGCGCGAGGACTATTGTTTTGGTAGTTCTTTTACAGGACTTCCACCCATGGCTTGCATTAATGTCACATAGGCATTGTATTGATTCTGCTTGGTTTCAACCAAGCTGAGTCGGGCATTACGTGTGGTTTCCTGCGCATCCAGTAAATTCTTTAAAGCAATCGCTCCATTGCGATAACGCACTTCGGTTAAACGTTCAGTTTTATCTGCCAGCTCAACATTACGTTGCTGTAACTGTACTTGCTGATTTAGCTGAGTGCGATTGGATAGCGCATTTTCAACATCAGCAAAAGCTTGATACAGCGTCTGACGGTATTGAGTAATGGCTTTTTCGTACTCAAGATCGCTGATTGCAATGTCTTTCTTCATATCATTATATTGAAGAAAGGGTAGGCTCAGGCTCGCACCCAAAGTTAAAGCTGGATTCTTTAATAGTTGGGTTAAAGATGTGCTGGAAGAACCAACATTCCCGGTCAAATTAATTGAAGGGTAATAGCTGGCTTTGGTTGCATCCTTATTCGCTAAAGTCTTGCGTAGGCGTAACTCAGAGGCTTGTAGGTCTGGGCGGCGCGATAAAATATCAGCAGGGAGTCCGACCGCGATATTCGGCAGGGCATTGCGAGGTAACTGCGCAGGCTCTTGAATATTCAGTTGTTGTACAGGTTCATGCAGCAGCACTGCAAGCGCAGTACGTGCTTCAACACGCAGCTGCTCAATTTGGCTTAAACTGGCTTTTTGGCTTTGCACCGATTGTTCCGCTTGGGTTAAATCCAAACCAGATACTGCACCTGCTTTATATTGTGATTGAACCAAAGAGTAGGTTTTTTGAGTTGAGGCGAGATTCTGCTGAATAGTTTGATAGCGTTCATTCAGATAGCCCAACTGCCAATACAGCTTTGCTGTTGTGCCAACCAAACTTTGTGCAGTCGCTTGTAAATCTTGTTCAGTGGCTAAAGCTTCCCATCGACTTGCTTCCGTTTGATTGGCGAGTTTGCCAAATAAATCGAGTTCATAGCTGACGCCAACGCTGGTGGATAAACCACGATCAGAACCATCGCCAGAACGCAGATCAATATTATGACCTGCGGAAACACTAGAACTGGTTCGAATCCCTTGTTTATTTTCAGCGAGACCTGCTTGTAGGCGGGCTTGTTGCAAGGTGATGCCTGCGACACTTAAGTCACTATTTTTAGCCAACACTTGATCGACCAATTGATTTAATTGGGCATCATTAAATAATGTCCACCACTGATCAGTTAGATGGATGCTTTTACTTTTTTGTGCATCGTATTGGAACTGTTGTGGCACTTGGACGGTTGGTGCGTTATAGGGTGTTTTGACGACAGCAGAACAGCCAGCTAATGATGTGCTGAGACAAAGTGCAAGTGCGATTTTATGTTGTTTGAATAACATTGATCGTCATTCCCTTAATAATTTGAAAGAGCATGATTATCGAGACAGTGTCTTATCGAGTTCTCATCCATTTTCAGTTTAAGCCTTCGGCTCGACCTACCTTACGAAACGATGTTTCTCATTTCGGGAAAAGTAGGCAAAACCATCGTCATCCGCAAAACCTGTTTTATTTTTTCATTTATCTAACTTTTCACAGAAACAATATCTTGTTGATACCAGGCAGGTTGCGGATGACATTCCCGAGTATCTTATTTCTGAGATCAATTTTTGATGGTTATTCTCTCGCTAAAGCAGCAACTGGATCGAGTTGTGCTGCATTTCGTGCTGGCAAGAAGCCAAATACAATACCAATCATGCTTGAGCAGACAAAGGCTGCAACAATTGAAGTGGTCGAATAACTCATTTCAATGATGCCTTTGGCAAAGTGTCCAATAATCTGTCCAATGCCTAAAGATAGCAGCACACCCAAGATACCGCCCAATAAACAGACCAGAATTGCTTCAATCAGGAATTGCTGCAAAATATCACTTTGACGAGCACCAACCGCCATGCGTACCCCGATTTCTTGGGTCCGCTCAGTCACGGAAACCAGCATAATGTTCATCACGCCAATACCACCCACCACCAATGAAATGACCGCAATCGCTGAAATCAGCAAGGTCATGGTTGCAGTGGTTTGCTGAATGGTTTCACGAATACTGTCAGAGTTTTGGGTAAACACATCTTGTGCGCCGTGACGTTGTTCCAGCAAGGTCAGAATCGCGTTTTCAGCAGCGCTACTTGGGTATTCATCTTTGATACGCACGATGATGCTACGTACATTGGATTGACCTAGCATACGGCTCATGACAGTCGAGTAGGGCAGATAGACGTTGAGGCTGTCTGAATTTCCCATAAAGCCTTGCTGGGCATCAATCACGCCAATAATTCGACTTGGAACACTGCCCAATAACAGCACTTGACCGACAGGATTGGTACCATCTGCAAAGAAGGTTTTTTCCGTATTGGTATCAATCACCACATCTTGGGCGCGTTCAGTCACACTTGCCTTATCAAAAGGTTGCCCTGATTTAAAGGTCATACCACGAACATAGAAGAAATCAGCACTGACACCATTCACCGTTGCTGCGGCTTCGGTATCTTTATAGCGCAAGGTTAAACTGGTATTGGCAGAAGGGCTGACCCCATCCACATAGGGCTGTTCGGCCAATGCTTCGGCATCAGCAGGCACCAATGTTTTGGCTTGTGAGGTCCGTGAGTTATCACCAAAGCCACGACCTTGATAGACGGTAATGGTATTGGTTCCCAGACTACTGATATTTTCTAGAATTTGCTTCTGTGAGCCATTCCCCAGCGCCACCACGGAGACCACGGATGCAATCCCGATAATAATCCCGAGCATGGTCAAAAAAGTCCGCATACGGTGCGCATTCATGGCGAGTAATGCCATACGGAAGGCTTCACCAAGACGGTCAAAGAAAGAACGCCAAGCGGAGGTTTTCTTCTGCGGGTTACGCTCTAGGGTTTGATGCTCAAGTTCTGGATCACTATGTTCAGGCTCATTGGCACGGTCGGAAATAATATTACCGTCACTGATCTCGATAATACGCGTTGCATTCTTAGCGACATTAAGATCGTGTGTGACCAGAATAATGGTATGGCCTTTGGCATTCAGCTCACGCAAAATGCGCATTACTTCAATACCACTATTCTTATCCAAGGCACCTGTGGGTTCATCGGCAAGAATCACATCCCCACCATTCATCAGCGCACGTGCAATCGAGACACGTTGTTGCTGACCACCAGATAGCTGGCTAGGGCGATGATGTAAGCGTTCTTCAAGTCCTAGTTCGGACAACAATTCAGCAGAGCGTTCCTGACGAAGATGGCTATCAACTCCTGCATAAATTGCAGGCACTTCAACGTTACCTGAAGCACTCAAATCGCCGAGTAAGTGATAACGTTGGAAAATAAAACCAAAATATTCACGGCGCAGTTGTGCCAGTTCATCAGGTTCAAGCTGACGGGTTTCTCGACCATTGACCCGATAGCTGCCTGCGGTCGGTTTATCCAGACAACCCAAGATATTCATCAGGGTCGATTTACCTGAGCCTGATTGCCCGACAATGGCAACCAACTCACCTGCATAAATTTTTAAATCAATGCCTTTGAGGATCTGTACGGTTGCTTCACCCGCGGGAAATTCACGGGTGAGCTGACTGACCTCAAGCAGTGGCTGTGATGAATGTGTTTGATTTTGAGTCATATTACATTCTCATTGCACGTTGGTTGCTACGTTTGGCTGCTTCATTTGAGCTGTCAGAGCCATCTGCAATCACCACTTGATCGCCTTGTTTTAAGCCTTTCAGCACTTGTGCCGTGACGCGGTTATTCAGACCAATCAACACAGGTTGCGGTTGAGCCGTACCATCCGCTTGTAGCACACGCACCATACCTGTTGATGCTTTACCCTGCGCAACCAAGGCTTTTTCTTCTTCACTCAGTTCTAGGCGTTTTGGACGTTGTGCTTGGTCTGTATCTGATTTTTTTGCTGATTCTGCAGACTTATTGGCATTGGCTTGACCACCTTTAGCACGGTTGCCGCGTTGGGTCTGAATGGCTGCCGCAGGGACGGTCAGTGCATTTTTTGCATCTGCCAGCACAATATAAACCTGCGCGGTCATATCAATACGAAGTTTGCCATCTTCATTCGGTACATCAAATAAAGCGTTGTAGTACACCGCAGCATTTGACGTTGATGAACTGCTGCTACTGGTGGTTTCCGTATTAATTGAATTGGGTGCAGGTTCTACTTGGCGCAATTTAGCGTAATGTTTTTTATCACTATTACCTAAAGTGGTGAAATACACGGTTTGGCCTTTTTCAACTTTCATGACATCAGCTTCAGAAATCTGCGCTTTAATGGTCATGGTGTCGAGTTTGGCCAATTTTACAATGGTTGGTGCGGTTTGGTTGGCGTTTACGGTTTGACCTTCTTCAGTCACAATCGCCACAATGGTGCCATCCATCGGCGCCACGATACGGGTATAGCCTAAATCTTCTTTCGCAGTTGCCAAGGTCAAGCGAGATTGCTCGATTTGTGCATTAATCGATGCAATTTGTGCTTGTGCTGTTTTAAAGTTTGCGAGAGCAGTTTCGAGTTCAGCACGTGAAGTCGCATCTTGGCTGTACATGGCTTGCTGACGTTTATATTCTGCTTCGACCTTAGCTAAATTGGCTTGCTGTACTGCGAGTTGCGCTTGTTGATTTTTAATACTGGCATCGGCGGTTTTAAGTTCGTTTTCTTGGCGAATCGAATCAATTTGTGCAATCAACTGACCTTGTTTAACTTGGTCGCCCAATTGCACATACATTTTTTTCACCTGACCCGATACCTGTGCACCAACACTCACCATTTTAGTGGCTTCAAGTACCCCAGTAGCTAACACCGAATCTTCGATATCGCCGCGAGAGACTTCCGCACTAATATATTGTGGTGCTTGGGCTTTAGGTTTGAAGAACATCCATCCGAGCGCTGCAATGATGAGCACTCCGATTGCGATCATGATGATTTTACGAGGCTGGATTTTTTTAGCATTTGTTTTTGGCATGGCAGCAGGTCAAAAGTGAAAAACTGGACTTAGTATAAAAGTGAAATAAGGATAAAGCGTGAATATTTTTAATCTAGAATGAGAATTATTTGCTTTTTTGCCAATAAGTTATTCTATAAAAATCTGATAAATACTGTGAACTCCTTGTTCGGCAGTTGCTGCAAGGGCAAGACCGCCTTGTGCAGGAAGCGTATATTCACGTGGGTTAATTCGAATCAGACCTGGCGCAAATTGCTCACTAAAATAACGCACGGTTGGAATGGCTGTACCCGCACCCATTTCAATGACAATAGGGCGATGCTGGGATTTTAGAAAAGCTTTTAAGCCTTTTGCCTGCTGATCCTGTTGATGGCTGATCCAACCCATATCATTGAACATTAAAATATTCGGTCGTGCCAGTGCACCACAGTGCGGACATTGTGGCAATTGCCCGAGCCATTGACAGTCTTGATCATCAATTTCAGGCTCTAATTCATCCGCTGACCAAATGGTCTGTGTACAAGCGTCCAGACATTGCAGATGATGAATTGAGCCATGACATTCATAGATCTGATCCAGAGCAAAGCCAGCTTTTTGAAATTGGCCATCGACATTCGAGGTAAATACAAAAGTCGGTAAATCTAATATTTCAGCCAGTTGCTTGAGTTGTAGAAAGCCTGAATGCGGTGTGGTTTGACGATACAGGGCTAGACGGTGTCCGTAAAATCCCCAAGCCAAACGTGGATGCCGTTTAAATGCGGCTGGATTGGCAATTTCGGTAAAATCGATACGTTGTTTACCTAGCTCTGGATAGGCTTGCCACATGCCTTGATTGCCGCGGAAATCGGGCAACCCCGAGTCAACGCCCATGCCTGCACCTGCGCTGATGATCAGACTGTCGGCTTGTTGGAATAGACTTTTGATCAGCTTGATTTGGTCGGGGCTTAAATGGAATGACATGTGTTGATCCATTATTCTTATTATGTGATGAAGATGAATGCTCTAAGCAGGTTGAGCAAACAGGGTGGTACCACACAATTCAGCTAAGGCTTGTAGCATCAGTTGTTCAGGGTTTTCTTTGGACATGCCTTTAATCGAAGCATCAATGCGCAGTAATAAATCAGACCAAGTTAGGAATTGTCTCGGGTTTAAACGGCGTAGAGCTTGCTGATATTGCGAGACTTTGGTTTTCCAGATCCCGAGTTGAATGGCATTGTGCGGTTGTTCAAACAATTGCATCAATAAGCGCATTTCTTTGCTTAAGGTCCATAAGATCAGGCTATCTGGCTCGCCCGCAGCAATCAAGTATTGATAAATCTTGACCGACTGCGCCAAGTTTCCAGCAAGCAAGGCATCACTTAAGTCATAAGTCGTATAACGCGATTGATCCTGTAAGCAGGAATATAGTTGTTCAATTTGAATCTGTTGAATATCGGGGAACGTATCTGCAACCCGCATCAAGCTATTTTTTGCCGCGAGCAGGTTATGTTCATGGTGCTGCATGAGCCATTGCCAAGCATCATTATTCAGCTGAATCCCGAGCTTTTCTGCTTCTATGCTTAAAATTCGTTGTCGATCTTGTGGGTAGGTTGCAGTCAGTGGAACCACTACACCATTGGCTTCGACCACTTGGAAAAAAGCTGATTTTAAACTGCTGCTGTCTTGCTTCGGTAAAACAACCAATAAGAGGTTATGTTCATTATGTTGAATATAGCTTTTCAGCAGTTTTAAGCCATTGGCATCAGGTTTGATATTGCCATGTACTTCAATCGCAAGTTGTTGTGAGAACAGGGATAAACTATTCAGCGCGTTAAAGACATTTTTCCAGTCATTCACGCTATTGATATCATAACGCTGCCGTTCAACTTCTTGCTGTTGCCAGCTTTTACGAAATGCATCAAGCAAGTTTTGTTCAAGTAGGGGCTCTTGTCCATGCATGATCCATGCACCGCGAGCCTCATCAACCCGTTTTAAGGCTTGCACATAATCCAGTTTCATAATGATGAATTAAGGTTGTGCTTTCGGCAAACGATTGGCTGCAATCTGACGCGTGATTTGCTGTGCCATATCATCAATAAGAATGCGATTCAAATACGCTTCTTGTTGATTATCGGTATTCACCGTTGCCACGTCGTATTGATAGGTACGAGAAGCAGTTAAGGTACGCGGTTCAGTAATTTGCTTACCTTGGCGGTCTTCGATCTGGAAAGTCACGGTTAAACGCAATAAGGCCTCAGTCAATTTACCATTCAACAGTTGACGGCGTGGAGTGTAATCCAGCACACGAAGCACATAGGCATCATTGGCATTACTGAGTTGTACGCCCGTTGCACCAAGATAAATGCTGAGCTGGTTTTCAAACTGATCCGTATTGTCAGGTAGGACTAAAGTCAGCTTGTTGTAGACCAAGGGTGCCGCTGTCGGGTTACTTCCCTTTAGATGAAAGCCACAGCCGACCAAGCCTGCACTTAGACCTAAAGTTAAAACGATAGTAGCTAAACGTTGAGCTAAATGCATGCTTTGTCCTTTATGATATTCCATTCAATATGGAAGATTTAATCTTGATAAATTGACCACATTTTAGAATCAAAGCCCGATGAATGACAGCGGGCTTTGATGAGGTTTTGTTTCTACAAATTCCGTCTGCTAGTCGCAGGGGAATTTAAGCAGCACATTAAACCACTAAATTAACAAGTTTATTCGGTACTACAATTTCTTTCTTGGTTGGGCCAGTCAAGAATTGTTGCACTTCTGGTAATGCTTTTGCCAAAGCCAATAACTCATCTTTTGAGATATCGACTGCGACGTCTAACTTAGCACGAAGTTTACCATTCACTTGTACAACAATCGTTTGCGTATTACGGGTTAACGCTGACTCATCCACTTGTGGGAATTCAATCGTTGTTAATTCCAAACCAAACTGAGTTAACAACGTTTGACTCAAATGTGGTGCAAATGGGGCAAGTAGCGTCAATAAGGTGGTGATTGCTTCACGTGCAACAGCAACATCATTGTCATCTTTTGCTTCAAACTTGTTGCTGGCATTGAGCAATTCCATCAATGCTGCAATTGCTGTATTGAACGCATGACGACGTTCGATGTCATCACCCACTTTTTGAATGGTTTCGTGGGTTTTACGACGTAAATCTTGTGCATCTTTCGATAAGTTTGCAGTATCAATTGCCGTTGCTGGGTTGCCTTTTTCCAAGAAGCCAGCAGCCAAACGCCATACACGTTTCAAGAAGCGGTTAGCCCCTTCAACACCGGCATCAGACCATTCGAGTGATTGATCTGGTGGTGCAGCGAACATCATGAAGACACGAGCCGTATCTGCGCCGTATTGATCAATAATCGCTTGCGGATCAATGCCGTTGTTTTTCGACTTCGACATTTTTTCTTGTCCGCCAATCACAACTTCCTGACCATCACCTGAATATTTCGCAGACAGGATACGACCTTTTTCATCACGTTCTAATTCGATGTCAGCAGGGTTGAACCAAGTTTTCTTGCCATTCTCAGCTTCACGATAGAAGGTATCAGCCAACACCATGCCTTGGGTGAGCAAGTTAGTGAAAGGTTCATTACCTTGTACCACACCTTCATCACGCATCAACTTATGGAAGAAACGTGCATAAAGTAAATGCAAGATGGCATGTTCAACACCACCGATATATTGGTTCACAGGAAGCCAGCTTTGTGCTGCTTCAGGTTTTACCATACCACCGGTAAAGTCTGGAGATGCATAACGTGCATAGTACCAAGAGGACTCTACAAAGGTGTCCAAGGTATCTGTTTCACGACGCGCATCGCCGCCACAGCTTGGGCATTTGGTTTCATAGAATTCAGGCATCTTATTCAATGGGTTACCTGAACCATCTGGAACCACATCGGTCGGTAATACCACAGGTAATTGATCTTCTGGAACAGTGACTTGACCACAGCTATTACAGTTGATCATTGGAATTGGGCAACCCCAGTAACGTTGACGAGAAACACCCCAGTCACGTAAACGGAATTGAACCTTAGAGTTGGCTAATGCTTGTGGTTCTAATTTTGCAAGGAAGGCATCATAAGCAGCTTGGAATGCTAAACCATCAAACTCGCCTGAATTCACCAGTTTGCCATCTTTAGAACCATACCATTCTTGCCATTCAGCAGCTGAGTATTCAGCATCATCAGCGCCTTTGGCATCAATCACTTGTTTGATTGGCAAGTTGAACTTATTGGCAAATTCAAAGTCGCGTTCGTCATGTGCAGGAACGGCCATTACAGCGCCTGAACCGTATGACATTAATACATAGTTAGCAATCCAAACTGGGAGGTCTTCACCTGTCACTGGATGCTTAACAGATAAGCCTGTTGCCATACCTTTCTTTTCAGCAGTGGCTAAATCAGCTTCTGCCACTGAACCCATACGGCATTCTTCAATAAATGCAGCAAGCTCAGGATTGTTTTCAGCAGCTTTGAGTGCCATTGGGTGTTCTGCTGCAACAGCAACATAGGTTACACCCATTAAGGTATCCGCACGCGTGGTATACACCGTTAAGCCATCTGCATAAATTTCAGTATTGGCAGAAGGGAAGGTAATCTCCATCCCCGTCGAGCGGCCAATCCAGTTACGCTGCATGGTCAAGACCTGTTGTGGCCAGCCATCTTTTAAAGTATCTAAATCGTCTAATAATTCTTGTGCATAGTCGGTGATGCGGAAGTAGTACATCGGAATATCGCGTTTTTCTACCAATGCACCTGAACGCCAGCCACGACCGTTTTCAACTTGCTCATTGGCAAGCACAGTCTGGTCAACAGGGTCCCAGTTCACGGTTGAAAGCTTACGATAGATCAAGCCTTTCTTATAAAGTTGTACGAATAACCATTGTTCCCAGTGATAGTACTCTGGCGTACAGGTCGCAAATTCGCGATCCCAATCGACAGACAAGCCCAATTTCTTTAATTGGTCACGCATGTACGCAATGTTTTCAAACGTCCATTTTGCAGGTGCAACTTGGTGTGCAATCGCCGCATTTTCAGCCGGTAAACCAAACGCATCCCAACCCATTGGTTGTAATACTGTTTCGCCTTTTAAGCGATGGAAACGGCTGATCACGTCACCAATGGTGTAGTTACGCACATGCCCCATGTGCAGTTTGCCACTTGGGTAGGGGAACATCGACAGGATATAGCGATGTTTGCCCTCTACAGTGTCTGCAACTTTAAAAACTTTGCGATTGTCCCAGTCTTGTTGAACTTGAGGCTCAATGGCACTTGCTTGATATTCGGAGTCAATGTGAGAAGTCGTCATAGGGATATGCGATACAACAAAAAAGTAAAGTTAAGATTGCTGCACAGCATAGCGCAAAATTGTAGGAAATGTCAGTTTTTAGATCGGGATTTTATCTGCAAGGCCGCCGTGTTGAAGATGACCTTGCAGGATCAACTGGCTGCTTATAGCACAGATGGTGCATTGGCAGATGGCTGGCTTTGCGGTTTCACTGTGTTCGTCGGAGTGGATGGTGCTGTCTGCGGTGCTTGCTGTGTTACATTTGGTGTAGCGTCTGGAGTCGCTTGCTGGCCGCGTTGAGTTGTTGGATTGGTGTTTTGATGGCTCGTACCATATGTTGAAACTTTGTCCAAACGCTTTGAGCCTTTTGGTGGTGGCGTAGTGGTGTAATGGGTTGACCCATTGGCATCGACCCATTTGTAATATTGTTGTGCGTAGTTCTGGCTGGAACAGAGTAATAGTGCTGTGGTTGCAACTGTGTACAAGGTTGTTTTTAAATAAGATAAATTCATGTTTGATCTCCCCAAATGAATGCTGTCTATATTCGATCAAAATGCCTAAATAAGCAGTTTACAATGCCTATTTTTCATTAAAAAGAAAATAGTTTTTTGATAAATGGGTGTTTTGACAAGACCAAATAATTCCGTGAAATGTGTCTAAAAAAACAACAGCTAAAAAATATTCGTTAAAATCCTTTTCTTTGTTCTTGACATTGCTTATGAAAGAAACAAGAATGCTTTCTCAAGTTTTATATGTGTTTATTTGATCACCCTTCGAATAAATGTCATGGCTTGCAATGGACATTCTTTCTAGCCGAGAGAATGATTTTTTGAAATATGCTTATCCCAGCACATTTTGATTCGAGATGTCATCAAGTTTATACGGCTGATGAGTCTCAGAAAATTTTTCCTATTGCAGCAAAAACGAGTAGAATACGCACACTTATAAAAAGTGCAAAAGTTAATGAATGAACACAATTTATGTCTCCCATAAATTGTGCAAAATACTAGGGTGAATCACGTTGGAACTTTTATCTGGTGGTGAAATGCTCGTTCGTGCGCTTGCGGACGAAGGCGTAGAGCATGTTTTTGGGTATCCAGGCGGCGCTGTATTACATATTTATGATGCGCTATTTCAACAAGACAAAATCAACCATTACCTCGTTCGTCATGAGCAAGCTGCCGGTCATATGGCAGACGCATACTCACGCGTAACAGGTAAGACAGGTGTGGTACTGGTCACTTCTGGACCGGGCGCAACCAATACCGTCACTCCAATCGCAACAGCCTACATGGACTCAATCCCAATGGTGATTCTGTCTGGTCAGGTTGCAAGCCATCTGATTGGAGAAGATGCATTCCAAGAAACAGATATGGTTGGTATTTCTCGTCCAATCGTAAAACATAGTTTCCAAGTGCGTCACGCTAGCGAAATTCCTGCAATTATTAAGAAAGCATTCTATATTGCTGCGTCTGGCCGTCCAGGTCCAGTTGTGGTTGATATTCCAAAAGATGCGACCAATCCTGCGGAAAAGTTTGCCTACGAATATCCTGAAAAAGTGAAGATGCGTTCATATCAGCCGCCTTCACGTGGTCACTCAGGTCAAATTCGCAAAGCGATTGATGAGTTGATTACGGCTAAACGCCCAATGATCTATACCGGTGGTGGTGTGGTTCAAGGCAATGCGTCTGGCTTATTGACTGAGCTTGCACATTTATTGGGTTACCCAGTTACGAATACTTTAATGGGCTTAGGTGCTTTCCCAGGTGATGATCCACAATTCGTGGGCATGTTGGGGATGCATGGTACTTATGAAGCCAACATGGCGATGCATAATGCAGATGTGATTTTGGCCATTGGTGCACGTTTTGATGACCGTGTAACCAACAACCCTGCAAAATTCTGTACCAATGCAAAAGTCATTCATATTGATGTTGATCCAGCAACGATTTCGAAGACGATTATGGCGCACATCCCAATCGTGGGTGCAGTAGAGCCAGTACTTCAAGAAATGTTGGCACAACTCAAACAAATGAATGTATCTAAGCCAAACCCTGAAGCAATTGCGGCATGGTGGTCTCAGATCAATGAATGGCGCAAAGTACACGGCTTACGTTATGAAGCAGGTCAAAATGGTGTAATGAAACCTCAGCAAGTGGTTGAGGCATTAGATCGTGTGACCAATGGTGAAGCCATCATTACTTCAGACGTGGGTCAGCATCAGATGTTTGGTGCAAACTACTACAAATACAAACGTCCACGTCAATGGATCAACTCTGGTGGCCTAGGCACCATGGGTGTTGGTTTACCGTATGCAATGGCTGCAAAGCTTGCATTCCCAGACCAGCAAGTGGTTTGTATTACTGGTGAAGCATCGATTCAGATGTGTATCCAAGAATTATCGACCTGCAAGCAATATGGCTTGAATGTAAAAATTCTCTGCTTAAACAACCAAGCCTTGGGCATGGTGAAGCAGTGGCAAGATATGAACTACGAAGGACGTCATTCAAGTTCTTATGTTGATTCATTACCTGACTTTGCCAAGTTAATGGAAGCGTATGGTCATGTCGGTATTCAGATTAACCATGCTGACGAGCTCGATTCTAAATTAGCTGAAGCGATGGCAATTAATGATAAATGTGTATTCATTAATGTCATGGTTGATCGTACAGAACATGTTTATCCAATGTTGATTGCAGGCCAGTCCATGAAGGATATGTGGTTAGGTAAAGGGGAGCGTACATAATGAGACATATTATTTCTGTACTCGTTGAAAACGAAGCTGGTGCGCTTTCTCGTCTTGTTGGCTTATTCAGTCAACGTGGCTACAACATTGAAACACTGAATGTTGCGCCAACAGAAGACGAAACCCTATCGCGTTTAACCTTAACGACTTATGGTGATGATCATAAAATTGAGCAGATCACCAAGCAACTGAATAAATTGGTTGAAGTGGTAAAAGTGGTTGATCTCTCAGAAGGTTCACATATTGAACGTGAATTGATGCTGATCAAAGTGAAAGCATTGGGTGCAGCACGTGCGGAAATCAAACGTACAGCTGATATCTTCCGTGCGCAAATCGTTGATGTGACACCGACAACCTATACGATTCAGATCGCGGGTACCACTGAAAAGATTGATGGTTTTATTGATGCATTAGCTGAAAATACCATCCTTGAAGTTGTACGCTCTGGTGTATCAGGCATTGCGCGTGGCGAAAAAGTTTTAACAATTTAAAAATCTCCCCCAACCCCTCTTTGAAAAGAGGGGGGATCACCCAGAACGGTAATCATGGGGGAGCCTACAAAAGATCTGTCCTTGCAGAACAAGGGAAATGACAAAAATTTTAGCGGAGAAAACAGATGCAAATTTTTTACGATAAAGACTGTGACTTATCAATCATCCAAGGCAAGAAAGTTGCAATCATTGGTTATGGTTCACAAGGCCATGCGCATGCACTTAACTTGAAAGATTCTGGCGTAGACGTAACTGTTGGTTTACGTGCTGGTTCTACTTCTTGGAAAAAAGCTGAAAACTCAGGTCTTAAAGTTTCTGAAGTTCCAGCTGCGGTTGCTCAAGCTGACTTAGTCATGATCTTGACGCCAGATGAGTTCCAATCTCAACTTTATCGTGACGTGATTGAACCAAACATCAAAGAAGGTGCAACTTTAGCATTTGCTCATGGTTTCTCTATTCTTTATAACCAAGTTGTTCCACGTAAAGACTTAGACGTAATCATGGTTGCACCGAAAGCACCTGGTCACACTGTACGTTCTGAATATCAACGTGGTTCAGGTGTTCCTGACTTAATCGCGATCCACCAAGATGCTTCTGGTAATGCACGTAACGTTGCACTTTCTTATGCTTCAGGCGTAGGTGGTGGTCGTACAGGTATCATCGAAACTTCTTTCCGTGAAGAAACTGAAACTGACTTATTCGGTGAGCAAGCAGTTCTTTGTGGTGGTGCAGTTGAATTGGTTAAAATGGGCTTCGAAACTTTGGTTGAAGCGGGTTATGCACCAGAAATGGCTTACTTCGAATGCTTGCATGAACTTAAGTTAATCGTTGACTTGATGTTCGAAGGCGGTATCGCGGACATGAACTATTCAGTATCTAACAACGCTGAATATGGCGAATATGTGACTGGTACTGAAGTAATCAACGAACAGTCTCGTGAAGCAATGCGTAATGCGTTGAAACGCATCCAGTCTGGTGAATATGCGAAGATGTTCATCCAAGAAGGTGCGTTGAACTATCCATCAATGACTGCACGTCGTCGTCAAAATGCTGCACACGGCATTGAAGTAACTGGTAACAAGTTACGTGCGATGATGCCTTGGATTCAAGCAAACAAGATTGTTGATAAAGAGAAAAACTAATTTCTCGAATCAATTGATTTGAACGCGAAGACCCACTCTATTTGAGTGGGTTTTTTATGTTTATCTTTACGTGCCTCAAAAAGATGAAAGCAGTGCTTTCATCTTTTTTCGTACCTTGGATTCAAGCAAACAAGATTGTTGATAAAGAGAAGAACTAAGGTTACGTGCCTTGCACAAAAATGGGAAGCGTTGCTTCCCATTTTTGTTCATACCTTGGATTCAAGCAAACAAAATCGTAGACAAAGAAAAGAACTAATTTTTTCTAAGTCAAATAAAGACCCTTGTTTATTCAAGGGTTTTTTTATGGAAAATCCTAATGTTACGTACGTTAGCGAAGCATAGCTTCACTCTTGCGCAGGGGCCTTACGAAGCGATGCTTCTCATGCTTTTCTATTTCCCTGCTCCTTGCGTAGGAGGCCCTACTCAGGATTCAAGCGAACAAAATCGTAGACAAAGACAAGAACTAATTTTTACTCTGAGTTAAACAAAAAATCTTGTCGAAGATAAACAAGGTTTTTTTATGGGCTGTGATAACAGAGTTATAACAATAAAGAAGAAAAAATAAGCTTATATTGTTTATGTTTTAATCATATTGCTGAGGATGAGCAGTTCGGATTCAAGCTAAAAAAGTGTTGCATGCTTTGGGGTGTCTGCACGACTAAAAATAAACACATTGTAATGACTTAAAAATTAAAATGATTTAGCAAAAATAAATGAGTCTTTTGGTCAAAAAAATGAAATAAAAAAACAAGATTTTTCATTGGTTTGAAATGATTATGTGCTTTTATTCTATTGATTTATAAAGTGAAAAAGACTTGACCTTATGCTAGATGATGTTATTGTTAAGGAAAGTTTATGAATACACTATTCATGACTTCTTTGGGTGTGAAACGTCGTTCGGATTTCGAGCATTTTGCTCATCATATAAAAAAAAGTACTGAATAATCATGGAAGTCCTTTATGGTTCACGTTGATTACGATAGCACATTGGTCATCGTTTCCATTTTGGTTGCAGTCGTGACATGTTACGTTGCAGTATCGATGGAAGAACTCGTCTTTAAGGGTGCTTATAAAAAGTTTGAAAAAAGCATTTTGATTGCGAGCGGGCTAATCTTAGGTTTAGCCATATGGTCAATGCACTTTGTGGGAATGCTGGCTAGCCATTTGCCAGAAGGCTATCATTTTGATGTTAATTTAACCATACTCTCTTATTTAATTGGTGCTGCGGCTTCGGTTTTTGCCGTTTGGCTCACTTCAAGACCCACTTTACCGATCCCTCGTTTAATCCTTGGTGCTGTATTCATGGGCTTGGGAATATCTGGGATGCACTATACGGGGATGGCAGCATTGATGGTAGAACATCATGCCATGCATTATGATCCGCTTTTGGTTCTGTGCTCTGTTCTCATTGCAATTAGTGGTTCTGGTCTGAGTTTCTTCTTTATTTTTAAATATAAAACCGCAGTGACATACCGGACCTTACTGAAAGTTGTGGTTGCTGTCCTCATGGCCTTAAGTATCGTTGGGATGCATTACACGGGTATGGCGGCAACTTATTTCGATGAAAGTTTGGCGCAAATACTGACGTCAGAACATACGGAACAAAGTGTCTTGCTGTTTACCATTATCTTTATTACCAGTCTTGTTCTGGTGGCGGGTTTTGCCGTTGCAGTGCTTGAGGCCCGACTCGAAGAGAGAAATGAACAACTCACCTTAATCAATAAAGAACTAGCGACTCAATCTTTACATGATGCATTGACCAAGCTCCCAAATCGTTTGTATCTGACCGAACATGCAGAAGTGGTGTTTAACCATCATCGTTTAAATGGGCAAAAAGCGGCATTTCTGTATATTGATTTAGATCGTTTTAAATCAGTGAATGATGCTTTTGGCCATCATATTGGCGATCAGCTCCTAATCCAAATGGCAAACCGTTTATACAATAAGCTGGATTCGAGTCATAAGTTATTTCGGATTGGTGGCGATGAGTTTGTCTTAATTTCTGAAGATACCGATATTAATGAAGCGATGCAGCTTTCAGAAGATATTTTGCATTACATTCAGGAAACCTATCTGATTGCGGCAAAGGATATTAATATTTCTGCCAGTGTCGGGATTGCCATGTATCCTGAGCATGGTTGTAATGTACAAGACCTGTTGATTAATGCCGATGTCGCGATGCTGATCTCCAAAGATCAGGGCCGTAACACCTATACCATGTTCCATTCCATGTCCGATCAGCAAGATGTACGCAGTCAGTCCAAACTGATCAATGACTTGTATAAGGCCGTTGATGAGCAACAGTTTGTCTTGTTCTACCAACCCAAATTTACTTCGAATTATGAGGTCTGCGGGGTGGAAGCACTGATTCGATGGAAGCATCCAACCCTAGGGCTACTCACCCCGCAAATGTTTATTGAAGGGGCAGAAAAAACCGGTTTGATTATTCCGATGGGATATTGGGCACTGGAACAAGCCTGTCAGCAAATCCAGAAGTGGGAACGAAGTAAGAGTCCGTTTTATCCAATTGCTGTTAATCTTTCTGCGCTACAATTTGAAAATAAAAAGCTGTTTAGTGTCCTCGAACAATTATTAGAACAATACCAAATCCAACCGCATCACCTCATTCTTGAAATTACTGAATCTACGGCCATGCATCATATTGATTCCAGTATTCGTACTTTGGAGCGCCTGCGTAAGCTCGGTATTCGCATTGCCATTGATGACTTTGGCACAGGCTATTCAAGCTTCTTATATTTAAAAGACTTGCCTGTAGATGAACTTAAAATTGACCGTGGTTTTCTGATTGACCTCAAACCGAATTCTAAAGAAGAGGCAATTCTGGAAAGCATTATCCATTTGGCCGCAAAACTGGGTTTGGTCGTAACAGCAGAAGGCGTCGAAACACAACAACAGGCGGATATCCTTACCAGTTTAGGTTGCAATCAGTTACAGGGTTATTTATTGGGCACACCTGTCAATGTGGAAGGTTTGGTATTGCATCGTTATCAACATTTTGCATGATCAAGCTGCATGGGAATTAAAAAAGGCTGCCTAGATGGCAGCCTTTTATTTGTGTAGATGAGTGACATTTATTCAGAACGTGGCGCTAACCACTGCGTTACCACAGGCCAGACCAGTTCTGGTGCTTGGCTGCCTGAGACCAGCCCCATATGCCCACCGGGAACAATTTCAAATTGCTTGTCGCTACTGCTGATTAAATCCATCAGTGGACGTACTGCTTCCGCAGTCACGATAATGTCGCTACTGCCGCCAATTGCCAGTACTGAACAATCAATATCTTTTAGATTTGCACTTTGCTCACCAAATTGAACCGAACCCGTTGATAGCTCATTATCAATCCAGAAGCGCAGAATAATATCGCGCATCACACCGCCTGGATAGGCCAGCATATTGTCGACAAAGGAGCTTGAGGTGGCGTGGTTAATCACAAATTGGCGATCATTCAGGTTTTTTAACAGATCCCAATAGTTTTTAAAGTTTCCGATCGGATCGGTGAGTTTAAATCCCAGCGTATTTTGCCAGCCATGAATATGGAACACTCGGCTCGGCACTTGATGAATACGGAACTTGGTATTACTCCGAATCCATTGCGCAGGTACGGTAAGACGTTGATAAAACTTACCCATATAACCTGATTTATGCGTGTTGATAGGTGAAGCCAAGATCATCAGATTCTGGATGTTTTTATCTTTGAATAGAGCGGTATAACACAGAGATAAAGCGCCGCCTAGACTCCAGCCAAACAGTGAAAGTTGTTGCTGACCGCTATGCTCACGAATCTTTTCGATAAAGTCGGGCATAAACGTTTTCACGTAAGTACCAAGATTATATTTGGCTTGACGTAGACTCGGGGTACCCCAGTCAATCAGATACACATCAAAACCTTGGGCCAGAAAATAACGCACGAGGCTGCGATTTGGAAATAAATCATAGATCAGCATATTGGCAGCGAGAGGGGGCACAATCACCAAGGGAATACGATGCTGGGTTGTGTTCTCCGTTGCCGCTGTATAGTGACGTAGGCTGATAATTTCACGTTGATACACAATATCAAAAGGTGTGCTTCCAGAAAGCGCAAGTTGATGCCCACGTAAAATGCGATCAGTCGCATTCGAGAAGATATGGCGTGCCTGACGTCCGCTACGGCTATTCAGCAATTTTTTCGCAGTTTGCGAGTTAAGAAGACGACGTTTAACTTTTGGCAATTGAGTCATGTGAACCTAACGCTCGAAGCTTGCTATTCAATAGCCGCATATTAGAAGAAAAAATAAATTTGCTCAGTGACTCATTTACTGAACTTATCTTTCAAAATGATCAATTCGGTGAGAAGTGAACATCTACTAGAGTTGAAATAATGAAAAAATGTAAAGCATACTTTACATAGTGTTGTGTGTTAAATATACTGATGTAAAGCTTACTTTACATGGTGTGGTATGAATTATTCTCGGAATTTGTTGCAGCTGCTGATCGCGATTGCAATCTATGTGGTGGTTTTGATCGGCTCATTAAAAGTTTTAAATTTTATTGATCTACAATGGCTTAAAATTGTTGTTTCATTAACGCCAATGTTGCCAGCATTGCTGATTGCATTTGTGATTATTCAACAATTCAAAGGTTTTGATGAACTGCAACAGAAGATACAATTACAGGCACTTGGCATAAGCTTTGTAGGTACATCTTTGATTACGTTTAGTTATGGCTTTCTGGAAAATGTGGGCTTTCCAAAACTGACCATGTTTATCATTTGGCCGATGATGGCGATGCTTTGGTCAATTGCGACCGCCGTAGGAACTTGGAAATATCGATGAAAAATAATGTACCCCAGTTGAGAAAAGACAAAGGCTGGTCTCAAAGCGACTTGGGGGATTATGTCAGTGTCTCGCGGCAAACCATTAATGCCATTGAAAAGGAGCGCTATGATCCGAGTCTAACGCTTGCCTTTAAAATTGCTCATGCATTTGGACTGAGCATTGAACACGTATTTCTCTATGAGGAAGAATAACTCTGTCAGCATTGCTGCTTAGGGCGTTATTTGTAGATGTAAAAGTGGATAGGGATTGCCCTGACCATCGAGTTCTGAAAGACTTATCGTCTGAAATCCCATTTTTTGATAAAACTGAACAGCTTGTAGATTTTGCTCATTCACATCAACTTTATAGATCTGAAGTTGTTTGACTGCAAAATCGAGCAAGGCTTTGCCAATTCCTAATCTTCGATATTCTGGCAGAATAAACAGCATTTCAATATTGTCGCTACTACAGCCTAAAAAGCCGACAATTTTATGTTCAATCACATATTTATACAGTGCAACATGATGAAAATATTCATTCAGGATCAGTGGCTTGAGCTCAGTAATCATGGCTTCAGGTAAAAAGTCATGCGTCGCTCTAACTGATTTTTCCCAGATGTCTAATAAGTTTGTGTGGTCTTGCTGGGTCGCTTTTATAATCATAAATTCACTTCTGTCACGGCAGCTTGCGGTCTCTATTTTTAACTATTCTATACACGATTTCTAGTTTGAGGGGGCGAAAATGAAGATTGTGTTCACTGCGATTATTCAAGTTCTAACTGATCATCATCCTTGGTCAGTTTGATTTTTAGTTTTTTGTATTTACGTTTATTGGGATCGAGTGCGGAATTTAACACTTCGTTAGAAAAGTGTTGGTCTTGCATGAGGGTGGTATAGGTTTTATACCCGAGAATAATTCGTGTCGGTTGATAGCCATTCCGTGTCACATAATAATGAATCATTTGATTTAATTCAGTTAACAGACAGGTACTGCTCATGATTCAATATCACATTTAAGAGACCTATACAGCATAGTCTATAAAAGAAAACTTATCTAGCTGATGTTCATTGATTTTTTCAGAATTCTAAAGCTGTCATAAAAACGTCATCTAAAAACATTATCGTGATTTATATAATAAAAACTGAATAATCATAAAACGTTTCAACACGCATCCGAATAAATTTAAATCATGGTAAATGAAGGGGAAGGGCTTAGAAAAACGAGGAGCGATTTATATGCATGAAAAAGAGCTGACCTGGCGAAACAACAAACCACTAAGCCATCGTTTGAATGTCTTACTTTCGGCATATCAGACATTTTTAGTGAGCAAGGGCCTAGTAAACAGTGAATTTAGTCGTCTGATCTTTGTTGAAAACTACACCCAGGCACTAAAATTCAAAATTTATGATGACGACTTAAAGAAACAGCTCATTGATGAATTGGAACGCTTTAGCGCTTTTCAATAATTCAACATCCATCCTCGATTTAAAAAATAGTCCAGATTTAGTCTCTATATCTTAATGATTTTTATGAGGTCTTTTCATAGGTAGGTTTTGTTTTTAATATATGGAATTGCATATATATGGATATTCGTATATAAATAAATTATTCTCTTTCTTAAAAGATCAAGTGCAATGGACGACATCACGATTTACCACAATCCTGCGTGTGGAACTTCACGTAATACGCTGGCCTTAATTCGGAACACTGGAGTTGAGCCAACCGTGATTGAATACCTGACTCATCCGCCAACAAGGGATGAGCTGATTGGTTTGATTCGGGATGCACAATTAACGGTCAGAGAAGCAATCCGCCAGAATGTCGAGCCTTATCGTAACTTGTCACTTGATCGAGACGATTGGAGCGATGCTCAACTGATCGAGTTTATGCTTGAATATCCTATTCTTATTAATCGTCCCTTCGTGGTCACGACTTTGGGTACACGTTTATGTCGACCATCGGAACTGGTACTCGACATTTTACCTTTCCCTCAAAAAGGCGCATTTCGCAAAGAAGATGGCGAGCAAGTGATTGATGAACATGGTCAGCGAATTCAGTAAATCTTAAGCCCGAAAATTGAAGATTTAAATAGGAAACTGAAATGGAAGCTGTCGCTTTTTTTAAGTGTTTATCTGATGAAACCCGACTCAATATCGTAATGTTGGTTGCCCAGCATCAAGAGTTATGTGTATGTGATCTGACTGAAAAATTACAATTGAGTCAACCGAAAATTTCGCGTCATCTGGCTTTATTACGTGCATCAGGTTTGTTGCAAGATCGCCGTCAGGGGCAATGGGTCTATTACCGTATCAATCCTCAACTTCCTGCATGGGGGCATGAG
Source organism: Acinetobacter gyllenbergii (assembly GCF_001682515.1). NCBI lineage: Bacteria > Pseudomonadati > Pseudomonadota > Gammaproteobacteria > Moraxellales > Moraxellaceae > Acinetobacter > Acinetobacter gyllenbergii. The sequence goes on along the minus strand of NZ_KV575270.1, from coordinate 118,754 downwards.
GTTCTGTCGGTTTTAGATACGCAAGCGGTGACCTTATTTCCAAGTTTGCAAAGCTTGGTATCAAAAAGTTGCTGTGATTAAAATGCCATGAAAACCCTTTCCTTTTTAGATCGTAACCTGACGCTCTGGATTTTTATTGCTATGGCTTTAGGTATAGCAATTGGTATCTTTATTCCACAAGCCCCAGTCAACTTAAACCAAATGAGTGTCGATTCAGTCAATATTCCAATCGCAATTGGTTTAATTTTGATGATGTATCCACCCTTAGCCAAAGTGGATTACGCCACACTGCCGCAAGTGTTTAAAGACAAAAAAACCTTAACTTTATCTTTAGTACAGAACTGGATAATTGCACCTGTGCTGATGTTTGCATTAGCCATCATTTTTTTGCATAGCTATCCAGAATATATGACTGGACTGATTTTGATTGGTTTGGCCCGTTGTATTGCAATGGTCTTGGTCTGGAATGGATTGGCCTGCGGTGATAATCAATATGTCGCAGCCTTGGTCGCATTCAATAGTATTTTCCAGATTCTATTCTTTAGTACCTATGCTTGGTTATTCCTAACATTTTTACCGCCTTACTTTGGGATTGCAGGGCAAGTGATCCATGTTGATTTTTGGACCATTAGCCATGCGGTGTTGATCTATCTCGGTATTCCATTTTTGCTTGGGTTTTTGACCCGTTTAATCTTGGTCCGTGCCAAAGGTTTACAGTGGTATCAGCATGTTTTTTTGCCCAAGATCAGTCCGCTCAGCTTGTTGGCATTGCTGTTTACCATTGTGGCGATGTTTAGCCTGAAAGGTGCTGAGGTTGTGAGCTTGCCTTTGGATGTGCTTCGTATCGCACTTCCATTGACCATATACTTTGTCGTGATGTTCTTCATCAGCTTCTTTATGAGTAAGTGGATGGGCAATGACTATGCGAAAACCACCGCGATTTCATTTACTGCAGCGGGTAATAATTTTGAGTTGGCGTTGGCTGTTGCAATTGTGACCTTTGGTTTGGCTTCACCTGTCGCTTTTACCACGGTGATTGGGCCATTGGTTGAAGTTCCTGTCTTAATTGCGCTTGTCAGTGTGTCTCTGTGGTTAAGAAAGAAATATTTCTCTAATAGATTGGATTAGCACTTTATTTAGAAAATTATATTTAAAGTATAAATTGGTAAGGCTAAAAAATAAAAAGCCTCAGTTGTCTAATTCGGGGTATCGACAACTGAGGGTAAACTTGGGGCTATATAAAATAGCTTATTTTATTTGATAATAAATTCTTTAACTTATTATCAACTTTTACTTGGATTAAAAAGCCTCAATCGCCTAATTCGGGGTATCAACGACTGAGGTGAAACTGAGTCTTTATAATGTATCTGTCTTTTTTTAATAATGGAATGGTTTAGGTGAAAAATGCATATTATGTCTAATTTTTTGGTTAATAATGTTGAATGTGATGAAGTTGAGGGGTGTTATTTATATATTTTTTTAGATTTTTCCATATAATAGTTTTTGATAGAAATTCGTTGTTCACGAATATAATCACTTGGTTTTTTACCTGTCCAGCCAAAAAAAGCCCGAGAAAAAGCACTAATATGGCTATAACCCAGTAAATCAGAGATTTCTTGAATATTACGATTTGAGTCAATCAACTTTTTGGCAAGTTCAAACTTCTTTGATTGTAGTAGTGCAGAAAAAGTTGTGTTGGCAAGCGCTAATTCTCTTTTTAAAGTTCTTTCTGAGAGTTTTAATTTTTCAGCAACATCAGTCAGGCTTGGGAAACCGATACCAGGGGTAAACTTGAGTTGTTGGTTTACTTTTAAAATAATCTTATTATCTTGATCTTGATAGAAAAGGTATTCCTTATTTACCATTTCCATTGCAAGTTGATAAGCACTATTTGAGCTAAAAGTTAGTGGCAGATCCAAACATTTTAGATCAAAGCTAATCTGATTGTGCTCTTGATTAAAATGCATCATGGGTAAGCGCTTTTCATAAAAGGAATGATAATCTTCTTTATCCCATGTCACATGAATATTAATACCTGTTAAATTAAAGTTAGTGATCATCTGTAAATTACTAATAATGTCAATCAATGCACTTTCTAGGAAAAAACGATTGACTATATTTTTTTTACTTTCATTGAGTTGGGTGGGAAGTTGATACAGTGGGTTGAGCCTTAGAATGATTTTATTATTTTTATTCAAAACGGCTAAATCCATTTTATGAATACGCATACTATAATATTTTTGTAAATCAATAAGAACTTTGCCGATTGAACTATTGGTAATTAATATAAATCCTAGTGCGCCATGTGCAGTGAGCTTACAATTTAAACCAAATTGATAACCTACGCCTTTATCTGGAAAAAGTTCCAGTAGGCGAATAATAATCTCTGTCCATTGGTCAAAACTAATGCGTTCTTGTTTGTTATTATCAGTAAGCAAAGATAAAGGGATTTGGCAATAGCGAATGACTTCAGCTTTGGGAACACCAAATGTGGTTGCAGTATCCACAAGTAATTTTAGATAATCATTATGGATGTTAAGTAACTGTTTTTTCATAGCATAGGAATAAAAAAGGTGTCGAATGTCGAGATGACACACTTATACCTGAGCTTTAATATACAGTTGTGATTTATCTTAAAATAGTCCCATTATGTTTATTATTTTTGTTTAATATGTACTTTATTATGCATTATGGGAATACTTCATTAAAATTACTAAAAATGTGACGCAATTGTTAAATATTGGACTTAATTGTTAATAGTGTGTAGGTTTTGTTTATTTAAATTTGTACGGGTTAGAATCCTCTAAGAAGTACTGATTATGAATAAAATATATCGTTTGGTCTGGAATAAAAGTCTAAATTTATGGACTGTTGTTTCAGAAAATGCACGCGGCGTAACAAAAAAACGAAATGTAGCTGCAAATACATCAATTAAAACAGAGATCACCTCATCTGCTGCAACATATCAACAAGTTCTGCTTAAACCTAGCTTAATTGCTTTAACTATTAGCTCTGTCTTTTGGAGTGTAGGAGCTTTTGCTGCGGTGAATACGGGAGGTGGAAGCTCAAGTAATGGCTCGAGTATGGCGATTTCACCTGATGGAACACAATGTAATAGTGCTGGGGGAGCAGCTAGTATAACAAATGGTACGACTGGTAATGGTGGGGGGAGTGTTGCGATGGGATGTGGTAATAGCATCTCAGGAACTGACTCAACTTGGCAGCAACGAATTGTTAACCGTCGCGGTGATGGAAATGTTGCCTATGGTGCTGGTGTACCAACAGGAAATGCTGCGGGCGTACTTACGGGGTCGACCGCAGTGGGACGCCAAAATACGATTACGGGACAGGGTGGTGCAACCGTGGTTGGGACAGCAAACGTATCTCGGAGTGGCAGCCAATTTCATAATGTGCTTATGGGGCAAGGTAATAGTACCGTCGGAACAGGGGGGTACAATATCTTAATGGGGATGGGTAACCAAGTGGTCGATGCTGCTAATGCCACGCCTGATGGTACTGGAGTGGGGACCAACAGTATTGCCATTGGGGTTGGCAACCGTGTTACAGGTCAAACAGCGATTGCGTTTGGACGTCAGAGTTATGCCGATGCCGATTATGCGATTGCCCAAGGGAATACTGCGACAGTCAATACTGGTGCAACGGGCGGGATTGCACTCGGATATTCTGCAACAACCAGTGGACAACGTGGTATTGCGATTGGTAGTAGTGACTCCACAACTAGAGATTATGACTTAGCATCATCGCCACATGCTGCGGGTGTTGATTCAATTGCAATGGGAACTCGTTCAAAGGCGACAGGTAATGAAACCATTGCGGTGGGCCGACAAAGTACAGCAACAAATACTCAAGATATTGCAGTTGGTCAAGGTGCAACTGCACAGGGGATTACCGAGAATGGCGTAGTTCGAACAGCACTTGCTGTCGGAAAAGGCGCTCGTGCTGCGGGTCGAAATACGCTTGCTCTTGGTGAGGCGAGTGCTGCAACAGGGTCGACTTCATCTGCGATAGGTGCAAGTGCAATTGCGAGTAATACCGCATCTACAGCCATTGGGGCTTTTTCTAAAGCAACTGCTGATTTTGCGACTGCAACTGGTAATTTTGCAGAAGCTTCAGGAGTCGGTGCAACCGTAAATGGTTCAAATGCAAAAGCGAGTGGTGAGTTATCTAGTGCGTTTGGTAGTTTGTCGAATGCTTCAGGGGATCAATCTGTTGCCGTGGGCGCAGGTGCAGAATCTGCCGGAGAAAGTGCTGTTGCGGTAGGGCCAGATGCTAAAGCGAATAGTGCTAATGATATTGCAATCGGGAATGATGCCGCGACGGCAACGGGTACAGGCGGTAATAATATCGCCATGGGTAATGGGGTGACCACAGGCGCTGTAGGACAAAACGTTGCAATTGGTTCGGATGGGACAACGGCCAATTCAGAAACTGCAGCGGGCGGTGCCGTTGCGATTGGGCGAGATCAGGTGGCAACAGGTGACGGGGCTGTTGCAATCGGTGATCCAAACCGAGCAGCAGGCAGTGGTGCGGTTGCTTTAGGTAAGGACAACACTGCGGCAGGAGATGCAGCTGCAAGCACTTTGGCAAGTGGCGCTGTAGCGATTGGTAATACTAACCAAGCCATTGGTCAGGGTTCAGTCGCATTAGGGAATACCTCAACAGCTGCAGCGGCAGGCGCAATTGCTTTGGGTGATACCGCCAATGCGCAAGCAACACGAGGTGTGGCATTGGGTTCTGGTGCAACAGCAACCAATGCGGATGATGTTGCGCTTGGTGCAGGTTCGGTCACTTCAGCAGCCAATCCAACTGCCAATGGAACGGTGGGTGGTATCACTTATGGTTATGCAGGAACAACGCCGAGCAGCGTGGTCAGTGTCGGCAGTGAGGGCAATGAACGTCAAGTGACTAATGTGGCGGCAGGTCGTGTCAGTGAAACAAGTACCGATGCAATTAATGGCTCTCAGCTTTATTCGACGCAACAAGCCTTAGGAAACCTTGCAGAATCAACAGCCAATCATTTGGGCGGTGGTTCAGTTGTGAATCCAGATGGCACAGTGAGCGCACCAAGCTATATTGTCAATGAGACACCAATTAATAATGTCGGTGATGCGATTGAAGCCTTGGATCAAGGTTGGAACCTACAAACGAATGGTGCTGGCGCGGATGCGGTTAAAGCAGGTGACACAGTTGATATTGGTACTGTTGCAGGTGAAGAAAATCTAACCGTGACAAAGGATGGCAATACCATCCAATACGGTCTAAACAAAGCGTTGAAAGTAGATAGCGTCACTGCGGGTGACACGGTGATTAACACCGATGGTGTGACCATTGCAAATGGTCCAAGTATTACCAAGTCTGGAATTGATGCAGGAGGTAATAAAATTACCAATGTTGGTCCTGGTACAGCAGGTACAGATGCAATCAATAAAGACCAATTAGATGCAGCAACCGCGGCAGGTAAAAGCACAGTCAGCCAAGGTAAAAATATTACAGTCACTGAGACTGTTAACGATGATGGCAGTACTGATTATGAGGTTGCAACCGCAAATGATGTTGACTTTAACAATGTCACAGTAGGTGGTGCAAATGGGGTCAGCATTGATGGCACCACAGGCAAGATCAGTGGTGTGACTGCGGGTGAAGTCAGTGCCACGTCGGATGAAGGCGATCAATGGTAGGCCAGTTGGCAGGTACAGCCAAGAGCGTATCGGATGCTTTAGGCGGTGGTTCAGTAGTGAATCCAGATGGCACAGTGAGCGCACCAAGCTATACCGTGAATGGTGTAGAAAGCAACAACGTTGGTGCAGCAATTGAAGAGCTGGATAAAGGCTGGAACTTACAAAGCAATGGCGCCAATGCGGGTGCAATCAGGACTGGTGACACGGTTGATATTGGCACCGTTGCGGATGAAGACAATCTCACGGTAACCAAGAATGGCAACACCATCCAATACGGTTTAAACCGTGACCTGAAAGTAGATAGCGTGACCGCTGGTGATACCGTTATTAATGACAATGGTGTGACCATTACCAATGGCCCAAGTATTACCAAAGATGGCATCAATGCTGCGGGGAATACAATTAGCAATGTAGCAGATGGTGCAGCCCCAAGTGATGCCGTAAACAAAGGCCAGTTGGATAAAGCGGCAGCGGCATCGAAAACGGAAGTGACTGAAGGTAAGAACGTCACAGTGACTAAAACTACAGGCGCTAATGGACAAGACATCTATAACGTAGCGACCAAAGATGATGTTGACTTTAACAATGTCACAGTAGGTGGTGCAAATGGTGTGAGCATTGATGGCACCACAGGCAAGATCAGTGGTGTGACTGCGGGTGAAGTCAGTGCCACGTCGGATGAAGCGATCAATGGTAGCCAGTTGGCAGGTACAGCCAAGAGCGTATCGGATGCTTTAGGCGGTGGTTCAGTAGTGAATCCAGATGGCACAGTGAGCGCGCCAAGCTATGCCGTGAATGGTGTAGAAAGCAACAACGTTGGTGCAGCGATTGAAGCCTTGGATCAAGGTTGGAACCTACAAACGAATGGTGCTGGTGGTGCAGCGATCAAAGCAGGTGACACAGTTGATATTGGTACTGTTGCAGGTGAAGAAAATCTAACCGTGACAAAGAATGGCAACACCATCCAATATGGATTAAACCGTGATTTAAATGTCGATAGCGTTCGTGCGGGCGATACCTTAATCAATGACAATGGTGTGACCATTACCAATGGCCCAAGTATTACCAAAGATGGCATCAATGCTGCGGGGAATACAATTAGCAATGTGGCAGATGGTGCAGCCCCAAGTGATGCCGTAAACAAAGGCCAGTTGGATAAAGCGGCAGCGGCATCGAAAACCGAAGTGACTGAAGGCAAGAACGTCACAGTGACTAAAACTACAGGTGCTGATGGTCAAGACATCTATAACGTAGCGACCAAAGATGATGTTGACTTTAATAATGTCACAGTAGGTGGTGCAAATGGTGTGAGCATTGATGGCAGCACAGGCAAGATCAGTGGTGTGACTGCGGGTGAAGTCAGTGCCACGTCGGATGAAGCGATCAATGGTAGTCAGTTGGCGGGTACAGCCAAGAGCGTATCAGATGCTTTAGGCGGTGGTTCAGTGGTGAATCCAGATGGCACAGTGAGCGCGCCAAGCTATACCGTGAATGGTGTAGAAAGCAACAACGTTGGTGCAGCGATTGAAGAGCTGGATAAAGGCTGGAACTTACAAAGCAATGGCGCCAATGCGGGTGCAGTCAAAGCAGGCGATACGGTTGATATTGGCACCGTTGCGGGTGAAGACAATCTCACGGTAACCAAGAATGGCAACACCATCCAATATGGATTAAACCGTGATTTAAATGTCGATAGCGTTCGTGCGGGCGATACCTTAATCAATGACAATGGTGTGACCATTACCAATGGCCCAAGTATTACCAAAGATGGCATCAATGCCGCGGGGAATACAATTAGCAATGTGGCAGATGGTGCAGCCCCAAGTGATGCTGTAAACAAAGGCCAGTTGGATAAAGCGGCAGCGGCATCGAAAACCGAAGTGACTGAAGGCAAGAACGTCACAGTGACTAAAACCACAGGTGCTGATGGTCAAGACATCTATAACGTAGCGACCAAAGATGATGTTGACTTTAACAATGTCACAGTAGGTGGTGCAGATGGTGTGCGTGTTGATGGCAGCACAGGCAAGATCAGTGGTGTGACTGCGGGTGAAGTCAGTGCCACGTCGGATGAAGCGATCAATGGTGGACAACTCCACGGTGTTGCAGACAGTGTTCGAAGCGCAATTGGTGGTGAAACCGTCTTAAATCCAAATGGTTCGGTGACCACCAGCAATGTGGGTAACACAGGTGAAGGTAACATCCATGATGCGATTGATTCTGTACGTAAAAATGCAGTAACAGCGAAAACCACGGTCACCGAAGGTGACAATATTGTTGTCACTGAATCGACCAATCCAGATGGCAGCACCAACTATGAAGTTGCCACAGCACGTGATGTTGACTTTGATTCAGTGCAAGTGGGTGATGTCAACATTGATGGTACGACAGGCAAGATCAGTGGTGTTGCAGATGGTACGGTTGCCGCAGGTTCAACTGAAGCGATCAATGGTGGTCAACTGAATGACAGCGTCGGCTCTACGGGCGATATCTTGGGTGGTGGCGTGACCAATGAGGGTGGTCGACTTAACGGTCCATTTACCGTCAATGACAAAGGTTATGACACGGTCGCTGATGCGATTCAAGGAGAAGCAGCGGCAGCGAAAACTGAAGTTGAAGCGGGCAAGAACATGACTGTTGCAAGTCGTACTGGTGCCGATGGACAAACCATCTATGAAGTTGCGACAGCGGATGATGTGTCATTTGATTCAGTACAAGTGGGTGATGTCAACATTGATGGCAGCACCGGCAAGATCAGTGGTGTGGCAGACGGCACCATTGCAGCAGGTTCAAGCGAAGCGATCAATGGCGGACAACTCCACGGTGTTGCAGACAGTGTACGAAGCGCAATTGGTGGTGAAACCGTCTTAAATCCAAATGGTTCGGTGACCACCAGCAATGTGGGTAACACAGGTGAAGGTAACATCCATGATGCGATTGATTCTGTACGTAAAAATGCAGTAACAGCGAAAACCACGGTCACCGAAGGCGACAATATTGTTGTCACTGAATCAACCAATGCAGATGGCAGCACCAACTATGAAGTTGCGACGGCACGTGATGTTGACTTTGATTCAGTGCAAGTGGGCGATGTCAATATTGATGGTACGACAGGCAAGATCAGTGGTGTTGCAGATGGTACGGTTGCCGCAGGTTCAACTGAAGCGATCAATGGTGGTCAGTTGAATGACAGCGTTGCGTCTACGGGCGATATCTTGGGTGGTGGCGTGACCAATGAGGGTGGTCGACTTAACGGTCCATTTACCGTCAATGACAAAGGTTATGACACGGTCGCTGATGCGATTCAAGGAGAAGCAGCGGCAGCGAAAACTGAAGTTGAAGCGGGCAAGAACATGACCGTTGCAAGTCGTACTGGTGCCGATGGACAAACCATTTATGAAGTCGCGACAGCGGATGATGTTGACTTTAACAATGTCACTGTCGGTGGTGCAGATGGTGTGCGTATTGATGGCGCGACAGGCAAGATCAGCGGTGTTGCAGATGGCACCATTGCAGCAGGTTCAAGCGAAGCGATCAATGGCGGACAACTCCACGGTGTTGCAGACAGTGTCCGAAGCGCAATTGGTGGTGAAACCGTCTTAAATCCAAATGGTTCGGTGACCACCAGCAATGTGGGTAACACAGGCGAAGGTAACATCCATGATGCGATTGATTCTGTACGTAAAAATGCAGTAACAGCGAAAACTACGGTCACCGAAGGCGACAATATGGTGGTAACTGAATCAACCAATCCAGATGGCAGCACCAACTATGAAGTTGCGACGGCACGTGATGTTGACTTTGATTCAGTGCAAGTGGGTGACGTCAACATTGATGGTACGACAGGCAAGATCAGTGGTGTTGCAGATGGTACGGTTGCCGCAGGTTCAACTGAAGCGATCAATGGTGGTCAGCTGAATGACAGCGTCGGCTCTACGGGCGATATTTTAGGTGGTGGCGTGACCAATGAGGGTGGTCGACTTAGCGGTCCATTTACCGTCAATGACAAAGGTTATGACACGGTCGCTGATGCGATCCAAGGAGAAGCAGCGGCAGCGAAAACTGAAGTTGAAGCGGGCAAGAACATGACTGTTGCAAGTCGTACTGGTGCCGATGGACAAACCATCTATGAAGTTGCGACAGCGGATGATGTGTCATTTGATTCAGTACAAGTGGGTGATGTCAACATTGATGGCAGCACAGGCAAGATCAGTGGTGTTGCAGACGGCACCATTGCAGCAGGTTCAAGCGAAGCGATCAATGGCGGACAACTCCACGGTGTTGCAGACAGTGTACGAAGCGCAATTGGTGGTGAAACCGTCTTAAATCCAAATGGTTCGGTGACCACCAGCAATGTGGGTAACACAGGTGAAGGTAACATCCATGATGCGATTGATTCTGTACGTAAAAATGCAGTAACAGCGAAAACCACGGTCACCGAAGGCGACAATATGGTGGTGACTGAATCGACCAATCCAGATGGCAGTACCAACTATGAAGTTGCGACTGCTAAAGACGTAAAATTTGACAGTGTTACGTCGACGGATGCAGATGGAAATGAAACCATTCTGGATGCCAAAGGTGTGAGCTTAAAAGATCAAGCTGGAAACACCACGATTCTTGGTCAGGATGGTCTCGGTTTCGCTGACCCGATGGGGAATAGCGTTGGACCACGTATCAGTGTAAGTGGCATCGATGCCGGTAATACCGTGATCACTGGTGTTGCGCCAGGGCGTGTTACCGCAGATTCAACCGATGCAATCAATGGCAGTCAATTAAAAGGTGTTGCGGATAGTGTATCAAGTGCAATTGGCGGTAATACCACAGTGAATCCAGATGGAACCATTATCACCAGTGATATTGGTGGAACTGGTAAAGACAACATCAACGATGCGATTGGTGCTGTGGGTAAAGCAGCGAAAGAGGCTAAAACTACAGTAAGTAAAGCGGATGGCGATGAAAACGTCACAGTGACCAGCCGTCAAAATGCAGATGGCAGTACGGATTATGAAGTTGGCTTATCGAAGGACGTTAAAGTCGATAGCGTGACGGCGGGTGATACGGTGCTCAATGACAATGGTTTAACTATTGCAGGAGGCCCAAGCGTGACTAAAGATGGTATTGATGCTGGTGATAACAAAGTCACGGGTGTTGCCGATGGTACGGTAGCGGCAGGCTCTAAAGATGCGATCAATGGTGGCCAACTCCATGGTGTCGCAGACAGTGTGAAAAACATTGTGGGTGGTAATACCAAAATCAATCCAGATGGCACGATTGTAGGTGACAATATTGGTGGGACAGGTCAAGACAACATCAATGATGCAATTGGTGCTGTAGGCAAAGCAGCACAAGCTGCCAAGTCATCGGTGAGTAACAAAGATGGCAATATTTTAGTCACACCAAGCACCAAAGCAGATGGCAGTACGGATTATGAAGTTGGTTTAGCCAAAGACATTACCGTGGATAGTGTGACGGCGAAAGATGTCAATGCGAATCAGGTCAATGTGGGAGGTGCTGGTGGAACCACGATTGCAGCAGATGGTGTACGGATCGTAGATGGGCCAAGCATGACCAAAGAGGGCATCAATGCAGGTGGCAAGAAAGTCACAGGTGTTGCTGATGGCGCCATTGCCAGCGGATCAAAAGATGGAATCAATGGCGGCCAGTTACATCGTTCTTATGAAGATGTTGGCGCAGCACTTGGTGGTGGTGCGGGTTATGACCCAAGCACTGGCTGGAAAGGGCCGAGCTATAATGTTGCAGGTGGCACACATGACAACGTGGGGGATGCACTCGGTGCAATTGATAACCGAGTAACCAATTTGGGTGATCAATTACAACAAGCTTTCTACGACACCAACAAACGTATGGATAAGTTGGAAGACAAAATGTCTGCGGGCATTGCAGCAACTGCGGCATTAGAAAATGCACCATTTATTCCAGGTAAGCTCACCATGGCAGCAGGTGCGGCCTATTACAACGACCAAAGTGCAATTGGTGTGACCTTCCGTAAGACTGCGGACAATGGTCGCTGGTCATTAACGACGGGTGCTGCGATGGGTAGTCAAGGCAATAGTCCATTGGTTCGTGTTGGTGTAAGTACCATCATTGATTAAGTCTTTTAGGAGAGTCGTAAGGCTCTCCTTTCCATTTACAAGAATTAAGTGAGAACAGATATGAATAAGATTCAAACTTTAATGATGATGGTGCTTACGGGTATTGCATTCAATACTCAGGCTTCACCAGCAGTAGCAGAAGCACAGGGCGAAGTAGAATTACAAACGACAGATGAGGTGACTTTTCCTGAGGTGAATAAAAGTTATCTTAAACTGGTGAAGCGTTATGAATATAACGATGTTGCCCGTTTAGATGTCGGTATGAACAAAGATCAATTCCGCCATATTCTCGGTAATCCTCACTTTAGTGAAGGCGTATTTGCCGTGAAAACATGGAATTATGTCTTGGATATTCGTGTACCCAATACGCAGGATTATAAGCGTTGCCAACTGCGTATTGACTATGACAAAAAATATATTGCCAATCGTTTATCTTGGAAAGGTGAAGAGTGTCAAGGTTTGATGACTTGGGGTGCCAATAATGTGGTCCCTGCTATTTTACCTGCACCGATTCAGGCTGCTCCGCAGACTGGAATTGTATTCTTTGCATTTGACCGTTCAGATGCCAATGCAATCGAACCAAGTTCAACCAATCTGGCAACGATGGTGAGTGCAATTCAACAGTCTCAAAATCCTGTGCTTGTTTCGGGTTATGCAGATCGGCTTGGTAAGTTTGCCTATAACCAAGACTTATCTTCTCGTCGTGCCAATACTGTGGCGCAATTGTTGGTACAGCAAGGAGTTGATCCTAAACGCATCCAATTACAAGTCAGTGGTGGAACAAGTCTTTATCAGGAATGTTCAGGTCAAGCACGTAATACACAACTGGTTCAATGTTTAGCACCAAACCGTCGTGTGAATATTCAGTGGTAAGCTAAAACAATAAATAGGGCAGCTATAAATATAGCTGCTCAAACTATTTATAAAATTATTTTTATAAACATATATTTCTGTGTGGAATAGGTTAAATGGGATTGTTTTTGGGAGTTAATATTTATTTATGGACTTGAATAAAGTTATGAAGCTAGGTTGTTCGTAATAAAACACTTTGTTTTTTATGAAGAGATTAGCTGAGATGGTTTTATTTTAAGAGATACTTTGGTTATATTTAATAATAAAGGTTTAGAAATGGCAAAATACGAAAGTGCTTTTTATGAAGAAGGTAATGAAACTGTTGAGGTCTTTGCAACTCAGCTCAGGGATGCTGAGCTGAGAGCAGTATTAAGAGAGAAAAATCTTTTTAATAAAAATAGGAATATTTTACTAGGGATTCGAAACCATCCAGACACACCACATTTTTATAGGAAAAGTTCACATCGTGGTGATATTGATAAAGGTGAGCCTAAAGATACGTCGCGACATGATGAAAAACGGGATGAATTTTTATACTTTCTTGAAAATAATGCGAACTCAACCTCAAGTGAAAATCTAAGAATTGGTATTTATGAAAAATGTAAGGAGGTCGGAAAGCATCAGCTTACCGTACTCAATTTATTGGAAAATTATCAGTGGGCAAAGGAAGTTAAGTTTTCTGTTTCTGAAGAAAGTTATTTACGGTTTGATATTTTTGGACGTTCTAAAGCGTACTTTGGGTGGGTCGAAAAACACCCCTATGTCGCTATAGAAATTGTGGATTCGCACTTTAGCTCTAAGGCGGCATTCAAGGCATTGTTAAAAATATCACAGGAATTTCCAATTTTTATTGGCTATATGTTTGTATCTCAAATACCTTATTTAAATACCAAAAAGAATGGAGATAAATCTAACTCCCCCAAACATATCCGCTTTAAGCACTACATTATGGATGGTAGCTTTTGGGATCAAGATGAAAGGGTAGATGAAGGTTTTGAGAAAATCGAAAAACATCAATCAGATGAATACTATAATTTTGTTTATGACAAAATTAAACCATTCTTAGCGTGAAATATGTCGCTTGCTTATGGATGAGTATTTGGATTTATAGCAAACACTTCGAAAATGGTTTGGCGTGCTAAATACTTGTCCTCTGTGGTCAGTTCAATTCTATTTAACGGTTTAAATAGAGTGAATTGGCTATGGCAGCATGTTTGACCATTGCTATGCTTGTGTGAACAGAATGAATGGATATGATTGTCATCAATACGTGATCCTATCTAGCGAATAGTCAACTAATTGAAATTGATTACAAAGTTTTAGATAGGATGGCTAATATTAAAAAATTATAAAAATGTTTCAAATGTAAATATGGCCTGCCTATTCTGTTTATTAAACACTCCTATAATGTTAATGTTTGTCTATTTTTTGATTTGATTTTAAAACTTACAAAAAAAGCAACTTGATTGTTAAGTTTTTAGATTTAATTGTTAAATATCCTCTAATTTTATTCTCTAAATTAAACAGTGCTTAATTAATAATAAAGGCACTGGATCATGAATAAAATATATCGCTTAGTTTGGAATAAATATTTAGGTTTATGGACGGTCGTTTCAGAACTTGCTCGTGGTACAACGAAAAAACGTAATGTTTCGGTGGAGACTACAGCAGCACTTAGCCCTCCCTTAAATGCAAATTCTCTTTATACAAAATCTCATCTAACGCCAGTCATACTGGCAACGGTTATGGGTTCAATTTTTTATAGTGGTCATACATTTGCAGGTTATGAAGCAGGTGGTGGATCAACATTTACAAATTGTACCTCGACCAGTACAGGTAGTGGTACAGAATCGACCAATAGCATTGCAGTCGGTCCAAATGCTTGTGCACCAACAAATGATTCAATTGCAATTGGTCGAGCTGCATCAACACAATCGGTTGGTGGTGTTTCAAATCAAAGTATCTCAATTGGTGCATTCTCTCGAGCTGGAGGTGATCAATCTGTAGCTTTAGGTGCAAATACTCGAGCAACAGGAAACTCTTCGGTTGCCATAGGTGGTGATGATGTAGATCGATTGGCAAATGATGCGGCATTAAGAACAAAATACAATCAAATTACTGGAGGGACGATTGTTGCTGGTCAATACCCCACAACGACGGCTATGCAGGGTTCCACAGCAGTGGGTGTACAAGCTTTAGCAACAGGTGACTTTGCCTCCGCTTATGGGATGACGTCAAAAGCAACAGGGGATGCATCTGCAGCTTTTGGTGTACAAGCCAATGCAGCAGGTTTAGGAGCTGTGGCTTTTGGTGCGGTTGCACAAGCAACGGGAAATGGTTCAGCAGCTTTAGGTGTAAATGCAACCGCATCAGCGAATAATGCGACCGCAATTGGTTCTGGAAATACCAAAGCAACTGCCGCAAGAGCTACGGCAGTTGGTTCGACAGCCATTGGTCATCTTTCCTTGGCGAGCGGAACTGGTGCAGCAGCAATTGGGCAAAATACTCGAGCATCGGGGGATCGATCCATTGCATTGGGAGATGGAGCGCAATCTACAGCAAATGGAACTGCTGCCTTAGGAGTCAATGCAAATGCTTCAGCAGACAAAGCAATTGCAATTGGCTCAGGAGAAACGCCAGATACGGCAGCGAAGGCTTCTGCTGTAGATGCAACTGCAATTGGAAATCGATCTGTATCAAGTGGTATAGGGTCAGCAGCGATAGGACGAGCAGCACAGGCTACAGGGGATAAATCACTAGCAATAGGAGATGCTTCTCAGGCTTTGACCAGTGGGGATATGGCGGTAGGTGATGCCGCTTATGCACGTAGCGGAACAGGTAATATTTCAGCGATTGCCTTAGGGCGAACTTCTAGGGCGGATGGAAACAATACCTTAGCCATTGGTAATGCAGCAAGAGCCACTGATAATTTTGCCGCAGCGATAGGGAATGCTGCTGAAGCATCTGCCGATAATGCAATTGCTGTAGGAAACTCAGCAAAAGCATCTGGCAATCTTTCTAGCGCGTTGGGAAACAATGCAAATGCAAGTGGTCTTGAATCATCTGCAGTGGGTAATAGTGCGGTTGCATCAGGAAGTTACTCATTTGCGGCAGGAAGTCGGGCACAAGCTTTAGGTTCAGAATCGGTCGCGACAGGTCATCAGTCCAAAGCGCAAAGTTTTGCTGATATTGCGATAGGAAGTGATGCTGCGACAGTGGCGGGCACAGGTGGTAAGAACATCGCCATAGGAAATAAGGTGACCACAGGTGCAGTAGGTCAAAATGTTGCCATCGGTTCAGGAATCACCACAGCCAATTCATCAACTGCCGATGGTGGTGCAGTTGCGATTGGTCGAGATCAGGTTGCAACGGGCGATGGCGCAGTCGCGATTGGTGACCCAAATATTGTAAATGGTGATGGTGCGATTGTATTAGGGAAAGACAATATTGCCGCTGGGGATTCAGCAGGGACAACCGCAGCTAATGGTGCGGTTGCGATTGGGAATACCAACCAAGCTATTGGTCAGGGTTCAGTGGCTTTAGGGAGTACCTCAACAGCCGCTGCGGCAGGTGCCATTGCGTTAGGTGATACTGCTAATGCTGCGGCAGCTACTGCAATAGCATTAGGTACAGAAACTCAAGCACAAAATGAAGGTGATATTGCAATTGGTCGCAATGCCCAAGCTTCAGGTGAGATTGCTAATGGAATTGTCAATTCTGCTGTTGCTATAGGAGCGAATAGCATTGCTAATCAGTCGAATACGATCGCTTTAGGGAATGAGACGGAAGCAACTGGAGCTAGCTCTTCAGCGATAGGTTCGAAAGCATGGGCAAGGGGAATCCAGTCAACAGCTATAGGTAATTTGGCCACAGCAAATGGTAATTATTCGATTGCACAGGGGGCTGATGTAGAGGCCGCTGGACATTATTCAATTGCGGTTGGAAGTTATGCAAAATCTGAAGGAGTCGCATCGTTAGCTTTAGGAAACTTAGCAAAAGCAGAAGGTGATGCTTCTGTGGCACAAGGTAACCAAGCTGAAGCTCTAGGAAACTCTTCGATTGCAACAGGCGATAAAGCTAAGGCACAGAGCGATAATGATATTGCATTAGGTAATAGTGCGACTACGGTTGCAGGTACAGGCGGTGACAATATTGCGATAGGAAACGCAGTCACCACAGGAGCGACAGGCAAAAATGTTGCAATTGGTTCGGATGGAACCACTGCTAATTCAGAAACCACAGACGGTGGCGCGGTTGCGATTGGTCGAGATCAGATTGCAAATGGTGATGGTGCGGTCGCGATCGGTGATCCAAACCGAGCAAGTGGTAGTGGTGCAGTTGCTTTAGGTAAGGACAATACTGCGGCAGGTGATACTGCTGCAAGCTCTTTGGCAAGTGGAGCAGTCGCGATTGGGAATACCAACCAAGCCATTGGTCAGGGTTCAGTGGCTCTAGGGAATACCTCAACAGCCGCTGCGGCAGGTGCCATTGCATTAGGCGATACTGCCAATGCACAAGCGACCCGTGGTGTGGCACTCGGTTCTGGTGCAACCGCAACCAATGCGGATGATGTTGCGCTTGGTGCTGGTTCGATTACTTCAGCAGCCAATCCAACCGCTAATGGTACAGTCGGTGGCATTACTTATAACTATGCGGGCACAAGCCCAAGCAGTGTGGTCAGTGTCGGGAGCGAGGGCAATGAGAGACAAATAACCAATGTTGCTGCGGGTCGCGTAACTGAAACGAGTACCGATGCAATTAATGGTTCACAACTGTATTCCACTCAAGCAGCAGTCGGCAATTTAGCTGAATCCACAGCCAATCATTTAGGTGGTGGCTCGGTGGTGAATCCAGATGGCACAATTTCAGCACCTAGCTATATCGTCAATGAAACACCAATCAATAATGTTGGTGATGCGATTGAAGCGCTGGATCAAGGTTGGAATCTACAAAGCAATGGGGCTGGTGGTGCAGCGATCAAAGCTGGTGATACGGTTGATATTGGCACTGCTGATGGGGAGGAAAATCTAACCGTCACTAAAACGGGTAATGACATTAAATATGCTCTAAATCGAAATCTGAAAGTGGATAGCGTGACCGCAGGTGACACGGTCATCAACACGAATGGCGTTACGATTAATAATGGGCCAAGTATTACCAATTCAGGCATTGATGCGGCGGGTCATATAATTAGCAATGTCGGTGCAGGTGTTGCAGGTACAGATGCGGTCAATAAAAGCCAATTAGATGCAGCAACCGCGGCAGGTAAAAATACGGTGACGGATGGTAAAAATATCACTGTCACAGAATCAGCCAATGCTGATGGCAGTACTAACTATGAGGTCGCTACAGCAGATGATGTGGACTTTAATAATGTGACTGTGGGCGATGTCACGATTGATGGCACCACGGGCAAGATCAGTGGTGTGACTGCGGGTGATGTGACTGCGACTTCGACCGATGCAATTAATGGTAGTCAATTGGCGGGCACAGCCAAGAGCGTATCGGATGCATTAGGTGGTGGTTCGGTGGTCAATCCAGATGGTACCGTGACTGCACCAAGCTATACTGTCAATGGCGTAGAAAGCAATAACGTTGGTGCTGCGCTATCAGAATTAGACAAAGGCTGGAATCTACAAAGTAATGGTGCCAAAGCGGGTGCGGTGAAAGCAGGAGATACGGTTGATATCGGTACAGTTAATGGTGAAGACAATCTGACTGTGACCAAGAATGGTAATACCATTCAATACGGACTGAACAAAGACCTCCGAATTGATAGCGTCCGTGCTGGCGACACCTTAGTGAATGACAATGGGGTGACCATTACTAATGGTCCAAGCATCACCAAAGGTGGGATCAACGCCGCAGGTAATCCAATCAGCAATGTCGGTGCAGGTGTGAATGATAGCGATGCCGTCAATAAAGGTCAGTTAGACGATGCCGCTGCCGCCGCTAAAACTGAAGTGACGCAAGGCAAGAACATCACGGTTTCTAAAACCACAGGCGCAGATGGACAAGACATCTATAACGTGGCAACCGCAGATAATGTTGAGTTTAACAATGTCACAGTCGGTGATGTCACGATTGATGGTACCACCGGCAAAATTAGTGGTGTTGCAGCAGGTGATGTGACTGCGACTTCGACCGATGCGATTAATGGCAGTCAATTGGCAGGCACAGCGAAAAGCGTATCAGATGCCTTAGGTGGTGGCTCGGTGGTGAATCCAGATGGTACCGTGACAGCACCAAGCTATGACATTAACGGAACGACGGTCGGTAACGTTGGTGATGCGCTATCAGAATTAGACAAAGGTTGGAACCTGCAAAGTAATGGTGCCAAAGCGGGTGCGGTGAAGGCAGGAGATACGGTCGATATCGGTACAGTTAATGGTGAAGAAAACCTTACTGTGACCAAAGACGGTAACACCATTCAATATGGTTTAAACCGTAATTTGAATGTTGATAGTGTTCGAGCTGGCGACACCTTAGTGAATGATAATGGTGTGACCATTACAAATGGCCCAAGTATCACCAAGTCTGGCATCAATGCCGCAGGTAATCCAATCAGCAATGTCGGTGCAGGCGTGAATGATAGCGATGCCGTCAATAAAGGTCAGTTAGACGATGCCGCCGCCGCCGCTAAAACCGAAGTGACGCAAGGCAAGAACATCACGGTTTCTAAAACCACGGGAGCAGATGGACAGGACATCTATAACGTGGCAACCGCAGATAATGTCGAGTTTAACAATGTCACAGTCGGTGATGTCACGATTGATGGTACCACCGGCAAAATCAGCGGTGTGACTGCGGGGGATGTGACTGCGACTTCGACCGATGCGATTAATGGTAGTCAATTGGCAGGCACAGCCAAGAGTGTATCTGATGCCTTAGGTGGTGGTTCGGTGGTCAATCCAGATGGCACGGTGACTGCACCAAGCTACGACATTAACGGAAACACGGTCGGTAACGTTGGTGATGCACTATCAGAATTAGACAAAGGCTGGAATCTACAAAGTAATGGTGCCAAAGCGGGTGCGGTGAAAGCAGGAGATACGGTCGATATTGGTACAGTTAATGGTGAAGAAAATCTCACCGTGACCAAAGACGGTAACACCATTCAATATGGTTTAAACCGTAATTTGAATGTCGATAGTGTTCGAGCTGGTGACACCTTAGTGAATGATAATGGTGTGACCATTACAAATGGCCCAAGTATCACCAAAGGTGGGATCAACGCCGCAGGTAATCCAATTACCAATGTCGGTGCAGGTGTGAATGATAGTGATGCCGTCAATAAAGGTCAGTTAGACGATGCCGCTGCCGCCGCTAAAACCGAAGTGACGCAAGGTAAGAACATCACGGTTTCTAAAACCACCGGAGCAGATGGACAAGACATTTATAACGTGGCAACCGCAGATAATGTTGAGTTTAACAATGTCACAGTCGGTGATGTCACGATTGATGGTACCACCGGCAAAATCAGTGGTGTTGCAGCAGGGGATGTGACTGCGACTTCGACCGATGCGATTAATGGTAGTCAATTGCATGGTGTGGCGGATAGTGTTAGGAATTCGATCGGTGGGGAAACAACGTTAAACCCTGATGGTTCAATTAGCACTAGTAATGTTGGGAATACGGGGCAGAACAATATCCATGATGCGATTAACTCAGTCCGTGGGCAAGCAGCAGCCGCAAAAACCGAAGTCGAAGCTGGCAAGAATATGACGGTTGAAAGCCGCACGGGTGCAGATGGTCAGACCATTTATGAAGTGGCGACTGCGGATGATGTTGCATTTGATTCTGTTCAGGTCGGTGATGTTACGATTGATGGCACAACAGGAAAAATCAGTGGTGTAGCCGCAGGTGATGTCAATCCTAGCTCAACCGATGCAATTAATGGCAGCCAATTGGCAGGGACAGCGCAGAGTGTGTCGAATGCTTTAGGCGGTGGTTCGGTAGTCAATCCAGATGGCACAGTCACAGCACCAAGCTATAACGTCAATGGTGTAGCAAGTAACAATGTGGGTGATGCCATTAATGCCTTGGATAAAGGCTGGAACCTACAAAGCAATGGTTCTGACAATGCTGGTGCAGTCAAAGCAGGCGATACGGTTGATATCGGAACGGTGCAAGGTGAAGAGAACCTCACTGTCAGCAAAGATGGCAACACGATTCAATACGGCTTAAACCGTGACTTGAAAGTGGATAGCGTCACGGCAGGCGATACCGTCATCAATGACAATGGTGTAATGATCAGCAATGGCCCAAGTATCACCAAAGCAGGTATTGATGTTGCGGGTAACAAAATCAGCAATGTTGCACCAGGCACAGTGGGTACCGATGCGGTTAACAAGGATCAATTAGATTCAGCGGCTGCGGCATCAAAAACCGAAGTGACCGAAGGTAAGAACATCACGGTGACCAAAACCACAGGAGCAGATGGACAAGACATTTATAACGTTGCAACTGCGGATAATGTTGAGTTTAGCAATGTCACAGTGGGTGATGTGAATATTGATGGCGCGACAGGAAAAATCAGTGGTGTTGCAGATGGAGCGGTTGCCGCAGGTTCAAGTGAAGCAATCAATGGTGGTCAACTGCATGGTGTTGCAGACAGCGTTAGAAACTCCATTGGTGGCGAAACGATATTGAATCCAAATGGCTCAGTGACCACCAGCAATGTGGGGAATACGGGTGAAGCTAACATCCATGATGCGATTGACTCCGTACGTAAAAATGCAGTGACAGCAAAAACCACAGTCACCGAAGGTGACAATATGGTGGTGACTGAATCAACCAATGCCGATGGCAGTACCAATTATGAAGTCGCTACTGCACGTGATGTAGATTTTGATTCAGTTCAAGTTGGTGATGTCGCGATTGACGGCACAACAGGAAAAATCAGTGGTGTAACAGCAGGTGATGTAAATCCAACTTCGACTGATGTAATTAATGGTAGCCAATTGGCAGGTACAGCACAAAGTGTCTCAGGTGCATTAGGTGGAGGCTCAATTGTCAATCCAGATGGCACGGTGACTGCACCAAACTATGAGATCAACGGGATATCCGTCAGTAATGTAGGTGATGCGCTGACTGAATTAGACAAGGGTTGGAACCTACAAAGTAATGGCTCTGACAATGTAGGTGCAGTCAAAGCAGGCGATACGGTTGATATCGGAACGGTGCAAGGTGAAGAGAACCTCACTGTCAGCAAAGATGGCAACACGATTCAATACGGCTTAAACCGTGACTTGAAAGTGGATAGCATCATGGCAGGCGATACCCTCATCAATACCGAAGGCATCACCATCAGCAATGGCCCAAGTATCACCAAAACAGGAATTGATGCTGCAGGTAATCCAATCACGAATGTCGCAGATGGCACAGCCTCAAGTGATGCCGTCAATAAAGGGCAATTGGATCGTGCCGCTGCTGTTGCCAAAACTGAGGTTGAAGCAGGCAAGAATATGACGGTTGAAAGCCGCACAGGTGCAGATGGTCAGACCATTTATGAAGTGGCGACTGCGGATAATGTTGAGTTTAACAATGTCACCGTGGGCGATGTGAATATTGATGGCGCGACAGGAAAAATCAGTGGTGTTGCAGATGGAGTGGTTGCCGCAGGTTCAAGTGAAGCAATCAATGGTGGTCAACTGCATGGTGTTGCAGACAGCGTTAGAAACTCCATTGGTGGTGAAACGATATTGAATCCAAATGGCTCAGTGACCACCAGCAATGTGGGGAATACGGGTGAAGCTAACATCCATGATGCGATTGACTCCGTACGTAAAAATGCAGTGACAGCAAAAACCACAGTCACCGAAGGTGACAATATTGTCGTAACTGAATCAACCAATGCCGATGGCAGTACCAACTATGACGTTGCCACTGCAAAAGATGTGAAATTTGATCGTGTCACTGCAACGGATGCGGACGGCAACGAAACTGTTCTAAATGCAACAGGTACTCAAGTTAAAGATGCTGAGGGCAATCAAGCCGAGTATGCCGCCAAAGGTATCTCCCTGAAAGATCAGCTTGGGAATGGCACTGTCATCAATCAAGCAGGGATTGGCTTTGTCGATGCAACTGGCAATAACATTGGGCCAAGTATTAGTGCCGCTGGTATTGATGCTGGCAATACCGTGATTCGTGGCGTTGCACCTGGACGTATTGCAACTGACTCACAAGATGCGATTAATGGCAGCCAGTTAAAAGGTGTTGCGGATAGTGTTGCAGGAGCGATTGGTGGTAATACCACGGTGAATCCTGATGGCAGCATTAGCACAAGCAACATTGGCGGAACTGGTCAAGATAACATCAATGATGCAATTGGTGCTGTAGGTAAAGCGGCTCAAGCAGCAAAAACCACGGTAAGTAAAGCAGCTGGCGATGAAAATGTCACAGTAAGTAGTCGTCAGAATGCAGATGGCAGTACGGATTATGAAGTTGGTCTATCCAAAGATATTAAAGTCGATAGTGTGACTGCGGGTGATACGGTGCTCAATGATGATGGTCTACGTATCGCAGGCGGTCCAAGTGTGACGAAAGCAGGCATTGATGCAGGCGATAACAAAGTTACGGGTGTCGCCGATGGTACGGTTGCGGCAGGCTCGAAAGATGCAGTGAATGGTGGTCAATTACACGGTGTTGCAGACAGTGTGAAAAACATTGTGGGTGGAAATACGACAATTAATCCAGATGGAACGATTGTGGGTGAGAACATTGGCGGAACAGGCCAAGACAATATCAATGATGCAATCAACTCTGTTCGAGGTGACGCAGCAGCTGCCAAATCAACGGTCAGCAATAAAGATGGCAATATTTTAGTCACGCCAACCACCAAAGCTGATGGCAGTAAGGACTTTGAGGTGGGTCTAGCCAAAGATATTCAGGTTGATAGTGTGGCTGCTGCCAATCAAGTCAATGTGGGTGGCGCTGGAGGTACAACTATTGCAGCAGATGGTGTGCGTATCACGGGAGGGCCAAGTATCACCAAAGGAGGGGTGAATGCTGGAAATCAGAAAGTTACAGCTGTGGCTGACGGTGCAATTGCAGTGGATTCAAAAGATGCAATTAACGGTAGCCAATTGCATCAATCTTATGAAAATGTGGGCAAGGCCTTAGGTGGCGGAGCCGGCTATGATCCAAGTACTGGTTGGACCGCACCGAGTTATGAGGTCGGCGGTAATACACATAACAATGTGGGAGATGCACTTAATGCTTTAAACAATGCAGATCAGGCCTTGGGTGATCGAATCACCAATCTTGGAGATCAAATGCAACAGGCATTCTACGATACCAATCAACGGATTGATGATGTCAAAAAAATGGCCAATGCTGGGGTTGCAGCAGCGATGGCATTGGAAACCGCGCCGTATATTTCAGGTAAATATACTTATGCGGTTGGGGCTGCTTATCATGGTGGTGAAAATGCAGTGGGCCTCACACTTCGTAAAACCGCAGATAATGGGCGTTGGTCGCTGACAACAGGTGTGGCAGCAGCTTCACAGGGTGATCCAAGTTTCCGTGTCGGTCTAAGCGGCGTATTTGATTGATTTGAATTCAGGGGGAACCATCTCGGTTCTCCCTTTTTTTCAGCAGGATAAAGAGAGAATAAAAATGAAGAAGCTACCAGTTTTCATCATCACGACACTGTTTGCCGTTGTTGGGTCGAACCACGCCTATAGCAAGCAAGAGGTTGAACAGATACAGGACGTCACTTTTCCAGAAGTGGATAAGAGTTATCTGAAATTGGTTAAACGTTATGAGTTAAATGATGTTGCGCGTTTAGGTGTGGGGATGAATAAAGATCAGCTCCGCCACATTCTGGGAAACCCACATTTCAATGAAGGATTGATGCAGGTCAAAACATGGAACTATGTCTTAGATATTCGTGTACCAAATACACAAGACTATAAACGCTGTCAGTTACGTATTGATTTTGATCAGAAATATAGAGCAGAACGCTTATCTTGGAAAGGTGATGCTTGTCAGAGTGGAATCGTTTAGCAATGAGTAGAATCATTTTATTACCGATGAAGAAGCAGCACATTCTAGTTTGAATTTAAATTAAACAAACAGGGCAAGAAAGACTTGTTTGTTTGATTTTCCTAAAATGATTATTTATCGGATATAAAGTGTCAAAAAAATAAGACCAAGGTTTGTTAAGCTCTTAAGAATTGAAATATGAGATGGATCATATGTTTCATACTTTTTCACATTGTGAAAAAAATATCAGACTGCATATTATTGAAGTCGGAAATAAAGATCTAAAGCATGCAGTCATTTTTTTTCTTTTAGATATAGATAAGTTTTTTTCTTTAATCAATAGTTTATCTTTGGACCATTTTCGCATTGTTTTAGTTTATCGCTGTGAAATATTAAATCAGGATTTTATCGGCCAAGATCTAATAGATGGATTTAAATGTTTAACAGATCGTCTAATGGTAGAGAATACACACTTTATATTTGAACCATGCTTAGATGAATCCTATAAATATGCTTTATATAATAGTGACTTATTTGACTCGATAACGATTTCTAAGAAGTTCGATGAACTGTGTATGCAGGCATTCTTTGCATCTTGCCCACTTAAAAGCGAGGATAAGATAGATTTTATTGATAAAGTGAATATTCAAATTAGTAATACTTTATCGGAAGGAGAGCCATATCTGGTTAAAGTCGCCAAAAAAATGCGCTTAACACCGAGGGTATTATCTAAAAGAATAAGAAATGAAGGCGAAGAGTTTAAATTATTAGTCAAACAAAAAAGGCACGAGAAAGCCTTGTTTTTATTAAAAAATGAAGATGTGAGTTTGTCTGATATTGCATATACATTGGGTTATACGGAGCACAGTGCTTTTACACGCGCATTTAGAGGCTGGGCTGGATGTTCACCTTGCCAGTTTAGAAAGTATTTAAAGTAATTCGATGTGAGGTATAAAGTTTTGGATATTAGGGATTTAAAAACTTTTATATATGTAGCTGATCATCAGTCTATTACCATCGCCTCTGAAAAATTAGGCGTGAATCAGTCAACTGTGACAAAACGTATTTTTAATATGGAAGCGATTGTGAAAGGGGTTTTATTTAACAGGAGTACGCGACCCTTACAATTAACCCAATTAGGGAAAAAAGTTTATTTTAAAAGTTGTTTTATTTTAAAGCAGTTAGAGTCACTGAGAAACGTTCATAGTGAAGGTCATGAGGGAGTCAAAAGAAAGATTAAGATTGGTATTGCTCAGGCATTGATTGACGATTTGTTAGATGCTGTGACGAATGAATCAAAAAAAATTAATCCGCATTATGAGATTGATATTTATAGTGGATGGGGTTGCAGCCTGATTCAACAGGTCAATGATGGGGAAATTGACTTAGCCGCATTGATGATTCCATCAAATCTGAGTTTTAGCAGCAATATTTCTTTTTTAGAAGTTGGGACGCTACCCTTTGTGGTTGTTGCCAGAAAGGGTGAGGCTTATAAATATAGTAGCCTTGAAAAATGTAGTAAGAGAGGTTGGGTACTTCATCCTGAGAGCTGCTGTTTTAGAGAAAGTCTAGCCAAGCTTTTATATGAAAGAAAGTTAGGCTTTTATATCAATAAAGAGATTTTCGGATTAGAACTCCAATTACAAAGTATCTTAAAAGGTGAGGGTCTGGGTGTTTATCCAAAGTCGTTCTTAGATAAATTTATGTTAGAGCATGAAGGATTAGAAGTCATTCAGTTAAATGATTTTCCTGTCCATTTACATGTTGGTGTCGTCAAATCGCAACAGATGAGCATTGAAGAGAGCAATGCATTTATCGAGATTGTGAAAAATCATTATTTTTAGTTGCCCAGCGTTGTATTTGGAATAAAAATTTTTCCGAATGGCTCTAATTTTTGATGAATAAAAGTGCTAAAAGCCCTAATTTGATTAGGGCTTTTTTATTTTGATTTTAATCACAGTTTATTGAGCCTTATATTCATTGATGACTTCAAGTGCTGCTCGGAAAGCCTCCTGTGTTGCAGGTGCGCCACAATATGGCAGGCTATGCAATAACACTTCTTGGATCTCCTCAACCGTTGCACCATTGTTCAATGCACCACGAATATGCCCCTTAAGTTCGGTAGGGCTTTTTAGGGCTGTTAAAAAGGCAATGGTCACCAGAGAACGGTATTTACGCGGTAATACACCTTCACGTTGCCATGTTGAACCCCAGGCATGTTCGTTGATCCAGTCTTGTAGAGGCTGCGTAAAAGGGACCGTATTGTCCTGTGCACGTTTGACAAAAGATTCTCCCATCACTTCAGTACGGACTTTTAAACCATTTTCATAATCTTGTTGTGACATATTTTTACTCTTTTAGCAGTGAGAAAAGATTGAATTGTTCCTTCAATATTTTAAGGTTGATAGCCTAGGACCGTTTTTATGAATTGTACTAGTGGTTCCTCCAATTGTGGTAAGTCGGCAAAACGCTGCTCACAAATACAACGATATACAATCTCATATGCCCCACCAATTGCCGCTTGATAAAACACTTCAGGGACTTCTTTCCAATGTGTCGGCTGATGTTGTTGTATCTTAAGGTGGCCTCTTTTAAGCATCTCGGCCAACTCGGAAAAAAATGCATTGCGTTGGCGTAGGCAGCGAGGACCAGCATGTGGAAACTCTAGTGCCCATGCAATAGTGAATTCTTGCTCTTGCATACACAAATTTAAATAAGCACGTAGTGGTAGACGGATCCAGTTATCGTTCTTGAAGTCGACTTGCTGAAAGTATTGAAAGGCGTTTTGTAAGAGTGCTTGTCTGCCCAGTTCTTCTGCAGCTAGAAAGCAGTCTTCCTTCGTTTCAAATAGCGTATAGAACACCTGCCTAGAGACGCGAGCATGTTTCACGATATCTGCAATTGTTGTAGGAACATAGCCTTTTTCAGCAAAAACGCTGATGGCCGCTTTTACTAGGCGGCGATGTTGTTTGGCACGGGTTTCGTCTTGGGACAAACTAGTGCGACCACGCGGTAGACCTGCCGCTTCGGTGTCGTACGATCCTGAAAGCTTACTCACGATTATAAGAACTTATACATGATTGAGAATAATTGCTTCACGCTAGCATTATTGAACTTTTTACTCAAGTGCAGAAGATTCTCGATAAAAATAAAAATTATTTTTTTTCAATCCCTTAAAAAATATTAGTTGACTCTAAAATGGTTTAATTTTACAAAAGAACTTAACAGTACTTTTGTAAAATTACGCTCTTTAGGAGAACTGTATGACATTAAAAACTTCTGGCATATCTACGGCCAATCGTAAAAAGGCTTCTTTCCCAGTCCGTCGCCTAAGCTTTGATTTTCCACAGACAAATCGCTATTGGTTTGATAATGATAGTTATCTAACTCACATGATGAATGCCATGTCTGGTATTTTCCCGCAGGGTGAATTGATGTTGATTGAAGCCCTACGCAAAATCCGAGGAGAGATTGATAATGAATTATTACAGGCGGAAATCAGTGCTTTCATAGGGCAGGAGGCAATGCATGCTAAAGAGCATATTGCTTTTAATAATTATGCATCTGAGCAGGGAATTGACATTGCGACGCTAGAAGCTGAAATGAAATGGATATACCAGTGGATGCAGAAGTTGTTGCCTAGTATGCACATTATGGCAGTAGGTTGTGCTGTGGAACATACTACAGCTACCTTAGGGGCAGCAATTCTACGAGATGATAGTTGGAGTAGGCTATTAAATGGTCCAGTAGGTGAATTATGGTTGTGGCATTCACTTGAAGAAAATGAACATAAGGCGGTTTTTTTTGATGCCTATGTTGCGGCAGGTGGTGGTTACGTGCTTCGCGCATTTTATATGGCTGTTGCTGGGAGTATTCTGACTTTACTTATTTTTAATAACATGCGCCGTCTATTAATAGGTGACAAAGTGCTTTCTCTTAAAGGTATTGTAAAGTTTTGCAGTCGCATAGGAGGAGCAAAGGGCTTGGTAAACCAGAAATCTTTGGGAGATTTTGCAGACTATTTTCGCCGTGATTTCCATCCATTTGATCATGACACTAAAGCATTGGAACAGCTATGGCGTCAGCGTTTGGGTTTAACGACAGTGTAAAAGTTTATCGTAAATAATTTTTAACCAGCAGTTTTATAAAGTACGACAATGCTAGCTTTTAACAAGGGGTGAAATGTTAGTATTGTTGGGGCTTTATAAGGCTAGATGAACGAAATCAGCTAAGCCTATGACTTGATCCTTGTTTAGGAAGGATTATGACAATTAGTTTTAGCTTTGAATTGGTGAGCTAAAAGCCCAAAATGTAATTTGATAGATATCGTATATTTAACAAAGATGTCTCTGCGAGCATTAATTTTTAATATAACTCGTCATATAATTCACTGAGATATCTGGTGCTAGCCAAAAATATCCAGTGATCGGATTGTAGTGTAGGCCAATCGTATGGGTTTGGGTTAAACCCGCAGTTTCTGCAAAAGATCTGAGTTCATTGGGTCGAATATATTTGTTGAAATCATGAGTGCCTTTCGGCATTAATTTCAAAATATATTCACCTGCAAGAATGGTAAATAAATAGGATTTTGGATTTCGATTAATTGTAGAAAAGAAAGCCAAGCCATTGGGTTTTAATAATTTTGCACAAGCCTGAATGATGGATGCCGGATGGGGAACATGTTCCAAAAGCTCCATACAGGTTACGATATCGTATTGTTGGGGAGCTAGAGCAGCCAATTCTTCTACAGCAATATTGCGATATTCAATCGTCTGGATATTTTGCAAAAGTGCATGATCGCGAGCGATTTGGATACTTTGCTTGCCAAGATCAATTCCAAGGACATTCGCGCCATCTCGAGCCATACTTTCAGCCAAAATTCCGCCCCCACACCCCACGTCTAAAATTTTCTTATCTTGAATACCGTTTGCAACAGATTTTATCCAGCCTAAACGCAGCGGGTTAATCTGGTGTAGCGGTGCAAATTCACCTTGCTTATCCCACCAGTTATTTGAAATGGATTCAAATTTAGCAAGCTCGTGACGATCATAATTCGATGGCTTCATGTTTGATTCTCCAATCACATTTGTCGTTCGGCATAAAATTTTTTAGGTGAAGATTTCATGGCTTTTTTAAACATGGTGATGAATGCACTATCTGAAACGTAGCCTAATTCATTGGCAATATAGGTAATGCTTCGGCCTTCATTCATTTTTTGTAAAGCTAATGTGATATGTAGTCGTCTACGCCAATCATTTAAAGAAAGATGGGTTTCCTCCTTAAAGCTACGCGTCAGGCTTCTTTCACTCATACAACACATGGCTGCCCATTCGGCTAAATTGGTTTTTTGATCAGGTTGTTGTAGCAAAGAATCTGTAATCATCTTCAAACGTTTATCTGAGGGCAGTGGTAAGTATTGCCATTGCTGAGGCGCATGGATGATTTCATCGACTAAAACCTGCATAAGACGAGTATCAGTAGGATTAGAGCGGTATTCAGCTTTGATTTGCTCCGTTCTGATCAACATAGCATTTAAAAACTCATTCACTTGAATGACATGGCAATCGTACTGATTGAACAGATTTTCTTGAGTAAAAACGATAAAGCAGGTTGAAAGACCAATTCCGACAGAGGAATGTGGGGTATTTGCGGGGATCCAGATCGCGGTATTGGGGGGAACCACCCAGATGCCTTTATCTGTCGAAATGGTAATTAGACCCGATACGGTTGCCATCAACTGACCGTAGTCATGCTGATGCCAACCTAACTCCCAATCGGGGATATCAGCAGCAATTTTGAGTACCCTGATTGGATCGCTCAATGGATGCGAAAACTGAATATCCTGAAAATTATTGATGACCATTAGTAATTTAAAAGCGTTTGGACAAGTTGATCAGATTCTTCTTTACTCGAAACTACATACATTGGATAACCTGAAAACTGTAAATATACTTTTGCAAACTGTTCAGCTTTAGCGCGTTGTTCACGATCTGATTCAGTATGTACCAATCCTAAAATTAAACGAGATAAGGTTTCACGTTTTGCTTTTACCCACGCTGCAATTCGCTTTCTGGATTCATGGTCATTATTTTGCTCGGTTTCATCAAAGGCACCTTCACTAATAAAAACAAATTTTTGATTTTTAGCGAGCAAGACATTAAATGAATCAAATAACTCATCTAAAGTTTGCTGATCTTGAGCTTTATAACTCAGGGTCACAATGGGGAATTTTTCGATACTTTGAATGTACATGATAGACACCTTAAACGATAATGATTCTCTTTATTGTATCTACCTTTTATGGATTAACTTCTTTGTTTGGGTCAAAAAACTTTTCAATCCAGCCATTATTCTCAATTTGGGTCAGAGATGGACATGGTTTAGTCGCTGATTTTATGGATGAATGAAATCAGGTTACCGGTGTTTATCATCATCACTATGACTTGTTTTGTATCGGATTGGAGGAGCCTTCAAGCATGATCTTGTGTATGAAAACGAGTATCCATGCGTTAGATGAATTATATAATTTTAGTTGTGATGTGGATAACTTAAGACATATCAACAATCGATAAATATATTTTCTAAATCTGCTACAATTGCGCCAATTTTAAATTCTTTCGCATGCCATCTGTTCTTGCCATTGTTTGCAGATACATATGGGTGCACAAATTGTAGATTTTTTAGCATGTTTAAAGATGAATTAGCGGCACAGGTTGCCCAACGTCGCACCTTTGCGATCATTTCCCACCCCGATGCAGGTAAGACCACCATGACAGAAAAACTGTTGTTATGGGGGAAGGCGATTCAGGTTGCGGGGATGGTCAAAAGCCGTAAGTCTGACCGTTCAGCAACCTCAGACTGGATGGAAATGGAAAAAGAACGTGGTATCTCGATTACCACGTCGGTGATGCAGTTCCCTTATAAAAAGCACACCATTAACTTACTTGATACGCCGGGACATGAAGACTTCTCGGAAGATACCTACCGGACCTTGACTGCCGTTGACTCAGCTTTGATGGTGATCGATGGTGCAAAAGGTGTCGAAGAACGAACCATTAAATTAATGGAAGTGTGTCGTATGCGCGACACACCAATCATTTCATTCGTCAACAAAATGGACCGTGAAATTCGTGAGCCTCTTGAGTTGCTCGACGAAATCGAAAATGTCTTGAATATCCGTTGTGTGCCGATTACCTGGCCTTTAGGTATGGGGCGTGATTTTGCTGGCGTCTACAACCTGCTTGAAAATAAGCTATATGTCTATAAAGCAGGTTTTGGATCAACCATTACTGATATTGAAGTGCGTGATGGTTATGATCATGCCGACATTCGTGAAAAAGTAGGCGAATTAGCATGGTCATCCTTTGAGGAATCTCTTGAATTGGTACAAATGGCCAATGAGCCACTCGACCGTGAGTTATTCTTGCAAGGTAAACAAACTCCAGTCTTGTTCGGTACTGCATTGGGTAACTTTGCAGTAGATCATGTCTTGGATACCTTTATTAATTGGGCGCCAGAGCCGAAGGCACATCCAACGCAAGAACGTATTGTTGAAGCCAATGAAGAAGGCTTCACTGGCTTTGTCTTCAAGATTCAAGCCAATATGGACCCAAAACACCGTGACCGTATTGCCTTTATGCGTATTTGCTCAGGTAAATATGAAAAAGGTCTGAAAATGAATCATGTGCGTATCGGTAAAGATGTGCGTATCAGTGATGCTTTAACCTTCCTTGCGGGCGAGCGTGAACATCTGGAAGAGGCTTGGCCGGGTGATATCATTGGTTTGCATAACCACGGGACCATTCAGATTGGGGATACCTTTACCAGCGGTGAAGATCTACATTTCACAGGGATTCCACACTTCGCACCTGAAATGTTCCGCCGTGTCCGCTTGAAAGATCCTTTGAAATCGAAGCAGCTGCAAAAAGGCCTGAAAGAGTTATCTGAAGAAGGTGCGACCCAAGTGTTCATGCCACAAATCAGTAATGATCTGATTGTCGGTGCAGTCGGTGTGCTACAGTTTGATGTGGTTGCTTACCGCCTCAAAGAAGAATATAAGGTTGACTGTATTTACGAGCCAGTCAGTGTACATACCGTTCGTTGGGTGCATTGTGACGATGACAAGATTCTGAATGAATTTAAGAAAAAAGCACATGACCAGCTTTCAGTGGATGGCGGTGGTCATCTGACTTATCTTGCACCAAGTCGTGTAAACTTACAGTTAATGCAAGAACGTTGGCCAGATATTCAGTTCCGTAACACACGAGAACACTAAACTGCACAAAAACAGCTTCTAATTAGAAGCTGTTTTTAATTGAATGCTCTAAAAATAAAGGATGATGCAATGAACACTTTAAAACCACTTTTAGCTGTCAGTATGATGATTGGCATAATGGCTTTAACGGCATGTGATCATCCGAATAAAAATGAAAGCACTAAGGAACAGACCAAGGAACAGGCTGCGTCATCGGTCGAAAAGGCTGAAGTATTGCCTTACTTAAATATGAAAGAAGCCAAGGCCGATTATGCCTTGCCATTCTGTGAAAAGAAGAACTGTATTGATCTCGATATTCAGACAGTCAAAACCCAAGATGAATGGCTGAATGCATGGATTGCAAAAAATCAGGCCAATGTGATTCAGCAACAAATTGAACAGAATAAAAACCTGACCCTGCAACAGGCGATTAATGCCTACGTGAAAAAGTCAGATGAGTGGCAAGATAAATATTCTAAAAACAAAGCCTATGAACTGCATCTAACCACACGTATTGCCTCGCAACGGAATCAATATGTATTGTTGCAAGTGGGTGTGGATACACAACAAGAAGATATTGCGGTGAAAGATCGCTTCTACTTTTTTGTGGCGGATCGTAAGCTGCAAAAGAGTGTCAGTGTTTTGGATGTAATCCAGAAGAATCAGCAAAATGCCTTAAACCAGATTATTCAGGCGCATTATCAAACATGGGTAGACAAGCAATCGGCAGAAGTCAAAAAGCAAGTGCCGAAAAAATTGTATTGGGGACAGGCCGATTGGTTCTTTGATGGGGAAGGCATTGGAGTGCATTATCGTGCCAATGAAATCAGCAAAGATGCACCACAACTAGATATTTATTTGACTACGGAACAAAGCAAACAAATGCTACAAGCTGAAATATATCAGCAAATGTTTTAATTGAGCCAGAGGCCGCTATTCTAAGTTTCGTATAGAAATTGCATGTGCCTGTAGCGGTTTTGCTTTAACTTCGATAGCATTTAAAAATCTTGTGTAATAACAATGCTGATAGGTTTTAAATGAAAACATTTTATAAATTTAGCGTCCTTGCATGTGCAATTCTGCTTGCCGCTTGCCAGCCGAAATCAGAGCCGAAAGAATCACAGGATAAACCCGCTGATCCACCTGTGGTACAGCAACCCGCCGAGCCAATCTTACGCGGTGAAACCTTGAAGTTACAGGTGAGCTTGCCTGAGTGTAAAGGCAATACCTGTCCTGATTTTACGGTTGAACGATTACAAAGTAATTTCCCGTTTATTGATCAATTACTGGATCAGCAAATTCTTGAGCAATTGGGCAAGATTTTAGATGTGGTCGATGTGGATGTTTCTGCGACTTCAACGCCTAAGACTGCTGAGGATAAATCGAGTTTGGATGCTCAGGCTCAAGCCTATGCCAATGCCTTTGTGAAAATCGATGAAGAGTTAAAAGCGCTCAGCAGTAGCCATCAAATTAGCTTGATGATTAAGCCCAAAATTTTGCAACCGAAAGGAACATTGGCAACCGTTGTATTAAATAGCAGCAGTTATTTGGGGGGAGCGCATGGCTCGACCTCACAGCGTTATTACAACTTTGATTTGACCACTCAAAAACAGATTCAATTACATGATTTATTGTTGCCTAAACAAAAAGCCACTTTAGACAAATTGGCGCATGAGGCCTTTAAAACATGGATTGTTGATTCCAAACTTGCAACGGATCCAAAGGAATATGAACAGGCTTGGCCTTTCCAAGTCACTGATAATTTCTTGTTAGGTGAGCAAGGGTTAATTTTGCAATATGGTGAATATGAGATTGGTCCTTATGTGGTCGGATTACCACGTTTAGTCATTCCATTTAGCGAATTACAAGGCGTGTTAAAGCCTGAGTATTTACCTAAAATAGATAAGCCAGCAGCATCAACCCCTGCTGCAAGTACGCCAAGTCAAAGTTAATGCAACTGTTCGATACCCATACCCATTTTGATGTTGCCGATTTTGATATTGATCGGCAACATCTGGCTGAACAAGCAAAACAGGTTGGGGTCGATGCTTTGGTGTTAATCGGTTTTGTTGAATCACGATTCGATGAACTGATCCATACCCATCAACAATTACACGCTTGGGACAAGGTGCCGACTTCTTATCTGGCCCCTGGTTTACATCCTTTTTATATCGAACAACATCAGCCAGAACATTTACAGCGACTTGAGCAAGTCCTACAGCAGCATGATTGTGTGGCGGTGGGTGAAATTGGTTTAGATACTTTTTTAAAACAACATAAACAGCCCGAACTGTTTGCCAAACAGCAGCATTATTTTATTGAACAATTGGTATTGGCAACACAATATCAAAAACCAGTGTTATTACATATCCGTAAAGCACATGCAGAAACGATTGCCATTTTAAAA
This sequence comes from Acinetobacter gyllenbergii, assembly GCF_001682515.1. Taxonomy (NCBI): domain Bacteria; kingdom Pseudomonadati; phylum Pseudomonadota; class Gammaproteobacteria; order Moraxellales; family Moraxellaceae; genus Acinetobacter; species Acinetobacter gyllenbergii. Next base: position 83,438 of record NZ_KV575270.1, on the reverse strand, counting down.
GCACAAAAATTTAAATTGGGTGGCATTGCCCATGCCTTTAGTGGTGGGGTGGAAGAGGCCAAGGCCTTGGTGAAATTAGGCTTCAAAATTGGGGTGACAGGACAAATTACCAATCCAAATGCCAAAAAACTGCATCAAGTGGTACACGCGATAGGCAGTGAAAACTTGGTGATCGAAACTGATTGTCCAGATATGACGCCGTTGTGTTGCCAAACTTCGACCGAGCATCGTACCCGTAATACCCCAGTCAATTTACCTTATGTGCTGGAGAGTTTGGCTCAGACCCTTAACCAGCCTCAATTACAGCTGGCTGCACAACTTTGGCAAAACTCACTGGCTGCGTTGCGACTTAAATTTTAAGAGAATAAGCAAATAATCTCGTTAAAAATAAGATACTAAAAGGGAACACATGCTTTTCTAAACAGGGGTACATTAAAAGAACAATTTGATAATAAACACATCAGCCAATACTGGGAGGGCGACCTTATGGCCAGATATAGCAAAATCAATAGTTTCAATGCATTACAAACACTCAGCGTCGGTTCGACATCCTATCAAATCTTTAGCTTGGCGCGAGCAGCTCAAACTCTCGGTAATATTGAACGATTACCGAAGTCTTTAAAGGTTTTGCTAGAAAATTTACTCCGTTTTGAAGACCAAAAAAGTGTAAAAGTGGAGCATATTCAAGCACTGGTCGATTGGCAAAAAAGCAAACGTTCAGATCAAGAAATTCAATATCGACCTGCACGGGTACTGATGCAGGATTTTACTGGTGTTCCTGCAGTAGTCGATCTGGCAGCGATGCGTGCTGCGATGGCACAGGCAGGTGGTGATCCCAACCTGATTAACCCTTTATCTCCTGTGGATTTGGTGATTGACCATTCAGTAATGGTCGATCATTTTGCCGATGACAATGCCTTTGCTGAAAACGTTGAAATTGAAATGCAGCGCAATGGTGAGCGTTATCAATTCCTACGTTGGGGACAATCTGCCTTTAATAATTTTAGTGTGGTGCCACCCGGTACAGGGATTTGCCACCAAGTCAATTTAGAATATTTAGCGCAAGCCGTCTGGTTAGGTGATGATGAAGGTCAGGTTTTTGCCTTTCCAGATACCTTAGTTGGAACAGATTCACATACCACTATGATCAATGGTCTTGGTGTATTGGGATGGGGGGTTGGAGGGATTGAGGCCGAGGCAGCAATGCTCGGGCAACCTGTATCAATGCTGATTCCAGAAGTGATCGGTTTTAAACTGACTGGAAAATTAAAGGAAGGCATTACTGCAACAGATTTGGTCTTAACTATTACTCAGATGTTGCGTCAAAAAGGCGTGGTTGGAAAATTTGTTGAGTTCTATGGCGATGGTTTGGCAGATTTACCTTTGGCAGATCGTGCCACCATTGCCAATATGGCACCAGAATACGGTGCGACTTGTGGATTTTTCCCGATTGATGAAGTGACGCTGGGTTATTTAGCGTTGACGGGACGCAAACAAGACCGTATTGATTTGGTCGAAGCTTATAGTAAAGAACAAGGCTTATGGCGTCATATCGGTGATGAGCCAATTTTTACCGATACGCTCAGCTTGGATATGAGTACGGTGCAAGCCAGTCTGGCAGGACCAAAGCGTCCACAAGATCTGGTTTTGTTGGGCGATGTTCCGAAAACCTTTAATGCGTTGATGGAGTTGAATTTAAAACCCGCCAAAGAAGCCAAAGAACGTTTAGAGAATGAAGGCGGCGGCGGTACGGCGGTTGAAGCCAAGAAAGCGAATTTGGCGCATGAACAACCGTCTTGCACCATTGAAGGTAAATCTTATCCATTGAATCATGGTGATGTGGTGATTTCCGCGATTACCTCATGTACCAATACTTCAAATCCAAGTGTGATGTTGGCGGCGGGTTTACTGGCGAAAAAAGCCATTGAAAAAGGTTTGCAGCGTAAACCGTGGGTGAAAAGCTCACTGGCGCCTGGTTCTAAAGTGGTGACTGATTATCTGGCCGCGGCGGGCTTAACGCCGTACTTGGATGAGTTGGGCTATAACTTGGTCGGTTATGGTTGTACGACTTGTATTGGTAACTCTGGACCTTTGCCTGAACCGATTGAAGAAGCAATTCAATGTCATGATTTGAATGTAGCTTCGGTACTTTCAGGTAACCGTAACTTTGAAGGGCGTGTTCATCCTTTAGTGAAAACCAATTGGTTGGCCTCACCACCACTTGTTGTGGCCTATGGTTTGGCGGGAAATATTCGGACTGATTTAACCACTCAGCCGATTGGACAAGATCAAAATGGTCAAGATGTCTATTTGAAAGACATCTGGCCAAGTCAGATTGAAATTGATCAAGTCTTGCAGAAGGTCAATACCGACATGTTTCATAAGGAATATGCAGCGGTGTTTGATGGAGATGCAACTTGGCAAGCGATTCAGATTCCACAAAGCCAAACTTATGCGTGGCAAGACAACTCGACCTATATTCGACATCCGCCATTTTTTGAAGAAATTAATCAACCTCCAAAAGCCATTACCAATATCGAGCAGGCAAGGATCTTGGCGGTATTGGGCGACTCTGTTACCACCGATCATATCTCTCCAGCAGGGAATATCAAGAAAGACAGTCCAGCGGGACGTTATTTACAGCAGCAAGGGGTCGAACCAAAAGACTTCAACTCTTATGGTTCTCGCCGTGGTAATCATGAAGTGATGATGCGTGGGACGTTTGCCAATATTCGGATTAAGAATGAAATGCTGGATGGTGAAGAGGGCGGCAATACCATCTTCATCCCAACAGGTGAAAAGCTGGCCATCTATGATGCATCCATGCTGTATCAGCAACAGCAAACGCCGTTGCTGATTATTGCAGGTAAGGAGTATGGAACAGGTTCGTCACGAGACTGGGCCGCAAAAGGCACTAATTTATTAGGTGTCAAAGCCGTCATTGCCGAGAGTTTTGAACGGATTCATCGTTCGAATCTGGTCGGTATGGGGGTATTGCCTTTGCAGTTTGTGGATGGTCAAACCCGTCAATCCTTGAACCTCACTGGTCGTGAAGTATTGTCGATTTATGGCCTATCCGATGATATTCAGCCACATCAGACGCTGGATATTCAGGTTGTACGAGAAGATGGCAGTCAAGACCAGTTTAAAGTGTTGTGTCGGATCGATACCTTGAATGAGGTGGAATACTTTAAAGCAGGCGGTATTTTGCATTATGTACTACGCAATCTGATTGCTGCATAACGAGACACCTTCTGAAAAAAAGATGAAAGCTGGTCTTTCATCTTTTTTTGTTTGAATTTCAAGCATTCAGCGTTAAGGTAGTCAGGCTCGATTAAATTGGATAAAGGCTTTGAATCAGTTACCCCGCTATGTTTATTATCTGTTGGTGGCTCAGGCCTTTAACTTAATTGCTGCCGTCTTATCAGTAACAGTTTCAGCAATTGTGGGGTTAAAACTGGCGCCGACTCAGGCACTCGCCACAGTGCCTTATGGCTTGCAATTCTTGGCAATGCTGCTGACCACTTTTATTTTCTCTTTTTTAATGAAAAAGTTTGGTCGGCATGTGGTCTTCCAATTTGGTTGTGTCTGTCTTTTCTTTGCTGGTGTTCTCGGTTATTTAGCCCTACAGCAGCAACAATTTTACTTATTGTGCCTGAGCCATTTTTCTCTGGGTTTATTCATTTCCACCGCGAATTTTTATCGTTTTGCTGCTTCTGATCGTTTGGCGACAGATTTAATTCCGAAAGCTACTGCGATGGTCATTTCGGGTGGTGTGGTTGCTGCGGTGATTGCACCGATGTTGGCAATCCAATTTCAACAGGTGCAAGGATTACCCGATTTCACTGCGATCTATTTAATTTTTAGTGTTTTGGCGTTTTTCCTCTCTCCAATTCTGTATGTGTGGAATCAACGGTTTCAAATACAACAAACCGAGCAAATAGAGACAGCATCCATTCCGCGTGCCAAATTGCCGAATACTTTGATTATCGCTGCCGTCATCAGCGGTGCTTTTGCTTACTATATTATGAATGTGATGATGATTATGTCCTCCTTGCATTTAAAGGAGCATCATTCATTTCATTATGCTTCGATCTCGATTCAGCTACATGTATTGGCGATGTTTATCCCGTCCTTCTTTGTCTCTAAACTGATTCAACGCTGGGGCACATACAGCACGATTTATCTCGGTTTTGCTTTGTTGATGTTATCGTCCCTGATTCCAATATTTGGACAAGTGGGGATCTATATTAATATTGCTTTGATCGTGCTCGGTGTCGGCTGGAATTTTGCTTATTCAGGTGCATCAACCTTGTTAGCCGGTCTTAACGAGCAGCAAAAACATCGTGTCCAAGGCATCAATGAAACAGGAATTGCCTTATTTGCGACCTTAGGGGCATTTTTACCTGCACCGATTTTAAGTAGCCTCGGATGGATCAATGCAAACCTATTGGCTTTATGCATGAGCCTGATGGTTTTTATCCTGTTGGTTATTTTAATTCGTCGAGATCAATCATCCCCTAAAGTTTCACGGGGCTAACCTAAAACAAGTGAAACACGCTAAAATAGTGCTTTGATTAAAAAGATAGACCACGACTGTGATGACCGATGTTCCTGTAAATGATGAATATGAACGCCGTTTTGCTGGTGTTGCCAAAATTTATGGAGAAAATGCCTTTTCGCATTATGAACACAGTCATGTCATGGTGATTGGGATTGGTGGTGTTGGCAGTTGGGCGGTTGAGGCACTGGCACGTACAGGGATTGGTGAATTAACTTTGGTCGATATGGATGTGGTCGCAGCATCAAATATTAACCGTCAATTGCCTGCGATGAGCTCAACACTCGGACAAGAAAAAATTGCAGTGATGGCGGAGCGTTGTCGCCAGATCAATCCACGCATGAAAGTGAATGTGATTGATGACTATCTGACGCCTGATAATGTCAAAGAAATTTTAAATCCAGTACCAAGCATTGTTTTGGATTGCATCGATGATGTCAAAGCCAAACTTGCCTTGATGCTGCATTGCCGCTTTAACAAGATTCCGTTGATTGTTTCGGGTGGTGCGGGTGGTAAACTCGACCCACTGAAAATTCGTGTCGCAGATTTGTCCAAAACCGAACAAGATCCAATGTTGGCAAAGTTACGCACGCAACTGCGTTCTATGGGGATTTGCAAAAAGCCAAAAGAGAAATTTGGCATCACTTGCGTGTATTCGATTGATAACCCATTTTCCAGTGCGGATATTTGTCCAAGTGCGGGTCTGCGCTGCGGGGGATATGGTTCGGCGGTGGTGGTGACTTCAAGCTTTGCCATGGTGGCGGTGGCTGAAGTCTTAAAGAAACTGGATAAAATCCGAACCTAAATCAGATTTCAATTGATTAAGCCTGTGGATATTGCGGCGCTAAACGGTAATAGGTATAGGTGACATTTGGGTCTTTATAGACGTCATAACTGGTTTGCTTAAAATCAGAAACCCATTGTGAACCCGTAAAGCCAGCAATGTGCCCATAGCGATGCTTTTTAGTGCGGTGGATAATGTAAATATCACCAGGTTGCGGGTTGTTAAACGCAGGTGTAATTTTTTGATAACCAATCTGCTGTAGAGTGCGGCCCCAGTCTGACGCAGCCACTGGATGCTGGACAATATTGGCACCTGCTGACTGTAGGGCGATTCTGACAAATTTAGCGCATTGTGATGAACTACGATAAGAGGCACGCTTTGCCAATTTCTGAGAGAATTTATCAACATCAATTGCTGGTACTGATGCAGGCTTCGGCATTTCTCGATAAGGAATAACCACCTGTTGCGAGGGTGGGTGAATCATACTGTGATCAACTGAAGGTACATCATAAATCATTGTGCATCTCTACCGCATTTTCAAAACAACTGAACGTGTGCCAGAATTTATTACGGCGCCCATAGTAAGCGATAAATCTTAAAAAAACTGAAATGTAACGTAATAATATAACATTTGAGCTGTTGTACTGATCACTTAGGGTAAATTAGCAGTTAAGAATCTTTTTCATTATCAGTAATTTGTTGGTTAATAAGTTTCAATAAAATGATTTGTAAGATTATATTTCATTTTTGATTGAAAATTAGGCAACTTAGTGTGGTTGATCTGATTTGGTTTAATGGTGGTTTTATTACAAGCTTATGTTTATTATAAAAATATTTAAAAGGTGACTTGAAATTATCCATCCAGAAAAGTTTTCTGATTTCGATTAGATCGTGCAACTCATTCAGCCATATATCAAAGACTTTGCTTTGAATACAAGCGTTTTTAAAATATTCAGTTCAATATTGCGACGCTTGGTTGTGAACACTTCAATATAAATCACCTCATTTTGAATAAAAAACAGAACCATTGAGCCGTAGTGTTTTTTACATTAAATCTAAAAATATCGTCTTTGGCGAACATATGTATTGAAGCACTTGCTTTGGTCGCATTCCTGAACGTATAGTGATGCGCCGCGTAGTATCGAACCTGCAATGAATTTTAAATATTGAGTTTGAGGGAAATCGGATATGAAAAAGACATTGCTGACTTCCTTTGTTTTTGCCAGTATCAGTTTGGGATGTTCACAGTCGAATGAGGCAAAAAATCAAAGTAATGCGCAAGCACAAACACCAGATGTACACTCAAATAAGCAACAATCAGTCAATCATCCTGAGCTCAAGGCATGGGTAGGGCATTATTCTGGTGTCGTTCCATGTGCGACATGCGTGACCAGTTGTGATGGCTGTTTGGGTACAGGAATTGATCTTAAAATTAATGCAGATCAAACCTTTGTATTGGAACAAACCAATAATAATGATAATCGCCCAGCTAAAATATATGCAGGACAATTTAAGTTTCTGGATAATGATCAGTTAAAGATTCAGCTACAAGGTGTTCCCACACGGAATATGATAATGTTAGGTGATGAACTGACTGAAATCATTGATACAAAAACACAGATGCCTTTTGATTCTTATGAAGAGTTTCAGTTAGCTAAAAAAGCTTAAACTAACTTTGGTTGTTTCTGAAAGATAAAATTGTGAAACCTTGCTTGAGCATAACGGTTAATGCGAGTTGTTAAGCTCAAGGGATGAGAAGTTCGGATTTATAGCAATTTCAACGCAGATGCAACATAGCGGTTTGCGCTATGTCCCAATGAAAACGTTATGCTGAGCGTATCAGATTAGTTCTGATGCTCTTTTAAATAATCTTCAGTGCGTTGCATCGCAGCTTGAATATTCTGAATAGCATTCTCAATGTCGGTGATGGTTTTGGCATTACCACCACTCAGCGCCTGACGCCATTTACGTGCACCTGGTAGGTTCTGAAATAAGCCCAGAATATGACGGGTGATAATTGAAAGCGGTGCACCTTCGGCCACACGTTGATGAATATAAGGCATCATTTGTTGCATGATCTCAAAACGATCAGGTGTTTCCAAATTCCAGAGCTGTCCCATCTCCGCCAATAGATAGGGGTTATGGTAGGCTTCGCGACCAATCATCACGCCATCGACATACTGTAAATGTTGCTGTGTTTCTTCAAAGGTCTTGATGCCACCATTAATTTCAATGGTGAGGTGTGGCCGTTCTTGTTTAAGGCGATAAACATCTTCATAACGCAAGGGTGGGACTTCACGGTTCTCTTTTGGAGATAAGCCCTGCAAGATGGCAATACGTGCATGCACGATAAAATGGGTACAACCGGTTGCTGCTACCGTATCCACAAAATGCAGCATTTCTTCATAAGAATGCATGTCATCAATTCCGATACGATGTTTTACCGTCACTGGAATCGAAACTGCTTTTTGCATACTGTGAATACATTCAGCCACCAGATTGGGTTCCGCCATTAAGCAGGCGCCAATTTTATTATTCTGTACGCGATCACTTGGGCAGCCGACATTTAAATTGACTTCGTTATAACCCCAGTCTTCTGCCATTTTGGTACAAGTTGCTAGTTCTTGTGGATTAGAACCACCGAGTTGCAGCACAATTGGCTGTTCTTGTTGATTGAAGTCTAGGTGACGATTGGCACCGCCATAAATAATCGCACCCGTGGTCACCATTTCGGTATAGAGCACCACATTTGGGTTAAACAGGCGTGCAAAGAAACGATAGTCCTTGGTGGTCCAATCCATCATCGGCGCGACGGAAATACGTGGCTTTAATGATTCAAGTGATTGCATAAACAGATCTCGGATGTGGACAAGCAAAGAAAGGGCAGCATTATACGAGTTTTGTGATCAATTCACCAATGCTGATACTTATCGCGTAGATTTTAAAAGAGTTTATATTTTGGCAGGGTTTCATTGTGCTCTTTAGCCATCAGTTCTAAGAGTTGGTCTTTTTATCATGACGTGAATTTGAACTTAATGATGTCGAATATATGCAATCGCACATAGATAGAAAGAAATGAAGTGCAGTTTAGGTTTCTGCTTCATAGGGCTGTAGGGCTTTACTTACAGCGTTAAAATTTTAACCTGACAAAAAAATCTAACATTCTTGGCATTAATCAATACTGTATTCAACCATACTTCTAGAGTTTGAATATTTTAGATCGGTCATCTCTTGAAGGAGATGCAAGTACGGTAGCATGGACTCTTTTATATTTTCTATTTTGTGTAAGGATTGTTGAATGAGTACATTGAATTTATGCTCAGTGCTCTCCATCATAACGGCAATATCGAGCATTTTTGCTGTATTGGGGGTATTAAGTTATTCAGGTGCATTGTTGTTGGTCATATTCATCACGCTTTCCATGTTTATGATACAACGGATAAAGTGGAGCTTCTAAGCCCACCATTTCTGATTAGTCTTTGGGTTGGTTTTCTGAGAATATGCTTGATAAAAGTCAAAATTTTTGTTGACTAAAATTACTATAATTAAATGAAAAATCTAAAAATGAAGTAAGTTTTCAGCAACCTAATGTCAACGATTCAAAGTTTTATATATAAAAATGATCTAACCTCTATATTTTTAATCTCAAATACATATTTAAAAATATTTGATTTATATCTCTTTTTAAAGGGAGCTTGTCGGAGAGTTTGCCCTGTGGGGTTATGTGAGAGCGAGTTGTGATTTGATTTTCAACGGATACCGATGTAGTAAAAGAAATACAATAAGAATCTAGCGGTGCTGTAAAATTAGTATCGTAATTCATTGGTTTTTTTTACATAAATTTATACTTTGACAAGATTTATCATATAAATATTAAGGAACGATATGCAAAATGTATTGATTGTAGATGATCATCCCGTTGCACGTTTCGCGGTTCGAATGCTTTTAGAAAAAGAAGGCATGACCGTCGTTGCCGAGACGGGTGATGGTTTAGATGCCGTTTCTTTAATTAAGCAGCTTAGACCTGATTTGGTGGTAATCGATATTGATATGCCCTCTTTGAATGGTATTGAGGTTGTTCAGCGTTTGCGTAAAAACGGTTATCAAGGCGGTATGTTGATGCTCAGTGGCAAGGATGATGATCATTATATCAAACGCTGTGCGAGTGCAGGTGCCGATGGTTTCATTAGTAAAAAAAATCAAATTATTGAGCTGCATGATGCGATTCGTGCCTTACGAGGAGGCTATGGCTATTTTCCGCGGTCGCTTGCACGTTTTCACGCTGTCGATGCGACATTAAATGATACTGAAATTGAAAAGAATAAAATTGCTGAACTTTCAACCAAAGAATTACAAGTACTACTATATTTAGCCAAAGGTGAAAAGGTGATTGATATCGGCGTGCTCATGCATATTAGTGATAAAACGGTGAGTACTTATAAGAGTCGTATGATGCAAAAGCTTGAGCTGAAAAATATGATGGAATTGTATGACTTTGCCCAACGCAATCATTTGGACTAAGGAATTATATGCCAAAACTGTGGATACTTGGTTTTGTCGTTTTCTGCCTTTTTTGCAGTACTGTGCGGGCAGAGTCCCCAAAGCTGATGAAAGTTTTCAGCCGAGAAGCACCCATCCAGCTTGAATTTGAATTAAGTGATAAGGACTGGCGTTGGTTAGGAAAAAAACAAGAAATAAAAGTAGCGGTCTATGCCCCTAAACATCCACCTTTTGCCTTGTTATTAGAACCTGATATTTTTGAAGGAATTGCTGCTGATTATACGTTGCTGATTGCCCACTCCTTGGGATTACGCGTTCAGGTTCTACGTTATCCTGATCGGGCGGCTGCAATTGAAGGATTGGATCAGGGGCAGGTCGATATGTTGATTGACTATGCCAATGATATAACGGATGAAACTGATTTTAAGGCGAGTATTCCTTTTACACCTGACGCTATTGCATTGGTTGGTCGAGAAGAAGTTTTAACAGCGGATTTAAAAAAACCTCAGAATATAAGAATTGCTTTGCTGAATGATTCTTTGTCTGATGAATGGGTGGCAAAATATTATCCTCAGGCGAAGACGGTACGCTATGCTTCACCTGCAAATGCATTATCTTCAGTGGCTTTTGGGAATAATGATTATTTCATTGGTAGCTTTGCTACGGTGAGTTACCTGATTGAGCGCAATTACGATAATTTGTTATCAGTCGCTAAAATCTTGTCAACAGAAGAAACGGGCCCACATTTTTTATTTCGAACCGATGAGACGGTTTTACCGCATACAGTCAATACGGTTTTGGCGGCTATTCCGACAGCACAGCGCAAAGCGATTTCACACCAATGGAGCTCTGGATCTGATTTATGGCAATTCCAATCACGCTTGGCATTAACTGAGCGAGAGCAGCGTTGGTTAGATCAGCATCGTGAAGTACGAGTGGTTGTAAATCCACTCTATGCACCATTTACAATGCTTGATGCAAATGGACAGTTTTATGGAATTAGTGCCGATGTCCTACGTTTAATTCACTTACGCACAGGCTTACATTTTAAGGCGGTTGAAGCTGATAACGTTGCAGAGATGTTTCAGAAGGTGAGCCAAAATGAAGGCGATCTGATTGCTGCGATGAGTTACAGTGATGAGCGAGATCAGCATCTCATCTTTACTCGTCCTTACATTCAGCCTCCTTTTGTCTTGATTGTCCAAAATAGCACGACAGCACCGAAGGGATTATCGGAGGTGAAGAGTTTGGCAATTACGTCAGGTAATGCTTTGTGGGATTGGATAAAAACAGAATATCCGCAGATCAAATTGGTAAAAGCTGAGAATGCCAGCTTGGCAATGCAGTGGGTTAAAGAAAAAAAAGTAGATGGCGCTGTACATAATCTGATTGGTGCCAATTATATGATTGATCGTTATTTCCGTCATGAACTTAAGATTGCCACTCGAATAGGGGATAACCTTTCACATATATCCTTTGCTGTACAACGGGATGAGCCTGAACTTTACAGTATTCTCAATAAGGCTTTAGCGGATATCTCTCCTCGAGATATTTCCTTGATCGCATACAAGTGGCAAGGAGCACCTACAGTTAAATTGAATACATGGACCGTATATCGTCGGGAGTTTTATTGGCTGGCAGGGATCTTTGTTGCTTTAGTTCTAATTTCGTTAAGTTGGAATTACTACTTACGACAAAAAATGAGTACCCGAAAAAAAGCACAATTGAAGTTAAAGGAACAGGTCGAGTTTAGAGAAACATTATTTAATAGTATGCTGGTTCCAGTTTATGTGGTTGATCGAGAAGGAAATATTCTAAGTCGCAATCAGGCTTGGGAGGATTTTTTTAAATTCGACCAGAAGCATTTAGACAAATTGGCACTGACTTCATCTTTACACCCGCTTGCGATTGTATATTCGACCCTAAAAGAGATGCTTAATGATCCGTATGGATCACCGTTATTAAGACATCGTTATACCATTAAGAATGGTGATGAGATGAGTGTAATCATCCATCAGGCAGTTCCATACATGGGGATAAATGGAGAAATTGTTGGGTTTATCTGTAGTTGGCAGGACATTACTGAGCATGAGGCACTTTTACTCGAACTGTCGTCTGCACGAGAAAGGGCGGAACAGGCAAGTCGGGCTAAGAGTACATTTTTGGCGACAATGAGCCATGAGATCCGTACGCCAATCAGTGCCATTATTGGTTTACTTGAACTGACAGTGACCAATAAAACGTTTAGCAAAAATGATATGGAAGCCGTACAAGTCGCCTATGAGTCAGCCAAATCGCTTATGGATTTAATCGGTGAAATTTTGGATATGGCTAAAATTGAGTCAGGAGAACTTGAATTAGCACCTAAATGGACTGATTTTGATGAATTAGTACAACCTATCGTTCGCGTATTTGAAGGATTAGCGAGACAAAAGAATCTAACCCTATCTAGTCATATTGATGTTCGGCATCCAGATGAAATATTTATTGATCCGATGCGTTTGCATCAAGTGCTTTCTAATTTAATTAGCAATGCGATCAAATTTACCGAGCACGGTTCGATTGAGATCGGGATGAAATGCTTACGTAAGAAAGATCAGCATATGATTTTGGAGTTGGTTGTTTCCGACACGGGTGTCGGGATTGCAGAAGAAGATCAAGGACAAATATTTACGCCTTATAAACAATCTGATGCTGGGAAAATGCAAGTGGGTACAGGGTTGGGGCTGGCAATATGCATGCAACTGGTCAAAATGATGGGTGGCGTCATCACGCTACACAGCGAACAAGGAAAAGGAACGCATATTACCGTGCATCTTCCAGTTGAACACCGCCAATTTCAACCTGCACCCGTTGAGAGTATTACAGCGGTCGCAGATCGTATGCAACCGTTGAGTATTCTTGCTGTAGATGACCATCCCGCTAATCGATTATTACTCAAATCTCAGCTCACACGCTTAGGGCATTTTGTGATGGAGGCTGAGAATGGAGAACAAGCTTTACAGTTATGGCGTAAACATAATTTTGATTTAGTGATTACTGATTGCAATATGCCAGTTATGGATGGAATGACTTTGACACACTTGTTGCGTCAGGAGGCAAACAGGCCTGTGACAATCTTTGGGCTCACCGCAAATGCTCAAGCCGAAGAGCGTGCACGTTATTTGGCAGCTGGGATGGACGATTGTCTGTTTAAACCCTTGCAGCTCTCTCAATTAGAAGCACTTTTAAATAAAGTATTTCGGTATGTTGTTCAACATCAACCAGCGCCGAAGCAATTAGCGAGTCTGGTTGATTTAAGTGTTTTACGTCAGTTAGTGAATGATAATACTGTGTTGTTGCAGCAGTTGTTGCTGATGACACGCAATGAAAATATCAAAGATATGCAACAGGCTCGTTTACTCCTCGAGAAGCAAGATAATACTGGTTTAGCTCGATGTTTTCATCGTATGGCTGGCGCGGCACAGGTTTTAGGTGCATCAGATGTTGAGCAACATTGTCGTGAACTGGAAAGTTATGCTGAAAATACCTCAGATTTTGAATTGCTTTATCAAAGATCTAGCTCAGTGTTAGAGCTTATCATGCAGCTCAACAATGCAATAGATGATTTTCTTGCCAAAGAAAAAACGATTGACGGTTGATTTAAATGTTGATTTAGCTATGCAGTTGAATTGATTCACACAGTGTATCTATGAGAAATCAATAGAGAACGTAGTTAATGATAGGTGAGGAACATAACTGCTAGATTTTTATCTTCGTCTAAATATTTTAGTTGTGAATCAGATAAAACCTGAGACTCAGACACGGTTTTGTCTGTTCTTGAACAGTCTAATTGTATTTTGTGATTTATTTGCGACACCTGACAATGAGATTCCTCGATAATTGCACCATAAAAATAAATATCCCCTGTAGAGCTTGCAAAGATAAATGACGTCATCAAAAAATATAAGATTAAGCTAAGGGCGAGTGCTATTCTGGGCATAATAAGACTTCCAAATAATAACCCAATGAGTTAATCACTGAATGGATTATGGCTTTTAATTTTGGAGTGCATGGTAGTAGAAAAGGGGTATTTTCTTTATCGGAAGTAGATAATTAACTTGTCAGATTTGGGTCTTTATTTTGAATCTAAGCAGTAATTATTTGTAGGGGATGGATGACAGATTAAAATTAAAAAAATGATCATTCTAATTGTTGATGATTATTTTCGTTTGTAGTCACTTCCCTACATGGAAATCATTGTTGCATTACATCATTTATATCGCTTGATGATATATCCCTTTGTTTGACCTATACATAATATTGCTCAAAGCGGTGTGGGGTAGACGTGATCTAAAAATCGAGTCTATTGCTTTGGGTCGCACATTAGCGCCGTTTAGAAATTCATAGTCAAAATTTCGAGATGCAATAATGGAAAAGTGGGTTTGTAAAGAATGTGGTTTATATCAAAAAGTGAACCCTAAAATGGTTAAAGCTGGGCAACGGGTTTATTTTTATAAAAATAAAAACCATATCAATCGTTTTTTTGAACAAGTGGAGCACAATGTAATTAAAGGCGTTGTTTTAAGTCGGCGTGGAAATTTTTTTACAGTTTTAGGGAACGGACAAATATTTAAAGTATTAAAAATCGATGTTTATCCCGAGTGTGCCCCAATGCATTTTATTTATAATATGTTTGGTACTTGTGAGTGTTGATTTGGATTGTATATAAGGAAATTAAAAATATATTGATGCTTATTGATCTCAGCAGAAGTGCAAATAGTCCTCATTTCTACAGTATATATATGTAGAAATGAGGGGGAATCTTTAAGAACTAGACATCTGGTTTTTCTTCGTCAAAAAATAGTCGAAGCAACTAAACAACATACAAGCAAAGACCAGACTGATTCCAGCTAAACAAGTCATACTCCAACCACCATGATTCCATGCAAAAATACCGAGTGCTGAACCACAAGCACCACCAGTAAAGTAGGCGGTCATATAAATGGCATTGATACGGGATTTTGCATCAGGACGTAAACGGAAAATCACACTCTGATTGCTGGTATGGACTAAGGCCAATGCCAATTGAATCAAGGCAAAGCCGAGAATATAACTGAATAAAAATGTTTGTCCAAAATAGAAGCAGATCCAACTCAGAATAAATAAGCCACAACCTATCCAAGTCAATTGGCTGGTATAGCCCTGATCTGCATATTTACCGATATATTGCGTAGAAAGGGCACCAAAGATCCCGACCAAAGGTACCATACCAATTAAAAGATCCTGAAGGTGGTGTGCTGAGGTCAACAGTAGCGCAATTGTTGAATACAAAATACTGACCGCAGCGAAAGCAAAACCACCTGCAAGCGCGCGTAAGACTAAGCGTTTCTCTTGTTTGAGCAATTGCGCCATCGAGACAAACACTTGCCCATAATTCATTTTCATGCGCATGGCATAAGGTAAGCGGCTTTTCAATGCATAGGCCAAGACCAGCATGAGCACGCCACTGACCACATAAATGACTTTCCAATGGAATAGATTAGAAAACAAGCCTGCAAGACTGGTGGAAAGTAAAATACCCACCAGTAATCCGCTCATCAAGAAACCAATGACCTCACCCGTCTTTTCGGGTTTCACCGTCATGGTGGCAAGCGGAATTAATACCTGCGCTGCCACGGAGAATAGCCCTGCCATGACGGTACCGAGCCAAAGCATGGGTAGGTTGACCGAGAAAGCACTAATAAATAAACCTACAGCACAAAATACCATGAGCAAAGGAATGAATTTGGTTTTGTTCACCACATCGCCCATTGGGACAATAAACAGCAGGCCAAGGGCATAAGAGACTTGCGCAAAAGTTACCGTAAGCGCCGCTTGACCTTCAGTCACTGCAAAATACTGCTGAATCGAGTGAATCAAAGGCTGACTATAATAGTTGGCACCCGCACATAAACCACATGCTGCAGCCATAAACCAAAGTAAGGTTTTATTTTGACTAATATCTTGAGGGGCAGACATAATTTTCTCTATTACTGGTTTATGCGGTATAGGCGGTTGCTTCAACTTCAATTTGCATCCCTGCCAACGCCAACTGTGATACAGGAATAAGGGTACAGACAGGAAAGGCATGCTGCGGCCATAAGTGTTGTATGGTTTGAGCCAAGATGTGAAGTTTCTCCGCATTATGATCAACCACCAGTATCCGTAAAACGGCAATGTCTGATAGCTGTGCTTGGGCTGAAGTTAAAGCGTGTTGAATATTATAGAAGACTTGTTGTACCTGTTGGTCAAAATCTTTAGAGAGCTCACCATTTTTATTTTCACCCCCCTGACCTGCAATATGAATGATCCGCATATTGGGTGGAACAATGCTCACATGACTATAGCCATTACTGCGTGGATCATAAAGTTCACTGGGATTGATCATTTTAAAGGTCGGTTTCATCGTGACAGATCACATTGAAGATGGAGATGCCTCAGTATCAAAGCTCAATCTAACTTGAGGTCAAGAATATTTTGAAATTAAAGCCAGCAGAAGTCAGAATAAATGAGCGATTTCTGTGGATTTGGTTTTTTTAAAAATTAAATTGAAGCGATGAATTGAGTGGGTGTTTAATATTTGCACCAATATTGTGCAATAAAGCGGCTTTTGCTAGACAAAACCATACAAATATCACTTGAAAAAATGCCTATTTAAGTTTTTTTCATTCTTTTAAATTTTTCTGAGCAACTTACTTCATTCAATTCAGATTTATTGATAAAGAGAAACCTCCCTTTATAGGCTCTCTTGACGGCTTGTTATAAATTGTTTGATAAAAACTCGCCGAAAAGACCAATATAAAGTGAAGAGAAGCCAATCCCTCGCCACAACTGCATGATTATGATGCCGATTCAACCAATACATCGCTAGAGCGTCAAAGAAATAACCAATGTCGATGAAAATGGATTTGGTTAAACGCTCCTGATGATCAGGATGAGAAGTAGAGATGTTGAATAGATACCGCTGTGATCGTCCAAATCAGGAAGGGCACAGTATAGAAATGAACCGATTCAGTGCGTAAGCGGTCAGATTTGTATGTGAAGAAGAGATGAAAGATCTGCCTTGTTCGATCAAAAGACAAACCTGCGGATCATACAAGCTCTAAATATAAATGTGAATCATCAGTTCAAAATATAGGTATTTATTAAATAAATATTGGGTGGAAATTTAAAAAAGTTCCATTAGAATCCAAATTTCTACAAAGAATACTCCTGGGGGAAACATTGCTCTTGGCGATGTTTACTTAAGAAAAACTAGCTTGAGGAACGCTCATGCAGATCGGAATCCCAACCGAAACTGTTGCAGGTGAAAGTCGTGTAGCGGCTACACCAGAAACAGTTAAGAAGTTGATTAACGCAGGTCATAGTATTGTCATTGAACGTGGTGCTGGTGTTAAAGCTGCGTATATTGACAGTGCTTATGAACAAGTTGGCGCAACCATTACGGACGATGCTTATACAGGCAGCCAAATTATTTTGAAGGTACGTGCCCCTAAAGGCGATGAAATTCAAAAGCTTGCGGCAAATACGACTGTAATTGCAATGTTTGACCCTTACCGCAATCCAGAATTAGACCAGTTTGCAACTCAGCAAGTGTCTGCTTTTGCGTTGGAATTACTGCCACGTACGCTATCACGCGCACAAAACATGGACGTACTTTCTTCTCAAGCAAACTTGGCGGGTTATAAGTCTGTATTGTTAGCTGCGGCTGAATATCAACGTATGTTCCCAATGTTAATGACGGCTGCAGGTACTGTGAAACCTGCGCGTGTTGTGATTATGGGTGTTGGTGTTGCGGGTCTTCAAGCGATTGCGACTGCAAAACGTTTGGGTGCAGTGGTTGAAGCAACTGACTTACGTCCAACAGCTAAAGAGCAGGTTGAGTCTTTAGGCGGTAAATGGCTTGATGTGCCAATGTCCGATGAAGAAAAACAACGTGCTGCTGAAGCTGCGAAAAGCGGCTATGGTTGGCAGCCGGGTGAGCAATACATTAAAGATCAAGCTGCGATTGTAGATAAAGCTGTATCAAATGCTGACATCGTAATCACCACTGCATTGATTCCAGGTCGTAATGCTCCACGTTTAATTAAAGCTGAAACCGTTGCCAAAATGAAACCGGGTTCTGTCATTTTAGATATGGCAGTTGAAACGGGCGGTAACGTTGAAGGTTCTAAAGAAGGCGAAACAGTCACAACTGAAAATGGCGTGAAGATTTTGGGTATTCCAAATATTCCAGGCACAGTTGCAACTGAAGCATCTGCATTGTATGCACGTAACGTTTTTAACTTCCTTGAGACATTATTCGACAAAGATAAAGCTTTTGCGATCAATCAAGAAGAAGAAATCCAAAAAGCGTTACTTGTGACACATGGCGGTCAAGTACTGCTCAAGCGCGGTTAAGGGAGAGTTCTCATGGTTGAAACGATTACAATTTTCGTCCTTGCCATCTTCGTGGGTTATTACGTGGTTTGGGGTGTAACACCTGCGTTACATACACCACTTATGGCAGTAACCAATGCGTTGTCTTCAATTATTGTTGTTGGAGCAATGATCCAAACTGTGGGTATGCCAGTGATTGGATTAGATGCAAATGTTGCATTTCAAAGCGTAAACGTAGTCAGTGTCCTTGGTGCGATTGCTGTGTTCTTGGCAAGTATCAATATCTTTGGTGGCTTTGCTGTAACTGCGCGTATGCTTGAAATGTTCAAGCCAAAGCAAAAGAAAAAAGAGGGCTAATCGATGGAATTTATTCGAGACTATGCGGAATGGTTCTACCTGATCGGTGCCGTCCTTTTTATCTTAACCTTACGTGGTTTGTCAGGTCCTAAGACTGCGATTGCAGGTAACCGTTACGGTATGATCGCTATGGCGATTGCTGTAGCAACAACGTTCTTTGTTGCAGAACATCCTGTCGTTTGGATGATCGTTGGTGCAATGGTATTAGGTGGTATTGTTGGTATCGCTCGTGCGAGAACAGTTCCAATGACGCAAATGCCTGAAACAGTTGCATTGATGCACTCATTGGTCGGTTTGGCTGCGGTATTAATTGCAATTGCTGCAATTTTGCATAACAACCAATTGACGGCATTATTTGCTGAAAATGAAGCTGCTTTAACTGCTGCTGGCGTACAACATGCTCATATGAGTAAGGTTCATTTATTTGAATTGTTTGTTGGCTGCTTCGTGGGTGCGATCACATTTACTGCATCTGTATTTGCTTACGGTAAATTAGCTGCGAAGAAATGGGCAAAAACCATTTCTGGTGCATGGGTTAAACCTGTTCAAGCGCTTATCTTTATTGCAATGCTTGCAGCAGGCATCATGTTCTTCTTAACGAATAATATGACTGCATTCTGGGCAATGACAGCACTTGCACTTGCATTTGGCTGGGTATGGATTGCACCAGTCGGTGGTGGTGATATGCCAGTTGTGGTATCACTTTTGAACTCATTCTCTGGTTGGGCTGCGGCAGGTATTGGTTTCACACTTGAAAACAATATGTTGATCGTTGCAGGTTCGCTTGTAGGTTCTTCTGGTGCGATTCTTTCTTACATCATGTGTAAGGCGATGAACCGTTCAATCATCAACGTTTTGTTTGGTGGTGCAATGGGTGGTGCAGCAGTTGCATCGGCAGATAAGGGTGAGCAAGTTCAACGTAACCATCGTTCTGGTTCAGCAGATGACGCAGGCTTCCTGATGTCAAATGCAGACAGCGTTGTGATTGTACCGGGTTATGGTATGGCGCAAGGTCGTGCACAGAATGCGGTGAAAGAATTGTGTGAAATCTTGAAAGAGCAGGGCGTAAAAGTTCGCTTCGCGATTCACCCAGTTGCTGGTCGTATGCCTGGTCACATGAACGTATTGTTAGCAGAAGCAGATGTTGCCTATGAAGACATCTTGGAAATGGATGAGATTAACTCAGATTTCCCTGCAACAGACGTGGTACTGGTGATTGGTGCAAACGACGTGGTGAACCCTGCGGCGAAAGACGATCCGACTTCACCGATTTATGGTATGCCGATTCTTGAAGCGCATAAAGCACGTACCATCATGGTGATCAAGCGCTCTATGGCGACAGGTTATGCTGGTTTAGACAATGACTTGTTCTACAATGAAAAAACCATGATGATCTTTGGTGATGCTAAGAAAGTTGTGGAAGATATGACAAAAGCAATCAATGGTGGTGGTCACTAAACTGACCCCAATCAGGATTGTAAAAGCCACCCTCGGGTGGCTTTTTATTTGCTTATTTTTTAAAGAAACTTTTCAACCAATTGCATAGATTGTTGATATAGATCCCGTGCCAATTGCTGATTTTTGGCATGTGAAGATTTCCAGTCAGGCATATGGGCGCTGACATATTTTCCATTGCGATTTTTCCATTCGTCTCCAATTGCCATTTGGGTAATCAGGTTTGCAGGAACAGAGGTTGGGACGAGACCTAGTTTCATTGCCGCATAGACAGGCTTAGGCAGATCGCGATAAATATCCGAAGCGACACCCCCAGGGTGTAGGGCATTATTGGTGATTGAGCTATCAGCGAGTTGTTCTGCCAATGCATTGCTAAGCAGTAAATTGGCAAGCTTGGATTGCCCATAATAAAACAGCGGATTATAAAAACCTTCTGCACGGAATTTATTGGGTTTGATTGAGCCAGCCCAATGTGCAATCGAGGCCAAATGGACAATACGTGCTTGAGCAGATTGTTTTAAAACGGGAAGTAATTTTTGGGTTAATAAAAAATGACCCAAATAATTGACACCAAATTGTTGCTCAAAACCATCAGTAGTCAATTGTTTGGTTTTGGCAAATAAGCCTGCATTGTTGATCAACACATCCAGATTGCCATAACGATCTGCAATTTCATCTGCGGCTTTGCGGGTGAGATCGAGACTGTTGAGGTCGAGGGAGATGAGGTCAACTTGACCTTGATTGAGTGCGCGTAATTTGTTTTGCGCTTGTTGTGCTTTCTGTGGGTTTCGGCAGGCTAGAATGACGTGTTGCCCTTGTTTAACCAACTGTTCTGCTGTGGCAAAACCAATGCCTGTATTGGCACCTGTAATCAGTATTTTCACTTCCTGTACTCCAGTTATGCTATTTCTTAATGGGATTGCAAGAATCTGTATAGTGCTGCAGTTTTGACAATTTGTCATGTCAAATTTAAGGGTGAGTGATGATTGGCTTTAATAAGTGTTGATAGGAGAGAGTGTTGTTTTATGAAGATTTAAAGAAAGCTGCTTTTGGATAATCTTTTATTTTAATTGGGCACTAAGGGTGCTAATGTTCTATCGAGACGTTGAACTTATTACAAGAGGTTTTAGTGATTAAAAAAATAATATTTTTCGTAATTTCTCTTATGGCTATTTTCTCTTCATCAGTCCTTTTAGCAAACCCTCTTGAAGAGGCGAGTGCGAAATATGCCAATTGTTTGATACAACAAGTTGAGCCCCAAATAAAAATGAATAAAGATGAAAATGATATTTTGAATGATGCTTTTGCTAAATGTATACAAGAGGAGCAAGAGTTGATGGCTAATTTTGATATGAAAAAAATAGAAGGTGGAAATTATAAAAATATGAGTGAAGCGCAACTAAAACTGTTGGATGTGATGATCGAGGGCATAGTAGAAAAAATGAGGAAAGATATTTCCGAAGCAATGCTTAAAGTTATTCGAGAAGGGCGAAACGGTACAATTAAACAATAAAACCTCAAGATCTAAAAAGAAGTTTTGATCTTTAGAAAATAAAAAAGCGACCGAATAGGTCGCTTTTTTTGAGGAGCTTTACGCTACAGATTCTGGCGCACGCCATAAGCTTTCTAAGTCGTAGAACTTACGCGCGGTTGGTAACATCACATGTACCACAACAAAACCGAGGTCGATTAAGATCCACTCAGCATCGCGTTCACCTTCGACACCGATTGGGCGGAAACCTGCTTTACGTGCTTCATCAGCAACATTGTCTGCAAGGGCTTTAACATGACGAGTCGACGTACCGCTTGCAATCACAATTGCATCGGCAACATTACTAATCGTACTTACGTCAAGTTCAAGAATATCTTTGGCTTTTACATCAGTGAGAGCTTCATGTACAACGTTTAGGCACGCTTGTACATCTTTGTTCGCTGTTTTGATTTTTAGGTCGTGAGAATTAGAAGCGCTGGGCGATGGTTCTAAATTCATAGAGGGTATATTTTCCTGACAATTACTCATCATCAAATATACCGTTTTTCTCTAAAAAGTTCAAATTTTAGCAGTAACAGTTTATGTATTCACATCATTGGAAAAATACTTATTTTTCCATGCAAAAGATTGATCTGACTGGATTTTTGGTCTGTATTCCGCTGCAATAAGACCTTGGTAGTCACTTTGCTGTAACCAGTCAAAGATTTGTTTGTAGGGGATATTTCCAGTATCAGGTTCATGGCGGTCTGGACAGTCGGCAAATTGGATGTGCCCAATCTGATCGATATTTTCCTGTAATCCCGCTAATACATCTTCACCCATCATGGCCATGTGGTAACAGTCATATTGCATTTTTAGGGAAGGATGATTGATGGCTTCCAGCATTTCTTGGGCTTGGGCAATGTTCTGAACCAAGAAGCGTGGCATATCGGTGCCATTAATCATTTCAAACACAGGTTCAATACCTTGTTCAGTCAGCATGTGACACGCCAGTTTTAGATTGCTTGCAAGCGTGTTGAGACAAGGCAGCAGATCAGCATCCAGCGGTTGTTTTCCTGCTAGAATATTCACACGTGGTACATCCAGTGCGGTCGCATAGCGTATAGCCAGTTCAAGTGCTTGGTGGAATTCAATTTCTCGCCCTGGCACACCTGCAAGTCCATTGCCTCCTTGCATCAAGTCACCTGCAGGGACATTAATCAGGCCGAGGGAAAGATTGTGTTGCTCAAGTTGAGTTCGAATATCAATCACATCGAGTTCATAGGGGAATTGAATTTCTACATGCTGAAAACCGTGAGCGTGTGCTAAGGCGAAACGCTCGATTAAAGGCACTTCAGTAAAGATCATGGATAAATTGACTGCAAGATGGCTCATTTTCAGACTCCCTGAATCAATAATTATTGTTGTGTAATTTTGATGATAGTCGCTAAATCCTTATCAGCAAAGCCATTTTCTTGGTGAGCTTGTAACTGTAATAGAGCTTTTTGTGCTACGGGTATCTTTAAGTTAAAACTTTGTGCCAGAAGTAGGGCATTGTTTAAATCTTTTGATAGAGTTTGCACCTTCCATTGTACGGGTTCAAAAGTATGTGTTGCCATACGCGGCGCAAGGATTTGAAAGGGTTTTGAATCTGCAAAACCGCCAGCGAGTGCAGGTGCGAGTAAGGTAATGTCAACGCCTGCTTGATCGGCAAGAGCGACTGCTTCTGCGATCAGGGTGCTATTGGCGGCAACAATCAGCTGATTACAAATTTTAGTCGCTTGTCCTGTACCTGACGTTCCCATACGGGTGACACGCTGTGAAAGTACATTGTAAATCGGGGTGAGTTGCTCGATCGTCTTCGCATCACCGCCAGCAAAAATCACCAATGTACCTTGTTCAGCCCCAATGGTGCCACCTGATACAGGCGAGTCAATCCAAGTGACCTGCTGTTGTTGAGCAAACTGAGCCAATTGTTGCGTCGCAGACACCGATAAGCTCGAGAAATCAACAATGATCTGCTCAGCTTTCAAATACGGTTGAATTTGGGCGAAAACATTTTGCACTGCTTGATCATCGGCTAAACAGGTCAAAATAACAGGGTAGCTGCCGATGTCATCGAGCTTTAAGTGTAATGCACCTTGCTGCTGCAAAGGTTCACATGCGAGCGGACTACGGTTCCAGACCGCCACAGGATAACCTGCTTGTAAGAGTCGGCTGGCCATCCGTGTACCCATTAAACCCATACCCAAGAAAGCGATTGGTGTTTTTTGATTCAAGATCATGGAGATGTATTTCCTTTTTTTATTCGGCAAGCTTCGGTAAGTAAGCGGTCTGGCGTACTATTGGGGATCGGTTGAACAGAACTATTGAAGCGTTCAGGATAATTTTTATAACTTCCATCCTTTGCATAAAAAGTTTGTTCTATTGGACTGAATTCATGGGTAATGCAAATCATCTTGCTTTTATAGGTTAAGTAAGCCTGACCTTTATAAATTTCATCGCATGCTTTCATTTCACTAAAATCATATTTTTCGAGCAGAATGTTTTTTTGAGCGGAAGTTTGATCATAAAAAACATGAATATTACAAGCATTCTCTTTGGCAGGAACCTCAATCCATTGAGTCGCATAAACCGTTTGTGCACAGGAAAAGAATATGATTAAGCTGATTATTTTAGAATGAAACATAAGTTGATAATTATTTAAGAAGTTGAATATCAGATTTCAAATGATCTGATATTCAATGTCTATGATTATTTGTATTGACGTGGTAAGAATTGAACTTCTGGGTTCTTGTCCTTTTTGCGGGCCAGACTGCTATTTTTACCCAAGAGTAGCTTGAGTTGCCAAAGTTTTTCTAAACGTAATGCTTTTTCCGGTTGGTGTTCCATCGCATCTAGGACACGTTTGGCTGCCATAATGGCATCTGGCGAGCGTTGTAAAATTTCTTCCGCAATGATGTTTGCTTTCGCTAATGGATCATTGTCTAAATGGGTGACTAGACCAATTTGTTTGGCATATTCAGCATCAAAGATACGTGCAGTGAGTGTCAGCTCTTTAGCCAAATCGACCCCAATCAGACCTTTGAGTGAACGGGTGAGACCCATGTCAGGTACAAGGCCCCAACGGCTTTCCATAATCGACATTTGCGTGTTTGGTGTTGCGATGCGGATATCGGCAGCAAGAGCCAATTGCATCCCAGCACCGAAGCAATAGCCTTCTATTGCTGCAATCACAGGGATTGGCAGGTTCTGCCAAATCAAGAATGCTTTTTGAAATAGACTTTGCCCAGGTTTGATCAGTTCCCATGCTGCAAAAGCGGTATTTTTAGGATTGTTTAAATCAGAAAGGTCGATGCCTGCACTAAAGACCTGTGCTTCACCCGTAAGAATGACACAACGGATTGAACGATCTTTTTCAATTTTTTTTGCAGTTGCCACCAGTTCTTTGAGTAAGGCAAAGCTCATTGCATTACGTTTATCTGGACGGTTTAGGGAAACTGTTGCGATTCCATTGTTCTTTTCAACGCGTAAAAGTGCCATCTGCCTTACTCTTATTGTGTTTGATTTGGCAGCATAACATGAGTCCCTGCATTGAAACATGACAGGGCAGTCACGTTAATTATCGTAGCTATGCAAGATCAAATTAGCCGCCTGTCGAACCTGTTCAATCGCCGTGCTGAGCTCATTGAAACGATGATTGGTTTCACGGATAAACACATCATCAGCCTTACGACGTTCTTTGCGTAGGGTCGAGACAAATTGCTCAAACTCACCGGACACTTGCTGCAAGTTCGGCGTGCCGACATAGCGGGTTGCACCATAGAGACGATGTAGCACATGTTCCAGTTGAGGGAAATCTTCCATCTCAATCAATTGCTGCATTTCAGCCAGTTCAGTATCAAAGCTATCGACCAGCATATTCAATAAGTCTTGTGCCAAATCTTCTTTGTTGGCTGCAAGCTGTACACTTTGTTGCCAGTTCAGAATTTGTGGATCAATTGATTCGGTTGGGCGCTTCGGCTCGGTTGTTGCTGGTTGAGTCGTGAAATTGTTTTTGGTCCAATGAGTTAGTATCTGAATGATTTGCTCCATCTGGATTGGCTTGGTCACATAGTCATTCATACCAACTTTGAGTAGCTTTTGTTTTTCATCCGCCAATGCATGTGCGGTGAGTGCAATGATCGGCAGTTGCATGCCTGAATCCAGTGTGGATTCGAGCGAACGAATGGCACGTGTAGTATCAATCCCAGACATGACCGGCATTTGAATATCCATAAACACCAAGTCAAAAGGTGGAGACTTTTGTTCGATCCGTTCTTGGATAATGTCGATGGCCTTTTGTCCACTCAACGCTTTGGTGGTGGTGACATTCAACTCACCGAGCAAGGCTTCCAGTACAATTAAGTTTGGTAGGTGATCATCCACCGCCAAGACATGCAACCCCTGACCGTTAAAGTCTTCAGGCTCTTGCTCGAAAACAGGTTGATTGCCGAGGAGTTGTACCAACTCACGACGACTTAGCGGTTGATACAATGGACGTGCACGATACTCATTCAGCATGTTGGGCTCAAGACTCATCTGATAGCCATAAACCGCCAAATTGCCATGATAACGTTGACGAATTTCTTTGAGTAAAGCTTCGGTATCACCACTATGGTCGACAATCAACCATGTGTTTTCTTGTTGATTGAGATGATTTAAGCGACTGAATAAATCCAGAATGGATTGGGTCTCAATATGAGAGACATGATAATTCTCTAAATATGAACGCAGTACGCTGGCTGTTGCAGGATGGGCGAGATAAGACACCACTTGCAAATGGTCGAAACGTGGATGTTCAACAAACTCATCTTGTTCTTCCACTTTAAATGAAGCGGTAAACCAGAAGGTTGAGCCTTTTTCAGTTGGCGCGCGTTCTTGGTTGTCCTCAAAGCCAATTTGTCCATGCATCAAATGCACCAACTGTTTGGAAATGGCAAGACCAAGTCCTGTTCCACCGAATTGACGTGTTACCGACGCATCCCCCTGAGAGAACGATTCAAATAACTTTTTGCGATCTGTACCACTCAACCCAATACCGCTGTCTTGTACACTAAAATGCAGTAAGCATTGTCCGATTTCATCATCTTCCATACGCACACGGACAATAATTTCCCCATCAGGGGTGAACTTGATCGCATTGGAAATCAGATTGGTCAGGATCTGCTTAAAGCGTAGCGCATCACCGACCACATGCTTTGGAATATTTTCTGCATAGTAGAAGGCCATATTGATATGCTTTTGCGCTGCCAATGGCGAGAGCATATCCATCACATCAAAAATGGCTTCTTCAAGGTCAAACGGTGCAGTTTCGAGCTCAAGTTTGCCTGCATCAATTTTAGAGAAATCCAACACGTCATTGATCAGTGCCAATAGGTGTGCTGATGATTTTCGGATGGTTTGCAGGTAGAGGTTTTGCTCATTGCTCAGGTTTTGCTGACGCAGTAATAAGTGAATAAAGCCATCAATACTGTTGAGTGGTGTTCTGAGTTCATGGCTGATGTTGGCCAAAAACACGGACTTGGATTGATTCGATGAAATCGCTTGGTCACGTGCTTGGCGGTAGGTAATGTTCTGGACTTCTAAGGTGTCCAGTGTTCGACGTAAATCTTCTTCGGTTTGTTCAGTATGTTCTTTTAATTCTAAGAAACTAAAGTGTAGGCGTTTCACTACATTGGCAATATCACGCTGGAGTAAACGCAGTTCACCTGTACTGTTCACCACAATATGCTGATCAAGGGTGTCGGCGTTGAGGCGTTGCATTTGCATGCGAATTTCATACAACGGTGCGAGCCAGCGACGAGAGAACACGTTTAAGCAGAACAAGAGAATCAGTATGGTGATCAGTCCCGTCACGACCAGAGACAGTAGAATTTTATAGCGAGCCAATTCGAGGGGTTGATTGTCTAATTCAATCATTAGCCAAACAGCGTTAGGGTCGCCACTGTCGAGTTTCGAACCATAAATGCTGTTGTGATTATGCGAAATTGGGCCAAAGAAGTTACTGTTTTCTGGGAAATTCGGCCAAAAGCGATTGTTTTGGTAGCCAACACTTAAATAAGTTTGACCACGACTGTCAATTAGTACCGCACGCTGTAGGTTTTTTTCATCAAACATTTTCTGCATGATGTTTTGAGCACGATCATATTGATCGGGCTGTTCTTGGACCAGTTTTAATAGATCATTCGCAGTTTGATGGTAACGTGCCAAAATTGCAGACGCATCAGAGCGTTGTTGTGATTTGGCAGAGCTAGTGGTTTCGGATAAAACCCAAAGAATGCCAACACCTGTCAAGATGGCAATCGGCACTAAAATCAGTGCAATCAATTGCCCATAGGCATGATTGAGGCGTAAGCGTTTCGATATGGTCTTATTGAAATTTGACATAGTTCGGTCAGATTTATCATTCTGCGCAACATCTTAGCATGCTTTATGATAAGCGAAGACATCTGCTTGCCAATAAAAAGCAGAGTGAAATGGTGCAGTATTTCTGTTTTTTTCATACAATAGTCGCCACCTTAATATCGGTGTCGATCATGACGAATACGCAAACTGATTTTTTAGCAGATGAATTTTTACTGGATTACTATGTCGGTAAAACCCCTTTGGTGCGTTTGCAACGTTTAGTGTGTCATACCCAAGCCACGGTATTAGCAAAATTAGAAGGTAATAATCCAGCAGGATCGGTGAAAGATCGCCCTGCCTATAACATGATTGTTCAAGCGGAAAAGCGTGGACAAATTCAACCTGGGGATACCTTGATCGAAGCGACCAGTGGCAACACTGGGATTGCGTTGGCGATGGTTGCAGCCATGCGCGGCTATAAAATGAAGCTGATCATGCCGAACAACATGAGCCAAGAGCGTAAAGATGCAATGTTGGCTTATGGTGCAGAGCTGATTGAAGTCACTCAGCAGCAAGGCATGGAAGGTGCACGTGACCTTGCTTTACAAATGCAGGCTGAAGGCAAAGGCTTTGTGCTGAATCAATTTGGTAACCCTGATAATGTCGAGGCACATTACCTCACCACAGGCCCTGAAATTTGGAAGCAGACAGGTGGCAAGATTACCCATTTTGTCAGCTCGATGGGGACAACGGGAACCATCATGGGGGTCTCTAAATATCTGAAAGAGCAAAATCCTGATATTCAAATTGTGGGCTTACAGCCTTCAGATGGTTCAAGCATTGCTGGGATTCGCCGTTGGCCAGAAGAATATTTGCCGACCATCTTTGATCGCAGCCGTGTCGATCGCATCATTGATATTCCACAGATTGAAGCGGAGAAAACCATGCGTAAGCTGGCGCGTACTGAAGGTATCAGTGCGGGAACGTCTTCTGGTGGTGCAGTATGGGCGTCGATTAAAATTGCAGAAGAACAGCTGGACGCGGTGATTGTCTGCATTATCTGTGATCGTGGTGATCGTTATTTATCGACGGGATTATTCTCAGTACAAGATGAAGACTAAGATTCGACCTTACGCTGTTATACTTGCAGCTCACCCTTGGTTGAAGGGAGCTGTATTGCAGCTCCGTAAGGGAATTTTGAGATGAATTTACGTTTTCCAATTTTAGTTTTTGATATTGAGACCCTGACCGATTTAAAAGCAGGTGCGCATCTTTATCATCTTGATTTACCCGAAACAGATGTAGAGCAGGCGCTCACCAAAATTCGTCGCCAAGAGTCGGGGATGGACTTTCAACGTTTGCCGCTGCATGAAATCGTCTGTATTTCTGGTTTATGGATTGATGAAAAAGGTTATCGTCTGTTTTCATTTAGCCAGGAACAGAACAGCGAAGCTGAGATGTTGGCAAAATTCTTATCGATCTTTGACAAGAAGCAGCCGACCTTGGTCAGCTGGAATGGCTCGCAATTTGATTTGCCTGTGATTCTGTTTCGTGCCATGT
The DNA here is from genome assembly GCF_001682515.1 of Acinetobacter gyllenbergii. NCBI lineage: Bacteria > Pseudomonadati > Pseudomonadota > Gammaproteobacteria > Moraxellales > Moraxellaceae > Acinetobacter > Acinetobacter gyllenbergii. Next base: position 53,963 of record NZ_KV575270.1, on the reverse strand, counting down.
ACCATGGCTTGTCTGCACCGAGCTTGTTTGATCAAGGTGAAATTGATCAGCAAAAACGCTTTAACAACTATCAGAACCGTTATCACCATCGTCATGTCGATTTGATGGATGTGATGGCAATGTTTAATGGTCGTAATTTCCAGAAACTGGATGATATTGCCTGTTTACTTGGTTTTCCAGGTAAGCGTGGTGAAACAGGCTATCATGTGCCTGAATATGTTCGTAACAAACAATGGTTAGAATTGACCAGCTATTGCGAAGGTGATGTATTGAATACGTGGTTGGTCTATCTTCGCTGGTTGTTGCTCAAAGGCCAGTTGAATCAAAAAGATCATCGGTATTTAGTTCAATCCACCATTGATTATTTACAAACGCAAACGCAACAAACAGATTTTTTACAGGTATGGCAGCAAACATCGCAATATACTGTATTCACCGCAGATACTTTTGCGCCAAAAAATTAGGTTCATCTTTTGAAACACAAAGCGAAACAACGTCCAACGCAATATCCAAGCTATACCTTTCAGATCGAGGCATTTTCTCATGAGGGGCGAGGCATTGCGCATTATGGAACGCATCCAGATCATCCTAAAGAAAAACACGGCAAGAAAGTTTTTATCCGTTATGCCCTTGTCGGCGAAACGGTGCAGGCCAAGATTAGCAATCAAACTTCACGCTTAGAAGAAGCGGATATGATTAAGCTGGAGAGTGAACCAGCGAAAGGGCGAGTTGATCCGATTTGTCCACATTTTGGGGTGTGTGGTGGCTGCAGCTTGCAGCATATTCATCCTGATGAACAGATTGTGTTAAAACAAAACGTTTTAAAATCGCATTTAGAACATTTTGCGGGATTACAACCTGAACAATGGCTCGATCCGATTCGTTCGGTCAAGGAGGATTACCGTCGTCGTGCTCGAATTGGGGTGCGCTATATTGCCAAGCAAAATCGATTGGTGATGGGTTTTCGTGAGCACCACAGCAATCATTTAACTGCAATTCAGCAGTGTAATGTGCTGGATCAAACTTTATCTGAATGTTTACCAGAACTTAAAAAACTACTCGAAAGTCTTACAGGCAAAGCGCATATTGGTCATATAGAATTGGCAATGGGCGACAGCGAGGTTGCATTATTAATTCGCCACTTAGATGAATTAAATGTGTCGGATGTCAACCAATTACGTCAATTTACGTTACTCAAAGGATGGCAGTTATATTTGCAGCCAAAAGGGGCAGATAGCTTACATCGCGTGGATGATTCACAAGCGGCAATGCGTTTGCATTACAGTTTGGATGATTTTGCCGTCAAATTCGCGTTTTCACCCTTAGACTTTACTCAAGTCAATAGTGGGGTAAATGCACAGATGATTCAGTTGGCATGTGAATTGCTTCAGTTACAGAAAGGGGAAAGAGTACTGGACCTATTCTGTGGGTTAGGTAATTTTTCACTCCCGATTGCACGTTGTGTGGGTGAGGCAGGTCAAGTGGTCGGTGTTGAAGCAAGTGATGAGATGGTCAACAGAGCAACTGAGAATGCGCAAGCAAATCATTTGTCTCAGGCGGTGTTCTTTTCACAAGATTTAACAAAAGACTTTTCGCATCATTCTTGGGCGAAACAAGGATTTGATGCATTATTAATTGATCCTCCACGGTCAGGTGCATTTGAAGTCATGCAATATGTACCTAATTTTGGAGCCAAAAGAATCGTTTATGTATCATGTAACCCATCAACACTGGCAAGGGATGCAGGTGTACTGGCACAATATGGCTATCAACTGAAGAAAGCAGCAGTCATGGACATGTTTACGCATACTGAACATGTTGAATCGATTGCCCTGTTTGAAAAAGTTGAGCGGCTTGAAAAAATCGAAGAGATAAACGATTAAAAAATGAGTTACATATCCAGAGGAGAAAGGTATGGTCACAGTACGTGAGCAGTTACCTGGACGACTTCAAGAGTTGTCTGAGGAAGCGACTGTAGAACATGCCGCTGAAGCGCAAAGTAGTCTAGTCTCTTGGCTAGATCGAGTGCGTGGTATTTTGGATGGGGCAGAGCTGAAGCAACTTCAACAAGTTGCGGAGCTGACCTTAGCAAAAGAGTTACAAGCGACGGGAAATCATCGTATCAATACCTTTAGTACTGGGATTGGTATGGCGGATATTTTGGCCCATTTACATGTCGATGAAGACACGCTTTCAGCGGCGGTGTTATATCGGAGTGTACGTGAGGGGTTGATTACCTTAGAGGACATCCAACAACAGTTTGGCGAGCAAGTTTTGGGCCTGGTGAAGGGCACACTTGCGATGGGTAAACTGTCTGAGTTGATTGAAAAGAACAAACGTTTAGAAGATCACTTTAATAATAACCAGCGTGAACACTTAAACGGCATTTATAAAATGCTGATTTCAGTGACGGAAGATGTGCGAGTTGTATTGATCAAACTGGCAGAGCGAACCTATGCGCTGCGTGAATTGGCAACCGCAAGTAAAGAACGTCAGGAACGTGTTGCACGTGAAATTCTCACCATTTATTCACCACTGGCGCATCGTTTAGGGATTGCCCAACTCAAGTGGGAATTGGAAGATCTTGCTTTTCGTTATTTAGCCCCAGAACGCTATAAAGAGATTGCTTCTTTACTGAATGAGAAGCGTTTGGAGCGTGAACAGTATATTCAGTTTGTCATCGATAAATTGAAAACCGAACTGGCGGCTTATGATATTCAGGCCGAAATCACAGGGCGTGTGAAGCACATTTATTCGATTTATCGAAAAATGAAAAGTAAAAATCTGAGCTTCGATCAGCTTTACGATATTCGTGCTGTACGTGTTTTGGTGAAAAGTGTCCCAGATTGTTATCACGCTTTGGGCATCGTACATCAGATATGGCGTCATATTCCGAACCAGTTTGATGACTATGTGACTAATCCGAAGGCCAATGGTTATCGTTCATTGCATACCGCAGTGATTGCTGAGAATAAATCTCTTGAAGTGCAAATTCGTACCTTTGAGATGCATAACGAAGCGGAACTGGGTGTGTGCTCGCACTTTAACTATAAAGAAGGTGCTAAGAATACCGATCATTCCTTTAACGATCGCTTACATTCATTACGTGCTGTGCTTGAGCACTATCAAGAGCGTACTGAAACCACACCGCATGGTGAAGATGAAGAATCGAATGGCATTGATCAGATTCAAGATTTTGAGAATTTTGAAAAGATCTATGTGTTTAGCCGTGATGGGGATATCAAAGAATTACCACGGGGTTCAACCGTTTTAGACTTTGCGTATCATGTGCATACCGAAGTCGGCAATAAGTGTTATGCGGCACGTGTAAACCAACGTTATGTGCCTTTAACCTACACCTTAAAGACAGGTGAACAGGTTGAGATTTTAACCAAGAAAGATCGAGAACCGAACCGTGACTGGTTGGTAAACTCGCTGGGCTATATCAAGACTGCGCGTGCACGTGACAAGCTTCGTCATTGGTTTAGACAACAAGATCGCAGTAAGAATGTTGAAGTTGGGCGTGAGTTACTCAATAAAGAGTTGGCCCGTTTAGCGATTCACCCGAAAAGTATCGATCTGAAAGATTATTCATCGCATTTCAATCTGAAAGCAGGTGATGACATTCTGGTGGCCTTGGTTAGCGGTGATATCAGTCTGCATGCCTTGATGAATCAAGTGAATCGTCAGATGCACTTGGATCAGGACGAGCCAGAACTGGTGTTAAAACCTGCGTTAAATCCACGTGCTAGCCATACCTTATCGGCGCATGGGATTTTGATTGATGGGTTGGATAATGTTGAGTTGCATATTGCACAATGTTGTCAGCCTGTACATGGCGAGTCGATTGGCGGCTATATCACTTTGAACCGTGGTGTCAGCATTCACAAGATTGCGTGTCCTGATTATTTACGTATGACCACGCAAGAACCTGAGCGTGCGGTTGAAGCCGATTGGGAAATGCAGCCAACCCGCGGTCAGAGTGTGCAGATCGTGGTAGAAGCGTATGATCGTCGTGGTTTACTCAAAGATTTGACACAGGTGATTTTCTCAGACCAAATCAATATTCGTCAGGTCAATACCATTTCTGAAGCAGATGGTATTGCCAATATGAAGTTATTGATTGAAGTCAAGGGCTTGGCACAGTTGTCACGTTTGTTGGCTCGTTTAGAGCAGCAACCTGGGATTATCAGTGCCAGACGTTTGGTTCAAGGTAGCTAATTGATCATATTTCGGAAGGGATGATCATACGATGCCTCGTGCAAAGTTAATCTCGACTAGAGGGCGATATTTAGCTGCTGTGATCGAGGTTGATCAACAGATCTATCATGTATTTGATGAGTTTAGCCTTGATGAGGTGAAGAACGAGGAGCAGCACTGTTTTGATTTTGACTGGTCAATACAGTGTGCTGATGATGAAAGCTGGGATGAAATATTCAACAATAACGCCGAACAAAAGTATGGTTTAGTGCATCTTAGCGGTTGGGCTTATCATGCATTTGGTCAAATTATTGATGTGAATCCCGTTGTCGTTGATTGTCAGGTTTTACAGGTTGAAGATGTTGTGGTTTCAAGTGATGAACATCTGATAGGTGAATGGATGGGATTCACGATTTGCCGTTTAGGCTGTTTTAGCAATTAACGATTCATGTTATTAAAAAGAGGCTTTAATGTATTTAAAGCCTCTTTTTTTTAGCGCTTCGCTAAAAAGAGATTGGTGAGTCGGTTTAAGAACTGTGGGCTCATGCTGGATAACTGATACATCAGTTTGGTTTTTATCCCAACAGGGGTGTGGGTTGGAAGCAAGGCATGGTCTTTTTGTTGCGCCAAATGCAGCACTTGTTTTGCGACATCGGCAGGGGTTAGATCCACACCAATATGTTGAATACTCCCAGCATCCATATCTTTCACCATACTGGTTTGTACAAACAGGGGCATCACGTCTAAGACACGAATATTGTATTTTTGCCATTCCACGTCCAACGCTTCGGTTAAACCGCGCACAGCAAACTTGCTGGCTGAGTAAGAAGCTAGATCGGCCTGACCATAAATCGCGGATGCTGAGGACAGGTTAATCACTCGGGCAAAGCTGGCTTGTTGTAGATGGACTAAGGCGGTGTGACAGCCATTGAGAACACCCTTAACATTAATATCAATGGTGCGGTGATGCGATTGGATTGGTGTATTTTCAAATGCGCCAGAATACAAAATGCCTGCATTGTTAATCAAAATGTTGAGTTCACCTGCCCAATTCTGAAATTCTTGCAATGCAGTTTGCCATTGGTCGTAATTACTCACATCGAGGTAACCTGCTTTGGCGTGTACTCCAAGTTCTGCAGCTAAAGCCTGTGCTTGTTCTTCATTGATGTCATAGATTCCGACTTTAAAGCCTTTTTGATGAAAAAGACGGGCAATTTCAGCGCCAATTCCTTGTGCGGCGCCACTAATAAAAACACTATATGGCATGACTTTCCCTTGCTTTATATTGATAATTTTTGCGTGCGTGTATATTACGCATATGCAGCTTGGTGCTGCAACAATTTGCTTGTTTGGGTTTGGAGATGATCGTGGAAAAATTATTGGCAATCATGCAGGAATTAAGACAAAAATGCCCGTGGGATCAACAACAAACACCAGAAAGTTTGACACGATATGCCATTGAAGAGGCATATGAAGTTGAGGCTGCAATTCGCTCGGGTGAGGTGGATGAAATCCGCAATGAACTGGGCGACTTATTATTGCAAGTGGTCTTTCAATCTCAAATGTTTGATGAAAAAGGATTATTTAATTTTCAAGATGTGGTGGAAGCCATTAGTGAAAAATTAATTCGTCGCCATCCTCATGTTTTTGAGGCCGAAAAATATCAAAATCTAACGTCTGAACAAGTGAGTGACTTGTGGAAACAAATCAAACAACAAGAAAAACAAGGTAAGATAGGATCAAGGTTAGATGAGATTAAACATGCGCCTGCATTGGTGCAATCACATGAAATTCAGCACAAAGCAGCCCAATTAGGCTTTGATTTTGAAAGTGTGGATGATGCTTATGCCAAATTAGATGAAGAGTTAGAAGAATTACAACAGGCGATAAAAAGTCAAAATGTTGATCATATTCAAGAAGAGTTCGGTGATTGTTTATTTTCTTTAATTAATGTGGGGCGAAAGTTGGGGGTGTCCAGTGAGACCGCACTACTGGCAACCATCCATAAATTTAGAAGCCGTTTTGCGTTTATAGAACAACAAGCTCAACAACAACAGAAGGACTTGCAAGACATGAGTTTGGCCGAAATGGATGAACTTTGGGAGCAAGCCAAACGATAATTAAAATCTCAGGAGAAAGACAATGAAGTTGCCGCATCTCCGCAGCAAACTTAATTTTTTTATAGGCTTTATTCTCTGCTTGGGAGGTGCTACACACCTCCACGCACAGCAATTTGATCAATCTTATCAGCAGTGGAAGGCGCAGCAGCAAGCACGTGATCAGCAATTGGCGCAACAGCAGAACAATAACTATTACTTGGCTCGTCCAAGCCAGCAACACGCTTCAAAGCAAGTGTCATCATCTGTAAATATTCAGGGCGATAAAATCAGCTTGAATCAAGCGAATTTACAGCAATTACAGATGCTCAGTGGTGTGGGAGAAAAAAAGGCACAGGCGATTATGGAGTATCGGCAAAAAAATGGTGCTTTTAAAAGCATTGATGAATTAATGAATATCAAAGGGATTGGGCCTAAACTACTTGAGAAAAATAAGAGCAAGCTCATGTTGTAAACTTGAAAATGTAAAAATCGGATTGATTAGATAGACTGAACTGTTGAAACTTCCAACAGAATAAATTGCCCTTTGTGTGTGTTAGAGCTATGATTAGCGACAAATTGTTATTTACGTCCTGACGTAGGAGACAGTGTCTTTTGCAAACTTTGCGTGCGTCAAAATGTGGTTTGTCCACAACTCAACTTCCTTCCTCAATTTTAGATGTGATCGATAGTCTGACTAAAGCAGGCTACGAGGCATATATTGTGGGCGGTGGTGTTCGAGACATGATGTTAGGTCTTAATCCAAAGGATTTTGACGCGGTTACTAATGCTACACCAGCCCAAGTGAAAGAGGTTTTTGGTCGACGTTGCCGAATTATCGGACGACGTTTTGAGTTAGCACATGTATATTCTGGTCGCGAACTGATTGAGGTTGCGACCTTCCGTGCCCCACCGAAAAAAGCAGTCACCAGTGCCTCTGGGATGATTCTTCGTGATAATAACTGGGGAACGATTGAGCAAGACTTTGCTCGTCGAGATTTTTCGATCAATACCTTGTATTACCAGCCACGTAAAGGCATCGTGCTTGATTTCTGCCATGCGGTGGATGATATCAATACGCGGACCTTACGCTTTTTGGGCGAGCCTGCACAGCGCTTTGAAGAAGATCCTGTGCGCATGTTGCGTGCTTTGCGATTTGCGGCAAAATTAAATTTCCAGATCGATCAATCGATTCTTGATGTGTTTGATCCTGAGATGACGCAACTGTTGCGTGATGTTTCACCACATCGTTTATATGATGAGTCGCAAAAGCTATTCACCATGGGACATCTCACCCGTGTATTACCGATGTTGATTGAGTTTGGTGTTTGGAAACAGTTGTTTGCTGAAATCCCACCGAACCTGACCGCTTTTATCGACCGTGCAGCACGAAATACCGATCAACGCATTCAAATTGGTAAAACCATCAATCCTGCATTTTTCTATGCAGTATTGTTATGGAAACCGTTCTTGGAACGCTGTGATTTCTATTTGAACAAAGGGGTTGTGCCCGCAGAAGCGCGTGCACAAGCAGGTTTGGATGTGTTGAAGCGTCAAGCGACGCGAACCATCATTCCGCGTTTTGCTGAAACTTTTATTCGTGAAGTTTGGGAAATGCAAACCCGTTTGCTCAATCCAAAACCACAGCAAATTGAAGCTTTGGCTGGGCATGCACGTTTCCGTGCAGGCTTTGACTTTTTGCTGTTGCGTGAGAAGTCAGGTGATAGCAGTACTGAAGGTATGGGCGTTTGGTGGGAAACCTACCAAGAAATGACCACCGATCAAAAAGAGGCCGCGATTCGTCAATACAACCGTCAACGTAGTAAGACGCGTCGTAAAGCTGTTGAAGTTGATGAGCCGAAGACCGCTGAAATTGAGCCTTTGGTCAATGTACCTGAACCAAGAAGCCGTCGTGCCAAGAAAGAACGTGTCAGAGCGGATGAATCAAGCAGTCGTTTTATTGAAAAAGCAACTGCGGCTTCAGGTCAAATCAATGCGGACCACCCGATTCTCAAGCGTAAACGCGTTCAACGTGATCTTAGCCAAGTTGTTTTTGGGCCAACCCAATGACCATTCGCAGTTATATCGGTCTAGGCAGTAACTTAGGCGATTCGCAGCAGATTCTGAGTGAGGCTGTTGCGAAGCTCGCGACCTTGGGAACTGTACAGGTATCACGACTTTATCAAAGTCCACCGATGGGGCCGCAAGACCAACCTCACTATTTAAATGCCGTTGTTCAACTGGACACTACATTAGCACCGCTTGCTTTACTTGATCAATTGCAACAATTTGAGCAAGAGTCTGGGCGTGTCCGTTTACGACGTTGGGGAGAGCGTACCCTTGATCTGGATTTACTGATCTATGGTCAAGAGCAGATCCAAAATGAACGTTTAACCGTGCCGCATCTTGGTATTTTACAACGTGATTTTGTATTGCTTCCCTTATTGGATTTAGATGCTCATTTGCAATTAAATGGTCATTCATTAAAAGATTTAGAACTGGTGCAGCAAGCAAACTTGACTGTAATAGCAGACCAGTCTTGGGCAACCGCTTAAGACTGTTTCGTTCTGGAAACGCCTGTAGAGGACATCATCATGATTAGTCTAAGTGACTTAAGAAAGTTTAAAGCCGAAGGACGCAAGTTCTCATGTCTTACTTGCTATGATGCAAGTATGGCGAAAGCGATGGAATTGGCTGAAATTGATACAATTTTAATCGGCGACTCTCTAGGAATGGCGATTCAAGGCAGAGACTCTACACTTCCTGTCACCGTTGAAGATATGGCTTACCATACCGCTGCTGTACGCCGTGGTAATGCGCATGCCTTAATCATGACTGATTTGCCATTCATGAGCTATGCCACACTTGAAGATGGCTTGAAAAATGCCAAGACGGTGATGCAAGTTGGCGCACAAATGGTCAAGATCGAAGGTGGGGCTTGGCTCAGTGAACTGGTTACCGTGTTAACTCGTAATGGGATTCCGGTATGTGTACATTTAGGCTTAACCCCGCAATCTGTACATGTGTTTGGTGGTTATAAACTACAAGCAAGAACACGCGAAGCAGCAGATCAATTGATCGCAGATTGCCAAGCAGTAGTTGATGCAGGTGCTGCGGTATTATTGCTTGAATGTGTTCCAGCTCAGCTCGGCAAAGAAATTGCTGAATTATTCCCGAATACGCCAGTGATTGGGATTGGTGCGGGCAATGAAACAGATGGTCAAGTGCTGGTGGTACAGGACATGCTTGGTTTGACCTTTGGTCGCGTGGCACGTTTTGTTCGCAACTTTATGAAAGAGCAAGCGGGTGAAACTGCAATTGTTGATGCGTTTAAATCGTATCATGCCGCAGTGCAAGATCAGTCGTTCCCAGCCAAGGAACATACTTTTCAAGTTGAGCTTTAATTCATGAAAACTGAAACAACAATACAAGGCTTAACCGCGTCATTGGCACCTGCGCGTAGCTCAAAAAAATTGATTGGTTTTGTACCGACCATGGGGAACTTGCACGAAGGCCATTTGACTTTAGTGCGTGAAGCTAAAAAACTGTGTGATGTGGTCGTGGTCAGTATTTTCGTCAATCCAATTCAATTTGGTGCAGGTGAAGATTTTGAGAGTTATCCGCGGACTTTAGAGCAAGATAGCCGTTTATTGGCAGATGTCGGTTGCGATATTATTTTCGCCCCGACGGTTGAGCAAATGTATGGCACGCAACCACGATTGACCAACATCAGTGTCGGTCAAATTACCGATGACTTGTGTGGAAAATCGCGTCCAGGTCATTTTGATGGTGTTGCGGTTGTGGTGACCAAACTATTCAATATCGTCCAACCAGATTTTGCTTTCTTTGGTCAAAAAGACTATCAGCAATTGGCGGTGATTCGTCAGTTGGTGCAAGACTTAAATATGTCATTGGAAGTGATTGGTGTGCCTATTGTCCGTGCTGAAGATGGTCTTGCTTTAAGCTCGCGTAATGGTTATTTGACTGAACAGCAACGTACTGTTGCACCGACGATTTACCAATTGCTTAAGCAAGCTGAACAGCAACTATATGAAGGGCAAGCTTTGTCACAAGTGTTAGCAAATATCTCGACTCAATTGACACAGGCGGGTTTTGTTGTGGATTATGTGGAAGCTCGACAAACCAACTTGCAACCTATTCAGCAGTTTGATCAAAACTTGGTGCTATTTATTGCGGCCAAGCTTGGTTCAACACGGTTGATTGACAACCTACAAATCGACTTTAAAACATAAAAAAATGAAGGGCAAAACGCCATGAAGCGTATTCTTATCGTTACAGGTCAATCCGGTTCAGGAAAGTCCTCTGCATTACAAGTGCTTGAAGATTTGGGCTATTATTGTATAGATAACTTACCTTTGGCGTTATTGCCTGAAATTGTGGCAAAACTGGATCATGAGAATAATCTGGAGCAGCTCGCACTCGGGGTCGATATTCGAAGTACCCGCGCCGATATGCAAGAGTTTGATCATGTTTTTCAGCAATTACAGCGACATGGTACAGTTGATATTATTTATCTGACCACACAGGATCAGGACTTAATTGCACGTTTTAGTGCATCTCGCCGTCCTCATCCTTTGGCAAGTCGCTTTAATAGTTTGTTGCAATGTATTCAGGAAGAGAAACAGCTTTTAATTCCGATACAATTTCGTTCTACAGTGCATATTGATACGACCGATAAAAGTGTTCATGATTTAAAACATATTTTATTGTCCAAGCTTGGGCAATCCGATAATTTGATCGTCATTTTACAGTCCTTTGGTTATAAGCATGGAATTCCATTGGATGCAGATTATGTATTTGACGTACGGCATTTACCAAATCCGCATTGGGATTTAGAATTACGCCGTTTTTCAGGTTTAGATGAACCTGTACGCCGCTTTTTGGAAGGCAGTCAACAAACCAATGAGATGTTTGAAGATATTTATACTTTCCTCGAAAAGTGGTTACCTGCTTTTGCAGAAGGGCATCGCCATTACATGACCATTTCGGTGGGATGTACCGGTGGGCAGCATCGTTCAGTTTATATCGTGGATAGACTCAAACACGCCCTTGAGGCAAAATGGACTGTCCAAATCTTACATAGAGAAATGAAGCACTGGTCATGATAGACACAACAATTGATGTAATTAATAAACTCGGCTTACATGCGCGTGCATCTGGTAAACTGATCGAAGTGACGACCAAGTTCCGTTCTTCAATTCAAATTGGCAAGGGCGATAAGTTGGTTGATGCAAAAAATATTATGTCATTGTTGATGTTGGGTGCAGGTAAGGGCACCACATTAAGATTGGTCATCGAAGGTGCTGATGAAGAGCAAGCACTGGAAGAAATTCAAACGCTGTTCGCAGCAAAATTTTATGAGGCAGAGTAATAGTGGCACGTGGTCCCCAACGTTATACCGATGAAGATTTTGAGTCATTAGACGGGCGTGCGAGTCGAACCGAGCAAAAGAAAGCCGTACAACGCATGGCCGCTTTGGGCGAGCAATTGGCTCAATTAAACCCCAAGCAGATTCAAAAACTTCCTGTCGATGAACGTTTAATTGATGCATTGCTTGAAGTGCAAAAAATCAGTTCATTTGAAGCACGTCGTCGTCAGTTCCAACGTGTTGGTAAGTTGTTGCGCAATGAAGATGAAACCACCATTTTGTCTTATCTCACGCCGCAACAAGGCGCAAAAAAACAAATGCAATTGATGCGTTGGGTGGATCGTATGATTGATCAAGGTGATCCAATCATTAATGAATTTAGCAAAGTGTTTAATGCGTCGGAACGTCATACCTTACGTCAGCATGTCTTGCGTATCCATCGTGATATCAAACAGCAAGTCAGTGAAGAAGAGTTAGAGGCGTCAAAACGCAAATTTGTGAACTATGTACAACAAGTGGCATTGTTATCTGAACAGTAATTAGAACGTTAAAAAAAGAAGTTTCCGAGGAAACTTCTTTTTTTATATGAGTACTTAGCTTCCAAACTCGCTGCTTGCCCGTTCCTTCGCCCATTCTCTTAAAATAAATTTCTGCAACTTTCCTGTTGAGGTCTTGGGAATCTCAGTAATCACCACATCTTTGGGAACTTTAAAGCGAGCCAGTTCTTTCTGACAATGCGCAATGATTTCTTCGGCAGAGACGGATGTGCCTTGTTTCAGTTCAATAAAGGCGCAGGGCACTTCTTGCCAGCGTGCGTCAGGTTTAGCGACCACGGCCGCTGTGAGCACCGCAGGATGGCGATATAGCACATCTTCAACCTCTAAGGATGAAATATTTTCGCCACCCGAAATAATAATATCTTTGGAGCGATCGGTAATCTTGGCATAGCCATCTGCATGACTGACGGCTAAATCACCCGTATGAAACCATCCACCTTTAAAGGCTTCTGCTGTGGCTTGAGGGTTCTTTAAATAGCCTTTCATCACGATGTTGCCACGAAACATAATTTCTCCCATGGTCTGTCCATCATTGGGGACGGGTTGCATCGTTTCTGGATCAAGTACCCGCATACTATCCTGTAGTGGATAAGGTACACCTTGGCGAGAGTGGAGTTGTGCTTGTTCCTGAATGGATAAATCACTCCAACCTGCTTGAGAAGCACATAGTGCTGAAGGGCCATAGGTTTCAGTCAAGCCATAAACATGATTGACGTTAATGCCGATATTGCGCATGCCCTCAATGATTGCCACAGGTGGTGCGGCACCTGCGACCATGACTTCAACATGATGCTCAAAAGCCGCTCTCTGTTCGCTTGGTGCGTTGATCAGCATGGACAGTACAATCGGTGCACCACAGAAATAATCGACTTTATGCGCTGCAATATAGTGAAAGATCAATGCTGGATCGACGCGACGCAAACAAATATTGGTACCGCCACTGGCAGCAATTGACCAAGCAAAGCACCAACCATTGCAATGAAACAGCGGTAAGGTCCAAAGGTACACCGCACGAGGTTTCATGCCGCAGGCTAGGATATTACTGGCTGCATTCAAATAAGCGCCGCGATGGTGATAGACCACACCTTTAGGATTACCCGTGGTGCCAGACGTATAGTTGAGGCTAATCGCATCCCATTCATCTTGCGGCAGTAGCCATTCAAACTCAGGATCACCGTGGGCTAACCATGATTCATACTCATATTGTCCAAGCGCAATCTGTTCGCCTTCAAATTCGGTATCAAAGACATCAATCACGATGATGTCTTGTGGTACCAGCGTGAGTGCTTCTGCTGCAACTTGGCGAAACTCAGGATCAACCAGCAGGACTTTGGCTTCTGCATGTTCGAGCATAAAAGCAATGGTTTTGGCATCGAGGCGAGTATTTAAGGTATTCAGTACTGCCCCCGCCATTGGTACCGCAAAATGCGCTTCAATCATGGCGGGGATGTTGGGTAAGAGCACTGAAACAGTATCGTTTTTTTGGATGCCCAAATTTGTTAATTGGTGTGCAAATTGACGACAACGCTGATACGTCTGTTGCCAAGTAATCTGACGATCAGCATGAATAATCGCCGCTTGCTGTGGGTAAATATAAGCTGCGCGTTCTAAATAACGTAGCGGAGACAAGGCCACAAAATTGGCGGGGGTTTTGGGTAATTCATCATATGCACTGACCATGTGTATTGCTTCCTTTCTGTTCTTTTCATTGATTACTATTAAGCTAGTCTGACATTGAGTCTAAAGCATTTAGGCTTTAGTCGGAGATGAATCTCGACTGATCTAGGGTTTTTCTGGTTCAGAGGTTTCATCCACAGCTAAACCCGTGTAAAATCTTGGATACTTTTTTATCCGCCGTTTTTTATCTTTTGAGGCTGCGCCTCAATACATAATCTCGCGGTGATATGCTCCTTCGTATAGGGCATCACTCCTTAAGGATTTTATTATGCCAATCATTACTTTACCAAATGGTGATCAGAAACAGTTTGATCATCCGATTTCCGTGATGGAACTTGCTCAGAGCATTGGTCCGGGTCTTGCAAAAAATACAGTTGCTGGCCGTATCAATGATCGTTTGGTGGATGCTTGTGATTTAATCACAGAAGATGCAACAGTTCAGATTATTACCCCTAAAGATGAAGAAGGTTTAGAAATCATTCGTCACTCTTGTGCGCACTTGGTTGGACATGCAGTTAAGCAATTGTTCCCAGAAGCGAAAATGGTGATCGGTCCAGTGATCGAAGAAGGTTTCTACTACGACATCTGGATGCCACGTCCATTTACTTTGGATGATATGGCAGCAGTCGAAGAGCGCATGAAAAAGCTCATCGACCAAGATTATGATGTCATCAAAAAGATGACTCCACGTGATGAAGTGATTGCAGAATTCACAGCACGTGGCGAAGAATACAAATTACGCTTGATTGCAGACATGCCGAACGAAACACAAATGGGCTTGTACTACCATCAAGATTATTTGGATATGTGCCGTGGTCCGCACGTACCCAACACTAAATTCTTGAAATCATTCAAACTCACTAAAATCTCTGGTGCTTACTGGCGTGGTGATGCGAAGAATGAACAGCTACAGCGTATTTATGGTACGGCTTGGGCGGACAAAAAGCAGTTAGCTGCTTATATCAAACGTATTGAAGAAGCTGAAAAGCGTGACCACCGTAAAATTGGTAAAGCTTTAGACCTGTTCCATATGCAAGAAGAAGCACCAGGTATGGTGTTCTGGCATCCGAACGGCTGGACCATTTACCAAGTGCTTGAACAATACATGCGTAAAGTTCAGCAAGACAATGGTTACCAAGAAATCAAGACACCACAGATTGTTGATTTCACTTTGTGGGAAAAGTCTGGGCATGCGGCAAACTATGCTGAAAACATGTTTACGACGCATTCCGAAAGCCGTAACTATGCAGTGAAGCCAATGAACTGCCCATGTCACGTGCAAGTGTTTAACCAAGGTTTGAAATCTTACCGTGACTTACCAATTCGCTTGGCGGAGTTTGGTTCTTGCCACCGTAACGAGCCATCAGGTTCTTTACACGGCATTATGCGTGTTCGCGGCTTTACTCAAGATGATGCGCACATTTTCTGTACCAAAGAACAGATTGGTAAAGAAGTGGCTGACTTTATTAAACTGACTTTAGATGTTTATAAAGACTTTGGCTTTGAAGAAGTACAAATGAAATTGTCTACACGTCCAGAAAAACGTGTTGGAGATGATGCACTTTGGGACTTGGCTGAAAAATCTTTGGCGGATGCTTTAGATGATGCTGGCTTGGCTTGGGACTTACAACCAGGTGAGGGTGCATTCTATGGCCCGAAAATTGAATTCTCATTGAAAGACTGCTTAGGCCGTATCTGGCAGTGCGGTACAATTCAATGTGACTTCAACTTGCCAATCCGTTTAGACGCGTCTTATGTCACTGAAGACAATGATCGTGATCAGCCAGTCATGTTGCATCGTGCAATTCTTGGCAGTTTCGAGCGTTTTATTGGTATACTAATTGAACACTATGCGGGTTTCATGCCACCTTGGCTTGCACCAATCCAAGCTTGTGTGATGAATATTACCGATTCACAAGCGGAAGCAAGTGAACAAGTGGTCGCAAAACTCAAAGAAAATGGTCTTCGTGCCATTTCTGACTTGAGAAATGAAAAGATCGGATTTAAGATTCGTGAGCGTACCCTAGAGCGTATTCCTTACCTTCTGGTTCTCGGTGATCGAGAAGTTGAAGAAGGTACAGTTAATGTGCGTACTCGCTCAGGAAAAAATTTAGGTACTATGTCAGTAGATGCATTTATTGACTTAGTGAAATCTGCCGTTGCCGAACGTGGCCGGTATATCGTGGAGTAATAAAGATTAAACAGCCTGACCGTAACCAACAACAAGGTGCTAAAAGTAACCGTCCTGCAATTAACGATGAGATCCGTGCAAAAGAAGTACGCCTCGTCGCTGCAGATGGGGAACAAAAAGGTGTTGTTTCATTAAATGAAGCATTGCGTGCTGCAGAAGAAGCTAATCTTGACCTTGTTGAGATTGTGGCGAATGCAGAACCTCCTGTTTGTAAGATCATGGACTACAACAAGCACTTATTTGACTTGAAACAGAAGCAAAAAGATGCGAAGAAAAAACAGCATCAAGTGCAAGTGAAAGAAATCAAGTTACGTCCAGCGACGGACGTAGGTGATTACCAAGTAAAATTGCGTGCAATTTTACGTTTCCTTGAAGAAGGAAATAAGGTGAAAATCACTTTGCGTTTCCGTGGTCGTGAGATGGCACACCAACAGCTTGGTTTAGCTCAATTACAAAAAATTGAAGCTGACGTTGCTGAGTTTGGTGTTGTTGAACAAGCTCCGAAGATGGAAGGCCGTCAGATGGGCATGTTACTTGGTCCGAAAAAGAAAAAGTAATTTTTTCTTAAAAAAAAGCACCGCAATAGGCGGTGCTTTTTTATGTCTACAATACTGCATTATTTCATTAAAAATTTTATAAGTGTCATCAACCAGCATCTGAATCAAAATATGATAGGGTAAATGAAACATGACAAAACTTAAAAATAGGAACAGGATATGTCAACAATTACAGGTACAGAACAACTCTCCGAAATTAATCAAAAAGTAGTACAAGACGGTGAGGTTCTACCTCAAGTTAAACTCAAAGATGGTAGTCGTGTCCAAACAGGAACAGTTGCCACCATGCTGCATAATATCAATCTCTATAATGCAGGCGTTCGCGGTGCGGTCGAAGACGAATTGATTTTAGCTGTGCCGACCTTATTTAAAGTCGGAATGTTTGATTTATTCTCTGTCGATGAATGGATCAATGGCAGCAATGCAGGTCGTAAATTTGTCGGTGAAAAGGCTAAGGAGTTCTTAGAAAGCCAAGCTTGAATCTTCACAACATTATCTTTGAAAACACGGCTTTATTGTTTCTTTTCGTGCCTATTTGCTGATTGAGATTGATGAAATGTGCTATAACGCAACAACAGTCAAGATAATGATGAACAGGACAATATAAATGATTGACTTATATTATTGGGGTACACCCAATGGGCATAAAATAACAATTGCTTTAGAAGAAATGGGACTCGAATATCAGATTTTCCCCATCAATATTTTAGAAAATGATCAGTTTCAACCTGATTTTCTAAGAATTTCTCCCAATAATAAAATTCCAGCAATTGTTGATCAAAATGGCCCACGAGGCGAGCCGATTTCAGTGTTTGAGTCTGGTGCAATCTTACAATATTTAGGTCGGAAAACGGGCTTGTTCTATCCAACAGATGAACAAGAGCGGGTTGAGGTGGAACAATGGTTGATGTGGCAAATGGGCGGTTTTGGTCCAATGCTGGGACAAAATCATCATTTCAATAAATTCGCACCCGAACGGATTCCTTATGCCATTGAGCGTTATCTCAATGAAACCAAACGCCTTTATACTGTTTTAAATAAGCAGTTGATTGGGCAAAAGTTTGTGGCGGGTGAATACTCGATTGCGGATATGGCAATCCTACCTTGGGCATTGCGTTATGAATGGCAAGGTATTCAACTCGAAGACTATCCATATGTGAAAGATTACATTGAACGTCTTACTGCTCGTCCTGCGATACAAAAAGCCTTATCGATCAAAGTGGGATGAGTCTGAATCAAAAGATAGGATGGCGTTGCTACTTCAAACATTGGGTGATTGCGATGGGATTGTTGTTGATAACGGCAATTTCATGCAGCCTCATGCAGTATTTGCTTGGAATTGATATTTTTTGGTTTATTGTTTTCGCCTTTATTGGAAGTCTCAGTTTAATTTTTTCATCTTTATTTGCTTGGTTGCAGCTTGAAACTGGAAACTCATATTTCAGTACAGGGGTGTTTGTTGGATTTTTAAGTGTATATTTAGTGTTATACATTTATCTTGACCTAACTGTGTCTATTGACTGGGCAGCAGTCTCTGCGGGTGAAATACAGCTGACCTGGTATCAAAAAATGCTTAAGTCTGATCTGGCTTTTTGGATCGCATTTCTTTTTCCATTCATTGTTTCAGTCATGCATTTTTCTATTCGATCGAGAGCAACTAAAAGCAAAAACTAATCCTTGGCAAAACCATATCTTTATTGTTGAAAGAAGGGCTGTTTTATAATTGTGTAATTTTTCATCTGATCAGTGCGTGTTCAAGCTACGATGCTTTAAGTTCAAAAAGATAACGTATCATGCAAACTCAAATATCAGCCCTTTATTTAGACAAGCTTGGTTTTGAAGGTGAGTTTTTACCGACTTTGGCAAACTTAAAGCTTTTGTTAAACCTCCATGTACAAACGATTCCTTTTGGTAATTTTTCCTCTTTTCTTGGAGAGGAGGTTTCTTTAGCACCGAATCAACTTGCTCAGAAATTATTGCTTGATGGACGCGAAGGCTATTGCCTTGAACAGAGTAGCTTGACCAGAATCGCACTGACTGAATTGGGCTATGAAGCCTATAACGTGCTGGGGCGGGTCTATTATCAGAGTACGCCGATCAGTACGCCTGTTCGGACGCATTTGGTCACAGTGGTTCGTATTGATCAGCACTTATTTTTGTATGATCCTGGGTTTGGCGGAATGACCCCAACCACGGTTTTATCACTTGATTTGATCGGTGAAACACAGCAAACACCGCTAGAACCATTTAGATTTGTTGAGGCTGCACAGAGTGGTCTGGATGCGACAGTGCTGACGGAAATGACATATATGCTGCAAGTCTGTCTTCATGATCAGTGGGTGAATGTCTATGCGATGAATCCCGAACAGCAGATTGCAGACGCAGATGCCTTGGTTGCCAATTGGTATATTTCCACCTCACATGAATCCTTATTTACCCAGCATTTAATGTTGTTTAGAGCCAACAATGATGCACGTACGACACTCAAAGATGGTGTACTTCGAATTCATGGCAAAGGACAATCGGAGAAAAAAGAGTTATCCACTTTTGACGCGTTTGAGCATGTGATTAAAACCGTATTTCGAATGAATATTTCGCAACAGCAGCTTAAAGCAGCTTGGGCAAAATTAGGCTTGAATGCATAGTGTTCACGTTATATGGTCTGCTCTTGATGATGTGCTGATCCTAGTTTGAGTGAATCCTGTTTTGATGTCCTATTTTTTATTATTTCTCTCAGCCTTTGGCGCTGCGACCTTATTGCCGTTACAGTCTGAAGCGGTATTAATGACATTATTGGTACAAGGACTTTCCAATCCTTTTTATCTAATTTTGGTTGCGACCATTGGTAATGTCTTGGGTTCCTGTGTGAATTGGTGGCTTGGACTGAAAATTGAACATTTTAAAGATAAGACATGGTTTCCTGTTTCAGAGCAACGGTTGCTGCAAGCACAACAGATTTATCATAAATATGGTTTTTATTCGCTGCTACTGAGTTGGACGCCCGTGATTGGTGATCCCATTACCTTGATTGCTGGCTTGATGAAAGAGAATTTTTGGCGATTCTTGTTGATTGTGACCATTGCCAAAGGTGGGCGATACCTCACTTTATACGCCCTCTATTTAGGAATCTTTTAAAAATGGGAAAGATGAGATGAGCTTTCCCATTAAGTTTATTGCTCGGTTCCTTTGGTAATATCGACTTTAAATAAGTCATTGGTTTTCAACCAGCAATAACTCACCACCGCCAGTGTCATACAACCACCCAGAATGGTTGCCGTAATGGTACCGAGGTATTTGGCTGCAAGACCTGATTCAAAAGCCCCCAGTTCATTACTTGAAGAAACAAACATTCCATTCACTGCTGCGACACGGCCTCGCATATTTTCAGGTGGGAAAATTTGCAAGATGGTTTGGCGAACCACCACGGAAACACTGTCACAAGCACCTGTCATGGCTAAAGCAAAGAGGGACAGCCACATATGGTTCGAGAAGGCGAACAGAATGGTAAACAGACCAAAGCCTGCCACAGCCAACAGCATATTACGCCACGCATGGTGCATGGGCGGAAACTTGGTCAGGACAATCATTGTGATCAAGGCACCAATTGAAGGGGCAGCACGTAAATAGCCAAGACCTTCGGGACCTACTTTTAAGATTTCTTCAGCAAAAATTGGCAACAGAGCAATCACGCCCCCAAAGAGTACCGATACCAAGTCCAGTGAGATTGCCCATAGAACAATTTTGGTTTTCCAAATAAAGCGGAAACCATCGGTCAGGCTTTGCAAGACATTCTCGGTTTCCATTTTGGGAAAGCTGCGTTTCTGTAAGCAATTAATCAAAATAAAGCAGATTGCCAGTAATGCGGTCACGGCAAACAGACTGTTTTCTCTGCCAAGAAATGCCAACATAAAACCACCCAACATTGGCCCGATAATGACACCACTTTGCCAGCCGATGGTGGTCCAAGTGGCACCATTGGCATACAGTTCGCGTGGAATCAAAAAGGGTTTCAGTGAGGTTGCTGATGGATTGTAAAAACCGCGAATGGTGCCTAAGGCAAAGATGACGGCATAGATGCCCCAAGACAGCGTGCTAATGCCAATTTTTTCTAAGCCATATAAATGGAACAAGCTCCAAAGCACCAAAGGCAAAGGAATGGAAAAGAATAAACAGACTTTCATAATACTTTGCTTATTCAGCTTATCCGCAAAATATCCCCCCCATAATGACAGGGTAATGAACGGAATCGCTTCTGCCAAACCAATGAAACCAAGTGTAAGTGGGTCACGTGTGATTTGATAGAGCGAATACGCTACGATAATTTCCTGAATCAAAATGGCCAGCGTTAAGCAAAATTGATTGAGGGTGACGATAGAGAAATCCCGATAGCGCAAGGCGGCAAAAGCGTCATTCTGTATATTCATATAGATAGAGATTTAAGAATTTGTTGTTATTATATGCGCTGATTTTGTGCATGTTTCTCATAATTTGAGAATTAATTATGGGAAATAACGTTTGCTGAAAACAGCGCTATTTCTGTCAAAAAATGAGCATTTTGCTTTTGTTTTGAGTAGAGATACTATATGATACTGCCTTCCTTACCTGCAGGTTGATTTGCAATAGTGCAAACGTGCCGAACAGGTGCCCAAAAGAGGTTACTATGGCTAAGTTAAAAACTCGCCGTGGTGCAGCTAAACGCTTTAAAGCGACTGCAAACGGTTTCAAGCGCAAACAAGCATTCAAGCGCCACATTTTGACCAAAAAATCTGCTAAGCGTATCCGTCAATTGCGCGGTTGTGTAATGGTTCACGTAAGTGACGTTGCATCAGTTCGTGCTATGTGCCCATACATCTAAGGAGATTAT
The DNA here is from genome assembly GCF_001682515.1 of Acinetobacter gyllenbergii. NCBI lineage: Bacteria > Pseudomonadati > Pseudomonadota > Gammaproteobacteria > Moraxellales > Moraxellaceae > Acinetobacter > Acinetobacter gyllenbergii. Next base: position 32,432 of record NZ_KV575270.1, on the reverse strand, counting down.
AAATGGCTCGTGTAAAACGTGGTGTAGTGGCTCATCGTCGTCACAAAAAAATTCTTGCTCGCGCTAAAGGTTACTATGGTGCTCGTTCACGCGTTTATCGCGTAGCGTTCCAAGCGGTAATCAAAGCTGGTCAATACGCTTACCGTGACCGCCGTCAAAAGAAACGTCAATTCCGTGCTTTATGGATTGCGCGTATCAATGCTGGTGCTCGTCAAAACGGTTTGTCATACAGCCGTATGATCGATGGCTTGAAAAAAGCTCAAGTGATCATCGACCGTCGCGTATTAGCTGACATCGCTATGCATGATGCAATTGCATTTGCTGCTTTAGCTGAAAAAGCTAAAGGCGCATTAGCTGCATAAGCTTAGAGATTCAAAGAAGGCCGCTTTTTAGCGGTCTTTTTTTATTTTTAATGAATTGGATTTTCAATAATAGATAATAATCAGAGAGAGATAATGCAAGACGAACAATTTTTAAATGATTTAATTCAACAAGTCCAACAAGGGCGTCAATTTAAATATTTATATTTCTGGGGACATACCCCAAAGCAAAACAATCATGTGGATAAAAGTTGTTTTAGCCAGTGGTTTCCATCGCCATTTGAACAGGATGGTGTTGAATATCTCACGGCAGAACATTATATGATGGCGCAAAAAGCTCGACTCTTTAACGATGAAGAGATATTTAATCAGATTTTGAAGGTCACACATCCGAATGAAGCAAAGCAACTTGGTCGGAAAGTACAGGACTATGATGAACAACTGTGGCAGGACAAGCGTTTTGAAATCGTAGTACAGGCAAACTTGGCTAAATTTTCACACTATCCAGAATTAAGAGATTTTTTACTTGCCACGCATGATCGTATTTTGGTTGAAGCGTCGCCTGTCGATCAGATTTGGGGGATTGGGTTGGCACAAGATCACCAGCATATCCAAGACCCGAGCCAATGGCGGGGGTTAAACTTACTTGGTTTTGCACTTATGCAAGTGCGCGCTCAGTTGCTATAGGCACAAAATGAAAAAGACCGCTGTTTAGTGGTCTTTTTCATCGGCTAATTTTTTTAAGTACTCTATATATGGCATAGATAAAAGCAAGAATCAGTATAAACAGATTGCCCCAAACAACTGCGAAATAAGCTAAGGTCCATAAAGCACAATAACACCATAGCATAGACCATAGAAATTTTATGATTCCTGACCAATGAAGATGGGGTTGGGGTTCAACGGATGAAGTGGTTTCATGCTCTGCTAATACGGGAGGGGTGGTTGAAAAGTCGATAGGATCTAAAGGTTTTGGAGAAAATTTAAAGGCAGTGTGCTGTTCATGCTGATGACTGATATTTGAGTTCTGATATTGGTTGGCCGTATATTTTAGGATAAGTACGTGGAATTCTTCGAGTGTATTACGTGCTTTTTCAAATTCTAGTTTTTCTGTTTCAGACATGTGCCAGTAATCGCCATTGTCATTTTTGATATGAGATTCATTGTCAAAGCGACTTTTTAAGCGAGCAGCATTGAGCATTAAAATACTGGCATAATTCTTTTTCAGATTATAGGGCAATACTGGGAACTGTTCTTCTATTTGATACATATCGCCTTCATAGCAATTATTATCAGTCAACGGAACAGGGTAACTTCCAAAGCGTCGAGCCACTGCAAAATGATAGATTTGTTCTTGATATTCATTGAAAAAGCTTTGCCAGGAAATAGGTTTTAAATCTTCAGCAATACTGGCAATGGCTGCGACAGGAAGATCGATTAACACATAGTTTTCAACGCTGTCATGGTAGTTGTTGTAGTCTGAGTATAATGGGTATCCATCGTTATCATAGCTTTGCCAAAGTGATTTTTCTTCACAATGGACCAGTGCTTTGAACTGTTGTTGAGGAAAATGGCAGACAAGGCAAAAGTCACCATCACTTTGGGTAAAATTAAAAAGTTTTGATTCACTCAAATAATTTGAGAGATCGGATGCCGAATGTAAACTGATTTTTTCTAGGCCTTGTGATTTCAAACACGTTAAAAAATGCGAAGCAGAGCCTGCCAGTAAATTACCTTGCTCAATATTTCGTAAAATAGGAAAGTGGGTGAAGAGTAAAGGATGGCGGTCTAAAAGCTCGGAATCTACGCCGCCAGTTAAAAATTCATTTCCATAACTGACTAATGCGATTTGACGGTAAATTCTGGGTAAATGGAGATACACTCTTCTTCCTATTATAATCATTTTGAATTGAAGATAGAGTGATCGGAAAGTGATGAGAAAACAATACCATTTTCGCAATATTGGACAAGATCTATATATCTGGGATGTTCATCATTTACTTGAGTTAACCAAAAACTTGATGCCTAAGAAGGTGTTACTGGCTGATATTCAAGAGTTAAGCGAAGCCTATTGGTTTTCAGAGCAATCTCCAACAACACAACAAATCATTGAGCACGTTCAACTGATTCAAGATGCTGATCTGAGCTATCCAATTATTTTATGTGCGCAAGGGCGTGTGATGGATGGGATGCATCGTGTCGCTAAAGCCTGTTTACTTCAACAAGTAGATATTCTCGCCGTGCAATTTGAACAAACGCCTGAACCTAATTTTATCAATATGGATGCAGATGATTTGGATTATGATGAGTAAGACAATTTATTGATTTATTTAATGATTACATAACCCAAACATGTTCGATTAGACTTTTGGCCTGAAATCTTTTTACAGTAAAGAAAACAGCATCAGGATCAAAATATGTTAGTGAGCGTAGAAGGGTTACAACAAGGTGCATTTGAAACAGAACTGAGTATTGTGCCTAGAAAGGGTGAAACCATCCGAATTTTTTATGGCCCAGATGCTGAAGTCGAAGGGGAAATTGAAAATGTGCATCACATTGTCAATCAGCATGATGGTGGGCATAAAGTGATTATCAGAATTCGACCGACTTTCTAAAACGATAAAATAAAAACCTAGATGGCATGATCTAGGTTTTTTTATGCATGCTGTCTGTTGCTATAGACCAAAATAATAAGCAAGTAGACAGATAATCACAGTCAAAATAATCAGTTTAATGACCCCTGATGTACCAACCTTATGCTGTTGGGTTTTATCCAGTTGATGCGGGATTTCCATCGTTCGGTCAATGATTTCAGGTTCTTCAGCTGTCAACTGGGCCGTTTGATAATGATTTGCTGTTTTCACAATCAGCTTGGCAAATAAATCATCGGTCTTCTGGGAGAAGTTTCGCAAATTGATTTGTTCTTCAGGGCTGATCAATTCACCTGTCGCATGATAAGGATGTTGTCTTTGTTGTTGCAAATAATCAGCCAAAGCTTGAGTGCGGTGTAACAGGCGATGTGCAACATCTGCAGGATAATCGGTTGGAATCAATGCGAGTTGCTGGTTTGGTGTGTTGATCGGATCCAATTCATAGCCATAGAAAGGAAGGTCTTGTTGTTCTGGTTCTGAGAAATGTTCTGCATATTTGCTGTCAAACAACTCTTTCTCCAAGAAAATAGCCACCTGATTCCAATTCACCTTCTGTAAGTCAGCATCAATTTTTTTCGCGAATTTATCATTCAACTCATAACGCCAAAACACTTCTTGGCGGAGTGTTGTTTGTTGAGATGTCGGTATACCAAAGGCTTGATCACTGTTATCCCATTCAGCCAGTTCTTGCCCACAAATCCACGCGGTTTTTTTATTGCCTTGGTGGCTCACCATAAAATGCGCAAAGGGAAGCAATTCCACATTGGCATTGGGATTCTGTTCATCATTGAGTACGCTGGATAAATGTAGGCTGAGTTTTTTTACCCCTTGTTTTTTTAAGCCTTCAAGCCAAATCTGGAAATGTTGTGCCAACAGGTGTTGAGACAGTAAGTCCCTAAAAAGCAGTCGATTTTGATTGAAAATCGGATGTTCAATCCAGTGGCTAAAATGGAGTTCACCTGCAAGAAACTCATTGCCATAAGTCACAAGTGTAAGCTGTTGTTTCCAGATTTGATCAAGCGCCATCGTTATTCTTTCTCATTGACGAATTAGGGTTTATTGATATTTCACTTTACGAGCTATAGCTCTCATTGCGACAGTGGACATTTTTTTGATGCTACAAGGCATGTCTTATGTAATTTAGCCATTCTAAATAAATAAGACATAACGCCGTAGCTGCGTAAGATAACGCATCTGTCCTTGCGCTGCGATCAAAGCAGTACTTTGATCTTGCTCAGGTTATGGCTAAAACCTCCCTAAACTGTGTTATGAAACTTGACAAGGGATTTGCCATTGTCTGCGTTTCATGCCTTGTTTATGTCGTTTTAGCCGATAACGCAATGCATGGTTGAAATGTAAATAGACCCTAGTATCTTATACATTTTATTCAATTATTGATCTTTTTTTACGAAAATTTAAAGGATTGATGCGGAAATCTAGTTATTTTGTCTTTAAATTTAAGCTTTAAAAAGTACGCTATTTAAACAGCGGTTTAGCTTCATAAAATAGGTAAAAAGCTGATAAACTATAGCGTTTTATTATATTTCTATATTTTGTTGCTTTGAGAGTTACTATGTCACTGGAAGCCCTGACCACTGAAGCGCTTGCTGCCATTGCAGCGGCTCAAGACCTTGCCGCACTCGATCAAGTTCGTGTGCAATTTACAGGGAAGAAAAGCCAGCTTGCAGAGCAGTCGAAAGCACTTGGAAAAATGGATCCTGAAGAGCGAAAAGTACAAGGTGCTGCGATTCACGCTGTGCGTGAAGCAATCAATACAGCTTTGACTGAGCGTCAACAGACATTACAACAAGCTGAACTTGCAAAAAAATTAGCAAGTGAAACCATTGATATTACTTTACCAGGTCGCGGTCAGCGCATGGGAAGTATTCATCCTGTTACTCAAGTACAAGAGCGTATTTGCCAATTCTTTACTAAAGCTGGTTTCCAAGTCGCACACGGTCCAGAAGTTGAAGATGACTATCACAACTTTGAAGCCTTAAACATTCCTGGACATCACCCAGCCCGTGCGATGCATGACACTTTCTACTTTGACGCAACCCATTTGCTACGTACACATACTTCAGGCGTGCAAATTCGGACCATGGAAACCAGTCAACCGCCAATTCGTATCGTGTGTCCAGGTCGTGTTTATCGTTGTGACTCGGATCAAACCCATTCGCCAATGTTCCATCAGATCGAAGGTCTGTACGTTGCTGAAAATACCAGTTTTGCTGAGTTAAAGGGTTTATTGATTAACTTACTCAATGAATTCTTTGAAAAAGATTTAAAAGTACGTTTCCGTCCATCTTACTTCCCATTCACAGAGCCAAGCGCAGAAGTGGATATCATGGATGAACGTGGTCGTTGGTTAGAAGTGTTAGGCTGCGGCATGGTGCATCCAAATGTATTGCGTGCTGCAGGAATTGATCCTGATAAATACAAAGGCTTTGCCTTTGGTCTAGGGGTAGAGCGTTTTGCAATGTTGCGTTATGGCATCAATGATTTGCGTATGTTCTACCAAAATGACGTGCGTTTCTTACGCCAGTTTGCCTAAACAGTTTTTCAGGATTAAAGAAGGTTTATACACATGAAAATTAGTGAAAATTGGTTACGCAGCTGGGTAAATCCAGCGATTGATAGCGATACATTGTCTGATCAATTGACCATGTTGGGTTTAGAAGTCGATGAGTTAGCGCCTGTAGCAAAACCATTTACAGGCGTGGTGGTGGGTGAGGTTCTAACCGTTGAACAACATCCCGATGCAGATCGTTTACGTGTCACTACGATTAATATCGGTTCTGGTGAACCCTTACAGATCGTATGCGGTGCGCCCAATGTTCGCGTGGGTATGAAAGCCCCTGTTGCGACGATTGGTGCGGTATTGCCTGGTGATTTCAAAATTAAAAAAGGCAAACTCCGTGGTGTTGAGTCACAAGGTATGCTCTGTGGTGCTTCTGAAATTGATTTAGAAGACAAAATTGATGGTTTGTTAGAGTTACCTGCTGATGTGCCAGTGGGAATGAATATTCGTGAATATTTAAAACTTGATGACAATGTGATTGACATTAGTATCACGCCAAACCGTGGTGACTGTTTTAGTATTCGTGGTATTGCCCGTGAAATTGCAGTCATTAACCAGCTTGAAGTGAATGAGCCGAAGATTCAGGCTATTACAGCAAGCATTGCTGATGAGAAAGCGGTTAACATCAGTACAGAAGGTACCCCTCGTTATTTAGGTCGTATTGTTAAAAATGTCAATGTGAAAGCGCCGACACCGGAATGGATGGAACAAGCGTTATCACGTTCAGGTATTCGTACGCATAGTATTTTGGTGGATATTACCAACTACGTATTACTTGAGCTTGGCCAACCGATGCATGCCTTTGACTTGGCCAAAATCGAAGGTTCGATTCAAGTGCGCCAAGCGCAGCCACAAGAAAAATTGACCTTGCTTAATGAGCAAGAGGTTGAATTGCAAGATGACATGATGGTGATCGCCGATGATCAAAAACTATTGGCGATTGCAGGGATCATGGGTGGGTTGGATTCATCGGTTACTGATGAGACTCAAGATATCTTTCTTGAAAGCGCATTCTTTGCACCTTTAGCCATTGCAGGACGTGCTCGTCGTTTCGGTTTACATACCGACTCATCACAGCGCTATGAACGTGGCGTAGACTTTGAATTGCCAATGATCGCCATGCATCGTGCTTCAGAGCTGATTCAAGCCTTTGCTGGTGGTGAGTTTGGTCCAATTACGGTTGCTGAGCAAGTTGCTTTATTGCCAAAGCGTGAAGCGATTGCATTAAAACAAGCACAAGTAGACCAACTGTTGGGCTATCAAGTTGCTGGTGATTTTATTGCTGATGCCTTAACACGTTTGGGCTGTGTGGTGGAAAGCAAAGCACAAGGTGAGTGGAGCATCGTTCCACCATCACATCGCTATGATATGGCAATTTATCAAGACTTGATTGAAGAAGTTGCTCGTATTCATGGTTATGACAATATCCAAATCAGTTTGCCAAAAATTGATGTGAAATTAGAGCAATACCAAGATCGTTTTGAAGTTGCACAATTACGTCAAACTGCGGTGACTTTAGGCTACCAAGAAGCAATTAGTTTTAGCTTTGCCGATGCTAAACTTGAAAAACAATTGAATCCAAATGTACAGCCGCTCATGCTTGCCAATCCGATTTCAAGTGATTTGGCGGCGATGCGTAGCACCTTGTTATCAAGCTTGATTCCTTGTGTTCAATACAATTTGAACCGTCAACAGCAGCGTGTTCGTTTCTTTGAGTTAGGCTTACGTTTTGATTATCAGAATGCTCAAAGCATTCATGATCTAAAACAGATTCCGACCTTGGCATTAATCGCTGTTGGTTCACGGACGCCAGAGTCTTGGCATGCGAAGCCGCAGGCAATGGATTTCTTTGATTTTAAAGGTGAGGTTGAAGAGATTTTGGCGGCGGGACGTATCGGTGCTGAGTTTGTTCGTACGCAACGTGCTTGGTTACATCCAGGTCAGTCGGCTGAGATTTTAGTGAATGGACAGTCGATTGGTTATCTCGGTCGCTTACATCCTTCTTTGGAAAATGAACTCGATTTGGGTATAACTTGGGTGGCTGAGCTGGATCAGCAGGCAGTTTTGCAATCTTATGTATCTAATTTTACAGAATTATCACGTTTTCCATCGGTTAGACGTGATATTGCGCTTTTAATCTCTGATAATATTGAGGTAAGAGATATTCAGCGGTTAATTGAGCAAACTGGTGGTGAGTTACTCGACTCAGCATGGTTGTTCGATGTGTATACGGGGCAAGGGGTTGAACAAGGCAAACGCTCTTTAGCTTTTGCAGTGCTCTGGCAACATCCAACTCGTACGCTTGAAGATGCTGAAATTAAATCTGGTATGGATAACATTATTCAAGTGTTGGAAGACACTTACCAAGCGACATTGAGGGCCTCATGACAGCATTAACAAAAGCAGATATGGCGGACCATTTAAGTGAGCTTACTAGCTTAAATCGCCGTGAAGCAAAACAAATGGTCGAGCTATTTTTTGACGAAATCAGCCAAGCATTAATTGCGGGTGAACAAGTCAAACTTTCGGGCTTCGGTAATTTTGAGTTGCGTGATAAACGTGAACGTCCAGGACGTAATCCAAAAACGGGTGAGGAGATTCCAATCTCTGCTCGTCGTGTGGTGACGTTCCGAGCGGGTCAGAAATTTAGACAGCGTGTTGGAAATGAGCAGATCGATTGATCTGCTTTTTTTATGCCTAAACTTCTTGGTTTGAGTAAATGATAGGCATAAAAAAAGAGAACCGAAAGGTTCTCTTTTTTCTAATCTAGAAACTAGATTAGTGTGCAGTAGAAGCTGGAGCAGAAGCAGCAACGTCAGAAGCAGCAGCAGCAACGTCAGAAGCAGCAGCAGCAACGTCAGAAGCAGCAGCAACAACGTCAGAAGCAGCAGCAGTAGTAGCTTCAGAAGCAGCAGCTACAGCTTCAGAAGCAGCAGCAGTAGCGTCAGTAGCTGGCGCTTCTTCTTTCTTAGTACAACCAACGAAAGCTAAAGTAGTAGCAATAGCAGCAGCAACAGCGAATTTTTTGAATAACATGGCATCACTCTCATAAAATTGTGAGATTAAAAAAAACCTAGAGTTAGTCTGTTTGTGCTTTTATTATTCCTAAACGCTTTAGGTAACAACGCAGGGAGCAGCCTAACTGGTCTGTAGCTATCCTATCAAAGCAATTCATGAATTACTACTGTTCTGTCCAACAAAACGACAAAAATGGGCAGAATTTGGCTGTTTTTTGATAGAAAATAACTATGGATAATAAAATTTAAATCGGTAAGTTGCGGAAATAAAATGAGTTATTTTATAAATATATAGATAAATCAATGAAATAGTATTTTTAGTGAAATTTTTTAAAAAATGTAAATGTTGTGTAAGCATGTCAACCAAATAAAAAAAGCTACCATTAAGGTAGCTTTTTTGACTGAGGCTTAAGTTGATGCTTTTCGTTTCATTTGATCAAAGAAGTCATCATTGGTTTTGGTTTCTTTCATCCGATCCAATAAGAATTCCATCGCTGCAAGTTCGTCCATTGGGTGAAGTAATTTACGTAAAATCCAAACTTTACGTAGATTTTCTTCACTCATGAGGCGTTCTTCACGACGTGTACCTGATTTCTTGATGTTCATAGCAGGGAACACGCGTTTCTCTGCGATACGACGGTCAAGGGTAATCTCTTGGTTACCTGTACCTTTAAATTCTTCGTAGATCACATCATCCATCTTACTGCCTGTTTCAATCAAGGCTGTTGAGATAATGCTGAGTGAGCCACCTTCTTCAATATTACGTGCAGCACCAAAGAAACGTTTTGGACGTTCTAAAGCATGTGCATCGACACCACCTGTTAACACCTTACCTGATGAAGGGATGACAGTGTTGTAGGCGCGTGCAAGACGGGTAATCGAGTCAAGCAGAATCACAACATCCTTCTTGTGTTCAACCAGACGTTTCGCTTTTTCAATGACCATTTCAGCAACTTGAACGTGACGGGCAGGTGCTTCATCAAATGTAGATGCAATCACTTCACCACGAACAGTACGCTCCATTTCGGTGACTTCTTCAGGACGTTCGTCAATTAAAAGCACAATTAAGAATACTTCAGGGTTATTACGGACAATCGACTGCGCAATGGTTTGCAATAACATTGTTTTACCCGCTTTTGGCGGTGCAACAATAATAGAACGTTGACCTTTACCGATTGGCGCAATTAAGTCGACAACACGAGAGGTTAAATCTTCAGTGGTCCCATTACCGAGTTCCATGACCAGTTGTTCAGTCGGGAATAAAGGTGTGAGGTTTTCAAATAAGATTTTATTACGTGAATTTTCAGGTGTATCGTAGTTAATTTGGTTTACTTTTAATAAAGCAAAATAACGTTCACCTTCTTTTGGTGGACGAATCGTACCTGTAATGGTATCACCGGTACGTAAGTTAAAACGGCGAATTTGCGATGGGCTGACATAGATGTCATCTGGTCCCGCTAAATATGAACCAGCCGCAGAGCGTAGGAAGCCAAAACCATCAGAAAGAATTTCGAGAACGCCATCACCAAAGATTTCTTCGCCGTTCATGGCGTGGCGTTTTAAAATGGCAAAAATAATATCTTGTTTACGGTTACGTGCCATGCCTTCAAGGCCCATAAACTCCGCAATTTTAATGAGTTCGCCAATGGGTTTTTTCTTGAGTTCAGTTAAGTTCATAAGTGGTCAGACAGAATGGAATAAGTGGAGGACTACGTTAGGGAAAGAATAAAAATCGACCGCATACATACATGCTGAGGTAATTGTATTTACACAACCACGATTCAGTAGTCTGGTTCATTGTTTCAGAGAGAAATGTGAAAACAATTGTTTATTGCCGAGCGGCGATCTTATGTTTTGTGTCTTGTAAGAAGCGCAATGAAGTAGATTCCATTCAAAGCTTCTTGATCCAGAAATATAGAGGAAATCAAGCAAATTGTCAATTTTTACGGAGAAATACGCGATTCAATGAATCGCGTATTTCTTCTATTGACTCTAAACAATTGGATTAGATGTTTTGGTCAATGAAAGCTGCAAGCTTTGAACGTGGTGCTGCACCGACTTGTTGAGCAACAACTTCACCATTTTTAAACATCAATAATGCTGGAATATTACGGATGTTGTATTTAACAGCGGTATCTTCACATGCAGTCACGTCAACTTTAACGATTTTTACTTTTCCTGCATATTCATTGGATAAATCTTCAAGCACAGGTGCAATTGCTTTACATGGTGCACACCAGCCAGCCCAGAAATCAACAAGTACAGGAGTTTCAGCATCTAAAACATCTGCTTGGAAGTTTGTATCAGTTGTATTAACAATAGTCGCAGACATGAGGTTGCTCCAATTTTAAGAAATAAAGTGCGAATTTGATCATCATCACGATGAATATTACATTGCTACTTTATTCAATGTAAGGGTTTGTTCTGATTATTCAAGTTTGAAAATGAAAAGTCTAATGGATGCTCACGATGTTGATCATCGACTTCTACAATCATTTATGCACGAAAAGCGAAAATACGCGACTTTTATTGCTTAAAATGACTTTAAAATTGTAAGCATGTGAATTACTCTAATGCGTGAATTGAGCATGGGTTTATATGAATAATGTCTGATTTTCTGATTGATGAAGAATTACTTGCTGCGATTGATATGGGATCGAACAGTTTCCATCTGGCAATCGCTCGTGTTGATCACGGTGAAGTTAAGAAAGTTGCTTCAATGTCAGAAAAAGTACAGTTAGCAGCTGGGCTTGATGAAAATAAGAATTTAACTGAAGCTGCACAGCAGCGTGGACTGGCATGTTTAGCCCGTTTTGTTGGGCGTTTGAGCTCAGTGCAACCGAATCGTTTACGTATCGTGGCAACCAATGCGTTAAGACAAGCAAAGAATGGTCACGAATTTATCCAAAAAGCAGCCGAAATTTTACCAAAACCCATTGAAATTATTGCAGGTCGTGAAGAAGCACGTCTAATTTATCTCGGTGTTTCACATACCATGGCCAATGGCGGTCGACGCTTGGTGGTGGATATTGGTGGGGGTTCAACCGAGTTTATCATTGGTGAGGAATTTGAACCGTTACATACTGAATCCTTACAAATGGGCTGTGTTGCCTATAGTAAAACCTATTTCCCAGATGGTGAAATTACCAGTAAAGCCTTTGATAAAGCGGTGGTTGCAGCGCGTAAAGAAATGTCTGCCATTGCCAATACTTATAAATCTGTCGGTTGGGATACCGTGGTTGGTTCGAGTGGAACAATTAAAGCCTGTCGTCAGATCGTAGTGAATCTGGGTTTAAGTGATGAGCAAGAAAACCTAACCCGTGACGGTTTATATAAATTAAAAGAGCGCTTGCTCAAATTTAAGCATATTTCTGAAATTGATTTTGAAGGTCTACGTGAAGACCGTCGAGCAGTTTTGCCAGCCGGTCTTGCGATTCTATATGCCATTTTTGAAGTTTTAGATATCGATAAATTGGCATATTCTGACGGTGCATTACGCGAAGGCGTGATGTATGACTTGCTTGGTCGTTTTAAACATGAAGATATTCGTGACCGTAGTGTGCAAGCGTTAATGGGGCGTTATAACGCTGATCCAAAACAAGCTGAACGTGTGGTCAATACAGCACAAGAGTTATTCGACGGCGTTGCAAATGCATTGAATTTAACGACTGAAGACAGTGACTTACTGCGTCGTGCCGCTTATTTGCATGAAATTGGTTTGGCGATCAGCCACGGTGGTTACCATCGCCATGGCGCATATTTATTGCAACATTCGGATATTCCGGGCTTCTCACAAATTGATCAAAATCATCTTTCGCATTTGGTTTCACATCATCGTCGTAAGTTACGCGCAGATGCAAAAAATGACGTTTTAAAGGTCGGAGGCAGTCATTTACTCTATCTTTGCCTATTACTGCGTCTTGCCGTTTTACTGAACCATAGTCGTAGTGATCAGATGCTTCCTGCCATTGAACTAAGTGTTGTAAATGATCAACAATGGCAACTCAGCGTTTCTGGTGATGCTAAACAATGGCCTTTATTGGTTGCAGATTTGCATGATGAGCAAGTGCAATTTAAACATTGGGACATTGAGTTAAATATTCAGTCAGACAAATTTGTTGATTAACAATACATCCTCGTTAGGGATTATCTACGACTTATGAAAAATAAAGCGACTCAGTCCAAGGCTTGGGCTACGGTTCAAATTGCACGACATCCTGAACGTCCGCAATTTCTAGATTATGTCAGTGAAATCTTTACTGAATTTGATGCCCTTCATGGCGACCGTTTATTTGGTGATGACGGTGCCATGATTGGTGGTTTGGCACGTTTTGATGGACAACCGGTGATGGTTGTGGGCCAGCATCGTGGCCGTAGCACCCGTGAAAAGTTACAGCATAACTTTGGGATGTGTAACCCAGAAGGTTATCGTAAATCACAACGTTTGCTAGATATGGCAGAGCGTTTTAATTTACCGGTGTTTACTTTTGTCGATACTATGGGTGCATACCCAGGCGTAGGTGCAGAAGAACGTGGTCAGGCAGAAGCGATTGCGACCAGTTTGGCACAACTTTCAAGCTTGAAAGTGCCTGTGATTGCGACCATTTTAGGTGAAGGTGGTTCGGGTGGTGCTTTGGGTATTGGTGTTGCTGACCGTGTGATTATGCTGTCACATAGTATTTACTCGGTGATTTCACCTGAAGGCTGTGCATCTATTTTGTGGAAGACCGCAGATAAAGCGGCTCAGGCGAGTGAGGCGCTGGCTTTAACCGCAGACAAACTTAAGGCTTTAGGTATTGTCGAATATGTCGTGGATGAAGGTGAGGGGGCGCATACGCAACCTGAAAAAGTCATGCATGATTTGAAAGATGTGTTAAAACAAGCCCTAGAAGAATTGCAACCGATGGATGCACAAGAACGATGCGATGCACGTTATCAACGTTTAATGAAGTTTGGCAGCAGCAATTTAGGCATCGCGTCTTAGCACAAACTCAGCATTTTTCTGAACAAGCTCAATTCCTGATTGGGTGTAGCGGCGGCATGGATTCCATGCTGTTGCTGTATCTGATGTCTGAACTTTTTCCAAGCCGAACCCGTGCGATTTATATCGATCATCAACTGCAAAGCAGGAGTGATGAATGGGGGCAGTTGGTTCAACAGCATGCTGATGCACTCAATATTCCTTGTATTCTCCAAAAAGTCTCGGTCGAGGCAGGAAACTTAGAACAACAGGCGCGTGATGCCCGTTATCAAGCATATCGGCAGCATTTAAAATCCAATGAGATTTTGGTGTTAGCCCATCATCAGCAAGATCAAGCTGAAACATTGTTATTACGGTTATTCTCGGGGGCTGGGGTCAATGGACTTGCGGCTATGCAGCAGCTTGATGTTCGTCAAGAGATGGCCATTTGGCGACCGTTTCTGGAACTCAGTCGTGATCAGATTGAGCAATGGACCGTGCAGCTTGGTTTTGACTATGTGACGGATCCAAGTAATCACGACACCCATTATGATCGGGCATGGTGTCGAGAACAGCTCTGGCCGATATTGCAACAACGTTTTCCTAAAATGCAGGCGGCTGTCACACGCAGCAGTTATTTGATGCAAGATGCAGCTGAAATACTGGATCAGGTGTTGCAAGTAGATTGGCAACAATGTGCCACCGATCATCAGCTCGATTTGATCAAATTGGCACAACTTTCGGCTGCTCGACAACGTCAGTTGTTGTCTGCTTGGATGAAAGGAAATGATCAATATCGTCCCAGTTTCGACATGGTGCAACGCTTACAACACGAAGTAATTCTGGCAAAACCTGATGCGCAAGCAACTGTGCATTTCAATCAACATTATTTCGTTCGCTATCAGAAGACGTTATATCGTTTAAGCTATGATGAGTTCTATGCAGAAAAACGATCGCCTGTTTTGCCAGTACAGACACAGCGTTATCAAATGTGGCAATCATTTGCGCTTGCAGCAGGGAAATTTAAGATTGAATCTCAAGCGATGGGGCTTTCAGCTCAATTGTTGGATCGAGAGTTGACGCTTATTTTGCGACAGGGGGGTGAAAAAATTCACCTATATGGACGTGTTGGTCATTGGCCATTGAAAAAAGCCATTCAAGAGGCGCAGATTTTGCCTTGGTTACGTCATACAATTCAAATATTAGTTGTAGATAATGTTATGCTTGGGGTTTTTAGCCCAAAGGGTTTTTGGTTGGCGCAATCTGATTATTTAGAGCAGGGCGGTTGGCAACCAAGTTTAATTTCTGACTGTAATGACTTTTTTCAGCAGTCTTTTTCACATGATGAGTAGGACATGGCGACAACATTGAATCAAAATATTTGTTTTATTGGCGGCGGTAACATGGCGCAAGCCTTGATTGGTGGACTGCTGTCTCGTGGTTTACCCACAACCCGCATTACGGTTTCTGATCCTGTAGAACAAATTCGTCACATCTTAGAAGAAAAAAGCATTCAAACCACAACAGACAATGTGGAAGCGATTAAAAATGCGGATGTTGTTGTATTGGCGGTAAAACCACAGGTATTGGCAACGGTATTACAACCATTAAAAGGGCTATTGTCGGATAAACTGGTCATTTCAATCATTGCGGGTGCTGAAATTCAGACCATTTCTGATTTAATTGGTGGTAGTCAACGTATTGTTCGTGTCATGCCGAACACGCCTGCATTGGTACAAACAGGTGCGCATGGTATTTATGCATCTGATGCTGTGAATGCTCAAGATCGCGAGTTAACCAGTCAAATTTTAGCGGCAACTGGTTTAACCATTTGGGTTGAAACGGAAGCTCAAATTGATGCGGTCACAGCAGTCTCTGGTTCGGGCCCTGCATATTTCTTCTATTTAATGGAAAGTATGATCCGTGCAGGTAAAAACTTGGGCTTAGATGAGAAAGTCGCGACTGCATTAACGCTGCAAACAGCGTTAGGTGCAGCCCAAATGGCGATTACCAGCTCGAATTCTCCCGCAGAATTACGTAAAAATGTGACCTCTCCAAATGGTACAACCCAAGCAGCTTTAGAAGTGTTTGATCGTGCGCAGATTTCACAAAATATTCAAGCAGCGCTTGCAGCAGCTCAGAAGCGTAGCCAAGAGCTAGCACAAGAGTTGAGTGACAAGACTAAATCGGTTTAAGTAGGATAAGACAATTATGGGTGCAAGTTCTGCGCTAATTTTTGGTGTTTTGATCAATGTTGCAATTTTATTGGTCTTTTTCCGTTTTTTAATGCAATTGGCGGCAGTGAGTCCATACAATCCTGTGGTGCTTTCAACCGTGAAAGCCACCAAGATTGTAGATGTTTTTAGCCGTATTTTCCCAACAGTGGGTAAGGGCCGTGTCAATTTAGCGGCGGTTGCATTGTTGGTGGTGCTCTATCTGCTGAAAATGTTCGGTCTGATGTATTTGTCTGGACAGATGCCGCATAGTGCGGTGTATCTGGTGATCACCACTTTTGTGACCATGATTCAGGACTTGATTCGTTTCTGTCGTTATTTGATTTTTGCCACCATTATCCTGAGTTGGGTGGTGATGTTTACTCAGACACGTTCACCTTATATCGAAGTGATTCAAGAATTGGCTGAACCATTGCTTGCACCATTCCGTCGCTTATTGCCGAACATGGGGATGATTGACCTGTCTCCAATCTTGGCGTTCTTGGCTTTGTACGTGGCTGAGATTCTGATGAATGAAGCGGCTAAAGTGCTTTTAACTGGTCTTTAAGCAAATCTGATTCAATAAAAAATGGGCATAAGGCCCATTTTTTTTATTTCTTGATCCAGCGCTGTCGAATTGCTCGATTTAACGGATTGGAGAAATAGCGTGCAATGAAAGCACCTAGCCCAATCGCAAGCAAAAAATAAATCAACAATAAAACCAGCTTAATATTGCCCTCAGTCAGTGCAGGCGTATAAAACAGCTTAAAAGTGCCTAAAATAATCAGATGGAATAAATAAATTTCATAACTATTCTTGCCAATCTCCTGTAACCACTTGAAACGTTGTGTCTGCGTGATGGCGTGTTCATTGGCAATGTTTGCTAGAATCAGAGTGGCGGTTGCAAGTGCAAATAGACTAATGCCCCAAACACAGTTTTGTTTAATCGGTGCTGAAAAGTAAATGATGAACATGGTCGCAATGGCGATATATTTCAGTGCTAACCAAGTTTTGGCTTGGAATTTCAGCTGCGGTGCGATCAGTGCCGCAATACAGCCAAAAGCAATCCCGTCAAAACTAGAGAAGTAATGATAGAGGTAGGCACCACTTTCTTCAGCATAATGTAAATATCTAAAATACGGTGCAAATACAATCAGGGCAACACAGGCAAATAGAAAGTAGTTTTTTTTCTTAAATAGCAGTGCTGTCAGTGGAAAAAGAAGATAAAACACTTCTTCAACTGATAACGACCAGAGCACCCCAAGTGCATAGTTGACCCAACCATTTTCAATAATCAGGATGTTCATCCAAAAGGTTAGTGCTGCCAAGTTGACCGTTGATTGCGCCAGCATAATGCCGTTTGGAGCTTGGGTCATAAAGGGTTTCAGCTCAAATGCCCCTAACAAGTTCACCAGACAGATCAGCAAAATTAAGGTCGGCATGATGCGAGCAAATCTTGAAATATAAAAATCCCGCGTATTGATTTGATTGAGTGCACCCCAGCGCTTGATGGTGTGTGAAGTGATTAAGTAGCCAGAAATCACAAAGAACATGGTGACCCCATAGTTGCCATTTCGAGCGAATAGTGTGGTGATATTTTCACCCAAAATTTGGAAGTTAATTGAGGTGTCAAACAGTTTATAGGGGATATTAAAGTGGTGCAGTAACACCAAGCAGATTGAAATAAAACGCAGTGAATCAATCGAGTGATGGCGATTAAATTGAACTTGATTAAAGGACATTGTACATTCCCTTCTCCTATAAAGATTAAT
Organism: Acinetobacter gyllenbergii; assembly: GCF_001682515.1. Taxonomy (NCBI): domain Bacteria; kingdom Pseudomonadati; phylum Pseudomonadota; class Gammaproteobacteria; order Moraxellales; family Moraxellaceae; genus Acinetobacter; species Acinetobacter gyllenbergii. Next base: position 14,918 of record NZ_KV575270.1, on the reverse strand, counting down.
TTTTATCAAGGATTCTTTATTGATCGAATATTCTTTATTATGTGCGTTCTTGTAGCGCAGGGGGAGTTTTGCCCCCTGTCTGCAAGAAACTTTTATTGAGCGGTCGTAAGTGCTTAGTGGGCAGCGTCCCAGTTTAGACCTTGCCCAACTTCAACCACAAATGGCACTGAAATTTCTAATACAGATTGCATCACTTCAGCAATTTGTTTTGAAAGTTCATCTGCGATTGCGGCATCAGCCTCGAATACCAATTCATCGTGCACCTGTAGCAAGAGCTTGGCTTGATCTTTAGGTAGCATTTTATCGACTGCAATCATGGCAAGTTTAATAATATCTGCCGCACTACCTTGTAATGGCGCATTGATGGCCGCACGTTCAGCCGCTTGTTTGATCATTTTATTGCTGGCCATAATGTCGGGTGTATATAAACGACGACCTAAAATGGTCTCCACAAAGCCTTGTTCACGTGCAATTTGGCGCGTGCGCTCCATATAATCCAATACACCCGGATAACGCTGGAAGTAACGTGCGATATAGCTACGCGATTCTTCACGGCTAAAGCCGAGCTGACGGGTGAGACCGAATTCAGACATGCCATAGAGTAGACCAAAGTTAACCGCTTTGGCTTGGCGGCGTTGATCATTGGTGACATCTTCAATGGCAATTCCAAGTACTTCAGCGGCGGTACGACGATGCACATCCTGACCTTGCTGGAAGGCATGCACTAACGCATCATCTTGAGAGAAATGAGCCATCAAACGTAGTTCGATTTGTGAATAATCGGCAGCCAATAGCACACGACCCTCAGGTGCAATGAAGGCTTTACGAATTTGACGACCAATCGGGGTACGGATTGGAATGTTTTGTAAGTTTGGATCAGTGGAAGACAAACGTCCAGTTGCAGTTAAGGCCTGATGGTAGCTGGTATGTACACGATGCGTTGTATCATGCGATTGTTCAATCAAACGATCGGTATAGGTATTTTTCAGTTTTGCCAAGCTGCGATGTTCAAGAATCACTTCCGCCAATGGATGTTCGATTTTTTCTAAAATACTTTCACTGGTGCTGTATTGGCCAGTCGCAGTTTTCTTGCCCCCTTTGAGTCCGAGCTTTTCAAACAGCACCTCGCCGACCTGTTTGGGTGAAGCGACATTAAAGGTTTCACCTGCCAATTCGGCTGCTTGAGCTTCAAGGCTCTGTATGGTTTTAGAGAATTCAACACTGAGTTGATCAAGGAAAGCGTGATCTAACTTAATTCCATCTTCTTCCATGCCCGTAAGGACACGAGCAACAGGCATTTCAATATTATGTAGAATATTGACCAGTTCTGGATGGACTTTCAGTTTTGCTGCGAGTACTTCATACAAACGATAAGTGACATGTGCATCTTCAGCGGCATAATGCGCTGCGACTTCAAGCTCAATCTGATTAAAGGTTTTTTGTTTGGCCCCTTTACCTGCGATTTGTTCAAAGGTCGTGGTCAAATGGCTGAGATAAAGTCGAGCAACGTCATCCATACCATGTCGCGTTGCCGCAGCATTCAATACATATGAAGCCAGCATGGTATCAAAATACCAACCTTCAATGGTAATACCGTGATTGGCAAAGATATGTGCATCGTATTTAAGGTGATGACCAATTTTCCGGACTTGCTCATTCTCAAGAATCGGTTTGATTTGAGCAAGAATCTGTTCGCGATTGAGCTGTTCAGGTGCACCTTCATAATCGTGGGCAACAGGAACGTAATAAGCATCTTTGGCATCAAACGCCACCGAGAAACCGACCAGTTCAGCAAAACGATAATCCAGATTGGTGGTTTCTGTGTCAATCGCAAAATGATCGGCCTGCTGCATACGTTGCAATAAAACATCCCAATCTTGTTGATTCAGGACGGTATGATAGGTAGCTTCACCGAGTTGATCATCTTGGCTAGACAGATTGGCATGATCTTCGGTAACCACAGGTTCCGCTTTTTGTTCCGCTTTGGCAATACTTTGAGAGGTTTGTTGATAAGCAGAACTATTCGGATTATTTGGATGGTCTAATGATTGTAATTGGTTACGAAATTCTAATTCAGTATAGAGATCACGTAACTGATCTACATTTGGGTTGGATAGTTTCAGGTCATGCCAATCCAAAGCAAGATCGAGATCACAGACAATACTGGCCAATTGATGGTCAACTTTGATATTGTCTACATTATCTTTAATATTCTGGCTGAGTTTACCTTTGAGCTGATCAGCATTGGCAATGATATTGTTGAGTGTGCCGTATTCATTCAACAGCTTTGCCGCTGTTTTTGCACCAACGCCAGGAACACCCATAATACCGTCAGACGCATCGCCCATGAGGGTCAGATAATCAATGATTTGATGTGGATGGACTCCAAATTTTTCAAAAACGCCAGCTTCATCTAAAACACGTTCTTTAAAACTGTCTTCGAGTTTGACATGTTCATTCACCAATTGCGCCATGTCCTTGTCACCTGTCGAGATGAGGACATGATGACCTTCAGCCAAAGCACGTTTGGTTAAAGTCCCAATAATGTCATCCGCCTCTGCACCCGCAAGAAAATACAAGGGAATCCCTTGCGCTTTGATCAAGGCGTGCAGATAAGGAATTTGTTGTGACAATTCCTCAGGCATGCTTGGGCGATCACCTTTATAGATTGGCGATAATTTATGACGGAAGGTCGGCTCTGGTGTATCAAAAATCACAGCCATATGTGTCGGTTGGGTACGACGCATCAGTTTTTGAATTGCTGAGATTGCACCCCGAATGGCATTGGTATGTAAGCCAGTCGACGTGGTTAATGGAGGTAAGGCGTGAAAAGCACGAAATAAAAAATAAGACCCGTCAACCAAGACAAAAGGTGGCATTGCGCAAATCCTAATTATAAATTACTCGGTATTTTACGTGAAAAAGTGGTGGCTGTCTTATCTGAACTGGACGCAGAGCGGCTGCTTGTGTCGTTTAAAATTTGCAGTATTTTGTATGTAACAATACCTGCCTATCTAGTGATCAAGTAAGATAGCCGCAATGAAGCTGTCATAATTGATATAAGTCTATGTATAAAAAAGACAAACAGGGACTCATTGTTGTTTTAATTGGCTTGGCCGTGTTGCTTGCGGCTGCAATTGCATTGAAGTGGCAAGGCACGATTGTTGCTGCTGGCATTGGATTGACCGTTGTTATTGTGCACGTTCTGTCAGAAATACATCAACGTTTGTCTCAGCTTGAACAGACCGCACCGAGCGATTTTGTGCAGACAGCAGGCATTGGTCTACAAAAAATTGTGATATACGGTGCGGCACTCGTCGCGTTATTTGCCTATGCCAATACATGGATGTGGCTTGCGGGTGGGGCGCTATTGGTATTGCTTTTGTGTTTGGTTCAAACCATTAGTGCTTTTCAAACGCGATTGCTGCATTTAGAGCAATATGCAACCCAATCAGCACGCCTTGATATTTCAACTCAAACTCAACAACAGGCTCCAAGTACTGATGAATCTGTTGAATTAGTTGAAACAACAGCTTCAAACACTTCTCACTTTGAACAACAATCTGCTTGGATGCAGGCTCAACCTGAATCAGTTCAAAGTCCAATACTTCAGAACTCTAGCTCTGCTGCCCATCCTTCTGAGCCAAAACATCCAGCTTGGTGGCAACCTGCACTGGACTGGATGATACACGGTAATCCAATTCTCCGAGTTGCCGTTGCAGTCCTTATGGTTGGCGTGGTGTTGTTGTTACGTTTTGCCAGTGAACATTGGCAACTCAGCCTCGGCGTGAAACTGAGTTTTATCGCGATTGCAGGTGTCGTCACTACCGCTGCTGGTTATTTGCTGCAAAAGAAAAATCAATTATTTGCAGTCGCTCTACAAGGTGTAGGGCTAGCGGTGATCTTCTTAACCTTGATTTTCTCACACCACTTCGCTGTCATTGCCAGCTTAGCTACGGCCAGTGTTTTATTTGTGATTTTATTATCGGCGACAGTCTATCTGAGTTTAAAGCAACAAGCCTTATATTTAGCGATGTTGGCTTTAACCATGGCCTATCTAGCGCCCTTGGTGATTCCACAAAATCATCCTGATGTGATTTTCTTGTTTGGCTATTATTTTGTCATTAACTTGGCCGTGGCAGCATTAAATTTTATTCAACCTTGGAAAATCCTGCATCAGATTGCGTTCTTTGCCACCATGTTTATTGGTGGGGCAACAATTGGGATTTATGCCAAAACCACGCAGTTTGATACTTTGGATATCATTCTCTGGTTACATATGGCGTTATTTATTTGGCTCAGTATTCGTTATAGCCAACTGATGTTACGTGCTCAAAATACGCAGCAACAAACAGCTCAGCCCCCTGAACGTTTACAACCGATTTTAGATGTTGGTCTGATTTTTAGTGTGCCTGTATTGGGCTTTTCGCTACATGCTTATTTAATGCATAACTCGACGCAAGCCCTCACTTGGGGCGCGGTTGCACTCGCGATTGTGTATATCAGTTTAAATATCTGGATTAAACGCCAGCATCCACAATTATCAATCTTGGCAAAAAGTTTCTTTATTCTAGCTGTGGTCTTCGTTGCCTTGATTTTCCCACTGGCCAAAGGGGCACATTGGACTTCAACAGGCTGGGTGATTCAGGGAACGGCATTGATTGTCTGGGGCGTGACCGAACGTTACCGATTAAGTCGCTATGTTGGTGTGGCATTGGTGTTATTAAGTTCCGTGGCATTACTGTTCCAAGTTTGGTCAAATGATCATTTCCCAATTTTAAGTACCGCGATTTTTGCACTTGCTCAATTTATTTCGGCCTTTTACTTATTACATTACCAAGAAGTCGAGAAGTATTTCAGTGCACGCATGCTGAGTGGTGTATTTCTGGTACTTGGCCTATATTCAGGCGCGATTGCAGGGGTTGAATTTCGACATTGGCAAGGGCATGGTTTGAGCCCTTATCTAATGATTGCAAGTGGATTACTTGCAGTTTTTAGTCTTGTAGTAAAGCGTTATGCACGAACCCAATGGGGTGCTTTGCAGCTATTATTTGTTGGTGCACTGGTTGCGTTGGCTTATGTTGAAAGTTTCGCCGTAAATATTTATCAGCAATTACATTGGCCAACAGGTTTACAGCAAGCAAAGTTTTCTGTGGCAACGATTATTTTGGCTTCTATTGTTATTGATGTCGATCAGCGTAGATTTGGGATTTGGGCAACGATTTTTTGGCTCAATTTAGCGATTATAGGTTTGGCTTTTTTCCCAATTATGCCATTGATTGGTTTTGCCATAATTCCAGTATTTTTTGCAATCTTTTTATTTGCTACTAAAAATACTCAGCTGTTACAGCAATCTCCTGTTTGGTGTCTTAGTTTATTGTGGCTTGTCTTAGTCAGTCTAGATCTGCATTCAGCTGAGCAATATTATTACTTACCTTTACTTAACTTCACTGACTTACTGTCTTTACTGGTGTTTGCAGGTCTGATCTGGGTGATTTATCAGCATGACTTTAGTACAGAGCGTTCGATGGAATGGGGCTTTAAAGTCACCACGATTCTCATTGGCTTGTTGGTGTTGAGTAGCGTGGTGGTGCGAGCCATGCACCATTATTTGGGAACACCATTCTGGAGCGCAGCAATTTGGTCGAATGGTGATGTGCAACTTAGTTTGACACTGCTCTGGGTGATCTTGGCCTTTATCCTGATGACCTTTTCCAGTCGCCGCCACATCCGACAAATCTGGTTTGTCGGTGCAGCTTTGTTAGGCATTGTGGTAGCGAAACTGTTGTTATTAGATTTATCGCAAAGCGGCACCTTAACCCGTGTGATTTCATTTATTGGTTCTGGTGCGGTCATGTTGGTGATTGCTTATCTCGCGCCATTGCCACCTGCATTAAGTGAAACCAAGAAAGAAAGTTAACTCTCTTTCTTTTCTTTTTTAAGTTCTTTTTGATTGGCATATTGATCGACTTCATCATTCTCTAAAGGGAGAGGTCGATCAATCAGACCCATTTTCGGTACGGGAATTTCGATCTGATTTTCCAGAAAGCCATTACGAATGCGTTCCTGCATTTCATCGCGGACTTTGAGTGAGTTTTCTTGACGACACCATACGGCAAATAACAGCTCAATGGAGGATTCTCTAAAAGCCGTCACTGTGACGGTGGCTTTGGGATCATCCATCACCAGTGGGTATTTGGCTGCCACTTCTAACAGTACATGTCGCACTTTAATAATATCTTCATGGAAGTTAATCGCCAAGGTGATTGGAATACGCCGTATTGGGTATTTGGATAAGTTCATCACAGGGGTTCGGATCAATTGTTCATTCGGTAAACGAATATAGACATTATCGAGTGTGAGCAATTTAACCGAAAGTAAATCAATTGAAATCACTTCACCTTCGATGGTCTGACCTCGAATTAAAGTGATTTGAATGGTATCACCGACTTCAAAAGAGCCTTCACCAATTAAAAATAAGCCACTGATCAAGTTACTGGCAGAGGTTTGCGAGGCAAAACCCAAGGCAACCGTTAAGATCCCAGCTGCACCTAAAAATACACTGAGCTTAAAGCCTGCTTCTCTAAGGCTGGTCATAATGAACAGCAAGAAGATGAAGTAAAAAATACCTCGACGCCATAACAGGCGTTGGTGGGCATTAAAGCGACTGCCTACCGTGCGGATAAAGGCATTTGAAACCAAACGTGCAATCAGGAAGCCGATGAAACATAAAATAATCGCGACCACGATTTCACTAAGTCGCTCAAAGTTAATGTTGGTGAACACACTTGTTAGGCTGCCAGCAACATCTTTGGGAATATTTGAATTTGGCATGGCAACCCCTTAAAAGAATGAATCGAACATATTAAATAAGGTGCTCCCTGGGGCGCGGGGTGGATGCACATAAATCACTTCACCCGCAGGGCTTGGCGTTTTGTTTTCAATTCGGATACGTGCGGGATGATCGGTACCTTCGTAATAGACTTTGATTTGTGAGGTCCATAAGCGACCTGTACTCTCACTATAAAATAAAGGTAGTGCAGGGACGGGCACATTCATCCGGTCAAAGCGTAACTGGTGATGACTAGTATTGTGGAATTCAATCGGTGTCACTGCTCGGAAAGCACGTGGTTTAAGTAGATTCAAATCAATACGGCCATCGACAGAAGTAGCATAGCAAATCTCGCCATTCTGCGGATCTTTACCAAACCATGTGTCCTTGGGTTGAATCACAGGGATATCAAATAAAGGTTCAGAGAGCCCATCCACCATCCCTGCAATCCATAATGGCGTACTGATATATAAGGTGCCGCGTTGACCCGCAGGAATATAAATTGGATCAACTGGTCGAATCACCACTGAACGATCAGCCAAACGAGGCATCAAATGAAAGCTACTATTGGTCTTATGAAACATATAGCGTTCAATTTTTGCTGGGGGCGGCATGGCAAACTCAGTATCGTTCAGGATTTTCCATTGCTGCTCGTAGTCGTGCTGAGATTGTGGGCGATGATATTCCAAACGCCACTCTTTAATTCCGCGTGTCAGACGAAACAGTAATGAACCGAATTGCCAAGCTTTGGTTTGCTGGATTTCAAATTGTTGTTCGCCCCACCATTTCAAAGTATTGGAATGTGGCGCTTCATATTGATTATTTTGAGACAAGATGCAAAATTCCTGTGTGAGTATGCTAAACAGACTTCACGCTGTAATCTGCTTAGAGTACACTCACTGCTTTCTTTTATCATTATTTGTGTGATGCAAATACTTAAACAAATACAAATTCCTTATAGTTTCGCTAAACGACATGGCGTTTTGTTACGTTATGAAGGCGATCAAGTTTTTATTGTACGACGCAAGGACACCGCGCGTATTGCTTTGCAGGAAGCTCGTCGAATTTTGGGGAAATCAGCTCATGATCAACTTTGTACTGATCAAGAGTTTCATGCCTTATTGAGTTCCAGTTATGCAGGGGATACCGGGGAGTCGCAGCAAGTTGCAGCAGGCTTGGAAGATCATCCAGACTTATTAAGCTTGGCAGATCAAGTGCCTGAAGCTGAAGACTTGATGGATCAGGAGGACGATGCACCGATCGTGCGTCTAATCAATGCCTTGTTGTCAGAAGCGATTCGGGTAGGCGCCTCGGATATTCATATCGAAGCCTTTGAGAAAAAACTCTCGGTACGCTTGCGTGTCGATGGACAATTGCGTGAAATTGTACAGCCGCGACGCGAATTAGCACCGTTGTTGGTGTCACGTATCAAAGTTATGGCGAAACTGGATATTGCCGAAAAGCGGATTCCGCAAGATGGTCGTATCTCATTGCGTCTTGCAGGGCGTGAAGTGGATGTGCGTGTTTCGACTTTACCGTCTTCGCATGGTGAACGTGTAGTGATGCGTTTGCTGGATAAGCAAGCAGGGCGTCTAAACATGACCCATTTAGGTTTAATGCAGAACGATTATGAACGCCTAACTCAATTGGTTCATCGTCCACATGGCATTATTTTGGTGACAGGCCCAACAGGTTCGGGGAAAACCACCACCTTATATGCGGCATTATCCGATCTGAATGACAATACTCGTAATATTTTGACCGCTGAAGATCCGATTGAATATCAGTTGGAAGGTATTGGTCAGACCCAAGTCAATACCAAAGTTGATATGACCTTTGCACGTGCGCTTAAGGCGATGTTACGTCAAGATCCTGATGTGGTGATGGTGGGTGAGATTCGTGATCTGGAAACAGCTGAAATTGCGGTGCAAGCTTCTTTAACTGGTCACTTGGTTTTATCAACACTGCATACCAATACTGCGATTGGTGCGGTGACGCGTCTGAAAGATATGGGAATTGAGCCTTTCTTATTGGCGAGTTCTTTGATTGGGGTGATTGCACAACGTTTGGTGCGAACTTTATGTCCGCATTGTGTCACTTGGCGTAAGGCTGATGATTTTGAGCGCCAAGTGTTCCAGCACCTTAAAGTGGATGAATATATGCAGCTACCAGAGCCGCATGGTTGCGAAAAATGTTCACATGTCGGCTTTAGTGGGCGAACCGCAATTTATGAAATTGTGCCCGTAGATGAATCGATGCGCCGTTTGGTTCATGGCAATGCAGCTGAGTATGAATTGGAAAATCATGCACGTCGTCATGCTGCTTCGATTCGTGATGATGGTTTACTTAAAGTATTAGCTGGGAAGACCACTTTAGAAGAAGTACTTCGTGTCACCAATGAAGCTGCCGAAGAATAACTAAATTCAGGTATAAAAAAAACAGCATGGATCATCCATGCTGTTTTTTTATTGGGAAAGCTGAATGTTTATTCGGTCGTCACAATATTAAAGTTCACATCAATATTGCCGCGGGTTGCATTTGAATAAGGGCAGACAATGTGTGCAGCAGCAACCAGTTGCTCAGCTTCTGCCTGTTCCATGCCAATTAAATACACATTTAAAGTCGCTTCGATACCAAAACCATTTGGAATCGGACCAATACCGACTTCACCTTCAACATAGGCATCTTTGGTGATTTTAAATTTATCGCGATTCGCAACAAACTTCATGGCACCTAAGAAACAGGCTGAATAGCCTGCTGCAAACAGTTGTTCTGGATTGGTAACCGCACCACCAGCGCCGCCCATTTCTTTAGGGACGCCTAACTGAACATCTAAAACACCGTCAGAAGAAGTTGCTCGTCCATCACGACCACCTGTTGCTTTTGCTTTCGCACGATACACCACTTTTTCTAAAGACATGATTATTATTCCTGAATAATATTGAATGCAATTAAATCGTACACGATATAAATTAAAAAACAAGTTGCTGTTGTGTAAATTTTAAACTTATTTGTTTAGATTGCTGCGAAGTTCTGAAAGCTGATCTTTTAATGCCAATAGTGTTGTGGGTGAACAGGATGCCGCTTGAGCCAATTGATTTGGAATATCAATCGCTTGTAATTGTAAGGCGTGTCCTTGTGTTGTAAGCCCAATGATCACTTGCCGCTCATCTTTAAGAGAACGTTTACGGCTAATCAAGCCTGCTGTTTCAAGTTTTTTGAGTAATGGTGTAAGTGTCGATGATTCTAAAAATAGCCGTTCACCGATGTCTGAAACGGACAACTGATCCTTTTCCCATAACACCAGCATTACTAGATATTGGGGGTAGGTTAAGCCAAGTGGTGTCAGTAATTGGCGATAAACTTGGTGCAAGGCAAGGTTGGTCGAATAAACCAGAAAACATAACTGATTGTCTAATAACAGTTGTGGATGTTCTTCGCCCATGCAGCCCTCAAATGGTAATTGAATAGGATCAGTATATCGTGGTCTGATCGATTACCTAAGTAGTTTAGGTATCAATTCAAATCAAAAAAGCATAAGCCGTAAAAACTTATGCACTCTAAGCGGTATTTCAATGGGTGCTTACCACAGCTCAGCAATTTTTTTCATCAGTCGTGCTCTATAAATTGCAGTTGGGTTACTGAGGTTATTTTGTGCTTCTAGTTCGAAGTGCTGTTGCCAAGCTTTGATCATGTCTAAGGTCGTCCCTTTTTGTTTAATCACTGCGACATCTTCACGTCGAATATTACTTAATCTTTGTCTTGCACCTTCAGCGCCAGTTCCCCAGCCAATGACCCATTGTCCAAAAGCATTCAAAGATAAATTTTGTGGTGTAGATAAAACCTGTGAAGATTGCGTGGACTCATCCCCATCGAGATCAAGCGATGAAGCATGAAGTGGTGCGGTTATCCCCAAAAAAAAGAAAATCAGAATCAATCTAAACATGAATAAAACTTAATAAGAATTAATTGACGATGTTACATCATTCATAGGCCAAAATCGTTTGAGCTTGTTCTACGATGATCAATAATTGGTATTAAATCATGATTCTATAGATCAAACATTTAGAAAATTTGATCATCTCAGTCAGATTACCTCTGGCTGAATGTATTTTATACAATATGCAATTTGAAGTAGAGGATGTAGAGAAGAAAGATTAATAATGGATAATTTTGCGATGTTGCATCAACGGCATTGCCAGACGAACCTGATTTTGTTGTTCAAGGTCAAAGTCGCTGGTGATTAAGCCATGTCCTTCAGTCTCAATGCTTTGCAGAAGTTGACCACGGCTATCAGTAATACCCGCATGTCCCCAAGTTTGACGGTGTTCACCATGCCAGCCTTGTTGCGCTGCACCTAAAACATAACACTGACTATCCATAGCACGTGCTTGTAACAGCAATTGCCAGTGAAGTTGGCCAGTGGTGTAAGTAAAAGCAGCGGGGGCGGTTAAAATATTGGCCCCTTGCTGACGTAAAGTTAAAGCCAATTCTGGAAAACGTAAGTCGTAGCAGACCATGAGACCTATATGACCAAAAGGAGTCTTGGCAACCACGACTTGATCGCCTGGCTCGAAGAATTTAGATTCTTGATAACCACCGACTGCATCACCCACTTGTACATCAAACAAGTGGATTTTGTCATAGCGTGCTTCAGTCCCTTCAGGGCTAATACACAAACTCACCGTACGCACACGACCATCTTGAATAACCGAGCCATCTGGACGGAACGGGCATGGGAGTGTACCTGCAATGATCCAGATTTGATAACGATGTGCCAATAGTTCTAGGCGTGCTTGGATACTTTCGAATTGTGCAGCAGTTTCACGTTGTTTCCCTGCTGCAAAACAAACAAAATTCTCTGGGAAAACAATCAGCTCGGCTGCCTGAGCCTTACTTTGCTGGATTAATGACTCAATGACATCGAAGTTTGCTTCAATGTCATTTTGAGAATTCATCTGTGCAACGGAAAGTAAGGTCATAGGGGGATCACGATACTGAGTTTAACGATCAAGCGTTTTGTTTTTGTACGTCGAGATTTAAGCAATCTTGCTCTTTTTGCAATTGCTTAACCAGTGGTTCAAACATATTTTGGTTGTTTTCGTTCAAGCGCATCAGTGTTTTGTGTGCGTCGAGCACGGTATTGAGCATGGCACTATGTGTGACTTGCTCTTCTGTAAGCTCTAGCGTGCATACACTTGGATCACCGCAGTAATTTAAAATCACAAAGACCTGCCCGAGCCCCATACTATTGGCCAGGGTGGTGATATCTGGATTTGTCGATAGCATAACTGCTTGTATGTGATGAGCTTGCTTAAGCTTTAAACCCAATTTTGCCAGTATGCCTAAAACAGTACTGTCAATAAACGTGGTTTCAGTTAAATCAACGATTGCACCAACAACATTTTGCTGTTGTTCAATTCTGTTGAGTAGTTTGTCTAGACTTATACAAGAGTGAGCACGCACTTCGCCAATAAGCTTGAAAATATGCGTTCCGTTCAAACTTGCATATTCAACATGACCTGTTGACATATAAATGCCATTTTCAGAGAAAGGATATAAAATTATCCCATAGTGGTATTGTAGACACAAGTGGTTGCAGTATGTGATTTAATTAAATTATTGATTTTAAAATTAATTCATTCGACGCAAGCTTAAGATTGCAATGTCATCTGCTACATGATCAGGTGCTTTGAAGGAGTCTTTTTGCAAGTGTTCGACCAATTGATTAAACTGATCATTCAAACCACCATCAAATGGTTCTAAAGCGCCATCAGAACATAAAATAAACCGTGCGTGACGACTTAATCGACAATGATGTTCTTCGACTTCAAGTTCTTCAGTAAGTCCGAGTGGGAAGCTGCTGGTGGTCAATATTTGAGGGGGCTGATTAGGTTCAAAAATAATGGGGGGAGGATAATGCCCCGCACTTGACCAACGAACTTCATGTGTGACCAAGTTTAAGATCCCTGCCACCATGGTAATGTGCTTTTCAATATTTTCTTGCACGAGCATGGCATTCAGTTTCTGGATCAATTGGCTCGGAGTTTTTGAACGACCATGAAATGCAGCCATCCATGAGGTTAAGAGGCTGCTGGTGACTCCATGACCCGATACATCAGCAAGATAGAATAAAACTTCTTCATCATTTAAACGCCAATAATCATACCAGTCACCTGATAAGTAGGCAGAAGGTTGAAAAAAGGATTCAAATTGATAATTGGGTAATTCGATCGGGTTGGGTAACAGGCGTTTTTGTAATTCAGCGGCAGATGGTAAATCTCGACTGTCTTGATTACGTTTGTATTGCGCATCTATTTTAAATAAGGAGTGCACTGGATTTTTAGGCAAACTATCCCACATCCAACCTGCCAAAGCACCTAATTCCCATGCTTGTGCCAGCGCTGCGCCTTCATGTTCAAACGCAAGCACAATTGTAGGGAGTTTCCATTGATATTTTAAAAAATCTTGGACATCTGCAATCGCGATAATGGTTTGATCATACAAATCTAAATCATCAATTTGAATCATCTGCAAACTGGGTAATTCAGTTAAAGCTTGATCTAAACAAGGTATGGAACGCGTGGGTTGAATGAAATACATAGATGAATAGCCAATCCTTTGTATGATCATTTAAAATTCATCATAGATGAAAGATGACCTTGGATATAGTATTGCCAGAGTTTAAATTCTCTGGCAATACATAAGTTTGTAAAACATTATTTTAATTTAATCATTTTTCATCAGAAGAACTGTCATCGACATCATCTGAATCACCAACAAAAGAAACGTCATCTGAATCACCGCGTTTCTCAGCAATCTGGAAGGCTTTACGTTGTAAATAAAAGTCTCGGATCATTGAATACTTGTCGCCTTTTAAGCTTTCTTCAATATCAAGAATTTGCGAACGTGCATCAACAGCTTGTAATAGATTGGTTGACCAATAAATACCTTCTTGATCATCTAATAGGTATTTTTGCGGGCGACCGAAACTATCTGCGGCTAAGCCAAAACCATCACGGAATGTACTTGGACCGAAGAAAGGTAACATCACATATGGACCTGATGGAACACCATAATAGCCTAGAGTGACACCAAAGCTTTCTTCTTCTGTATTTAAACCTAAACGTCGGGCAGGATCGGCAAAACCTAAAGTTGTTAAAGTATTGACAGTAAAACGCCCTAAGGTTTTTGCTGCGCGTGTCGGACGGCCTTGCATGAGCTGATTAACTGCATTCCAAGGTTCGCCTAAGTTTTTGCGAAATTGACGGTATGGACTACGCACTGGTTCTGGTACTTTAGCAACATATTGGATTGCAACAGGCTTTAATAAGTTGCGGTCTAACATATCATTAAAGGCATAGATTTGACGGTTTAATGGTTGTAAGGGGTCTTTCACCGAATCAGGCTGTGCTGCATTCGCATTCACTTTTAAGTCATGTTTAGTTAAATGCTTTAAATCTTTGATGGCCTGAATTGTTGAGGTCTTTTGCTCTGCAGTGATTTGGCTTGCTACAGCATTAGCTGAATCGCTGGGAGTTTCTTGTGCGAATACTGATGAACATGCTCCAGCAGTTAACAACCCAAGCAAGATAAAATTTGAGTAATGCATATAAGTCCTTAATCGCTGTGAGAGCGAAATAATACAGCCATTAAAATGATTGCGCTATTGAACGCGAAACATAGAGATGAGCATATAGTTTAGTTGTTCTCTTATTATTAAAACAAATTCGGTCGAAAAATATAAGAAAAATTGTGATTTTGGTTTAAAAATGTTCACTCGGATAAAAAAGTTAAAAAAGGGGGTTGCACCTGAACTGAAATACTGTAGAATGCACATCCATCGGCGGTGATGCAGATAAAAACTTGTTGAGAAACAAGGGTTTGGCTAAAGTAGTTGGATTCTTGGGTTGGTTGATAAGTTTATTAAATATCTAAATTACCTGTTGACTTTTAAGAAATTGAGAGTAATATAGCCGACCTAGCTTGATGATGACGAATCATTGAGAAGATCATTAAGAGAATAGAAGAACAACTTGTGTGGATTTTTACTAGTTGATCAATCGAAAATATTTCATTGATTGAA
>NZ_KV575269.1:0-171932 GCF_001682515.1 Acinetobacter gyllenbergii | reverse complement strand
GCCATGTGAGAGTAAGTCATCGCCAGCTTTTAAATACTAAACACCCCCTCCGCTTACGCTGAGGGGGTGTTTTTTATTGCAAAGAATTTTATATACTGATTGTTTTAAGGGCTTTCTGATATGACTTGGATCGTTGTACAAAGCTTTTCATTTCCCTACGAGGCTCAAATTGCCAAAACGCAATTAGAAGCAGCTGAAATTCCAGCACGTATTGAAAATGAACATACGATTAATATGGATTGGCTTTACTCCAATGCTTTAGGTGGTGTGCGACTATTAGTTCCTGAAAGCTATGCTGAAGAGGCTAAAGCATTACTTGCTCAAGATTTTAGCCAAGAAGTAGAACAACAGTTTGGAGCAGCAAGTGAAAGCTGTCCTCATTGTGGCAGTACCGATATACAACCGTATACAGAAGGTAAACGTCCTGCTTATGTGGTTTTTCTACTGCTAGGTTTTCCACTCTTTTCTTATAAAAATGGAATGAAGTGCCGACAGTGCCAATATTTTTGGAGCTAGTGCTGTATTGGAAAAGCGGCAAGATGTTTTAAATATGATTGACTTAAACTTAAAATAAAAAGAGCATTCAAAAAATGAAGATTGCCAAGCAAATTTTATGGGTAGATTGTACTGCGGCTGCATCCGCAGGCTTGATTGTGTTGTTCGCTGGCGAATGGTTCAGTCAGCTTTATCATTTACCTAAGCATGTCGTCATTTTCATTGGTTGCATTAATCTCTTATATGCATGCTATTCATTTGCACTAGCCAATTATAAAAAACGCTCACTGTTGCTCATCAATATCTTGGCGATCGCAAATAGCATCTGGGTCGTGGTTTGTTTGTTTATGCTTTGGCGATTTTGGCAAGAAATGACAATCTTTGCAGTGATCCATCTTGCTGGAGAGGCGGTCTTTGTTGGTGCTTTAGCTCGATTAGAATTTCAATGGCGGCATCAACTGATATGTTCTTATCACCAAAGAAATAACTAAATTATGTGGACATCATTTAAACAGCTTTGTTTAATACAGTAGAACATTATAAAAAGGAAAATAAGATGGAATATAAAGGAAGTTGTCATTGTGGAAAAATTACCTTGGTTGCACAAGGTGAGTTAACCGAGGCTTTGTCATGTAACTGTTCGATTTGCCAACGAAAAGGTTCATTGTTATGGTTTTTACCTAGGGATCAGGTTGATATTTCAATTCAAGAAGATGCTTTAGCGAGCTACCAGTTTAATAAACATATGATCGATCATCATTTCTGTAAGATCTGTGGGATTCATCCTTATGCAACAGGTATCGATCCGCAAGGGAATCAGATCTATGCCATTAATGTTCGATGTATTGAAAATTTAAATTTGGAAAGCCTCAAAATCAATCCTTTTGATGGACGCTCAGTGTAATCATAAAATCTAGAGTATAAAAAATGACTAAGAATAAGAAGTTAGAGTCTGAACAAGCGACAGAGTTACTGGACATATTGAAAAAACGTTTTGAAAAGAATATGCATCGTCACAAAGGCTTGAATTGGGTTGATATCGAGGAGCGATTACAGCAGCAAGCAGAAAAGTTATGGTCGCTCAGTCAAATGGAAGAAACGGGGGGAGAGCCAGATATCGTTTCACTTGATTCTGAATCAAGTGAAATCATCTTTTATGATTTTGCTGTAGAAACACCAAAAGGGCGTAGAAGCCTTTGTTATGATCGTGCTGCTTTAGATGCGCGTAAAGAACATAAGCCCGAAAACAATGCGATTGAGCTTGCTGAGGCAATGGGTATTGAATTGCTCACAGAAGAGCAATATAGGCAGTTACAGTCAGTTGAACATTTTGATTTAAAAACCTCAAGTTGGGTCAAAACCCCAGAAGATGTACGTAAATTGGGTGGTGCAATTTTCTGTGATAGCCGTTATGGCCGAGTCTTTACTTATCATAATGGTGCTCAATCTTATTATGCGACCCGTGGGTTTCGTGGTCGATTAAAAATATAGTTTTATGATTAGACCTCCACTTTTGCATATTTTTTAATTTTTAATTGAGCCAAGCGCTTGCTTGGTTTTTCTGGTTTTGCTACTTTAGTGCTCATTCAATAAACAATGATCAATAATTGCTAGGAAGCAGAATATGCACCTTAATCCTTTGTACTACAATGAGCAGCATCTTGAATTTGCCAAGAGTATTCGACGTTTTGTTGAAAAAGAAATTTCGCCTTTTATCAATGAATGGGATGAAAGTGAAACCTTTCCGCGAGAGCTCTATAAGAAAGCTGCAGATATTGGTCTATTGGGATTAGGATTTGAAGAGCAGTATGGTGGGATTGCGGGGACAGATGCATTTTATACCTTGTTATCTTCGATTGAGTTAGCAAAATGCGCTTCAGGTGGCTTAGCAGCCTCTTTACTGTCACATACCATTGGTGCGCCACCCATCCAGCACTTTGCCAATGAAGATGTTAAAGCTGAGGTACTCCCTCAAATTCTATCGGGTGAAAAAATTTCGGCACTGGCGATTACTGAGCCAGGCGGCGGTTCAGATGTCGCTTCTCTTAAAACCAAGGCAGTGCGTGAAGGTGATTATTTTCTGGTGAGTGGCGAAAAAACTTTTATCACTTCAGGGATGCGAGCGGATTATTACTCAGTGGCTGTACGTACCGATCCGAATGCGAAAGGCGCAAATGGTATATCTATGCTGTTGATTGATGCACATAGTGCAGGGATCAGTAAAACTAAACTGGATAAGATGGGATGGTGGGCATCCGATACGGCACATTTGCATTTTGACAATGTCAAAGTGCCTGCTAGCCATTTATTGGGCCCTGAAAATATGGGCTTTCTGGTGATTATGAATAACTTCAATATGGAGCGTTTTTTTCTTGCAGCCAGTAGTTATGGTTTTGCCCTGACTTGTTATGAGGAAGCATTGGATTGGGCACAGCAACGCCAAACTTTCGGTAAGCGTTTGGTCGATCATCAGGTGATGCGTCATAAGTTAGTGGACATGGCCACTCGTCTGACGGCAACCCGTACTTTACTCGAGGATACTGCTTATCGCTTGGGTAAGCCAGAATTGCAAGGCAGTGAACTGATTGCCCAGATTTGTATGCTTAAGAATGTTGCGACTCAAACCATGCAATTCTGTGCCGATGCTGCGGTACAAACACTCGGAGGCATGGGCTTTATGCGCGGTACTAAGTCCGAACGTATTTATCGTGAAGTGAAAGTGAATATGATTGGTGGAGGTGCAGAAGAAATTATGAAGGATTTAATTAGTAAACAGTTGGGCTATTAAAACTGTTCTAAATATCATTAAAAGTGCGGTTAGAACACCGCACTTTTTTCATTTTGAGATTTATTCGAGTTCAGCCAATTCTTCTAAAGAAATCTGACGGATTTCAAAGATAGGTTGTTTTAGAAATGAATTTAATGCTTTGATATCAATAAATTTTATATTGTCGAGTGCAATACCTTCGATGCTATCTTTTTCAGCATCATAGCGAATATCCGCAGTTTGCTCGATAAACTGTTTCAATAACAATGGGCTATCGCTCAGCTCTGCAAGGGGTTTATCCATCAAGGCTTCGAACTCATAGTCCATCGCATAAATATTGGATTCCCACGAAACATCACTAAAGTTCTCATCTTGGCTAGAAATAATACTGCCAGTTTCATAGCCAGAAAAATAGTCTTCTTCTGAGTTGATCCAGAGGACATAGCAAGGCTGTGACGCATCGACTTCTAAAAGTTGATACCAGACAATACCTGAAATTTGGGCAAATTCGAAAGCATCATCTTCATTCAGTTTCGGAATTTCACCATCTTCGATATCAAATTTTTTGCCTGTTTTTTCTAATACCAAAGCTTCAAGTTTTTCGTAGACCTCATCATCTACTTCACCATTGCCGATGTCATAGTTACAGAGTTCATCATAATATAAGCCCTCAACAACTAAGGTTTTATAGGCCTTTTCTGCTTCAACTTTATCTGTATAAATTTGTTTGATTGCCCCAGTTGAAACGCAGTTGGTCAGATGCCATTCGTCATTATAAGCAAAGTCATTTTGACGAATTACGTATTGGATATTGCTCATTTTTATTTCCCCTTAAGTTAAGCAATTTTAGTTTTTAAGTCTTGCAGCTTAGCTGCACTCGGTGGCACAGCCATGCCATTGTCCATCCAGAGTTCAAAACGCATCGGATTGAAAAAGAAATCAGGACGAATATCAAAATCAATAAATTTGGCTTCACCTTTTCCCATCATCGGAAGAATGCTATTGATAAACCAACTATTATGGGTAATCAGCAAAGACTTTAATTGTCCCGTCACCGATAATGGCGAGAGCAGGGTTGCTGACAGCTTTGGATCATTAATCACATCAGCATGGAACTTCTCTAAGCGTTTCGCCAATCCATCTGTAGGGATATCCTGCATCGCTGCAACAAAATCACCTAAAGTTGGAATAAAACGATGATGGAAATCAACCAATAGGTGGTCTTTTTCACACAGGTCTTTCACCTCGATGCTTTTGCCTGCACTATTTTCGAAATGATGCCCAAAGATTGGAATAATCACTTCTTGAACACCCCAAAAGGTATGCAAGATACGATGGCGATTGTCTGTACACAACATTTTGGTGCTGTCGATTAGAGCATGAATATCAATATAATCTTCAAGCTCGCCCCCACGACGTTTCACCGATATATTGGCATGTTGTACGGGATTCATTGTTACTAATTCTTATAATCGTTTGATGTTTAACAACAATAGCAGCTTTCTAATACAACGAATATAGATAAATAGACGTGAGCGATAAGCTGTGTCGTGCTTAAATTGGAATCAATTTTTTAGAATGCCTGATATTTTTTATCGGTCCAATCGGCATTTAAAATTGCCCAACGTTCATGATCTTTCCATTCTTTTCCGCCCACTCGTAGATACTGGCGAGAAAAGCCTTCTTTTATAAAACCTGCCTGTGCCACAAGGCGAATAGAGGGCAGATTGTCTGGTTGGATATTGGCTTCTAGTCGATGTAGATTCAGTGTTTGAAATGCTTCGTGTAAAACCAGTTGCAACCCTTGTCGCATATAGCCATGTCCTGCATAAGGATGAAAGGCTTCGTAACCTAAATAAGCAGAATGAAAGTAACCACAAACAATATTCGAGATATTAAAGGTGCCAACAATGGCGTGATTTTCTGTTAAACAGACAAAATAACGATGTTCTTGCACGAGGTAGTGTTCAAAATCAGCTGGTGGATAGGTCCATGGTTGATGCAGTTGAATACTATTTTGGTAGGCATGTTTGATTTCGGCTAAATCAGTGGGTTGAGGCTTACGCAAATAGACTGGACTCATTTCACCGCCATTTCCCAAACCATTTCAGTCAATTCATCAATTTTGACTTTGCCTTCGGGTTTGTACCATGTCACTGTCCAAGAAATCGAACCACCGAGCAAACGACGCCAAATAAAAGCATCATGTTTGACTTTACCTTGGGCGCGTAGTTTTTCAATCACATCCAGCCAAACTTGCTCGTATTCATTACGCATTTTTAAAAGGTAGTCTTGTTTTTCTTTAGAAAGCGCAAACCATTCGTGTACTAAAACCGCCATCGCAGCGCCTGTATCACCTGCAATCGAGAGTAACTCCGCTTTAATGAGATGACGTAATTGCTGTTCAGGATCGGTTGAGCGTTCAGCTGCTTCCTTTAAACGGGCAAAGTTATAAATGATGGTTTGTTCCATCACTGTCGCCAGAATCTCATCCTTACTTTTAAAATGATGAAACAGGCTGCCCGATTGAATGCCAATAAACTCACCGAGCTGACGAACCGTGGTTTTATCATAACCTTGCTTATAAAATAGATAGGCAGCACCTTGCAGTAAGCGTCCACGTGGACTGTCATCAAAACAAACAATCTTGGGTATTTGCTCAATTGAGGTTGCGATCATGCCTATTCGTCTATCCCGTTTAATCTAAAGTCTATTGTAACAAAATTCATTTGATGCATTGTCTTATCTTTTTATAACAAGCATTTGCTTGAGTTTGTCTATTTTTGCCAATACAGCATAGCATTATGTACTTTACAAACCAAGCACTTGCTTGGTAATGTTAAGGCGTTTTTAGCAATAACAATGAGAAAGCGCATGACAACTGTCAAACAGGATGACCAGAGGGTAGTCAAGATTGGGTGTGCATCAGGGTTTTGGGGCGATACCAATACTGCTGCATTTCAGTTGGTGCATCTGAGTGATATTGATTATCTAGTCTTTGATTATCTGTCAGAAATCACCATGTCGATTATGGCCAAGGCGATGATGATGGATCCAAGTCATGGTTATGCGCTGGATTTTGTTAGCCGAGTGATGTCACCACTGATCAATAAAATTTCTGAGAAAAAAATAAAAGTGATCAGCAATGCAGGTGGGGTGAATCCACTGGCTTGCCGTGATGCCTTACAGAAAATCATTGATGAAAAAGGCTTAGATTTAAAAGTCGCAGTGGTACTGGGTGATGATGTATTGCCCAAGCATGGTGAATTACTCACCCAAAATGTTCAGGAAATGTTTAATGGTGATGCCTTGCCTGCGCATGTTGCTAGTAGCAATGCCTATTTAGGTGCTGTTGCGATTCGCGATGCTTTAGATTTGGGTGCAGATATTGTGATTACAGGCCGTGTGGTCGATTCAGCAGTTGTGCTTGCCCCATTATTACATGAATACAAATGGTCACTGGATGATTATGACAAGCTGGCACAAGGTTCATTGGCAGGGCATGTGATCGAATGCGGTGCACAATGTACTGGTGGTAATTTTACCGATTGGCGTCTGGTTCAAGGCTTTGACAACATGGGCTTTCCAATCGTAGAGGTCAGTGCTGATGCTTCATTTATCGTGACCAAGCCGAAAGGGACAGGTGGCCTCGTTTCAACTGCAACGGTAGCAGAGCAGATTGTCTATGAAATTGGCAATCCGCAAGCCTATCTTTTACCAGATGTAAGCGCTGATTTTAGCCAAGTGCATTTAGAACAGGTGGGAGAGCATCGAGTCAAAGTGACAGGAGCAACAGGTCGTGCGCCAACTCAGCAATATAAAGTCAGTGCCACCTATGCCGATGGTTATCGTGTCTTGGTCAGTTTCTTGATTGCAGGTCGGGAAGCACCAGAAAAAGCACAAGTGATTGCGGATGCCATTATCAACAAATGTGAACGGGTTTTGGCACTGCGTTCAGTTCCTCCGTTTAGTGAAAAATCTGTTGAAATTCTTGGCATTGAAAGCACCTATGGTACACATGCGAAAGTGAAAGACAGTCGTGAAGTGGTGGTTAAGATCGCGGTAAAACATCTATTTAAAGAAGCTTGTATGTTCTTTGCGTCTGAAATTGCCCAAGCCTCAACAGGCATGGCACCTGCATTGGCGGGAATCGTCGGCGGTCGACCTAAGGCATCCGCTGTGGTGAAGCTGTTCTCGTTCCTAATTGATAAAGATCAATTAAAAGTCGAAGTCGATTTTTCAGGACAACGTTATCCCGTTCAGATCCCCGTTGGACAATCTTCACAGGATTATGCGCAGCATCTCGTTGGTGACGTAGGCGCGTATCAAGGCGATGAGATTGAAGTTCCTTTAATTGAGGTAGCACATGCACGCAGTGGCGATAAGGGCAATCATAGCAATATTGGGGTGATCGCGCGCAAGGCTGAATATTTACCTTGGATTCGCGCGGCACTGACAGAAGCCAATGTCGCCGCGTATATGCAGCATGTTCTTGACCCAGAGAAATCAAAGGTGATTCGTTACGAATTGCCTGCAATGCATGCGCTGAATTTCATGTTGGAAAATGCATTGGGTGGTGGAGGGATTGCCAGTTTGCGGATTGATCCGCAGGGCAAAGCCTTTGCACAGCAATTATTGGATATGCCGGTGAAAGTGCCAGCACAACTGTTAGAAAAATATTAAGGATGTAAACATGGGTTATCAATCAATTTTCAGGACAGATGCATTTGCTGACAAAGTAGTGATCGTTACAGGTGGTGGTTCTGGCATTGGCCGTTGTACTGCACATGAGTTGGCTTCTTTGGGGGCGCAAGTTGTCATCACAGGACGTAAAGTTGAAAAACTGGAAAAGGTTAGCCAAGAAATTCTGGAGGATGGGGGCAAAGTCCATTTTATTGTCTGTGACAATCGTGATGAAGAGCAAGTCAAAAACATGATTGCTGAGGTACTGGAAAAATTTGGTCAGCTCGATGGATTAGTCAATAACGCGGGTGGACAATTTCCTTCTGCATTAGAGAATATTTCTGCCAATGGCTTTGATGCTGTGGTCCGTAATAACTTGCATTCAACCTTTTACTTGATGCGTGAAGCTTATAACCAGTGGATGGCAAAACATGGCGGTAGCATCGTCAATATGACCGCAGACATGTGGGGTGGTATGCCTGGTATGGGGCATTCGGGTGCAGCACGTTCAGGGGTCGATAATCTCACTAAAACAGCTTCGGTTGAATGGGGCAAGTCGGGTGTACGTGTCAATGCAGTTGCACCAGGTTGGATTATTTCTTCGGGCATGGACAACTATAGTGGTGATTTTGCCAAAGTGATCATTCCAAGTTTGGCGAGTAATGTTCCGTTAAAACGTATGGGTACTGAGTCTGAAATCTCTTCCGCAATTTGTTATTTACTCTCCGATGCTGCGGCTTTTGTTTCGGGTGTCACCCTTCGCATTGATGGGGCGGCATCACAAGGCACACGGATGTATCCATTAGCTGATGCGACCAATAATGACGCTTTTAATGGTTTCCATCGTGCTTTTATCCCTGACATATTCAAAACGGATGGAGACTAAACAATGAGTATTCTCCAATCTGAAATTGCTGTAGGTAGTGAACAATATGAGCAAAATCGAGAGGCTTTATTAACGCAGTTGGCTGAAGTTCGTGCGGTGCAGCAAAAAAGTATTGATAAGTCTTATGCAGCAAAACCCAAGTTCGACAAGAAAGGCAAAATCTTGCCGCATGAGCGTATTCGTTTACTGTTAGATGCCGATTCACCTTTTGTCGAGTTGTGTGGCTTGGTTGGCTACAACATGCATGACGATAAAGATGGTTCCGAAGCCGGTGGCGGGGTAATTGCTGGCATTGGTTTTGTCAGTGGTGTACGTGCCTTAGTCTCTGCCAGTAACAGTGCAATCAAGGGTGGCACCATGTCACCGATGGGAGTACATAAAACCCTGCGCCTGCAAAAGATTGCATTAGAACAAAAGTTGCCAATGGTGACATTGACGGAAAGTGGCGGGGCAAACCTGAACTATGCGGCTGAAGTCTTTACTTATGGCGGTATGACCTTTGCCAATCAGGCACGATTGTCTGCGGCAGGGATTCCCCAAGTCGCTGTGGTGCATGGCAACGCAACTGCGGGTGGTGCTTATCAACCAGGTTTGTCTGACTATGTGATTGCAGTCCGCAAGCAAACAGAAATGTTATTGGCGGGCCCACCGTTGTTATTGGCTGCAACAGGCGAAGTGGCGACTGCGGAAGAACTGGGTGGTGCAGAAATGCATACCCAAGTTTCAGGCGTGGCGGAATATCTTGCGGAGAATGATGCTGATGGTATTCGTTTAGCGCGTGAAATTTTTGAACATCTCAATTGGAAAGAACAGACCGCACAATCGAATCAGCATTATAAAGAACCGCGTTATGCGGCTGAAGAGCTGTTAGGTATTGTCCCGCAAGATCCGAAGCAACCTTTTGATATGAAAGAAATCATTGCACGGATCATTGATGATTCGGATTTTCTGGAATTTAAACAGGAATATGATGCCTTAACTATTTGTGGTTGGGCAAAAATGGGGGGACTGCATATCGGCATTATTACCAATAATGGGCCGATTACCCCACAAGGGGCAGCTAAAGCAGCGCAATTTATTCATCTGTGTGAACAGACCCAACGTCCACTCTTATTCTTGCACAATACCACAGGTTTTATGGTCGGAACCGATGCGGAGCAGAACGGTATTATCAAGCATGGTTCTAAGCTGATTCAGGCTGTAGCCAATGCAACTGTGCCAAAAATCTCGATTGTGGTGGCAGGCTCTTACGGCGCAGGTAACTATGCCATGTGTGGCCGCAGTTTATCTCCGCAATTTATTTTTGCATGGCCCAATTCGCATGTGGCGGTGATGGGCGCGGCACAAGCAGGCAAAGTCTTGCGTATCGTGGCTGAGGGCAAGCAAAAAGCCTCTGGGATGGAACCGAATCCGCAGATGCTGGATTTCTTGGAACAAAGTACAGCAATGAAATTGGAACAGCAGTCGACTGCTTTATTCAATACTGCAATGCTGCATGACGATGGCATCATCGACCCAAGAGATACCCGTAAAGTACTGATCTTTTTATTACAAACTATTTATGAAGCACAACAACGTGAACTCAATCCAACACGATTTGGTGTGTCGAGATTTTAATAATCCCTCCCAACCTCCCTTTAAAAAGGGAGGAGTTCCCCTCTTTAATTAAAGAGGGGTTAGGGGAGATTAAATTTAAGGAACAAAAACAATGAAATTTACCGCAGAACATGAAGCTTTACGCCGGACCACACGCCAGTTTGTTGAAAATGAATTAAATCCTTTTATTCCTGAGTGGGAAGAGGCGGGCCGTTTTCCAATTCATGACGTGTTTAAGAAAATGGGGGATTTGGGCTTATTGGGGATTTGTAAGCCTGAGGAGAATGGTGGTTTAGGACTCGATTATTCATACAACCTTGTGGTGGCAGAAGAATTAGGTCGTGCCGCCTGTGGCGGTGTACCCCTAGCGATTGGCGTGCAAACCGATATGGCGACGCCTGCACTGGCTCGTTTTGGTAGCAAAGAACTACGAGATGAGTTTTTAAATCCTGCGATTCGTGGTGAATATGTCGCGTCGATTGCGGTCTCGGAAGTGCATGCGGGTTCTGACGTGG
The DNA here is from genome assembly GCF_001682515.1 of Acinetobacter gyllenbergii. Classification (NCBI taxonomy): domain Bacteria; kingdom Pseudomonadati; phylum Pseudomonadota; class Gammaproteobacteria; order Moraxellales; family Moraxellaceae; genus Acinetobacter; species Acinetobacter gyllenbergii. The sequence continues at coordinate 160,990 of NZ_KV575269.1, read as the reverse complement.
CAGCCATTAAAACTACAGCAAAAAAAGATGGCGACGATTATGTGATTAACGGCAGCAAGATGTGGATCACCAACTCATTGCAAGCCGATTTCTTTTGTCTATTGGCAAATACCTCGGATGACAAACCACACGTCAATAAATCCATGATTATTGTTCCTGCAAAAACGGCAGGGATCAGCTTTTCAGAACCCTTAAATAAACTGGGCATGCGTTCAACCACCACGGCACAGGTCTATTTCGACAATGTGCGTGTACCGCAACGCAACTTGGTTGGGGTGGAAGGCATGGGCTTCATGATGCAAATGATGCAGTTCCAAGAGGAGCGGATGTGGGCCTGTGCCAATGCTGTAGGAGGTATGGAAAAGGTCATTCAGCAAACCATTGATTATGCCAAAGAACGTACTACCTTTGGTCAGCCTTTGATTCATAACCAATATGTACATTTCCGTTTTGCAGAATTGATGACTGAAGTCGCAGCCCTGAAAGCTCTAACTTATCAAGCCTGTGAGCAGCATATTGCTGGTAAGGATGCGACCTTGATGGCATCGATGGCGAAATTGAAAGCAGGACGCTTAAGCCGTGAAGTGGCAGATAGCTGCCTACAATATTGGGGCGGTAATGGCTTTATGTGGGACAACCCCGCATCACAATTGTTCCGTGATGGTCGCTTAGGTTCGATTGGTGGTGGTGCAGATGAAATTATGCTCGGAATCATTTGTAAGCTCACCGATATCTTGCCGAAGAAACAGAAAAAATAGGAGCAGGAGCATGACAGTTGCAACTTCTCTTGCAAGCTTGGCGATAGATGACAGCATTCAGCTAGAACAACAGGGCAGCATTTTAACGTTATGGCTAAATCGTCCTGAGAGCCGTAATGCCATGAGTTTGAATATGGTCACTGCCATTCAACAGGTGTTTAGCCAGATTGCCGATGATTCATCCATTCGTGCTGTGGTTTTACGTGGTCGAGGTGGGCATTTCTGTGCTGGCGGTGATATCAAAGATATGGCGAGCTTACGTGTTGAAGCTGCGAATACAGGCAGTTTGCAACCTTATGTTGATTTTAACCGTCGTTTTGGGGCCATGATCGAACAGGTTGATCAAGCTCCCCAAACCGTTGTTGCTGTGCTGGAAGGGGCAGTGCTTGGTGGAGGCTTTGGCTTAGCCTGTATTTCAGATATTGCCATCAGCCGTGAGAGTGCTCAGTTTGGTCTGCCAGAAACAGGCTTGGGCATTTTACCTGCACAGATTGCGCCTTTTGTGGTGAAGCGAATTGGTTTGACCCAAGCCCGTCGTTTGGCCTTATTGGGTTTACGTTTTGATGGCAAGACGGCTTTGGACTTAGGTGTGGTTCATCAAGTTGCACAAGATGATGTTGAATTAGAGCAACAACTTATGGATACCATTCAGCAGATTAAACGTGCTGCGCCTTTGGCCTCACGTGCCACCAAAGCCTTATTACATCGAACTTTGAATGAACCTTTAGCACAGCTTTTGGATGATGCCGCACAACAGTTTGCTCAGGCAGTTGGTGGTGCAGAAGGTCAAGAAGGAACCATGGCCTTTATTCAAAAACGTAATCCGAGTTGGTTTGACTGAAATCTCCCCTGATCCCTCTTTATTAAAGGAGGGACTTCACCTTTTAAAAGGTGGATTGAGAGGGATTTAATAATAGAGATGAAACAATGAGTTTTTCAAAAGTCTTAGTGGCAAACCGTGGTGAGATTGCTGTTCGCGTGATGCAAACAGCTAAAGCAATGGGCTATCAAACGGTTGCGGTGTATTCAGATGCAGATGCCAATGCCCGTCATGTACAGCTGGCAGATGAAGCGGTTTATATCGGTGCATCTAAAGTGGCCGAATCTTATTTATCCATTGCTAATATTATAGCAGCCTGTCAGAAAACAGGAGCTAATGCGGTCCATCCTGGTTATGGTTTTTTATCTGAAAATACCGATTTTGCTCAGGCTTGTCTCGATCATGGCATCACCTTTATTGGGCCAAAGGCTGCGGCGATTGAGCTGATGGGGAGTAAACGTCTTTCTAAAATTGCCATGATTCAAGCAGGGGTGCCGTGTGTGCCTGGTTATGAAGGTGATCAGCAAGACCTTGATTACCTAGCACAACAAGCTGAGCAGATTGGCTATCCTTTAATGGTCAAAGCTTCTGCGGGCGGTGGTGGGCGTGGCATGCGTCTGGTCCAACACGCTGCTGATATATTAGAGGCATTAAAAACAGCACGTTCCGAAGCAGAGAATGCCTTTGGTTCGGGTGAGTTGATTTTAGAAAAAGCGGTAATTGCCCCACGTCATGTCGAGATTCAGGTCTTCGGCGATACGCATGGCAATTATGTGTATTTATTTGAACGGGACTGTTCGATTCAACGCCGTCATCAAAAGGTGGTTGAAGAGGCGCCTTGTCCAGTGATGACACCTGAACTACGTCAGAAAATGGGTCAGGCTGCTGTTGCTGCAGCTCAAGCTTGTGATTATGTCGGGGCAGGCACGGTCGAGTTTCTGCTTGATCAATCTGGTGAATTCTATTTCTTGGAAATGAATACCCGTTTACAAGTCGAGCATCCAGTCACTGAAATGGTCACAGGCTTGGATTTGGTGGAGTGGCAATTGCGTGTTGCCAATGGTGAAACATTGCCACTACAGCAACATGAGCTGACATTGAATGGGCATGCCATTGAAGTCCGTTTATATGCAGAAGATCCACGTCAGGACTTTCTGCCACAAACAGGTAAAGTGCTGCGTTGGCAAGCAGCAGGTGCGGATGGCAGTTTACCCAATGTTCGTGTTGATCATGGCATGCTGGAACACGGTGAAATTAGTCCCTTCTATGATCCGATGGTGGCCAAAGTGATTGCCTATGGCAAGACCCGTCAGGATGCGATTCGCCTGCTTGCCAAAGCGGTTGAGGATTGTGTTTTGCTTGGGGTGAATAGCAATAAGCAGTTTCTTGTCAATTTATTGCGCCATCCGATCATTGTGGCTGGGGATACCAACACCGCATTTATTCAGCAACACTTCCAAGAAGATGTCAGCCTGCACCAACAAACGTTGACACTCGAAACCTTAGCCGTAGCAGCCGCATTGTTTAGCCAGCAAAATCAGCAGCAATTCGCTTGGCAAACTGGTGTTAGTATGCCGTTTCCACTGAAATTGAAATATGCCGATCAGCAGATATTGCTGCATGTGCAAAATGATCAGCAGCAGGTCAAAGTTGCGTTATGTGATCAACACGCGACAATCAAGATTATAAGCATCAGTGATGAACAGGTTGTTTATAGCTGTGAAGGTGTTCGACGCAAGCTCGCCTATGTCTTCGATCAAAATCAGCTGTATTTAGATAGAGGCAATGGTAATAGCGTGCTTGAAAATATTACTTATGCAGCCCCAGAGGCAGCAGAAGTGGTGGGTGATGGCAAAATCCGTGCGCCAATGGACGGTGCGATTGTGAATCTGTTGGTCAATGTAGGAGATTCGGTAACAAAAGGGCAGACCTTATTGGTGCTTGAGGCGATGAAGATTCAGCAACAAATCAAATCCGATGTCGATGGCGTTGTCGAGGAGTTGATTGGTCAAGTCGGGCAACAGGTGAAAAAACGTCAATTGTTGTTAAACCTCAGCACGACTTGAGGGTGGCAATAGAATAGAACAAAAAAGCGAGGTGTTATGCCTCGCTTTTTAATAGGTGCAGCACCGCATCTAAAGAATGCTTTGAATTCCCTTGCAATTCTTGTGTTGCAAATTCAGCTAATGCTCGTTCATGCGCCAATAAATACTGGAGAAAGTCTTGTGTGTTGGTATCGGCGTGTTGCTGCATCCGCTCAAAAGTGACCATAAATGGTTGTGTACCTTGCTTAAGTAAATGCATGGCTAGTTTCCATGGCAGTTTAGCCATCGCAACGCCTGATGCTTTGGCCTGTAACTTAACATGCAAACGAATTGTGGCTGTTTGACCTTGTTGAATTAAGTACTGCTGTAACTTGCGTAGGGTTTGGGTTTCCAGTTTGGCCAAAGTTTGCCATTTTTGTTGTTGCTCAATTGAGCGTGCATATTTGGCGGCATTTAAAAAGATCAGTTCACCCAGTATTTCTGATTCAAGTGCTGTGTTGAGGTCGTGTTGATATTGTGGGTAATGCATCGCTGATTTCCTTTAATTTATGTGTCTTATTGGTTTTTTCTAGCAAATGGCCAACGTATTTGTTTGAGATAAGTCTTCGGTAGCGCAGTCTTTAACCCGACTTGTCCAGCTTTTACGGGTTTGCTTTCATAGTAATATGTCCCAAACAGATGATCCCAGATCATCCAGAATTCACCAAAGTTTTTACGACCAAAACCATGTTTATGATGCCAGCGATGGACTTCGGCAACCCCGAGTAAATGCCTAAAAGCACCTAAAGAATAATCCAGATTGGCATGCTGAAAAGCCAAATGAATCGCGGTTAATCCCATCCAAGTACCAATTAGATTGGCTGGTGCACCGATTAAGGTAATACAGATAATTCCCGGTGCAGCGAGCAGAATAGCGCTTAAGGGATGCCGACGTTCACCATTCAGCCAATATAATCGTTCAGAACTATGATGAAGAGCGTGCAGTTTCCATAGAAATCGTTTTTTATGACTGAAGTAATGCATCAGCCATAAGCCAAAATCGATGATGAGACCGACAATCAGTAATTGTAGCCAGATCGGTAGAGAGGCTGGCCAAAAGCTCGGAATATGGATCAGCTGCCGAAATAAAGTAATGCATTCTGCGGTAATAAAAATCATGATGATACTCAAGCTGGCATGCAGAATATCAACACCTGTATCTTCGTGATCGTTTAACCAGGTTTGCTCATAGGGCTGAATCTGCTCAAGCAGAGCAACCAGCCCAATCGCAACGGCTGCGATTAAGGGTACATAAGGCCAATAAGAAAGCGTGCCAGTTGCAATGGGGAATAAAAAAAACAGACTCAGCCCCATAATCAAGGGATAACTGCTATAGCGAATGAGGTACTGGATTAACTTCGGCATGGTGTATTGTTCCAAAACAATGAACAGTCACTATGCCTGTGCGATTGCAGGACTGAATTGAACAAAACAGCTATTTATTCAATAAAGAAAATTTTCCCCTGCATATCACTCAGTTCCGATGGGCGCACTCCCAATAACTCGATACAAGTTCGTGTGAAATGCGCTTGATCAGCAAAATTAGCTTGGTGAGCTGTATCCGTTAAGGCGAGTCCTTCTTGCATTTGGGCTAATCCACAGATGAGACGTAACCATTTACGATAACTGCGTAAAGGTAGTCCTGCCTGTTCACGAAACCAGTGCGAAAAGCGACTTTCAGATAAACCTGCAATTTGTGCTAAATATTGACGATCAGGAATGTTGGACTGCAAGATGCCCTGATAAAGCAATTCTAGTATGTGTTCAATCTTCCGTGGATTGCTCTGGGAGGCATGGTTGTTCAGTGGTGTCGTTTTTAAGAAATGGGCTAAGCCATGATTGAGGGGTGTCTTTAGACAAAAGCTTTGTCGTAATTGTTGTTGTAGATCTGTGGATACCTCATATACCTGTGTTGCTCGATGAAGATCTAGATTGAATCGGGTGGTGAGTGCATGATGGGTATCAAGATAGATTGACAGATAGTTGCCTGTTATAAGTTGATGCTTTAGCTTGGCAGGAATGAGTAAAGTCGGTGCTTGATAACGTTGGCCATCAGCAATCACTTGTACAGCTTGATCTGGGTTCAAGGACATGGTGATTTGATGCGCATAGTGGTGGTGAGGGTGATTATTTCCTGATTGTCCAAGAAAAGCGCCAACTCCCAAAGCAATTGCTGCTTGACCAGTCCAACCAGAATTCACATGTTTAATGCTGCTCATGCCACATCATGATCTTGAAGTGATTGAATGGCTTATTTAGCGGGAATGCATGTTGTTTGTCAAATGAGCGAATGGCGAGACTTTTAAAAGTCTCATTTTTGTTTAACGCCGACGCATTGTTTATCTAAATGGTCGGCTGATTTTTATCAGAAATGAGATATAAATTTAAGCTGCTATCCGTTGAGTTCAATGTGTTAAGAGAACATTTTTAGACGCAGACTTTCTAAACGGCTTTGATATTGCTTTTGCCACTCGTCATTTGGCAGTTGTGTTTTTAACGGCTCCATCTCTTGTTGCAACTGCTGCACAGCTTGTTGATATTGGTCGACTTGTTGCTGTTGTTGAACTTCACGTTGTTCTCTTTGCTGAACCTCTTGGCGTTGCTGCTCAGTCAGATAACGTTGTTGTAACATCTGCTTTAAGCGTTGCGTTTCAGCAGGGCTATGTTGCCCTTGATTGATTAAACCGAGCGCTTGTTCATAAAGTCCGATTTTATTTTCTTGTTGAGTTGCATCAGGGTACTGTTTTTGTAGCTGCTCAAATGCTTTTAAACGTTGTTCAGCACTCAGTTTTTGATTCTGTGCCAAATCATTGTAGGCAAACCGATAATCTGCATAGCCTCGTTCTTGCCCAAAACCCAGCATCGCTTCGGCTTGTCCCAAGGTTTGTTCTCTGAGCTTCCATAAGGCATCAAAGCGTTCTTTTGGTGATAACGACGTTGATAACACGGTACTTTGCATGCGTTGTTCATATTGCGGCAGACGTTTTATTAGATTTTCCACCAAATGTGCAAAGTTTTGATCGGGATAATTAGCTAAAGCTTTTGCTAAAGCTGCATTACAGTCGGATACAGGGCAGTTGGCTTTAAAATCATTGAGAAACTCGGTGATATTGCCAGGTTGCTGTTGTAGTATTTTTAATTGTTTTAAAAGTGACTCTTGAAAAACTTCGTCCTTGGTTTTGTTTGGCATGCCTTCATTACTCACCTGTGTTGATGAATCTTGAGATGATGCGGTGGATTTGGCTTGCTGAATTGCAGCGGAAGAGGCAGTGCTCTTCCAAACTACAATCCCAACCAAGACCACGACAACAATAAGCATTGTCAGCAATAGTCTTTTATTCATAACGAATTCCGTTTATGGGCCGTAATTAAATTGCCCCATCACAGGGAAGTGATCTGAAAGATCCCAAGTCATATACAGTGGGTCCGCTGTGGTACGTAAGATACGCACATCGTTACGAGACTGAGTTGGTTGACGGTGGTTATTTGATGCTACCACATAGTCTAGATATTCGACTGTTGCACCCCCTGAACCCGCTGCTCCAGCCAACTTATTCACGCGTGGGTCAAAAGTCGATGCAGTATAACCTGTGCTTGGTGCTGCGGTGGCATTCAGATTGGTCAACATGTCTTGATAATCTTGCGGCCATAACAACTTGTTCACATTAAAATCACCGCCCATCAAGACAGCATCAAAACTTGGAATGTTTTGTTGATTGACTAATTGGCGAATCTGCTTGAACTGAGTTTGGCGCAGTGCACGCGCTGCATCGGTATCAAAAGAAGCGGTATGCGTAGAGGTCACATGATAGGCCTTACCATTCTTAATGATTTCTGCATACAACACACCTTTATCTGCAAAACAATCCGTTCCGGTACAGTCTGGATAAATCAATTGTGTCGTTTTGACGATTGGATAACGGCTCACAATCACCAAACCGCTGTCAAACAAGTTATAGCCAGAACCGACTGGAATATGAGTTTGATATGGGTACTGTTGCGCCAGTTGATTCAGCATGCCAGTACGCGATGAAGCAAAGGCTTCTTGCATCATAATCACATCGTAACCGTTTAAATGATTTGGTAATTCAGCCAAGCGTTCGCTGATTTTACTCGCCACCATCGGGAGGGCATAAATATTATAAGTCAGTACTTTGAGCTCATCGGCACTGGCCGAAACAGGCTCTTGAAGTGTGTTTTGATGAATAGTGTAGTGGAAATCATCATAGCCCCCCGTGTACTCAGCTTTTACCGCTGCTTGTGCAGATAAACCAGCATAAGTTGTGCTAATACGATGTACATCACGATCTGAATACCAAGGTGATGTTGTGGTCGCCGTTTGAATCCCATGTTTAATATTGCTGCCCGACCAAGTCCCCGTCATGGTTTGTTTTAAAGTGACTTGTGAATTGCCACTGCTGAGAACGGTATCAAAGTTATAGGTTTTACCAGATTTGATCCCAGTATAACGGTTGATACGTAACACCCGTTTGGTCTCGTAGGGTGCAAGTTGAGTCGCTTCCTGCGCCCATTGATTGCCTTGTTCTAAGCTTGCCCCAGTTTGATTGACTTGTATTGATACGGTTTGTGGCGTGGTATTGGTCACAAACACGTAGGAATCAGCCAAGGTCTGTTGGGTAGAAAAACCACTGATTAAGAGCGCGACCCCTGCGCCTAGTTTTAAGCTCTTCAGCTTCATCTTTATCTCTCCATAGTGCTTAATAATGTTTGAACAAATACATATTTCATTGTTGAAATTATTCATTTGTGAAAATTTTATGATTGTTATTTGTTCGAAAATCATAATAATGAAAAAATATTGCTAAATCATTTAAATTTCTAGCCATTCATCTGATGTTTTTAAAAACAATGTTTTATTTCATAATTCTGACTTTTATTGGGCTTTATTCGTGCATTTTGACAGTTTTTTAGTGAAATTTAGAAAATGATATGATTCAAAAATGAAAATTGAAAAGTAATCTATTTATTATAGGGGCTATAAATGAACAAAATCTGACAAACCCGTTATGCTTGTCAGATTTTTTGAGATAAAACGGTTTTAAGCTTGGTCAGCGTCGACGATTGCGCTACTGGTTTGTTTTAGACTATAGAGCAGTTGTCCCAGCAATACATCTTTATTGCTTAAAGTCACCATCACCATGGGATGATGCGGAGCAGGGATGGAGGTGAGAATCGCTTTACCATTTTCAGCGTCCAAGGTAATACTTTGACATCCAGTCAGCTGAATTTCATTGAGAAACGCCGTCACCATGGCCAAGATTGAACTACTGACAGCGGCAAGTTTGGTGCTGTTATAAGGGTTCTTCTTGTAAATGGAGGCCAGCTCAAATCCATCTGTTGAGCAGAGCATAATATAATCGACCCCTCGGATATTGGTTAAAATATCATTGGCCTGCGCTTTAGCAAACTGAATCAGCTCTTTCGGCGCTGTACGTTGCTGACTGGGAATACTGAACATAATTCTTCTCTTTATAAAGTAATTAATTTGTTGCTTTTAAATTGACTTCTAATGCTGCTATGAGAGATTCAATCATCAGCAAAATATGTTCTTGTTTGCGAGCATCAATGAAAAATAAAGGGTATTGGTAGTCATTTTGAATTAACCATTCACGATAGATCGTTGTTGGCTGTCCTTTATTTTCATCCACATGGGTAATGCCAATTGAAATGTTTTTAGTATAGTCTTTAAAGGTATCTAGATAGCCCTCTAGTTCTTCGATCGGTACTTTACTGTTGTGATCAACCAGTAAAATAACCCCCAAAGCGCCTTGGCAAATCACAGGCCAAATAAAGTCAAAGCGTGATTGTCCAGGGGTACCATATAAGCCCACTTTGACACCGTCATCTAAAGTAATCTCACCATAATCAATACCTACCGTAGTTTGCATTTTATTATGGGCCTGACTGTCTGTATTGAATGCTTCGGTTGCGAGGACAGGAATTTCTGAAAGCGATTTGATCGCTTCGGTTTTACCTGCGCCCATGCTTCCTGCAAAGACAATTTTATATTGTTGGAGAATCATATCAATCCTTAAAGCCCAAAGCGGCGTCTGATTTTGCCGAAAAATTTATTTAAAAAACCTTGTTGTTCAATTGTTTGTTCAGTCGTTTCGATTCGTAGGTAATGACTTTCTGAAGCAGGGATAATGCCGCCATTGTCAGAAATAATGCAGGCAGCGATAAATTGTTGAACCGTTTGAATAGGAAGTTTTAATTGTGTTGCAACTTGATAGAGTTGGGCTCCTTGTATAAAGCAAGCAGAAAGCAATAAAGTGGTTTTACGGTCAGTGCCTTGAGCTGGCTGTGGCCAATATTCAATTTTGTAGTATTCATTTTCATTTGGGGCTAAACGCTGAAACTCGAGTGAATGCCAAAACAGGTTCCATAACCAATCTTGTAAGTTATATTCAACTTTGCGAGAAACTTTGGTGAAGTTTGAGGTGGTCGCAAATTCATATTTAAAACTATGGTTGGTTTGTGTGTGGGTACGGGTTGGTTCTAGCCATGCAATTTGGCTTCGCGTATCAATAATGGCCAAAGTACCGTGGTCATCAAACAAATGCAGACGGGCATTTTCAGGATTTAACATGTCCGTTAAATATTTTTCATTGATGGCATTATGTGTCGAGGTCGATTCGATCTTGGGTTGTTGTGCCTGTTGATGGGTGATATAGCTTAAAAGGCGAAGATGAATCCAGTTTTTTAATGCATCCGTATGCTGAAAAGGTAAGTAAAGGGTATTGTGTTCTTCGATATGCTGTGAGCCTTCTCCTTTTGCAATTTTTAAGCAGGGAAGTTGTTTTTTTTCTAAAATGCGTTGAATACCTTCGGTTTCAAAGAAATTTTCATTTATTAATAATAAATCGATATTCGGATCGGCAATATTGATCCAGTTAATGCCAAATTCATGAGGTATTGTTTTTCTAAGCTCTATTTTTAACTCATCTGAAACTTTTAAACTTATACCTGAAATTGCGATATTGATGCAATGTCCATTCATAGTATCACTTTAATATTTTATAAAATATTGGACTGCATAAAATTAGTCTAATACTAAAGACTAATAATAGACCGCTTGCATATTTATATTTTCTTATTGTGAATAATAAGAAGATAATAAATATACAAGAAGCCTAATATATTAAGTAATTTGAAACTTAGAATTAAGCAAAATCTAATTCTTTTTCAAATGTTTTTAATTCGTGGCGAGCCATCGCAAGGTTAGATTTACTGCGATCGAGTACGAGATAGAGGAACAGGTTGCCATTGCTTTCTAGAGGACGGATTAAGTGATATGCCTTGCCCAGTGTGATCAGAATATCTTCAATGTCATCGTTAAGTTTCAGTGAGTTAGCTACACGGCGTTTTGCTCGAATAACTTCGGTATTACCCGCAGCTGCCAGTTCTAAGTCGATTGAGCCCCCACCTTGGGTCGCTAGCGCCAAGCCACTTTCTGTATCTACTAATGCTGCTGCAACGAACCCATCAATATTTGTTAAGCTTTCTAATGAAATTTTAGCCATGATTTTATCTCTACTAATACATCTTTGTTTATGAATTTATATTCGCCACTTCTGTTTTTGATTAGTTTTCAAAAGTAGTTAATCTCATTATAGGAAACTCTTTTATTAAATCAATCATACTTTAAAATAATTGAATTGACTGATTTGCTAGTAATTGACAATTTTTGTCAAACAAACAAATAAAAATACTAATTAAGGATTGGATTTTATTTTTAATGTGATTTTATTCACATTAATATTGGGTTTTAAGAGTTGGCTTTGATTGTAAATAAATGTAAATTATTTTTTATTAATATGGGTAAATTCATATTTTAAATAAAATTAAGGCAATAATAAGTCTATGATAAAGAAAGTAATCATACTTTCTTTATCATTTAAACAATGAGATTAAACCGAAACTAATTGGCAATATGAACAATACAAAAAGATCAGAATGACCAATGCCACGATTGGTGAAACGATATAGGCCCATGCAGGAGTTTCTGGCGTTTCTACCTCAGCAACAGGTGTATGGTCAGGCGTAATCGGTTGTGCTTGATGGACCATTTGATTGAATTCTTGCATGGTTGCTTCGAGTGATACTTCTTGTTGAATAACTGGCTTTGAACCGAGTAACTCGGGCAACTGATTGGTCGACCAGACCCAGTCTTCCGCCTGTCCAGACAAATGTTCGATTTGGCCCAATAACAGTTCTGTCAGTCCGGTTTGACCAAAACTACCTGTTTGGTCAAGCTGCTTAAGCTCGGTCAGTTGCAAAGTAAGGACATCTGAAAGGTTGTTCTCCAATTCAGCGCTTTTAAGGGCTGACTGATTATGAGCTGAAGTGGTGAGATGGCGAGCAATTTCTTGAATATATAGCGGATCAGCTGTTTGAACTTCTTGATACAGTTTCTGTGGATTCTGCTTCCATAGACTAATCAGTTGCCCAAGGGCCAATACGTTGACTTCATTTATAAACGCTTGTTTTTCTTTAGGAGAATATTGACCAAAAAGTTGTGGTTTTTGAATTTTAATTTGTTCAGCAAAATATTGAACTAAGTCAAATGCCATCGTGCCTATCCTCGCTTAATCTAAAATTCTTAGTGAAGGTTTCTTTTTCGTTGTCTCAGTTTCTTGCTTTGTTTCTTCAACCGATGTTACAGCCATTTCTTCAATCTCGGCATATTCAGAAGGATCGAAAAATAGGCCTTGACCATTTTCTCTGGCATAAATCCCCAGTACGGCACGAATCGGCACATAAATTTCTTTTGCGACACCACCAAAGCGTGCAGAGAAGGTAATGGCTTCATTACTCATGTGCAGTTGATGAATGGCATGTGGAGCAAGGTTTAAAACAATTTGACCATCTTTCACAAATTGCAGTGGTACATCAGTATGCGGTTGTGTCGCATCCACTAATAAATAAGGGGTGAGCTGGTTATCGCAAATCCATTCATAAATGGCACGAGCAAGATATGGGCGTGTAGGCGTAAAAGTTATTTGCTCAGACATAATTGAAAAACTTATTAAATCGTAGAAATCAAATCATTGTAGCTGTTTTTTTCTTGAGCTGTCATTGATTTAATGAACGATGGTCGGCTAAAGATACGATGACAATACAAGAATATAGGTCGACAGTGCTGTGCAGGGAGTTCAACCCCCATACTTTTGAGCCGTATAAAGAGCGGGGCTAGCATACAATCAAGAATTGAAAATGTTTCCGACATAAAATAAGGGAAATGTTGAAACAGAGGGGTGAGTGAAATCAAAGTATCTCTCAGTTCTTTCTGTGCTTTCTGTTTTTGTTTTGGGTCTAAACTATCGACATGTCTCAGCATATGGTCAGCGAGTTGGAACCAGTCTTGTTCAAAGCGCCAGATATATTGACGTTGTTCTGCACGCGCCATCGGAGCATCAGCATAGAGTTTATTCTGGCGATAGCGGTCATCTAAATATTCAGCAATGACATTGGCAGAAAACAGTTTTAGATTCTGCTCAATTAACATCGGAAGTTGATTATAGGGATTAAGATCAGCCAAATCCTCATCCTCATGATCAGTAATAATCAGTTGGTATTTGATTTGTTTTTCAGCGAGTAAAAAACGAATCCAATGGGAACGGAAATCATCTGCATGGCTATAAAGCGTAATGCCTTGGACGGGGGTTGGGGGATTTTCTAGAGACATAAGTCCAAAAAATTATGGTTGACTGTTTAGAATACTAAAATTAACGTTGGAAATCACTTAAAGCTGAACAATATGCTTGTTACAGAATAGATTTATGATTCAATTAGTTCAAAGAGAGAAGAAGGGAATGGAACGATATTACTTTACTGTGCTGTGTAGCGCGTTATTGCTCGGTGGTTGTGCAAGCTCAGTGCCCAAGCCAGCAAGTGTTGTATCATCAGAAGAAAGTGGAGCAGCTACAGATGTCGCGATTGCTGCGGCTGTTGATCAGGATGACTCACAATATGGTGGAATAAAACAACAGTATGTGGTCAAAGGTTGTAAAGTGACGATTTATAACGATGGGCCAATCCAAATGGTGAATGAAAAAACTGACCAACCCTGTAATGCACCGATTCCTAAAGATCATCAGTTTTCGAAAAGCACTAAAACCTATCAGCAGAATGGCTGTACGATCACGGAATTTGCTGCTGCCGATGGGATGGGTGATGCCATGATGGATTGTTCTAAAAAGAATTAACGAAAAGTAAGCTATAAAAAAACCTCGGATAAATCCGAGGTTTTTTGTCCAATTCGTAAAACGATTAACGTTTAGAGAATTGAGGACGTTTACGAGCTTTACGTAAACCAAGTTTCTTACGTTCAACTTCACGAGCATCACGTGTAACGAAACCAGCTTGACGAAGAGCAGGTTTTAAAGTTTCGTCAGAAGCGATCAATGCACGAGTAATACCGTGACGGATAGCGCCTGCTTGACCACCAATACCACCACCTTTAACAGTGATGTAAAGGTCAAATTTTTCAGTAACTTCTAAAAGCTCTAAAGGCTGACGCACAACCATACGAGCAGTTTCACGACCGAAATATTGCTCAAGCGTACGGTTGTTAATTACGAGTTTACCTGTACCAGCTGATAAGAAAACACGTGCAGTTGCGGTCTTACGGCGACCTGTACCATAATTAGTAGCCATGTGCTGTATCCCTTAGATGTCCAAAACTTGTGGCTGTTGAGCAGTATGAGGATGCTCAGTACCAGCGTACACTTTCATTTTTTTGATCATTGCATAACCAAGAGGACCTTTTGGTAACATACCTTTAACAGCTTTTTCTAAAACTGCTTCAGGTTTGTGAGCAATTAACTTCTCGAAGTTAGTCTCACGGATACCACCAGGGAAACCAGTATGGCGATAATATTTCTTATCAAGCGCTTTTTTACCAGTCACTTGAACGTGTTCAGCATTGATCACAACGATGTAGTCACCAGTGTCAACGTGAGGAGTATAAGAAGTCTTGTGCTTACCGCGTAAACGACGAGCGATTTCAGTCGCAAGGCGACCTAAAGTTTTGCCAGAAGCATCAACAACATACCAGTCGTGTTGAACTTCAGCTGGCTTAGCGCTGAGAGTTTTCATTTAAACCACTACCTATTATAGTTGGTTTGGACGGTGAAATCTGTCCAAACAAAAGGAGACCGAATTCTACACGGTTTTATAAAAGCACACAAGAAAAATTAGCCTGAGACGCCAGAATTTGCTGCAATGTGACCGATTTGGGAACTAAGGCGCCCTTTATTGATGGCAACATTATTTGCCTTGTGAGAGCGTTTGATTTGTCCTATTATTTTTCTAGCAAATGTTTGAAATAAATAGAAGTATTAAGCTTTTCTGCTGGGGAATTTGATGCGGTTGTCGTTTTCTACAAAAATTGTTGTCGTCACCTTATTGATCGGCGTTTGTTCAACACAAACTAATGCACGACGACTTTACAAATGGGTAGATCAGACCAGTGTGACCAACTATTCTGAATTTCAACCCAAAGAGGGAACCAGTCGTAAACTTGAGGTGCTGGAAAGTCGAGGCAATGACCATGTAGACCCAGCGATGGCTGTCACTACAGAAATGAAAGCGATTGAAATTCCTGTTGACCAAATGAATCTGCAAGGACAAAGCTCAAATACAGCGGCGCAAGTGGTTCAACCTGCAACCGCACAGACCGTGGTCAAGCAAGGGTCAATCGCAGCGCCATATATACGCCCAGTCAATACAGTGGTTGCGCCAACGACTGTAGAGAAGAAAGAACCTCAACAGTCACAAGCAGCGACCACCGTTGAAAAGAAAGAAGTTGTTAATAATCCATTGGCAGATAAAGCTGCCAGTGCTGTTGTGGTTACTGAGAAAAAAGAAGAAGCAGTGGTGGTACAGGCTGAGAAAAAAGTACAGCCCAAGATCAATCCATGGACACGTAAGGTTGAGTTCGTACCTTCTAATCTTGTTCCGCAAAACCTGTCTAAAGCACCGCCAACTGAGCGCTGAGGTATCTGCTTGATTGGGCGGGTAAAATAATGTTTTATGAGCGTGAATCCAAATAAAGAAGAGTCATGATATTGCGCGTTAAACAGTTTTTTTGGGGCTGTCTATTCGGTTTTGTAGCAACCTATGTGGTGCTGGTGACCTCGTTCTGTAGTTATTACGGTTTCAGTGGTATGGTTGGTGTGGCTTTAGTGAGTATGTTCATGCATTTCACTCCTTTTCCATATCTGCTTTATTTCGCAGGTGGACTGATTTTTTTATTCATCCCGGCACAGCGTTTTCCCCATATTCATCGTCAGCTGTGGAAATGGCTTTTTATTGCCATTGTTGTGGCGGTGTTTTTAATTTTCTTTTCAGAAATTGCCCATCAGCTCGGCTGGTTAAATGCCGAGTTTCATCTGCCACGAAAAGCTGAAGACTAGATTCCTGACTGGAAACATTGCGAAGTTTATATAACCTTAAGTTAGGCACTTTTCCGACAGGATTTTACGAATTTACAATGCAGTGCGATGACATTTTCTTTTGCATTGGTTCAAGAGCATAGACAGGGATGGCGTTTAAACTATATTTATAAAAATGTAGGCTATACTGTATTTCGATTTTGGTTACACTAGAGCGAATCAAAAAGATTGGCGATACCTATGCTCCCTTTATATGTCACTTCAGGCGAACCTGCAGGAATTGGCCCAGACATCTGCCTGAGTTTGGCAGCGCGTATCGATGAACGCCCTGTGGTTGTGCTTGCCGATATGCAGATGTTGCAGCAACGCGCCAATCTTTTAGGTATTGATGTTGAACTGATTGCTTATCAAGGACAGACTGAATCTAGTTTGCAGGGACAACTTTTTGTTGAGCATGTGCCTTTATCCAACACAGTTGTTTTAGGGCAACTAGATTCAGCCAATGCCGCTTATGTGTTGGAACAATTACGTCGTTCAGCCAATTATGCTATGTCAGGCCAGAGTGTGGGTGTGGCTACAGCGCCTGTACAGAAATCAATTATCAATGACGCAGGCATCGCATTTAGCGGACATACCGAATATTACCAAGAGTCCGCAGGTGTGGATCGTGTGGTAATGATGCTGGCAACGAAAACATTAAGGGTTGCCTTAGCGACGACACACTTACCCTTGCGGGATGTGCCTGATGCCATTACTAAAGATCGTTTGCAGCAAGTGATTGATATCCTCATTCACGACTTGAAAAGCAAATTTAAAATCATTGCCCCTCGTATTTTAGTCTGTGGTCTGAATCCGCATGCAGGTGAGGATGGTTATTTAGGTCGAGAAGAAATCGAAGTCATTAATCCTGTGCTGGAAAGTTATCGCACACAGGGGATTAACATGAGTCTCAGTTTACCTGCGGATACCTTGTTTACCCCAGAAAATCTAAAAGATGCCGATGCAGTTTTAGCGATGTATCACGATCAAGGTCTACCTGTGTTAAAATCACAAGGCTTTGGTGAAGCCGTTAACATTACATTAGGCTTGCCCTTTATTCGAACTTCGGTCGATCATGGTACAGCACTTTCTCTTGCAGGCACTGGACAGGCAAAAGCATCAAGCTTGCATGTCGCAGTGGATTTAGCCTTATCTATGGCCTATACATCGATATAACTGATGAATTAAAAAAGAACATAATTGAGTGTTGATATGAGTTTTGCTTTGGAGCAGATGAAACACATCCGCTTTACTGGTGTGCAATGGCTTTGCATGAGTCGGATCACTAAATTTGCTATGATGCTGGCGGCATTTATGTTGTCAGCCTGTTCATCTACTCGGGTTGAACATAGTCTTTGCGACTTAAAGATTCTATCATTGCAAATTCCACGACAATCGGCAGATGTTGTCGTCTATGCCAGCCCAACAGGCGTAGAGAGCCTAAAACGGAGTCAGGAGAAATTTAATCTGGCTTTGGATGCTATGAACGCAAAATATCCGAATCATAACGGTATGAATAAAATTCTCAAGGATGCGAGTACAATCAATGCTAATATTGATTTGCTTGTGAAGCATCAAGACCAGATTGAAGCCTTACAAAATTTCGATTTATACCTACAGGAAAATATTCCTGAAATTCAGGCTGAATATAATCTGCTGACCGATCATCTAACGCGATTAAACTATCCGTCATCTCAAGTCATTATCGCAAAAAACCAAGTTTTTGTAGCTGAGCGTATTCTTCGCTCAATGCATAAAGTAACTCTGGGGGATAAGCATCTTGTTGAGAATATAGATGATTTTTTTGCTGATCTGGAAACATTTAATCTTTACCTAGAAGCACAGCTCAAAGGGAATCCTGAATTAGGTGTGAAGCGTGTTAAAGATGTGGAAGGGCGTGAGAGTTTGTTGTCAATTCAAGAGAGTACTCAGGAAATCTTGGCATCTAGAGAGCTTAATCTACTGAGTAAACGAGAATTTCTTTCCATGGTCTATCAAGCTGCTAGAGAAAATTTGACCAAGTCAGATGAACTTTTTAATGGTCTGAATGAATTAATGCTTAATACGCAATCAGGGCAATAAATTTATGTGGAGAATTTTATGTATCAAATTAATGCCCTAAACCCTAAAGATGAAGGGCATCAGGCTCGAAAACGTTTTGGTCAAAACTTCTTACATGATCAACGTGTGATTGCTAAAATTGTACGCTCAGTGAATCCGCGTGCGGGCGAAAATATTGTCGAAATCGGACCAGGTTTGGCGGCATTGACTTCACCTTTAATTGGCGAGTGTGATGCGTTGACCGTGGTTGAGCTAGATCGCGATTTGGCTGCTGGTTTACCGGGTCGTGTGCCGCATCCTGAACGTTTGACCATTATTGAAGCTGATGCTTTAAAATACGACTTCACTCAGTTGTTCCAAGAAGGTCGCCCACTTCGTGTGGTGGGGAACTTACCCTATAATATTTCAACGCCTTTGTTATTCCACCTCTTGGAGTTTGGTGACAAAGTGAAAGACATGCACTTCATGTTGCAAAAGGAAGTGGTTGATCGTATTACGGCAACACCAAACACCAAAGAATATGGTCGTTTATCGGTGATGATCCAGTATTACTGTAAGCCTACTTTCTTGTTTGAAGTGCCACCAGGCTCATTTAATCCGCCACCAAAAGTGACGTCAGCGGTTTTCCGTTTAGAACCCTACGACACTAAACCGATTGTGGCAAAAAATGAGAAAGCATTGGCGCGTTTAGTGGGGCATGTGTTTACCCAACGTCGTAAGACCTTACGTAATAGCTTAAAAGGCATGTTGGTTGAAGATGGCTTTGAGAAAGCAGGTGTAGATCCAATGGCACGTCCAGAAACGCTGAACTTGGCTGATTTTGTTGCGCTTTCTGATCAGATGGTGGCTTGATGTCTAAGCGCTATAACTACGTTATTGGTGATGTACAAGGCTGTTTCGAAGCACTGAAAGTATTGCTCAAAGAAATCCGTTTTGATCCAGACCAAGACTTTTTATGGTTTGCGGGTGATCTGGTTGCACGTGGTGAAAACTCGGTCGGCGCATTACGCTTTATTAAAAAGCTGGCTGATCGTGGCGCTGCAGCAACTGTACTGGGTAATCATGACTTGACTTTGATTGCTTGTGCACGCGGGTTTAAAAAGGCCAAAGACAAAGATCATACTCAAGAAGTAATTGATGCGATTGATGGTGATGAGCTGATTGATTGGTTGCGTAAACAGCCATTGAGCTTATCTCCGAATGCACAGACCTTGATTACTCATGCAGGTGTACCTTGTATCTGGAATGCCGAAAAAACGGTGACATTGGCACAAGAAGTCCAGCAGGTAGTGGGTCATGATGATCTCTCGGTTTTGGATGGCTTTCTTGCCGAGATGTATGGTTCGCAACCTGATCTATGGTCAGATGAGCTGACGGGTATGGCTCGCTTACGCTGTATTACCAATTATCTGACCCGTATGCGTTTAACTGACGCAGCAGGCCGTTTAGAATTTGATTTTAAAGATGCTTTAGATGCACCGATGCCTGAGAGTTTTCAGCCATGGTTTGAGTTTGAAAGTCAGGCAGCACAAAGTCATCAATTGATTTTCGGACATTGGGCAGCTTTGCAGGGCAAGACCATTAGCGCCCAAATTCAAAATGTCGATGGTGGCTGTGTTTGGGGGCAGCAATTGATGGCATTTCGTTTGGAAGATCAACACATGTTTGCGGTAGACAATCCTTTGGCTTGAATAAGAGCAATTTAAGTTTGATCTAAATATTTTTATCTAGAGTTTGTTGGAAAAAATTATCTTAACGGAGTCTTGATAAATTCTCATCGGATTACAGAATCAGCCTGCGGCTCGCCCTACTTTTCTTTTGGGAAAAGTAGGCAAAACCTGAGGGGCGAGTAGCAAAGATTAATAATCTTTGCCGTACCGTAAGATGAAAGCTATGCTTGAGTCCTAAACTACGCACTTCGTTGATATTGCGCTAAGGCAAAGCTTAATCGCTTTGGCTTGCTCAGGTTGCTGATGACGTTTCCGAGTATCATGTTTCTGATCAAACTTAGGTTAAGTATTTATTGTGTTGTGTGCAAATACCCAGTTTCAGACTGGGCATTTTTTATTTTAAGACTGTCAAAAAACTGTCATAGACTGATCATTAAAGTGTCAAATAATGTTTTTAAGCTGAAAGCATGAAAATAACGACACAAATGGATGGCGATATGCAAAGTACATACGCGACATCTCTATTCAAGCAAGAGTTTCCTGAAAATTTTAAATTTTACTTTAAAAGGAAACAACTTAAAAATAAACAAGATGAATTGTCTGAGCTTCGTGATCTTGTTCGTCCTCGTCTCCGAATCGCCATTGTAACCGAAACATGGCCACCAGAAATCAATGGCGTAGCGCTGTCGATGATGCAGTTGTGCCAAGGTCTACAACGACTTGGACATAAGATTCTATTGGTACGACCAACCCAAAAAGCAGTCTGTACCGAATTTCATCCCGAACAAGAATGTTTGGTCATGTCACAACCGATTCCGAAATACCCAAGTATTCAGTTCGGTTGGCCGCAATATATTAAAGTGTCTAAAGCTTTTGAAAAATTTGCGCCAGATGTGGTGCATATTGTGACTGAAGGGCCTTTGGGTTTAACCGCCTTACAAGCAGCGAAATCAAGAAAAATCGCAGTTTCCAGTGGTTTTCATTCTGCCTTTCATGACTTTAGCCGCTTCTTTGACTTGGCTTTCTTGGTTAAGCCGATTCAGCGCTATTTAACGTGGTTTCATAACAGTACCGATGTGACCTGTGTGCCAAGTCAATATACCGAACAAGCTTTACGTGGCTTCGGTGTGACTTGCCCATTGGTGGTAGTTGGACGCGGTGTAGATACTGAAAAATTTTCACCTAAGCATCGTTCACAACAGCTCCGCCAACAATGGGGTGTTGATGCCGATACTCGTGTGATGCTGTATGTCGGGCGCTTATCACCTGAAAAAGAAGTCGACGTGCTGATCAAGAGCTTTCACGCATTACAGGCCCAACAAGGCAAAAATAGCAAATTTGTGATTGTCGGTGATGGCCCAGATCGTGCCCGTCTGGGCAAGATGGCACAATCAGATGACATTATTTTCATGGGCAGTCTGAGTGGTCGTGAACTCTCAGCCGCGTATGCCAGTGCTGATGTATTTGCCTTTGCCAGCCAAGCCGATACGTTTGGAAATGTGGTCTTAGAAGCAATTGCCAGCGGCTTAGCGGTGGTGGCTTATGATTATGTCTGCGCCCATCAGCATGTACAACCGAATGTCACTGGTTGGTTGAGTCCATTGGGACAAACAGATCATCTCATTCAATCGATTTGCCAATTACCTGCCTTGCCGCAATTACGACAAATGGGCTTATTGGCCAGTGAAAGTGTGCAGCAAAGTAGCTGGCAGTTCCCCGTACAACAATTAGAACAAGCATTGTATCAAGTCGTGAGGAGTCTCCCATGACCGCGACTTAAGCTACTCTCAAAAAGAGGAGAAATCGTATGAATCTTCAAAATGCAAAAAT
Organism: Acinetobacter gyllenbergii; assembly: GCF_001682515.1. Lineage (NCBI taxonomy): Bacteria > Pseudomonadati > Pseudomonadota > Gammaproteobacteria > Moraxellales > Moraxellaceae > Acinetobacter > Acinetobacter gyllenbergii. Next base: position 139,309 of record NZ_KV575269.1, on the reverse strand, counting down.
AAAAATACTCGATTTAGATTTAAAGGGCTGTGTTTACCTCAATCATCTGTCTCAGTCACAACGAATCGCTTTATTTTTTAAAACGATCAGTCGTTTGGGGGATGGGCCATTTTGGTATGTGATGTTGTTGTCTGTATGGGCAATGCAAGGTCTGGCATACGGGCTGCAAATATTGTATGTGATTGCGGCAGGCTCTGTCGGAACCTTGATCTATAAGTTTTTGAAAAACAAAACCACACGACCGAGACCGTATCAAGTACATCAGGTGATTGTCTTGGGCGAGCGACCGTTGGATCACTTTAGCTTTCCATCAGGTCATACTTTACATGCGGTCATGGTGACGATCACATTGGGCTATATTCAACCCTTATTATTGTTGTTGATGCTGCCATTTACGATTTTGGTTGCCTTGTCTCGCATGGTGCTTGGTCTGCATTATCCAAGTGATGTGATTGTGGGGGCGGTGATAGGTGCATCGGTTGCCAGTGGCATTATCTTATTGGCTCCAACGGCCAATATCGCTTTATAAGGTGTTTTATCTTGAATTTAGTGACAGAACACTATCTCTTAATTTGTATGATTTGTTAAAGTACGCTCAATTACACTCATTTATTTAGGTTGTCATATGGGCTTACGTTGGACAGATACGATTGATATTGCGATTGAACTCACCGAAGCACACCCAGATGTAGATCCACAATGGATTCGTTTTACCGATTTACATGCATGGGTATGTGCTTTGCCTGACTTTAGTGATGACCCCAATAAGTCAACTGAAGGTTTGCTTGAAGCCATTCAAATGGCATGGCTAGATGAAGTTCGTTAAAAATTCGTCAGAAAACGCTTAAGTTTTGCATATTCAAGCTGATTATTAGCGATGACATCGGTATAATGCGGCAAATTTTTTAGTTTAAACCATAATAGGAGTCAATCATGGCGATTGAACGTACTTTATCTATCGTAAAACCAGATGCAGTTTCTAAAAACCACATCGGCGACATCTTTGCTCGTTTCGAAAAATCAGGTTTGAAAATTGTTGCAACTAAAATGAAACACCTTTCTCAAGCTGATGCTGAAGGTTTTTATGCAGAGCACAAAGAACGTGGTTTCTTTGCTGACTTAGTTGCATTCATGACTTCTGGTCCAGTGGTTGTTTCAGTTCTTGAAGGCGAAAATGCAGTTCTTGCTCACCGCGAAATTTTAGGCGCTACAAACCCTAAAGAAGCTGCTCCAGGCACAATCCGCGCTGACTTCGCTGTAAGCATCGACGAAAACGCTGCTCACGGTTCTGACTCAGTTGCTTCTGCTGAGCGTGAAATCGCTTACTTCTTTGCTGATAACGAGATTTGCCCACGCACTCGTTAATCCAAAGTATTCAAGCCAGATAAGTGGTATACTACTTATCTGGTTTTTTATTTTTTATAGATTGAGTTGTGCAAATAATGCACGGCTATTTTTAGCGCTGATATTGTTTAGGTAAATGTACATGAGTTCTGCAGTGGTCGTTTCATCAGAAAATTTAGATGAAAAACAACAGTCTGTTTCTACGCCTGTCGTTCATGCTGCCGAGAAAAAAGTAAATTTACTTGGCATGTCTCGAGCTGAACTAGAAAAATTCTTTGAAGATTTGGGCGAAAAAAAGTTTCGCGCAGGTCAGGTCATGAAATGGGTGCACCAATATTTTGTGACTGATTTTGCTGAGATGAGTAATATCTCTGGCAAATTACGTGAAAAACTTGAAAAGATTTGTGAAATTAAAGCGCCTGAAGTGGTGCATCGTAACTACTCGAAAGATGGTACCCGTAAATGGGTATTCCGCGTAGGAGATGGCGAAGGTTCTCTGGTCGAAACCGTCCTGATTCCTGCGGAAGATAAAACGGGTGCACGTAAAACCTTGTGTATTTCTTCGCAAGTGGGTTGTGCGCTGGATTGTTCATTCTGTTCAACAGGTAAACAAGGTTTCCAACGTGACCTGACACCAGCAGAAATCATTGGTCAGTTGTGGATGGCAAATTATTCCTATATGGAAGATGTGCCAGTCGCTGAACGCGAACGTACTGTGACCAATGTGGTGATGATGGGGATGGGTGAGCCTTTACTCAACTATGATGCTGTACTCAGTTCCATGCAATTGATGCTGGACGACTTTGCTTATGGCATGTCAAAGCGCCGTGTGACCTTATCGACATCGGGTGTCGTACCGAAAATTGATCAGCTGGCACAGGACATTGATGTCGCTTTGGCGATTTCATTACACGCGCCAAATGATGAACTTCGTAATGAATTGGTGCCGATTAATAAAAAATATCCATTACAGCAATTAATCGCGGCTTGCCAACGTTATCTCGCTAAAGATGGTAATGAAAGCTCACGTCGTCACGTGACCATCGAATATGTGATGCTCGATGGTGTGAATGATAAACCTGAGCATGCACAGCAGTTATTAAAACTGTTAAAAAATCTACCGAGTAAGATCAATCTTATTCCATTTAACCCGTTCCCGCATGCGCCTTATGGTCGTTCGAGCCGTAACCGAATTATTGCCTTCCAAAAAACTTTGTCGGATGCAGGATTTGTGTGTACGATTCGTCAGACACGTGGCGATGATATTGATGCTGCGTGTGGACAATTGGTAGGACAGGTCGCTGACCGTACTCGTCGTGCCGAACAATGGAAAAAGAAAGTGGCGCAACGACAAGAAATTTTGCGCACACAAGGATAATACTTGGGGAAAGGCGTTGAAGATCACTCGAACAAAAACGATTATAAGCACGGCTGTTGGGTTTATTTTATTGAGCTTAACCGCGTGTCAATCGACATCGACAGCATTAAAAAAAGATCCAGAAAAAGCTGTGCAAGTGCGTACTCAACTTGCTGCCGAATATATTCGTAATCGTGATCTGGATTCAGCCAAGCGTTCGCTTGACCAAGCCCTAAAAGTTGATTCTCGTGATGCCAATGCCAATATGATGATGGGCATTTTGCTGCAACAAGAGGGCAGCGCCAGTAATATGGAAAAAGCAGAGACTTATTTTAAGCGGGCAATTTCTGCAGAACCAGACAATGCGCAAGCGCGTAATAATTACGGTACATATTTGTATCAACAGCAACGCTATAATGAAGCGATTGAGCAATTTACCCGTGCGGGTGCAACTTTAGGCTATGAACAACGGTTTCAGTCGTTGGAAAACCTAGGGCGAATCTATTTAAGATTGGGCGATGTTGCGAATGCTGAAAAATCATTCAAACAGGCGCTACAAGCGAATCGAAACGCAACCATTTCAATGTTAGAGTTGGCGGAAATTTTCTATTTGCAACAAAATAATAGAGATGCATCGCAACTATACGAACAATATGTTCGTAATGTAGGACAGAAAAACCAAGGTGCTCGGGCACTTTGGATTGGTTTACGCATTGCTCGAGCGAATGCGGATCAATTAGGAATGCAAGTGTTAGTCAATCAACTGCGCGCACTCTTTCCTGATAGTCCAGAATATCAACGTTATTTGCAATTACAGTACAGTACTGAGGCCGTATGGAAATAAATCCAAATTCACATCAGCCAACTGGCACAACCTCGCCATCGTCAACCTTAGGAAATATTCAACGACCTGGTGAGTATTTGCGTCAAATTCGTATTGCACAAAAGAAAGAAATTGAAGAGATTGCAAACGTATTGAATATGCCTGTCAAAACCTTGACAGCATTGGAGCAAGATGATTATAAATCATTGCCAGAAGCGACCTTTATCAAAGGCTATTATCGTGCTTATGCAAAGCATTTAAATGCAGATGCCAGTGCGATTATTCAGCGTTTTGATGAAATTTATGTTAATGATACTGGACTGAAAGCCAGCCATGCCTTGAATAATTCTCCAATTAAAATTATGGGGAAATTATCAGGCTCGAAAAGCGTGCGTAACCGGATCTGGTTAAAACGCATTGCAATCGTGGCGGCTGTTGCAGTTTTAGCGTGGTTGGCAGTTATGGCGGTGCAGAATTGGACATCAGGCCATAAAGATGAAGATGATGTGCCAAAGATCAAAAACTCGGATGTTCAGATTTTGCCGATGGGGAATACCACTACGGCAACATCTGGTGACCAATTGGTCTTGAATTTTAATCGACCAACTTCTGTGCATATTGTCGATGCAACAGGTAAAGTATTGGCAACAGGTCGTCAAGCATCGACGTTGACTTTAAGTGGCGAATCGCCATTTCAAATTCGTTTAGATGATGCGACCGCAGTAGCATTGACTTTAAATCAGGAGCAAATTTCGTTGTCTCCATATACGGTCAATGGAAAAGCAGAATTCCGTTTGTCTCGTTAATGCCAAAGAGTAGAGCTATACGATGATTGTGAATCCAATTAAACGCCGTCCAACACGAAAAATCCGTGTCGGTTCGGTGTATGTCGGTGGTGATGCCCCGATCAGTGTTCAAAGTATGACCAATACTGAAACCTGTGATGTGGATGCAACTGTGGCGCAAATCCAGCGCTGTGCAGATGCAGGTGCGGATATCATGCGTGTTTCAGTACCGTCAATGGAAGCCGCAGAGGCGTTTGGCGCGATTCGTAAACGCGTTTCTGTGCCATTGGTGGCCGATATTCATTTTGATCATCGTATTGCTTTAGCGGTTGCGGACTACGGCGCAGACTGTTTACGGATCAACCCAGGCAATATCGGTTCGGATCAGAAAGTGCGTGAAGTGGTTGCTGCGGCAAAACATCATGGTATTTCGATTCGTATTGGGGTGAATGCGGGGTCTCTGGAAAAAGACTTGCAAGTGAAATATGGCGAGCCAACAGGGCAGGCCTTACTTGAATCGGCAATGCGTCATATCGACATCTTAGACCGTTTAGACTTCCATGAGTTTAAAGTGAGTGTTAAAGCATCGAATGTGTTTCTGACCATGGATGCTTATCGCTTATTGTCTCAACAAATTGATAATCCACTGCATTTGGGTGTAACTGAGGCAGGGATTTACCGTACGGGTACAGTCAAATCAGCAATTGCTTTGGGTGGACTGTTGATGGAGGGTGTTGGCGATACCATGCGTATTTCGCTAGCGGCTGAACCAGAAGACGAAATTAAAATCGGTTTTGATATTTTAAAATCCTTGGGCTTACGCTCAAACGGGATTAACTTTATTGCTTGTCCAAGCTGTTCACGTCAGGAATTCAATGTAATTCAAGTGATGCAGGCTTTGGAAGAGCGTTTAGAAGATATCCGTACCCCGATGGACTTGTCTGTGATCGGATGTAAAGTGAATGGTCCAGGTGAAGCGAAAGAAGCTGATATCGGGATTGTCGGTGCGTCACCGCGTTCACTGGTCTATCGAAATGGTGAAAAGAGCCATTTAATTGATACAAATCAGCTGGTTGATGAAATTGAAACAATGGTTCGTCAACGTGTTCAAGAGCTTGAAGAAGCAAAATCTAAAGTTATTATTCGTAGTTCATCATGAGTTCAATTGTCGCTATCAAAGGTTTTAATGACACCCTTCCAACGCAAACTGCGGCTTGGAGAAGTCTGGAACAGCAACTTGCATCGTTAATGGATGCATATGGTTATCAACAAATCCGTTTGCCAATCGTTGAGCAAACTGGTCTATTCAAGCGTGCCATTGGCGATGCGACTGATATTGTTGAAAAAGAAATGTATACCTTTTTCGACAAAGGTACACCGCCAGAATCACTGACCTTGCGTCCTGAAGGAACCGCAGGTTGTGTACGTGCGATGTTGGAGCATAACTTGCTGCGTGGTGCGACACCACGAGTCTGGTACCTCGGGCCAATGTTCCGCTATGAAAAACCGCAAAAAGGTCGTTATCGCCAATTCCACCAATTTGGTGTGGAAACTTTTGGTGTTGCAACACCGGATATCGATGCTGAAATCATTTTAATGACCGCACGTTTATGGAAACGTATGGGTGTGGCAGAACATGTGCGCTTAGAGTTAAATACTTTAGGTGAAATCGATGAACGTGCAGCCTATCGTGCAGCCTTGGTTGAGTTTTTAAGTCAACACAAAGATGCCTTAGATGAAGACTCGCAACGCCGTTTAAGCACCAATCCATTGCGTATTCTGGATTCTAAAGTTGAATCAACGCAAAAGATTTTGGAAAATGCGCCGAAGTTGCATGATTTCTTAAAAGAAGATTCCATCAATCACTTCCAACAACTGCAACAATATCTGACGGATGCAGGAATTGAGTTTGTGATTAACCAGAAACTGGTACGTGGTTTGGACTATTACAACAAGACTGTATTTGAGTGGACCACCACCATGTTGGGTTCACAAGGTACCGTATGTGCTGGTGGCCGCTACGATGGTTTGGTTGGGCAGCTCAAAGGCAAAGCGGATCAATCAGTGCCTGCAGTTGGCTTTGCCATGGGGATGGAGCGTTTACTGTTATTGGTTGAACAGGTTACGCAAGTCAAAGATGCCCGTGATTGTGAAATCTTTTTATTGGCTGAACCTGCATATCAAGCCAAGGCATTGGTCTTGGCTGAACAAATCCGTGATCAGTTAGAAGCAGCGAACAGTTCAATCCGCTTAAAGACTGGATCTCAAGGCAGTATGAAAAGCCAGATGAAGAAGGCTGATCAATCCGGTGCAACCTATGCGGTGATCTTGGGCGAGCGTGAGTGGGAATCTCAACAGTTATTGGTGAAAGCGCTTGCGACAGCTGAGCAATCACAAGTTGCGCTCACTGAATTGACGCCATTTTTTATCGAAAAATTTAAACAATAAATTGCAAAATTTAGGAAAAGGACAATCACATGAGTTTAAGTGATGATGAACAACTCGACCATTTAAAGTCGTTTGCCAAAAAATATGGTTCTGCAATGATTAGCGGAATTCTCATTGCCTTGATTGCCTTTTTCGGATGGGAATATTGGCACAAGAAAAACCTTGCCGAAGCCCAGAACCAAACGGCGAAGGTACAAAAGTTGATGGATGAGGCGAAAGCGGCATCAGGTCAACCGAATGCCTTTGCCAGCTTATCTGAAACAGCAGATAAAATTGTGAAAGATGATGCTGACTCTGCTCAGGCGATTCAAACACAATTTATCATGGCGAAACTTGCCTATGACAAGCAAGACTATGCTGCTGCTGAAAAAGCTTTGAAGAAAGTTGAAACTTCAAAAGTTAAAGATGCAGGTTTATTGCAAATTGTTAAATTACGTTTGGCTGATGCACAATTAGCGCAAAGCAAATATGACGAAGCGTTAAAAACTTTAACGAGCGTGACTGATCCTGCGTTCAAGGCGAGTGCTGAAGAGCTTCGCGGTGATATTTTCGTTGCGAAAAAAGACAACGCGTCTGCGCGTAAAGCGTATCAAAGTGCATGGGATAACCTGCTCGAGCGTAAACAAGAGCGTCAGCTTTTACAAATTAAACTCGAAAGTGTTGGCGTTTTAGTAGATGATCCTGAGTTTGAGCGCCCGATCTTAGATACCAAAGTGGATGAGTCTTAATGCAGAATAAACTAAAACTACCTTTGGCAATTGCAATTGCTTCAGCTTTACTCGTTGGTTGTTCAAGCAATAAAGTAAAAGAAGCAAAACCGAATCCATTGCCAAAGATCACACAAGAACAAAATTTAAGCCTTGTGTTTTCACAAAGTGTTTCGTCTACCGATGCTGCTGAAGCGTTACGCTTGCAGTTAGATACAGACAATGGTGTGATTTTTGCGATTGACCCAGATGGTCAGGTTTCTGCATACAAAGGTAAACAGCGTCTTTGGAAAAGTAAAATCACCAAACAAGAACTCACAGCTGGTGTAGAAGCGGGTGAGGGAATTGTGGTGAGCGGCAATCGTAAGGGGCAGCTATTTGCTTTAGACCAAGCGACTGGTGAGCAAAAATGGACTGCGAAGTTGTCGGGTGCCATTCTATCTCCATCGCTGATTCAGTCGGGTCGTGTGATTACCATTGCCAATGATGGTACAGTATTTGCGCATGATGCAGCGACAGGACAACAGGTTTGGGCGTATAAACTACCGAATGTTCAGTTTAGTTTACGTGGTCAACCTGCGCCTGTCAGTTTGGATGAGCGTACTGTGCTGATTGGTTCTGCCAATGCCTATGTTTATGCACTGGATATTATCAGCGGTGTGCCGCGTTTCCAACGTCGTGTAGCGATCAGTGAAGGTCGTTCTGATATCCAGCGTTTAGTCGATGTGGTGGGTGATCCGGTTGTTTCAGGACAATATCTGGTAACCACCAGTTTCCAAGGCCAAGTCACCGTGACCGATCTTGCGACACAACGTGTGGTGTGGAGCGAAGATGCCAGCAGTACCAATAGTGCTGAAGTCGCAGATGATAAAGTCTTTGTTGCGACGACAGATGGCAAGTTGAATGCGTATAACTTAGCAACAGGTGAGTTGGTTTGGCAAAATGAAGAATTGCTGAATCGTAAACTCAGTAATCCTGTCATGTTAGGACAAAATCTGGTCGTAGGTGATTTGGATGGCGTACTTCATCTCATCAATCCTGCTTCAGGCAAGTTAATTGGCCGTGCCAAAACCAGCGGTGAAGTGCGCTCATTGCGCGTGATTGACAATCAGCTCTATGTTGCGACACGAAAAGGTGCATTAACCATTTGGCAGAATCGTTAATTTTGCCTTAGCTTGTGGTAAAATGCACAATTAGCTATTGCTAATAAAACAATGATCGGGGGTTTTGTTTAAACAAATCCCCGAATTTTTATTGTGATTACTTGATCACCAAAATCTTCCATACTGTTTCTGATACGATGTCATCAACGATGGCTCGTCTGAATTAAGGTTAATTTATGAAACCCGTTATTGCGCTTATTGGTCGTCCAAACGTCGGAAAATCAACGCTATTTAACCAAATCACCAAAAGTCGTGATGCTTTGGTTGCTGACTTCGCTGGTTTAACTCGTGACCGCAAATATGGCGATGCGGTTTTTCAAAATAAGTCGTTCATTGTTGTCGATACCGGTGGTATTGGTGAGAATGAAGGCGGCATTGATTCATACATGGCAGAGCAGTCAAAAACCGCCATCCATGAAGCAGACATCATTGTGTTTGTTGTGGATGCACGTGCTGGCTTATTGGCATCAGACGAACAAATTGCCCGTGAATTACGTACTCTCGGTAAGAAAGTATATCTAGTCGCCAATAAAGTTGATGGTGTTCATGCTGAGGCTGCATTGGTTGAGTTCTACAAGCTCGGTATGGGTGAGCCCTTACAAGTTGCTGCGAGCCACGGACGTGGTGTTCAGCAAATGCTTGAAGATGTGTTGGCTGAAGTCCCAGAAGATGAAAATCCAGAAGAACATGATAAAGCAACAGGTTTACGTTTAGCGATTATTGGTCGTCCAAACGTAGGTAAATCAACTTTGGTTAACCGTCTGTTGGGTGAAGAGCGTGTCGTTGCATTTGACCAACCGGGTACAACACGCGATTCAATTTATATTCCATATGAGCGTGATGGCCGTCAATATACCTTGATCGATACAGCGGGTGTACGTCGTAAAGGTAAAGTCGATGAGATGATTGAGAAATTCTCGATCGTGAAGACGCTACAAGCAATTAAAGATGCACATGTGATTGTGGTGGTATTGGATGCCCGTGAAGGTGTGGTTGAACAAGATTTACATTTGATTGGTTATGCACTTGAAGCTGGTCGTGCCATGGTGATTGCGATCAACAAATGGGACAACATGACCGAGTATGATCGTAAGCAATGTAAGTTGGATGTTGACCGCCGTTTTGACTTTATTCCTTGGGCCAAGGTGCATTTAATCTCAGCGTTGCATGGCACTGGCGTAGGCGATATGTACCCAACCATCCATCGTGCTTATGATTCATCACATTTAAAAGTTTCGCCTGCGAAACTCACTCAAATCTTGAATGATGCAACTGAAGCGCATCAACCGCCAATGATTGGTGGTAAACGTATTAAAATGCGTTATGCGCATATGGGTGGACAAAACCCACCAACCATCGTGATCCACGGTAACAAGGTGGATAAGACACCTGCGGACTATCGTCGTTATTTAGAAAACGTATTCCGTAAAGTGTATAAACTGGAAGGGACACCTGTTCGTGTTGATTTCAAAACATCGGATAATCCATTTGAAGGGCGTAAATCTCAAGTTGATGAGCGTGTAGCGGCACGTAAACGTCGTTATGTTCAGAAGTTTAAGAAAGCGGAAAAGAAATTCAAACGTTAAGCCAGTATAAATGATGAAAAGCCCAAAGATTGCTTTGGGCTTTTTTGATTGAATTGTTTTATTAATTAATTTAAATAATAATGAAAATTGTTTAGATACTTTGAATAAAAGTGCATTTAAAATTATTTTATTTAAGCTGTTGAAATATAATAAAAATTATTTTTTGTTAAATGTCGTGCTAGTGCTATAATGCCACCGCAAAATTTCCATTATTTGTATATTTTTTAAACTAAACTGGGTCGTGCATTGCATGCTAAAACTCCATCTCACGCAGCCACAGCTTACTTCTGTACAGCAAAATTATGCTGCGCTGGAGGCTATTCCCGCAATGCAACGTCGCCGTTTATCATCTTTGGCTAAAATGGCGCTGCATAGTGCATTGACTGCTTTGGATGGGCAACAAGTCGATTATATTGTTTGGGTTTCAAAATATGGCGATGAGCAGAAAACTTTAGATATTCTAAAAGATGTATTACAACAACAAACGCCATCTCCAACACAATTTTCAACTTCAGTTCATAATGCAATTGCAGGCTTGTATTCGATTCTATGTCAGGATGCAACGCCCTCGACAAGTTTAAGCTGTGAATGGACAGAGGCATTGATCGAGGCTTATGCAATTTTAAAATCAACAGCTACCGCACAACGTGTGCTGGTGGTGGCATATGATCAAGCCTTGCCGAATGTTTATGCCGATGCGCTTGAGTTCCCCGCATTTGCGTTGGCGACTATCGTCAGCTTAGAACATCCTAATGTGGAAGTTTTACAGCTCAGTGGCTCGGAATCATTGGAAAGTCTGGCTTTTTACCAGTTCTGGCAGGCTACAGAAGTGGGTCAATCTGGGTTGAGATGGAAAAAATGTTAAAGCTGAATCAGATTAAACAGAAAGCCAATTATGCTTGGCGTGTTGCAGCAACAGGTTTCAGCTTTGCCAGTTTCGGTGCGGGTGGGGTTGGGATTGCAACCATTGTGGCCCCCTTGGTTCATTTAAGCAGCCGCAATCCAGTTGTACGTCAGCAACGTGCACAGCACGTCATTCATTACAGCTTTAAGGGCTTTACTGAAATGATGGTCAAACTTGGGGTCATGACCTACTCAGTAGAGGGACTGGAAAAACTGCAACATAGCCGCCAAGAGTTGGTGATTGCCAATCATCCAACCTTGATTGATGTGGTGGTGATGATTGGATTGATGCAGCAGGCCAATTGTGTGGTGAAGCAATCACTGTGGTCAAATCCATTTACTCGTGGTCCAGTGCGGAGTGCGGGTTATATTTTAAATGCGGGTTCGCAGCAGTTTATTGAAGACTGTGTACTTCGATTAAAACAGCAAGGTGCAGCTTCATTACTGATCTTTCCTGAGGGAACGCGAACCGAAAAAGGTGAGTGCTTGAACGAATTTCAACGCGGTGCTGCCAATATTGCGATTCGTGCCAATGTACCAGTACGTCCAGTTTTGATTCGATGTACCCCATCAACCTTAACCAAAAATGAAAAATGGTATCATGTGCCCGCACAGCCTTTTCATATCGAGATTAAGGTGTTGGATGCAATAGAAGTCCAAGATATCTTGGCAGATTCAGAAGTTTCACCGAAACAGGTGCGTCAGTTGAATCAGGGTTTTTATCAAATTTTTAATAATGAGTTATCGAAAAATGAGCAATCTTGCTGATGAATTAAAGCAAATGATTATTGATGTTCTCGCGCTTGAGGATATTGGCATCAGTGATATTGAAACTGAAGCACCACTTTTTGGTGAGGGTTTAGGCTTGGACTCAATTGATGCGCTCGAGTTAGGCTTGGCATTGAAAAAACGCTATAACATTCATTTGAATGCAGAATCAGATGAAACCAAACAACATTTTAAATCCGTTCAAAGCTTAGTGGCTTTGGTTGAAGCACAGCAAGCAGGTTAAGGAGTAGATCGATGTTAACTCAAGAGCAGGTGCTGGCAAAGTTAAGAGAATGGATGCAGGATTTATTCGAAATTGAACCTGATGATATCCAACTTGATTCCAATTTATATGAAGATCTCGATGTAGACAGCATTGATGCTGTCGATCTGGTGGTTAAAATTAAAGAACTGACTGGCAAGCAAGTCAAGCCTGAAGATTTTAAAGCGGTCAGAACCGTGCAGGATGTTGTTGTGGTCATTCAGAATATGACTGCTGAATGAGACATCTCATTAGAGGGGCATTGATCACATTTTTTGTGTTATACCCCTTTATTGTTGGATGGAGTCTGTCACATGGACAGTTCATCTGGGTCAGTGTTTTATTGATTATTTTGGGTATTAGTCGCTTGCTGAGCGCCAAAAAAGATTTGCTATTACCGCTGACAGGCTTAGCTATTGTTTGTGGTGGATTGAGTCTGATTTTAAAAGATCATGCTTGGCTCAAGCTTTATCCTGTGGGGATGAGTCTCGGTGCGTTGATCATTTTTGCACTGACACTATATCGACCACCGTCCATGATTGAGCGCTTTGCACGTCTGGTTGAACCTGATCTGCCAGCCTCTGGCGTGGTGTGGACACGGAAAGTCACGGTAGTGTGGTGCTTTTTCTTTGCGATGAATGCCGTAATTGCACTGACAACGGTATTTGCACCAATGAAATATTGGATCATTTATAATGGTTTTGTGTCTTACCTATTGATGGGAATATTATTCCTTGGTGAGTACATTTTACGAAAAAGACATCAACGTTTAAATCAAACGACACCTTAAAATATTATGCCTATTTCTTTTTATCATGATGCTGCTTCAACGAATGCGTTGTGTATTACTTCTGAATTAAAAACAATTTCTTATGCCGATTTTTGGCAAGACGTCGCTGAGCAAACGGCTGCAATCAAAGCGCTGAGCCAAGAAACGTGGGCATTGTGGGAACAAGACAGCTATCAGTTTCTACTGTTATTATTTGCAGGCGTGTTGGCCAATAAAAAAATCATTTTACCTCCCAATCGTGTTCGAGATTTAGAACAACAATTTGCCCAGCAACAAATTTACTTTCTAAGCCGTCAGCCTGTTCCCGCGACTGAGAAGGTAGAACAAAGCTTTTCGCAACTGGTTCGTATCCAACAGGATGATTTCTTAAATCAGGCTGAGATCGTGTTCTTTACCTCGGGCTCAACCGGCGAACCGAAAAAGATTGAACGTACTTTGAAGCAATTGCTCAATGAAGTGATCGGCCTAGCTGGCAGCTTTCATTTCAAAGAAAAAAGCGTTGCCATTGCCACAGTCAGTCACCAGCATATTTATGGCCTGCTGTTCAAGCTACTTTTGCCGCTGGCAACAGGGCGTCATTTTTTTAATCCGCAATTGGCTTTTCCTGAAGATGTTATTCAAGCGCAACAGCGCTTAGCCCAACAAGGGTGGAGCAACTACCTGATTTCCAGTCCAGCTTTATTAAAACGCTGGACGCAGGATTTAGTCTTGCAGCAGTGCGAAATGGTGTTTAGTTCGGGTGGCAAATTGGATGCGGGTGTTCGACCACATTTGAATGTGCCGATTGTTGAAGTGCTAGGAAGCTCAGAGACAGGCGGGATTGCACATCGTCAATATGATGATGCAGCATGGACGGCATTCAATAATGTTGAGATTCAGATTTCTGCAAACACCCAACTTATGGTGCAAAGCAACCATGCGGGGGAGTCTGGCTGGATCATCACCGGTGATGCTGCTGAGTGGATCAATATCGACAATAAACAATTCAAACTTTTAGGTCGCTTGGACCGCATTATCAAGTTGGAAGAAAAGCGCTTGAGTCTGGATGCGATTGAGCACAGCTTGAATAGCTTGCTGGAAGTAGCGCAAAGCCACACACTCTTACTTGAACATCAGCATCGACAAATTTTGGCCGCGATTGTGGTGCTCAGTGTCGAGGCTCAACAGCAATTAATGACGATTGGTAAAGCCGCTTTTGTCAAACAGTTGAAGCAGCAGTTACAGTATCAGCTGGAAAGCATTGCCATTCCGCGACAGTGGCGCTTTTTAAGTCAGATTCCACAAAATACCCAGTCAAAACGCGATAAAAATTATTTAAAAGCATTATTTAGCCCGATGTTACAGCCTGTCGTATTATCGCAATGGCAACAACAGGATGAGCAGTATTTCAGCATTGAGTTTCCCGCTGAACTGGAATGTTTTAAGGGGCATTTTCCAACTCAACCGATTTATCCAGGTGTTGGGCAGATTGGCTTTATTCAGCAGTTTGCGAAAAATAGTTGGTCTGATTTACAGTGGTGTCAGGGCTTTGAGCAATTGAAGTTTCAAAACCTGATTCGTCCTCATGCGGTGGTGCAATTAAAATTAACTCGTAAATTACATAAGATCAGCTTTGAAATGACCTCAGAGCAACAGGTCTTGGCTTCAGGGCGTTTATTGTTTGCGCTTGAACAGGTCTAGGAGTCCGCTGATGTTGAACTATAGCATTGTTATTCCTGTATATAATCATCCGCATTATCTTGCTGATCTTGTTCAGTATCTGGAACAATTTCAATATCCGATTATCCTTGTCAATGATGGTAGTGATGCCGAATGTACAGCGATTCTACATCGACTGGCAGGGCAGCATCCATTGGTTGATTTGGTTGAACATCAGACCAACCAAGGCAAGGGACAAGCGGTTATGACTGGGCTGCAATATGCTGCTCAATTAGGTATGACACATGCACTGCAATTAGATGCGGATGGTCAGCATTGCTGGCAGGATGTGGCGAAATTTATTGAACAGTCGCAGCAACATCCCCAAGCAATGGTGATTGGACAGCCAATCTTTGATGACTCAGTGCCGAAAAAGCGTCTGTACGGACGTTATGTTACGCATTTTTGGGTGTGGTTAAACAGTTTGTCTTTCGAAATTAAAGACAGTATGTGCGGTTTCCGGATCTATCCATTGGCAAAAACCATCGCGATACTGAATGCGGCTCAATTCCAACCTCGAATGGGTTTTGATAGTGAAATCTTGGTTCGGTTAAAATGGGAAAATACACCTTTTGTGAATGTGCCTACACAGGTTATTTATCCTGAGCATGGCATCTCACATTTTAATGTCTGGCGTGACAATTTAGGGCTAAGTCAGGCACATGCCCGATTATTCGCAGGGATGTTACTGCGCTTTCCAAAGTTGATTTGGCATAAGTTTAAGGCGGACTGATGAAGACAGCACCCACTTCACAGGATACATGGCATCAGATTAAGGAACGAGGCGGACTGTTGCCACTGATGCTGATGCTTGGATTTTATCGCTGTGGTGGGCGTTGGCTATGCCGTGTGGTACTGTATTTTATTATCATGTGGTATTGGCTGTTTGCACTGACAGCTCGACAGGCTTCTTTACAATATTTACAGCGTTTGCATCAATTTGCAGGGTCTCAGTCCCCGTTTACAGCAATGCCGAACTGGGTGAATAGCTATACGCATTTTATGCAATTCGGTGAATGCATTTTAGATAAAATTGAGGGCTGGTTAGGGCATATTCCCGAGCAAAAACTGCAATTGTTTGGGCATGAGCACTTTCAGCAACATTACCAAAAAGGTGCGATTATTGTGGTGTCGCACTTTGGCAATATTGAGCTACTGCGGGCGCTAAAGTCAGAGCACCCACAAAAAATTAATGTACTGGTGTATCAAAAGCATGCCTCACAATTTAATCAGTTTTTAAAAAAGATTAATGATAAGGCTGATGTCAATTTAATTGCAGTGGATGAACTTGGTATTGAAACTGCCATGCTGCTACAGGAAAAGATGGAGCAGGGAGAGTGGGTGATCGTAGCTGCGGATCGGATTCCTGTGCAGTCAGATCGAGTGCAAAGTATCCAGTTTTTGGGAAAGGAGGCTGCGTTGCCACAAGGGGCATGGATTTTGGCCAATTTATTGAAAGTTCCTGTGTTGGCGGTGTTTTGTTATCGCGCCGAGCAGAAGTTTCAGGTGCATATTCATGCAATTGCCACGCAAGTGGATTTACCGCGCAAAACCCGATTAAACAGCATGCAACAGATTACCCAATCTTATGTCGCCGTATTAGAACAACATTGCTTACGAGCACCGTATCAATGGTTTAATTTTTATCAGTTTTGGACAAAATAACGTGAATGCAAGTCAAAGTGAAGCAATGCTCAAGCCCGTTCTGATTGTCGGTGAGCAGCCACTCAGTATTGAAGATGTGGTGGCGGTTGCTCGACAACAGCGTCAAGTTGCTTTACCGACAGCAACGGCTTGGCGTGAGTTGATTCAGCGCGGCGCAGATTTTTTGGATCAGCTGTTGCTGGATGAAGGTGTGATCTACGGCGTCACCACTGGCTATGGGGACTCTTGTCTGGTTGAGATTCCGATGCATCAAGTCAATGAGCTCCCTTTGCATCTGTCTCGTTTTCATGGCTGCGGTCTAGGTGAAAATCTAGACCTGATCACTGCCCGTGCCGTGGTGGTAACTCGTCTTTGTTCACTCGCACGTGGTTATTCGGGGGTGTCTCTGGCCTTGCTGGAACGTCTGGTTTGGATGCTGAATGAAAATATCATTCCTGTGATTCCGTCTGAAGGCTCTGTTGGGGCAAGTGGTGATCTGACGCCGCTGTCTTATATTGCAGGTGCTTTGGTGGGGGAGCGTGATGTCTATACGCAAGGTAAGATTGTGCCGATTGCGCAAGTCTATGCTGAACAAGGCTTGGACGCCTTGGTGTTACGCCCGAAAGAAGGCTTGGCACTGATGAATGGTACTGCGGTGATGACGGCGATTGCCTGCTTAAATTATAAAAAAGCAGAGCAGGTGGCTTTGGCCAGTACCTTGATTACCGCTTTAAATGTCTTGGCCCTAGAAGGCAATCCAAGTCATTTTGATGAAGTTTTATTTGCCCAAAAACCGCATCAAGGTCAGCAACAGATTGCCCAGCAATTACGTGAATGGCTGAACAGTGAAGTGCAGACGGCACACCAAAGTCCACGCTTACAGGATCGTTATTCTTTACGCTGTGCGCCGCATATTATTGGTGTGTTTGAAGATTCAAAAACCTGGTTGCGCCAGTTTATTGAAAATGAATTAAATTCTAGCAATGATAATCCGCTGATTGATCCGGTGAATTTACGGGTGTTACATGGCGGTCATTTCTATGGCGGGCATATTGCCCAAGCCATGGACAGTCTGAAGATTATGATTGCCAATATTGCCGACTTGATGGACCGACAAATTGCCCAGTTGGTCGACCATAAAATGAATCATGGTTTAGCGCGTAATTTAACGGGTGCCAGTGCCGAGCGCTTACCACTGAATCATGGTTTTAAAGCGGTTCAAATTGGGGTTTCGGCTTGGACCGCAGAAGCCTTGAAACATACTTTGGCCGCGTCTATTTTCTCACGTTCGACCGAATGCCATAACCAAGACAAAGTCAGTATGGGCACCATTGCTGCCCGAGATGCGACTCGGGTCATTACCTTGACGCAGCAGGTTCTGGCGGCCTTATGTTGTGCCAGTGTGCAGGCCGTGCATTTGAAAGGTGTTGAATCTCAATTAAGCCCGCCTTTAAAGGCCTTTGTCGAGTGGACCTTACAAAGTTTTGCACTACTGCAAGAAGATCGTCCTTTACAAACTGAACTACAACAGATTATTGATCGTTTCGACAATTTTGAATTGTTCAATCAATTCCAGCAACAGGTCTAGGAGCGACAGATGCAGGCAGATGTAATCATTGAAATCCCGTTTCATGATGTCGATACCATGAATGTGGTCTGGCATGGACATTATTTAAAGTATTTTGAAATTGCACGTTGTAAGTTATTGGAACAGTTTAATTATAACTACAACCAGATGAGAGCATCGGGCTATGCATGGCCTGTGATTGAAAGTCATGTGCGTTATGTACAGGGGATTGAGTTTGAACAGAAAATTAAAGTTCGCGCAATTCTGAAGGAATGGGAAAACCGGTTAAAAATTGAATATCTGATTCTCGATGCAAACACTGGACGACGTTTAACCAAAGGCTATACCACGCAAGTGGCTGTGAATATGGAGACCCGAGAAATGTGTTTCCAGTCACCGCAAATTTTATTGGATTGTTTAAATGCATGGGATGCGTTTAAGGAGCACCCGCATGGTTAATTCTGCTTTTCTGAATCTCAATCGCCTTGTTGCATCGATGCAACAGCGTACTTGGTGGTTATTACTCAGTGTTGTTAGTGTATTGTTCAGCTTGAGTGTTTCAGCATCAGCACATGCGGATCAGGTCGCGACGATTTTTAATCAGCTTGCTAAAAGTGAACTCATTCGCGCTGATTTTGAACAGCAAAAGAAGCTGGCAAGTTTAAACAAAACTTTTGTTTCCAATGGCACACTGACCTTTGCAAAATCCAATGGGGTACTTTGGCAAATTAAACGACCTGTGCAAGCAGATTTGATCGTAACCCAAAAGAAACTCATCCAGAAAACACAACGAACCTATAGCCAGATTCAGATTGATCAATCCCCTTATAGTTCGGTTGCGAGCTTATTTTTGCAACTGATGTCGGGTGATGACAAAGCCTTGGCGAAGAATTTTAATGTGTTATCCGCCAATTACAGCCCGAGTGGGTGGAATATTGCATTAACACCTAAATCAGCGCTATTTAAAAAGTTGTTCCTGAGAATTGATGCGCAGGGGCAGCAGTATGTCAATAAAATCGTGATTCAAGAACAGGCCAATAACAGCACCACGATTTTATTCCGTAATCAAACCACTCAACCGAATCAACTGACGGCTGCTGAAGATGCGCTTTTCCAATTGGCAAAATAAATTCACAGCCATCTGGTTAATTATTTTAACGCTGGTTGGGCTTACGCTGGCGGTGGCATGGGTCAAAAAAGAAATCCATATCCAGACCAATATTTTTGCTTTGCTGCCTGAAACGCAACAAAATCCTGAGCTTGCTAAAACACAGCAATATATGAGTGATCAACTCAATGAAAAGGTCTTTGTTGTTTTAGAAAGTCAGGATCAACAGGCCTTAACGCAAGCCACTCAGTTGTTCCAACAGAAGCTACAACATAGTGAGCTGTGGCAACCGCTTCGACCGCAATTGGATTTAGCGCAGTTTTCCAAACAGTTATATCAACATCGGGCAGGTTTGCTGAATCAACAAGACCGACAGTTTTTGCAACAGCAGGACTATGAGGCACTGACTGAACAAAGTCTGATGCAGTTAATGAGTGTCGGGATGCCGATCACCGCGACCTCACTACAACAAGACCCTTTGTTGCTGTTTCCACGCTATATGTTGAGCGCAGCCAATCAGCTTTCCAGCAATGTTGAGCTGGAAGATGGTTTTGCAACCATTCATGATGAGCAAAAGACGTCACGCTTATTGGTTCTGCAATTAAAACAGAGCCCTTATAACATTGATTATCAGGAACAGGTCAGCGCTTGGATTAAACAGCTACAGCCTGAGCTGAATAAGTTACAGGTTCAATCGCATTGGACGGGGACCATTTTATTTTCTAATTATGGAACCCAGTCGGCCAAGCAGGAAATCTCGACCATCGGCCTCGGTTCGACCTTGGGCTTAATTTTGTTGGTTTGGTTTGGCTTTCGTTCATTCCGCCCCCTCATCACTGAATTTATCGCTGTATCGACGGGGAGCTTACTGGCATTTGCGGTGACGCATCTGGTGTTCGGTGAAATTCATCTGATGACCTTGGTCTTTGGTGCCAGTCTGATCGGGGTGTGTGTCGATTTCTCTTTCTATTTTATGGCAATGCAATCGCAGCACCCTAAACTGGATGGATTTAGGATTCTTAGACCGCTGTTGCCAAGCTTATTTATGGGCTTAATGACCACGGTTGTGGCTTATATTTTTCTGAGCTTTACGCCGTTTCCAGCCTTTAGACAAATTGCGGTGTTTTCAATTGTCGGTTTGGTCGCTGCCTGGATCACCAGTGTGTTGCTCCTACCGCGCTTAGCTCCGCTGAATGCACAACCTGCAATTCGACGCTTAGCTTGGATTGGAATGGCCAGACAATGGTTTCAGCAACATCAAAAACTACGTTATGGCTTTATTTTGAGTATTTTGCTGATTGGAGGAGGCAGTCTATTTGCTTTGCAATCCAATGATGATATTCGAAACTTGCAAAGTATGGATACCAAGCTGAAGCAGGAAGACCAATATATTCGTTCCTTGTTTGCTCAGCAGCAAAGCAGTGATTATTTTGTTGTGCGTGCGCACTCCAGTGCTGAGCTTGAGCAGCAGGAAGCACAATTGATTGATCAATTGCAGCAATTGCAAACGCAGGGACAAATTGAAGGTTTTCAAGCTTTGGGACAATGGATTCCACCTATGGCCCAGCAGCAGCAAAATGTGCAACTACTTCAGCAGATTCCTGCCACGGCACTGAAAAAGTATGCGGAAAGCATGGGGTTGAATTTTGCTGATCTACTGCAATGGCAACAACAATTGCAGCAGCAACCTTTACTCACAGAACAGGTGTTTCAACAACATCCCTTGGCATTTTTACAGCTCAGTCCTACCGAGCGTCTGGTCATGGTTCGTGGGGTGAAGCAGGCGCAGCGATTGCAGCAACTTGAATCCGCACAGATTGCTTTCCAACAACCAGTGAGCACACTGTCTCGTGCGTTTGCACAGCATCGTCAGCAAGCGCAGCATTTACTGATCTATGCCTTATTGGGACTGGCACTGGGTTTGAGCTTGGTCTATGGCAAGCGTTCGATTATGCCGCTGGTTCTGCCTGTGACTTTGGCACTCATCAGTACCTTTGCTGTACAGGCTTGGTTGGGTGTGGAAATTAACTTGTTCAGTATTATGGGAACCTTCTTGATCATTGGGATAGGCGTGGATTACGCGATTTTCTATCGACATGGACACGATCATCCACAGGTGGTTGGCATGGCGTTGTTTTTGTGTATGATGTCGACCTTATTGGGCTTTGGGCTATTATCATTGAGTCACACTTATGCGATTCATTGTTTTGGTCTAACCGTTTTATTGGGTGTGATCTTTTCATTTGTTTATGCAACGTTGCTTACGCCAGCCGATCAACACCATCTTGTGAATTTAGAACAGCATTAAAAAGATTAAATTTTTAGGGGCAATAATGAAGATGATACAAACAGCCGATGTGGTGATTATTGGTGCTGGACCTTCTGGCAGTTCAGCCGCAGCCTTGCTCCGTCAAAAAGGCTATGCGGTCACGGTGATTGAAAAACAATATTTTCCGCGCTTTTCGATTGGTGAGTCTTTATTACCGCAGTGCATGGTGTTTCTAGAAGAAGCCGGCTTATTAGAAACTGTACGGAAACATGTTCAATCCCGTGCCTTCCAGTTTAAAAATGGCGCGGCATTTTTGTGTGGTGAAAAACGTAGCCATTATGATTTCACGGAAAAATTCAGTGCGGGGCCTGGTACCACTTGGCAAGTGCGCAGAGCTGACTTCGACCACTTACTGGCTCAACAAGCACAGCAATATGGTGCGGATATTCGTTTTGGACATGAAGTTGTTGCTGTCGATGTTGAAGTAGAACACCCTGTTTTAACCGTGCTAGATGAGGCGCAGCAGCGCTATCAGATTCAAGCCAAGTTTTTATTGGATGCCAGTGGTTTTGGTCGCATCTTACCGAAGTTTTTAGATTTAGAAAGCCCATCCAATTTCCCAGTGCGTCGTGCCTTGTTTACCCATATTGAAGATGGGATTGGTAATCGTGCTGATTTTGACCGTGACAAAATTTTAATTACCGTGCATGAAAAAGATCGTCGTGCTTGGTATTGGCTGATTCCCTTTGCCGATGGTCGTGCTTCCTTTGGTGTGGTGGCGGAGCAGGATTTCTTTGATCATTATCAGCTTGAAGATGCCGCTCAGAATGAACCTGACTTGTTATTGAAACGGATTCTAGCCGATGATCCAGCATTATCCGAGGTCTTGGCACAGGCGAAATTTGATACACCAGTTCGAACTTTGGTTGGTTACTCGGCAAACGTCAAACATTTGGCAGGTCGGAATTATGCCTTGCTCGGCAATGCAGGCGAGTTTCTCGATCCTGTATTTTCATCGGGTGTGACCATTGCCTTGAAATCTGCCAGTCTGGCAATTCCTTTGGTTGATCGGGTACTGCAAGGCGAACAGGTAGACTGGATGCAAGCCTATGAACTACCGCTACGTAAAGGGATTAAAGTGTTCCGTGCTTATGTTGAGTCTTGGTACGAAGGCGAGTTTCAGGATGTGGTGTTCGCAAGCAATCAAAATGACAACATTCGTCGTATGGTTTCATCATTACTGGCAGGTTATGCATGGGATGATCAAAATCCGATTCATAAAAATGCCAAACGCCGTTTAAGCACCTTGGCCGAATACTGCCGTGAAGGCGTCGCGCAAGAGAAAGCCTTAGAGGTTTAAGATGCAACGGATCTGGATAACGTTATTATGTTGTGGCATGTTGCTGTTGAGTGGCTGTCAACTGATGCCCCATGCACAGGGGCTGAAAAGCAGCCATTGGCCAGCACAGCAATATCAACGGCAAGACCAAGTTGAAGTGCAGTGGAAGGATAAAAGCTTTAGCTTTTTGCTGTATCAGCAACAGCAAGGTCATCAGCTCAGTCTGGTTGCTTTGGGTTTAACTGGACAGCCTTTGTTTCAATTACAATTTGATGGACAGCAGGTCAAGGTACAGCAACGCATTGATCAGATGCGCTTACTGCCTTTTGAGTTTGTGGTTCGAGATTTGTTATTTGCGACCTATCCTCAGTTTGCTCAGTTAGGACAACAGTCTGTTCGGGTACAACAATCGGCAACGCAACAGCAAGTTTTTATTGCTGAAAAGGCAGTATTAGTGATTCAAACTCAAGCTAATAGCATTGAACTTGATAATCTGCAGGTGCCGTACCGTATGACCTTGAGCCCGATAGAAAATACCTTGAATAGTGATCAATCTGGGCAAGGGGTGCAACCATGAGTCAATCTTTATCTCAGTTGCAAGCGGTTGGGATTCCTGTGAGTGTTGGGCTCTCTGCATTAGGCCAGGATATTCAGCAGATTCGTGAAGGTTTAACGACTCCTGACAATACTCTGACACTGGAAGCAGGGTTTTTAGCCGATCGTCCAGTTTGGGTGGGACGCTATGCAGAGCCATTGATAGACACTGTGCCTGAATCGCTAGCTCGATTTGACTCACGTAATCTACGTTTTGCGTTGACTGCGCTGCAAAAAATCGAGACTAAACTTCAACAGCAAATTGCCAGCATTGATCCAAGCCGCCTAAGTATTGTGATCGGTACTTCGACCTCGGGGATATCCGACACTGAGCTGTTACTGAAACAGTATTTTGATGGTAATGATACTATTGAAGTAATGCATCAACCGCAAGAAATGGGCTGCCTAGCCAAAGCTTTACAAGGCTATCTCGGTTGGCAAGGAGCAGCTTATACCATTTCGACCGCCTGTTCTTCCAGTGCCAAGGCCTTTGCCGCAGGACAGCGTTTAATTCAGGCTGACTTGGCTGATGCGGTATTGGTCGGTGGCGTAGATACCTTATGCCAACTGACCTTAAATGGTTTTAACAGTTTGGAAAGTTTATCGGCAGATGTTTGCCAACCCTGCGGTGTCAATCGTGATGGCATTAATATTGGCGAAGCCGCAGCTTTATTTTTACTGACTAAAGCCTCCGCACCGATCATGTTATATGGTGTGGGTGAATCGATGGATGCATGGCATATTTCTGCACCGCATCCTGAGGGTTTGGGGGCAGCGAAAGCGATGCAGTGTGCCTTGGACAGTGCAGCAATAACAGCACAGCAGGTGGGGTATATCAACTTACATGGAACTGCCACACCGCAAAATGATGCGATGGAAATCAAGGCTGTTCGACAAGTTTTTCAAGAGTTGAAGGTGCCCTTAAGCAGTACCAAGCATAAAACGGGACATTGTTTGGGAGCGGCAGGTGCGATAGAAGCTTTTATCTGTACCCAACTCTTACAAGATCAAAGTGGCTTACCTTTACATCAACAGGTTGAGATTGATACTGAGCTTGCTGATCAAAACTATGTCACAGATGCTCGGCAGACCGAGAACATTCGTTATGTGTTGAGTAATTCTTTTGCTTTTGGCGGCAGCAACATCAGCTTGTTATTTGGGGTGCAGCACTAAATGAAATTGGATGCGATTGAATATATTCCACATCAACAACCCATGGTCTTTATTGATCATTTGCTCGAAGTCAAAGACGGTTATGCGATTGCCGAATTGACCATTCGTCCTGAATTAATGTTCTGTGAGGCAGCGGGTTTACCGACGTGGACAAGTATTGAAATTATGGCGCAAACCATTAGTGCCTATTCAGGTTGGATGGGGCAACAATTACAGCAAGCACCGAAACTGGGTTTTTTGTTGGGCACACGCAAGCTACAGTTACCCTTTGGGTATTTTGCGCTTGGGCAGACCTTAAGGATTCGGGTCGAACAGCAATATCTGCATGAAGGTTTAGGGCAGTTTTCTTGCGAGATTACTGCTGCTGAGCAGGTGATAACTGCCTTACTCAGTGTTTATGAACCAGCTGATCAATCGACATTGATATGATAGTTTTAGGAACAACAATGAATAGAAGAATATTGGTCACGGGTTCAAGTCGTGGCATTGGTAAAGCAATCGCATTGCAATTGGCTCAGGCGGGTTTTGATGTGACCATTCATGCTCGTTCACGGGAGGCGGAAGCAGCTCAGGTGGTTGAGCAGATTCAGCAATTAGGACGAAACAGCCATTACTTATTATTTGATGTGAATCAACGTGAGCATGTCAAAAGCTTATTAGAGCAAGATGTTGAACAGCATGGTGCTTTTTATGGGGTGGTACTGAATGCAGGTCTTACCCATGACGGTGCTTTCCCTGCATTAACTGATCAGGACTGGGATGAGGTCATTTCGACCTCTTTAGACGGTTTTTATAATGTGCTTAAACCCTTGATCATGCCGATGATTCACTTACGCAAAGGTGGCCGAATCGTGACGCTTTCTTCGGTCTCGGGCATTATGGGCAATCGTGGACAGGTGAATTACAGTGCAGCAAAAGCTGGCTTGATTGGGGCAACCAAGGCATTGGCTTTGGAATTGGCCAAGCGCAAAATTACCGTGAACTGTGTGGCACCCGGTCTAATTGAAACGGAAATGGTCACCGATGAAGTCAAAGAGCATGCATTAAAAATGATCCCAATGCAGCGCATGGGGCAGGTGGATGAAGTGGCAGGTGTGGTGAAGTTTCTTTGTTCAGATGAAGCCTCGTATATTACCCGTCAGGTGATTTCGGTCAATGGAGGACTGATTTGATGAAGCGTGTTGTAGTTACTGGCATGGCAGGGATTACCTCGCTGGGAGAAAATGCGGATGACATCTTTGCTCAATTCCATGCGGGCAAGAGCGGTATTTGCTATATGTCCGAATGGGAGCAATATCCAGATTTAAGAACCAAGCTCGCAGGCCCAGTGACAGATTTTCAGATCGCTAAGCATTTTAATCGCAAAGTGACACGGGGTATGGGGCGTGTTGCATTAATGTCGGTCATCAGTGCTGAAAATGCTTTGCACGATGCGGGCCTAATTGGTCATGAGATATTGAGCAGCGGAGAGGCAGGTGTGGCTTTTGGCTCGTCTGCTGGTAGTGTTGATGCGGTGCGCGAGTTTGGCAATATGTTGATTGATCAAGACATGAGTAAGATCAATGCCACCACCTATATCCGCATGATGTCTCACACCAGTGCGGTCAACATGACGGTTTACTTCGGCTTGAAAGGACTTACCTTACCAACCTCGAGTGCATGTACTTCGGGTTCAATGGCGATTGGTCAGGCTTATGAAGCGATTAAATATGGCAAACAAACGCTGATGCTTGCAGGCGGCGCGGAAGAGCTGAGTGCCGCAGGTGCTGCCGTTTTTGATGTTTTATTGGCGACCAGTGGGATGAATGATCATCCTGAAAAATCTCCACGACCGTTTGATACACGACGCGATGGCTTGGTGATTGGCGAAGGTGCAGGTTGCTTGATTCTTGAAGAATATGAACATGCCAAGCAGCGTGGGGCTACGATTTATGCAGAGATTATTGGCTATGCAAGCAATACCGATGG
The DNA here is from genome assembly GCF_001682515.1 of Acinetobacter gyllenbergii. Taxonomy (NCBI): domain Bacteria; kingdom Pseudomonadati; phylum Pseudomonadota; class Gammaproteobacteria; order Moraxellales; family Moraxellaceae; genus Acinetobacter; species Acinetobacter gyllenbergii. The sequence continues at coordinate 113,013 of NZ_KV575269.1, read as the reverse complement.
CCAGCATGTGACCAAGCCTGACAGTGAGCGAATGGGGCAATGTATGCAAATGGCATTGAAAGATGCCCAGCTGGATGCCAGCCAGATTGACTATGTCAATGCGCATGGCACTTCAACCGATCAAGGTGATATTGCTGAAAGCCAAGCTACGGCAAGGATTTTAGGACCTAAACCGATTAGCTCATTAAAAAGCTATTTTGGGCATACCTTAGGGGCGTGTGGGGCAATTGAAGCTTGGCTGGGTATCGAAATGATGCAGCGTGGACAATTAATTCCAACCTTGAATCTGGACGAAATTGATCCACAATGTGGTGATTTAGATTATATTACCCAGCACGTGAGAGCGAGTGAGATCGAGATCATGATGAGCAATAACTTTGCTTTTGGTGGGATTAACACCTCTTTGATTTTTAAACGAACAACATAACAAGTAAGGGGCATAAAATGTCGATCAAACAATTATTCTTAGCAACTGTATTAACAACTGGTTTTACTGCATCTGTTCACGCTGCAGATACCGTGCATAATCTGGATTTTAAAGCGGCGGTAGATCGTGCAGTTGCCGATGGAACGCTTGATGGAACGGTCAAGTTTTATCTGAAAGGCACCAAATCAGGTGGAAAAGTAGTAGAACAAGATATCGTCACCAATCAGAAAACCAATGGTTTTGGTAAGTCAGCTGAAAAGTCATGTGATTGGGTGCTTCGTTCGGCATTAATCCAGTTGGATAAAGCTGCGAAAGCGCGTGGTGCCAATGCAGTAACCAATATCGTGAGTTATTTTAAGAAAAATGAATCTCAAAGCTCGACCACTTATCAATGCTATAAGGGCATGGCAGTGGCGAGCGTTGCGCTGAAAGGCGATATTGTGAAGTTTTAAGTGATTTGATTCGGTTAAGCCAATGACGCTACGTGAAATTGAAATCCATGTTCAGGCATTGGCACAACTGCTTGAAAAGCCTAAAACTGATTTTGCTGATTTAAGCAGCTTTAACCATTATAAAAAGCAGCAGATCAGGGACTACCGTAATCATCTGTTGGCGGAACGACTGCAAACTGATGTTACGGCGCTCAGTTTTTCCAAACATGAACATGGTAAGCCCTTTTTAAGTTCGCATACCTTGCATTTTAACCATACCCATAGTCAGCAATATTATGCCTTAGCGATGAGTGCACAGGTCAAAGATCTTGGGATTGATGTCGAAGAACTAGATCGTAAAGTGCGTTTTGATGCCTTGGCACAACATGCGTTTCATGCCGAAGAATACCAAACTTGGCTGCAGCAAGATCAGGACCCTGAATATTGGCTGCGGGTTTGGACCACCAAAGAAGCGGTATTGAAGGCGTCAGGTCTCGGTATTCGTTTAGACTTGAATAGTTTGAATACGCAGGTGCATCCATCCCATCATGGTGGGATGTGTTCACACCCCTTAATCGGTCATTTTGCCTATCAACATTTTATTCTCAATCAGAAGATGGTACTGACCATTGCATGGCGGGCAGAGCCATCTTGTCGTGGTTTTCAGTTTCCACGAATTCAGATCATTCAGTATTAGCGAAAAACCACCATCAATGTAGTCATTGATGGTTTTGAGGAAGATTCAAGCTTTGCTGATAATGGATACTTTTTGCTTTTATAACAACACTTTCCCGAGAGAGGCTATAGTAAAAACTGCTACCTAGTATGACCCCAATAAACCAGTTAAACGCTGCCAAAAACTGAAAACTCGGAACAAGCACCAACAACAGACCGATACTGACTGATGCCATTAAGCTGATCACGGCTTTTCGATTGATGCCTTTTTGATAGTAATAGGCTGCTGTGGGTTGATCGCTAAATAAGTCATCGACCCGCACTTGTTGTTTGTTAATCAGATAAAAGTCAGCAAGTAGAATGCCAAATAATGGGCCGATAAAAGCCGCTAAAGTATCAAGGGTATAGTGAATCAGTTCTGGGGAGTTAAATAAATTCCATGGGGTGATAAAGATCGAACCGATTGCTGCGATCATGCCCGCTCTGCGGAAATTAAGAAAGCGAGGTGCAAGATTAGAAAAATCAAAACCTGCCGAAACGAAATTCGCCACGATATTAATGCCAATGGTCGCAGTTAATACCGTCAATAAACCGAGCACCACCACAAATCCGTTATCGATCATGGCAACCGTTTCGAGTGGATCATGTACCATTTTTCCAAACACACTAAAGGCACCAGAAACAATCATCACTACAATGATGGCAAAGAAAATAAAGTTAAACGGTAGTCCCCAAAAATTCCCTTTTTTAACCTGTTGCATATTTTTGCCATAACGGGAGAAATCTCCAAAGTTGAGTAGTGGGCCGGAGAAATAAGACACCACCAATGCAATGGCAACAATGGTTTGCATGATCTGCTGATTGACGCTGAGCTGTTTATCACTGAGGTTAAAGGAAATATGATGCCAACCCGCTTTCCACACCAGCCATAAGGCCAATGCTAACATCACCACATAGACCATTGGACCTGCCCAGTCGATAAAGACCTTGATGGTGTCCATCCCTTTCCAGAACACCAATGCTTGTATCGCCCAAATAAAACCAAAACAGATCCAGCCAATCGTGCTTAGACCTGCAAATTCAGTCAGTGTAAGCGGGTGTAAGGTTGGATAGAACTTGAGTAGAATCATCATCAGGGCATTAGATGCTAGCCAAGTTTGAATGCCATACCATGAAACCGCAATCAGGCCGCGAATTAAGGCTGGAATATAGGCCCCATAAATTCCGAAGGCTTGGCGAGAGATCACAGCATAGGGAACCCCTGAAATTTGGCTGGGCTTAGCCACCAAGTTCGCCGCAACTTGAACAATCACGATACCAATGAGTAAGGCAAGCAGAACTTGCCAGCTGGCCAGACCGAGTGAAAATAAGCTCGCTGCGACCACATAGCCGCCCATACTATGTACATCAGACATCCAAAAGGAAAAGATGTTATACCACGTCCAATTTTGTTGCGCAGGGATGAGATCTTCATTGGAGAGTTTAGGACTATAGTTCGGGTTATCGCTCATGACGGGTCTGCAAGATAAACAACTGTTCAGACCAGTTATGCAGAAATTAAGCCAACTTCTTATTATTGTTTTAAATTTATTATTAATTTATTGATTATATTTATTTAAATATTTAATTTTATATTTTAACTGTTCAGACCAGTTGGATTGAAATATGATCAAGCTTATTTTTTGAATTAAAAATGTGCAGAAATGAGAAACGCGACTCGAATTCAAATCATTAATCCAAATACCTGTATCCAAATGACCACATCGATTGCTGAGGCTGCACGTCAGGTAGCCGCGGCAGATACCGAAATTATGGCCCAGTCTCCTGAGAAAGGCGTGTTATCGATTGAGGGGCATTTTGATGAGGCAATGTCTGCTATTGGGGTGCTTGAGTTAATTCAACAAGGCAAAGCACAGCAGGTCGATGGGCATATTATTGCTTGCTTTGGTGATCCTGCTTTGCATGCGGCGAGGGAATTGGCTCAGGCACCTGTGGTTGGCATTGCCGAAGCTGCATTTCATATGGCCAGTTTGGTGGCGACAAAATTCTCGATTGTCACCACCTTAGCCCGAACCAAAATTATTGCTGAACATTTATTACATCAATATGGCTTTGAACGAAAATGTGCACAGATTCGATGCATTGATCTTCCGGTATTGGCATTGGAACATGATAAGCAAGCGGCCTATGAAAAATTATTGGCAAGCTGCCAGCAAGCCAAAATGGAGGATGGAATTGGAGCGATCGTCTTGGGCTGTGGTGGCATGGCCGAGATGGCGGATCAGGTCAGTTTAGAGTTGGGAATCCCGATTATTGATGGGGTTCGGGCTGCGGTCAAATTGATTGAGGGCTTACATGGTTTAGGCATTCAAACCAGTAAGTGGGGAGATTATGATTATCCCTTAATAAAAGGATAATAAAGCGCAACTGCGTGTAAAAATATCGATTATGAGCGTCTGTTTAAGTTCAGCTTTTCCTTAAAGCGCATACAAAAATGCCAGCATTTCGCTGGCATTTTTGTTCAATCCAAAGAAAGGAGATTAAGGAATCTCTTCTTCTTCAAATTCAGGTTTAACTTGAACGATAAAGTCTTGGCGATTCAGACCACGCCATAAGGCGAATGCTGTACCGATATAGATCGATGAGTAGGTTCCCACAAATACACCAACAAACATTGCCACAGAGAACCAATGTAGACCATCACCACCCAAGAACATCATGGCAAGGACCACGAGTAATAAGGTCATCGAGGTATGAATAGTACGACGTAGAGTCTCTGTTAGCGCAATATCCACGATTTCACGGGGTGTGGCACCGCGAATCTTACGGAAGTTTTCACGGATACGGTCCGATACCACGATGTTATCGTTAAGTGAGAAACCGATCACGGCAAGTACAGCCGCAAGTACGGTTAAGTCGAACGGCCATTGGAACAATGCAAATGCACCGATAATGATGATGATATCGTGGAATAACGACATTACCGCACCCATCGCCAGTTTAAACTCGAAGCGAATGGTGACGTAGATCAACATCAAGATGAGTGCAAGCGCAACTGCACCCGCAGAACGGACATAGAGTTCATTACCGACTGCACCACCGACCGCATCGACCTTATGGACTTCTACGGTGTTATTCGGTAATTGCACTGCTTTGGTGATGCTATTGCTGAGGTCTTCAACATTCAGGTCTTCTTGCACGGGCATACGCACAATCAGGTCTGTATTACTTCCCAAAGTCTGAACCACAGCATCTTTGAATCCCGCACGATCTAAGGCCTGAACCACTTGCGCAGGTTGAACCCCTTGCTTGTAGTTAAGCTCAGCAGAAATACCACCGGTAAAGTCTAGACCTAGGTTCAGCCCTTTGGTGACGATAAAGAAGATGCTTGCAATGGTAATCAGGATCGAGAAGATGGCCGCAGGTTTGGCAATCTTCATGAATGGGATGATTTTTATATCATCTGGGCGACCGTATTGCTTTGAGTCTGGTTGAGTCAGATCAGTCATGTGAATCTCCTTAAATACTCAACTTTTTCAAATTACGGCGTTTGCCATAAATGAGCTGTACGATGGCACGGGTAACGGTAATTGCAGTAAACATTGAACAAACAATACCAATCATCAAGGTCACCGCAAAGCCTTTGATCGGACCTGTACCAATCGCGAACAAGATGAACGCAACCAGTAAGGTGGTTAAGTTCGAGTCGAGAATGGTGTTATAGGCACGATCATAACCAGCGACAATTGCTTGTTTGGGCGAGGCACCCCAGAGCATTTCTTCTCGGATACGTTCACAGATCAGGACGTTGGAGTCGACTGCCATACCAATGGTAATCACGATACCTGCAATACCTGGTAGGGTAAGAGAGGCACCAAGCCAAGACATCACGGTTAAGATCATGGCAAGGTTAAACACCAAGGCAAAGTTGGCGATCAAACCGAATAAACGGAAGAACACCACCATCCAGATCGCAACTAGCAAGAAACCAATCTGAGTTGATAATACGCCCTTATCAATGTTTTCTTGCCCCAAGCTTGGACCTACAACACGCTCTTCAACGAAGTACATTGGTGCAGCCAAAGCACCCGCACGCAGCATCAAGGCAAGTTCTGCCGCTTCTTGTGGTGAATCTAGACCGGTAATACGGAATTGTGAACCCAATACTGCTTGGATCGTCGCAGCGTTGATCACCACAGATTCAGTATATGGAGTACGAACTTCAGTCTGGACACCCGTGTTTGGATCAGCAACATAAGAAATCTTTTGTTTATTTTCGATAAACAAAACCGCCATACGTTTGCCGACAGCACCACGAGTGGCATCTGCCATCAACTTACCACCTGAAGAATCCAGCGTGATGTTTACTTCAGCACCACCAGAGTCTTGGCTAAAGCCAGAACTTGCGTTTTGAACACGTTCACCAGTCAAAATACGGTTACGTTGTAACAGCAATTGACGACCACTGTCTAAAGACTGATAAGCAAAGACTTCAGTCCCTGGAGGAAGCGGCTGACCATTATATTTCCCTGTATATGGGTCAATATATTGATCATTACTATCTGCGACCAAACGGAACTCTAAGTTCGCGGTACGACCCAAGACACGTTTTGCTTCTGCGGTATCTTGTACACCCGGTAATTCAACCACAATACGGTTGCTACCTTGGGTTTGTACAAGTGCTTCAGCCACACCAAGTTCGTTAATACGGTTACGTAAAGTAGTTAAGTTTTGGTTGACTGCATAAGATTGAATTTCCTGACGACGCGCATCGGTATAATTCAGTCTTAAAGTCGCACCAGATGATGTTGCAACCGCTTGTTGGGTAAACTCATTGCCATTACGACGTAAAAAATCAGTCGCCGCATCACGGTCTGCATTGCTGGCAAACTGGATAGTAATGGTATTGTTATTTAAAGCAAGGTTGTTAAATTTGATTTTGTTATCACGGAACTGACGACGCAAATCAGTCGCAGATGTTTCCATACGCTGACTAATCGCTTTATCCATGTCGACTTCGAGCAAGAAGTGTACACCGCCACGTAAGTCCAAACCGAGTTTCATCGGTTTTGCCCCAATCTTTTGCAACCACTCAGGAGTGGTTGGTGCAAGGTTGAGTGCAACTACATAGTCTTCACCTAAATCACGACGTAACACTTCTTTGGCTTTTAACTGTTCTTCAGAAGAGTTTAAGCGTAATAATGCCGCGTTATTGGTAAAGCTATTGTCGTGACTGCTTATGTTGGCAGTTTTTAAAATCTGCTCAGCTTTTTGCACGATCGTCTGATCAATTTTGGTGCCTGCTTTTGCCCCCGAAATTTGGACAGCAGGTTCATCTGGATACAGACTTGGAAGTGCATATAACGTACTGATCACAAGTACCACAAGGATCAGTAAATATTTCCATGCAGGGTAACGCATTCGCTTTCTTCTTAAATGAAAAAGTCGTGCTGAGGCACGACTATTTTATGATTAAAGGTTATTTAATGTGCCTTCAGGTAATACTGAAATGACACTCGCACGTTGGATTTTTACCTCAACACCACGAGTGAGTTCAACAACTGCAAAGTCACCTTCAAGTTTGGTAATTCTCCCCATTAAACCACCAGCAAACACGATCTCGCTGCCTACACCCAAGCTTTCGATTAAAGAACGGTGTTCTTTAGCACGTTTTGCCTGAGGTCTCCAGATCAAGAAATAGAAGATTGCGATGAATACCGCGATCATCAATAAGTTTGCCATAAGGCTTGGACCTTGTGCCGCAGCAGGTGCAGCGTGAGCAGTAGAGATGAAAAAACTCATTTCGATTTCCTAAAATTAAAAGGCAAAAAATTAACAATAAATTCCAATTCGTTTTGCAATGTACCTTGTCTTGCGATCAGGCGCAAATCTTGATGCAAATCGTTCTGCTTAGTCTTCTGGACATGCTGGAACTTCTAATCCACGACGGGCATAAAAGTCCTGAACGTATTCATCAAATGTGCCATTATCCAATGCATCACGCATACCTTGCGTCAGGCGTTGGTAGTAACGCAAGTTGTGGATGGTGCCAAGCATTGATGCCAGCATCTCACCACACTTCTCTAAATGATATAAATAGGCACGAGTAAAGTTTTTACAAGTGTAGCAATCACAATGTGGGTCTAAAGGCCCTTTATCATGGCGATATTTACTATTACGGATTCTGACCAGACCATCGGTAACAAAATAATGACCATTACGGGCATTACGGGTTGGCATCACACAGTCAAACATATCGACACCACGGCGAACCGCTTCCACGATATCCTCTGGTTTACCCACGCCCATTAAGTAACGTGGTTTGTCCTGCGGCATTTTGTTGGGTAAATAATCAAGGACTTTGATCATTTCTTCTTTCGGTTCGCCGACTGATAAGCCACCAATCGCATAACCATCAAAACCAACTTCTAACAAGCCTTTGAGTGACTCGTCACGCAGGTCTTCGTACATCCCACCTTGAATAATGCCGAATAAGGCATTTTTATTGTTAAGTTCATCATGGTGATGGGTTTTACAACGTTTCGCCCAGCGTAAAGAGAGCTGCAATGATTTTTGCGCTTCTTCATGCGTGGCAGGGTAAGGGGTACATTCATCAAAAATCATCACGATATCTGAGTTCAATACATGTTGGATCTCCATCGAAATCTCTGGAGACAAGAACACCTTTGAACCATCAATCGGAGAGCGGAAGGTGACACCTTCTTCTTTGATTTTACGCATTGCGCCCAAGCTAAACACTTGGAAACCGCCAGAGTCAGTCAAAATTGGTTTATCCCATTGGATAAACTCATGCAGACCGCCATGCTCTTTAATCACTTCCAAGCCTGGACGTAGGTAAAGGTGGAAGGTATTTCCTAAGATAATTTGTGCCTGAATTTCTTCAATGTCACGCGGGAGCATGCCTTTAACCGTACCATAAGTACCCACTGGCATAAACACAGGGGTTTCAACCACACCATGTTCTAAAGTAAGTCGACCACGACGGGCGCGCCCCGACTGGCCTAATTTTTCAAATTTCATGTAATAACCTGAGCAAGATCGAAGTGCTACTTTGATTGCAGCGCAAGGAGGCGAAAAAACAGTTCGCTGATCGAAAGTGGCTATTTTCCCCGATTATGGCGTGTAGTTCTACTACTAAATGTAGCGAGAGATAAAATAGATTTAGTTTAATAAGTTTTGATTGATATTTGTTTGAATGTTGAGAAGTAAATGCTTATTTACGTTCATAAGGTTTTTGCATTTTGTAATGCGAAATTTGTGAGGAAATTTGCTATCGAGATGGCGGCATGGATGCCGCCGCGTTAGGCTGCGGTAGCAGGGATGTACAGTCAGTCTATGAACAGCGATTAAAGCTGTCAAGGGTTTTGGTTACTTTTGCCAAAACAAAAGTAACTCCAACCGAATGTTTTTGCTGAAATTAGTGAGATAACTATAAGATGCTAATGTGTATAACTACCGCACTAAAAATTCGGCTTATAGTCAAAATTTTCAGTCGCCAGATTATCCTTAAACGGGCGAATGGCTTTCTTGGATAAAGTCAGGGTATTGATCAAGTTGTTTGGAAACACCTCGATCTGGTTATTAAACAATTCCACATTGCGGTTAAAAATGGTAATTGCAGCACCGACATTTTCGTTTTGCTCCTGAATATCATCCATCATCTTGCTATACAGTGCATCTGCTTTCAGTTCAGGATAATTTTCGACCACTACATTCAAGCTACGAATCAGTTCCTTACTCATTTTCTCAATTTGTTGTAATTGGGAAATATCCGTGTCATTCACATTCAGATTGAGAATCTGTTGGCGCAATTCGGTGACTTTTTCTAAAGTTGATTTCTCGAACTGAGTATATTGATCCAGCGTCGCTTCCAAGGCTTCTAAGGTCTTTACTTTTTGACGTTCGAAGTTGGCCACTTCTGACCATGCCCGTTTGGTGGCATTAAAATATCGCACGATATTATTGCGGATAGAAATGCCCCACACGATCAGTGCGGCAAAAATTCCCAAGAAGATCAGTAAACCTGTCATCGCCATTCCCCTTATTGTTATTGCTCAATGATTAGCGAATTAAATTCAGCATCAATTGTTGAAACTTATGATATTGCGGCATGGTCATGGTTCTTAAGTGTCCACGTAATGCTGGAATATCCTGAATGTCACTGCGTTTACTGGCGGTTTGGAAAAGATTTTGTTCGCCCACGTAACACATGATTTGCTCTTCATGATGATAAATTAAATCACCTGTAAAATGTTGAAAAAAATCATGTAGTTTTAAGGTGAGGCTCGGGCTGATTGCTTTGGCAAGTTGGTGTTGATCAAGACCAAAGATATTCAATTCTTGATTAATCAAAATGTCACTGCTTTGCCATGAGCTGGTGTAGGGCGCAAAGAAACGAGCGCGTTGATTGCTGACGGCAATTCCTAAGGCTGGCATTTGAAAAATAAAGGCACCCCACAAATCTTTATGGATTTTTTTGACAATTTTTTTATCACTGCTTTGATCCTGTAGGATCGGCATTTCGCTGACATAGTGATATTGAAACAGTAGAACCTGATGTTCTGTGTTGCCATCATGCCATGTGGTCGATGCGTATTGGGTAATCTCGTTGGCTTCATTACCCCGATTAAATAGGGGGAAATGTTGCTTTAACTTACTGATCACCAAAAGGGGCTGCGCTTGAATCGGTAAATAAGCTGGGAGTTGCTGGAACTGTAAACCATAGCGTAATACGGTCATGCGTTCTTCTAGATAATGAATGACGCGTGTTAATGCTTGTTGTGGTTCATAGAGCAAATAGGCCAGAAAACCAGTAAGGAATGCACCAAGTAAACTCCAGCTATATTGAATATGTGGATGTAGAAAATAACCAAAGATTAATGTGCCTACGCTGATCAATGCGAATAAATAGGGCAGTACATTAAAAAAACGCAGGCTGTGATCGTCACGCCAAGGATGCAGTGCATCTAGTAGGGCTTGATCGCTATGTGCTTTCTGTCCAACATCCCACAGTCGTGCAATATTGCGAAAAACCTGCGCATTTTTTTTACGCCTGATATGCAGCGCTTGTTGTACAGTGTCGATTGGCATGGAAATAATCGTTTCATTATAATGGGGTGGTCTTGTCTGAATTATGCGTTAAATTTCAGAAACTAAGAAGTCTATAATCTGAATCTAGCTGTGTTTTATTATTTTGAATGAACGACTTTTACCAAAGCATTTTTATAGGAAAAATCGACTAAACCAGAATTTAGCCGATTAATCTGTATTAAGCGTCGAGCTTATCCACCAACATCGCATCGCCATAACTAAAGAAGCGATAACGTTGTTCTACTGCATGGGTATAAGCCGCCAAGATATTGTCACGATTGGATAGCGCTGAAACCAACATCAATAAGGTCGATTCTGGTAAATGGAAGTTGGTAATTAAACGATCCACGATACAGAACTGATAACCTGGATAGATAAAGATTTGGGTATCACCAGTCCACGCTGCAATTTGACCTTGATTGGCTTGTGCTGCGCTTTCTAGGGCACGGGTCGCCGTGGTACCCACTGCAATGACTTTATTACCGCGTACTTTGGTTGCCAAAATCAGGTCAATCGTGGCTTGTGGAACATCACACCATTCACTGTGCATAATGTGATTGGTAATGTCTGTAGTACGCACAGGCATAAAAGTCCCTGCACCGACATGTAGCGTGACAAAGGTTTTTTGCACGCCTTTGGCTGCTAGTTTTTCTAATAAGCCTTGGTCGAAATGCAGACTGGCAGTTGGTGCTGCAACGCTGGCAATTTTTTCAGGGTCGTGGAACACGGTTTGATAACGTTCAGTATCAATCTCTTCCGCTTCACGGTTGAAATAAGGTGGAATCGGCAGTTGACCGTATTGATCCAGCACCGACAAAATCGGTTGTGAAAACTTCACCACAAACAGGTTTTCGTGGCGACCTTGTACGGTGACAGGCACCGCATCTTCACCGATATACAGTTCTGCGCCAGCTTTCGGTGAGTTGCTTGATTTGATGTGGCAATGGGCATTGTGGGTATCCAACATGCGCTCAACCAGAACTTCGATTGCCCCGCCTGTAGCACGTTTACCTTTTAAGCGTGCTTTCATGACTTTGGTGTCATTCAGTACCAGTAAATCACCGTCTTCGAGTAGGTCGAGAATATCGGTAAAGGCGTGGTCGTGATACTGACCTTGCGCATCGATATGCAGCAGGCGAGATGCGCTACGGCTGTCTAAGGGATAGCGAGCAATAAGTTCATCAGGGAGATCAAACGAAAAGTCGGAGAGTTGCATACATCTAAAACATTGCAAAAATTGGGCGTAGTATAGTCTTTTTTGCGTTTTCTCGCTGAGTTAGCGTGTTTATAAGCAGAAAAATATCTGAATGATTTAAAAGTGAGCAATAAGCGTGAGTTAGTGTTTGACAATAAAATCAAACAGGTTATTATACGCAACACAAAGCATCGCACTCTTCCCGAGGTGGTGAAATTGGTAGACGCGGCGGACTCAAAATCCGCTGTCAGAGATGACGTGTCGGTTCGAGTCCGACCCTCGGGACCAAGATTCAAAGACCCCAAGCTGGTATTAAAGGCTTGGGGTTTTTTAATGAGTTATTTTTATAGTCTTGTTTATAATAATTGTTAATAAGTTCAGTTGAGAGTGCTGCCAACCCATGCCAATAATAGGATGACAGACTGAATAAAGTTAAATTTGATGGAGTGTTAATTATTTTTCTTTATCTTGAAGGTGTATGCCCTTACTTTTTGAGCCAACAAATCTAAACTCTTTATTGTGCATGACTTCTAGAAAAAGTGAGGTTATATTTAAAAATGTAAACAATTCATTTCCAAATTCATATTCGAAAGTACCTTCTTTAATAACATTATCACCTAAATATTTCAAAGCTTCTTCACTATCAATGACAAAGCCATGATCTTTATAGTGATTGGTAAAATGATATGCTAATGACTGAGCCGTTTCATTATTTGCAAACTTTTTTCCTTCAAGTAAGCGTTGAGCATATTGACTTGCAGACTCATTAATACGTTCAAAATAACCTAATTCATTCATTTTTAGATTAGCTGTTAAATACTTTGAAAACATATCGGAAGATTTTGGGAATTGTTGGGCTAAAGAGGCTATTTTTTCTAAAGCATTGGTTAGTCCTAATGCTGGCATCCCATTTATTTGAGGATCTATAGGGCCTAATTCACTTAATAACCCCATATGTATTTCATTTGCACCTAATGCGATTAATGTCGCAGCAGATTTGGCGCGACGAGGAATTGTTACTACAAATTTTTCTTTACATAATCTTTTGCAAGTTTTGCTAATGAGATAAGCCGGTTCGATGGTTCCCCCATCACTTAGTAAAAACATTAATATATCTTTCTCTTTATTAAGATCGGAAATAGCCTCATATATTTGATCGGAGTGGAATGTACTAATAGAGTTCTTTTCGTCAAAAATAATTAGGAGCTCATATTTATCAACTTTAAATTTTTTCTGAAGATTTATTAAATGCTTGAAAATTTCATTTTTTACAAGATCAATATCTTCTTTGTTTTTAGAAATTAAATCCCATAACTCATTGACTTTAAATAGGTTATATTCTTTTTTGATGTTGTTGGTGTTAGCATTTGCTTGTGTTTCAAAGCTATCTAAATCATTGTTTATTTCTTTTTCCATTTGAAATAAGTCGCCTTTTTATAAAAATTAACTATCTTCTTTTAAATTTATTATAATCTGCTGGTAGATTCAATAATTTTGTTAATAGATTTTAAAAAATTACTAAAATTTTATTTATTATAAAATTTAATGTTGAGTACTAATGATTTTATTGTTCTCGATTCTTTGCTTAAATTTATCTTCAGCTAACTTAATAGCAGAATGTTGTTGGAAGTTTTGAAAAATACTAACATCATAAATAGTAGCAGAAACAATTTCATCTCTTCGCAAAATTATAAAAAGAGCATCTTCTTTTTTATAATTAGTAGTGATAGTAACTGTTAAATTATCTTTGTCTCTATAACCACTTTTTAGAGGGAAAATTGTAATTTCTTGAGCTAAAGATTGGGATTCATTTGGTTCACTTAATGTCATGACAAAACCAATATAAACTTTTCGATCACTCATATGAAGCATGATATCTTGAGTCATTTCATAAGACATCATAAACAATGCATCTAAGGGATTTTCACAAAATACTTTTTGCTTGATATCAACAATAAAGCCTAATTTCGAAATCTCCCATTTGTCTTTTACCGAGGCAGTTTTCCCGTCTGTTAATCCCTCTTTTCGCTTAAACTGTTCATCATTAAATCTTAAATATCTAGGTAAAATATTGATAAAATTCTCACCATGTGACCAGATAAAAGCCACTAAAAAGGTAAAAATAGTAAGTAACATATAAAACGGGAGTGATTGACGTTGGATTTTTAAAGTATTTTTTAAAAATGAACTTAGATATGTTAGTAAATCAAAATTAATCGTATATTCAAAAACTGAAAATGACTTTATTGATAATAGAAGCGAACAAAAAATAAATGATACAGCTAAACAAACAGCCCCTAAAAAAGCACTTTTTAAGTATAGGAGCTGCCCTGTATAACGATGTAGTTGATAGTAATGTCTAAAATTCCACTGTTGAACACAATAGCCAGAGATTAATAATGGTAGAATTAAGAGTAAGAGCATTAAAAAAATTATCGTGCAGGTTGGTAATTGCGATCAGCTACTTTTTTAGTTTCATTTTCTTGAGCTTCTTTCTCTAACATCTCTCTTCGAGCTGCTCGAGCATCCTCTAAGGACATTGTCAAAGTACCACGCCCAATTACACGCATAGATGGACGACGATTCTTTTGGAACTCTTCGAATCTATCTTTTTCAGCTTCTGATAGTCCAATTTTAAACCAATTCATATACGCACCTCTAAAAATATAACCTAATTATTTTTTTATTTTAGGTTAGACATTATAACGTTATAGATGTGATATAGGCTATAGCTTTGTGTATTTCCCAACAATAATATTGTAAATTATTTAAAGCTATGATTTTCTTAAGTATCTAAAAATAAAATTTGTGTTTTTATCTACTCTTGATCAGCTTTACTAAAAATAATCAGTTCACGGACTGGATTGATAGTCGATTTCGCAAATCTGCTCGGGTGAATTGTTTCTCCCTCCTAGTGTACTGAAGCAACAAAGTCAGCACGTCCACCAAAACCAACACTGGACGCATGATTATCTGAATATTCTGTTTTAAGCTGTCTGCCAATTTTTTGAAACGTGACCCCTTTAGGTTTTATATTTCCAATTTGATCATTTTTGCGTGGGACAAATTAGTTACCATTGGGATCTCTTTGTTTTTGATTCGCTTACGGAATCGAAGATGCAGACCTTACGATAAGATTCTTGATAGTTTCCTTCGTTGTGCAGGTTCAAGAAGAACTGCAAGTTGATCCAACCAATGATTTAAACCTTTAAATGCATCCAATCTATTTAAGTTAAAATTTAATGAAATTTCACGTTTTGTTGCGAATTGATTGAATCAACAATTGCCTTTTCTGTTAAAGTTTGTTAATACTAAGTGATAGTTTTCACATTTTTTTTATAAAACGTAAAGAACCGTATAACGAAAATATTCGAGAGGCGGGAATGACGATTCAATTATTAGAACTACAGCAAGCCGAAAAGTTAAGTGCTTGTAAAATCTCTCTTTCTTTGGGGCTAACTTCAGAGCAGAACTTGCTCGAGCAATTTTTACAGTTCAATCGAAAACTGATGCAAGCCAGTACTGCATTGCTGGCATTTCACCAAGAACCCTATCTGTGGCACCGCTGTCCTGAAAAACTCAAAGCCATTGATTCTGCAAAAATTAGCAAAAGTCTAAATACCCTATTTGTGAATGGTGATCTGGTCGATAGTGACCATCCGCAATACTCAACTTTACTGGCATTTCTCGCACCCCTAAAAAAGAAAATCCAAACTGCAGTCGCTTTACATCTTAGACACCCAGATCAAACTTCACTCGGTTATATCGTCCTGTTTGATGAAGCTGCTCAAGGCTTTAGCGATCTACAAAAACAACTGCTGCAAGAACATTGTGTCAACTTCATGCAACAACTGGAATTGAAGTTTAATCATGACGAGTTGAAAGAATTATACGAACAAGAAGCTGCACTCAATTTTAGTAAAACCAAATTCTTTTCGATTATTTCCCATGACCTACGTGCGCCATTTCATGGGCTACTCGGTTTCTCTGAGATATTAGCGAAAGAACGTGAAACCTTAGACGAATCCAGTATTCAGAATATCGCTGACTATCTTTATGATACTTCGCAATCGACCTATAACTTATTGGAAAGCTTACTGAATTGGGCGATGGCGGAAGGTGGGCGTTTTGTCTATCACCCGATCAACTTTAAGTTGCGTCAGATCACCAATATTGTGACCGATATTCTCAAAACCTTGGCCATTAAGAAGAATATTCAACTGATTAATGAAGTGGATGAAAATCTTAAAGTCTATGCCGATATGAATATGATCACCTCGGTCATTCAGAATTTGGTGTCTAATGCACTGAAATTTACCGATGTTGATGGTACGGGCAAGGTCTATATCCAAGCACAACATAAAGGTACCTATGTTGAAGTCTACGTCAAAGACACTGGCCTCGGTATGACCCAACAACAAATCAACGATCTGTTCCAGCCACGGATTACCATGAGCTATAAAGGCACGGCAGGAGAGAAAGGCGCAGGTCTGGGCTTAAGCTTGTGTAAGCGCTTTGTAGAAATGAATTTGGGTGAAATCAATGTCAGCTCCAATGAAGGCGAAGGCACGGTATTTACCGTGTTGCTGCCGATTGAGCGTGAACAGGTTGATTTATGTACGGATCAACAAAAAAGCAAAGCGAAATTAGTCTAAAGAGATTTTAAAGATAAGCTTGTAACTGATATAACTAACTTAGATGAGATGACATCAGTCGAGCCTTTTTATATGAATGCGCAACAGCTACAAAAAACCTTAGTTGCAAGCCAATATGCTGAACAAGCTTTAAATTTATACACATTACAATTAGAACAAGACTATTCCGAAGATCTATTTCTGGACTCGCTGTCGACCGAAACCATCCATCAAAAAGTACAATTGGCTGTGGCTGAAGTCACCGATGAACAATCATGGATGAAAGCTTTACGCGTACTCCGTGCCAAGCTGATGTTTCGCTGGATTTGGCAAGATGCCAATCAACTCACCAATGTGGTGACGTTGACACGTGAGCTATCCGATTTTGCCGATGCCAGTATTTGTGCCGCCAAAGCTTTTGCATTACCGCCTTTATTAGCCAAACACGGTGAACCCATTGGTTATTCAGGTCAGTTACAAGATCTAATTGTGATTGGTATGGGTAAGCTCGGCGCGCAAGAGCTGAATTTATCCAGTGATATTGATCTGATTTTTGCCTTCGATGAACAAGGCGAAACCAATGGGCGTAAATGTATTGATGTACAGCAGTTCTGCATTCTATGGGGACAGAAACTGATTTATCTGCTCGACCATATTACTGCAGATGGTTTTGTGTTCCGTGTTGATATGCGTTTGCGTCCGTGGGGCGATGGTTCAGCCTTGGCGATTAGCCATAGTGGACTAGAAAAATATTTAAGCCAGCATGGGCGTGAATGGGAGCGTTATGCGTGGATTAAGGCAAGGGTAATTACCGGCGGCAAAGCGGGCGAAGAATTGTTAGACATGTCGCGTCCGTTTGTATTCCGCCGTTATGTCGATTATTCCGCTTTTGCTGCCATGCGTGAAATGAAAGCCATGATCGAACGTGAGGTCATGCGCCGTAATATCGAAGAAGATATTAAGCTCGGTGCAGGCGGGATTCGTGAAATCGAGTTCATCGTGCAGGTGTTCCAGTTGATCTATGGTGGATCGAAGCGTGAACTGCAAGATCGTCAATGTTTAGTCAATTTACATCACTTGGGTGAGGCTGAATTATTAGATCAGCAAGCAGTGATTGATCTGGAAGATGCTTATCTATTCCTGAGACGAGTCGAACATGCCATTCAAGCCTTGAATGATCAGCAAACTCAATCCTTGCCAACTGAATCTGAACTCAGACAACGTATGTTGGACACACTTGGCTTTACCGATTGGTCTGCCTTCTTAGAGGTGTTGAACCAGAAACGTGACAAGGTCAAAGTCCAGTTTAAACAATTGATTCAGGAAAAAGAGTTTGCCGAGCCTGTAGATGATTTTGTCCAGCTTGAGCAAAAGCTCAATGCAGTACTAAATGATGATGCCAAGAACTTAATTCAAAACTTCTGGCATGGGCAGGCGTTACGCAAAATCCCTGCCAGTGCTTTAGAGCGTTTAAAGAAATTCTGGCCGCATTTGATCGAAGCGATTTTACAGTCGGATCAACCGCAAACGGCACTGTTACGTTTGATGCCCTTGGTGGAATCGGTGTTACGTCGTACGGTCTATCTGGTGATGTTGATGGAAAGCCGAGGTGCTTTGCAGCGACTGGTCAAGATGGCAACCGTCAGTCCGTGGATTTGTGAAGAACTGGCGCAATATCCTGTGTTGTTGGACGAGTTCTTGTCGATGGATTTTGGTCTGCCACAACGCAAAGATCTGGAAGATTCACTGCGCCAACAATTGTTGCGGATCGAGATTGATCAAGTTGAAGATCAGATGCGGGTATTGCGCTTATTTAAAAAGAGTAATGTGCTGACAGTTGCCGCCAGTGATGTATTGGCAGAAAGTCCGTTGATGAAAGTCTCCGATGCGCTCACGGATATTGCTGAAGTCAGTGTACAGGCGACGCTGAATCTCGCATATGAAGCGGTTGCAGAACGGCACGGCTATCCTATCGGCAATGATGGGCAACGATGCAGTTTGGACAATAAAGGCTTTGCGGTGATTGCTTATGGCAAATTGGGTGGCATTGAGTTGGGCTATGGCTCGGATTTAGATTTAGTGTTTATCCATGCACTTGAAGAACAAGGTGAAACCGATGGCCGTAAGGGTATTAGTGGGGCCGAGTTTGCGATTCGTGTTGCGCAGAAATTTATGTCCTTGATGACGACGCAAACCTTGGATGGACGTGTCTATGAAATTGATACTCGTCTGCGACCTTCGGGTGAGGCTGGGATGTTGGTCACCAGTTTAAAAGCTTATGAACAATATCAACAGAAAAGTGCTTGGCTCTGGGAGCATCAAGCTCTAGTGCGTGCTCGTTCGATTGCAGGAGATCGTGGATTATGCACGCAATTTGAACAGATTCGCTGTCAAATCCTGACCCAAGTGCGTGATGAAAATGTAGTGCGTGAAGAAGTGCTGAAAATGCGCCAAAAGATGAAAGATCATTTGGGATCATCTTCTGAGCAAAAAAAACATGGGATTTTTCATTTAAAACAGGACTCAGGTGGTATCGTTGATATCGAATTTATGGCACAGTATGTTGTGCTTGCATGGAGTGGGACGAATACAGATCTCGCCCATTTTTCCGACAATGTAAGAATTCTAGAAGATGCTGCTCAAGCAGGCTGCTTATCCAGTGAAGATGCCACAGCATTAATACACGCTTATCTCCGTGAACGAGCTGAGAGCCACCGTCTAGCGCTTGCAAATCAATCTATGCAAGTCAATGCTGCGGATTGGCACGATACCCGCGAGATCGTTTGCAAGTTATGGCAGAGATTAATTGATCCAACTGCGCAAGCATTGGAAAGTGAATAATTGTGTAAAAAAGAAAATGGAGTATGTGCGATGAGTTTGGCTGATCGTGATGGTTTTATTTGGCAAGATGGAAAATTAGTTGATTGGCGTGATGCAAAAATTCACGTCTTAACTCACACACTACACTACAGTATGGGTGTCTTTGAAGGCGTCAGAGCTTATGAAACCCCAAATGGTACAGCAATCTTCCGTTTGCAAGATCACACTAAGCGCTTATTAAATTCAGCAAAAATTTATCAGATGAATGTTCCATTTGATCAAGCGACATTAGAACAAGCACAAATTGATGTGGTTCGTGAAAATAAACTAGCATCTTGCTACCTGCGTCCATTAATTTGGATTGGTTCTGAGAAACTCGGTATTGCTGCAACAGACAACACCATTCATGCTGCAGTCGCTGCATGGGGTTGGGGTGCATACTTGGGTGAAGAAGCAATGGCACGTGGTATTCGTGTGAAAACCTCTTCATTCACACATCACCATCCAAACGTGACCATGTGTAAAGCAAAGGCATGTGGTAACTATACCGTGTCGATCTTGGCACATCAGGAAGTGGCACGTTCAGGCTATGACGAAGCAATGTTGCTTGACCCACAAGGTTTTGTTTGCCAAGGTGCAGGTGAGAACGTATTCCTGATTAAAGATGGTGTCTTGCATACCCCTGATTTAGCTGGTGGTGCATTGGAAGGGATTACTCGTCAAACCGTGATTACCATTGCTAAAGACTTGGGTTATGAAGTGGTTGAGCGTCGTATTACTCGTGATGAATTCTACATCGCTGATGAAGCATTCTTTACCGGTACTGCTGCAGAAGTGACGCCAATTCGTGAGTATGATGACCGTGAAATTGGTTGTGGTTCACGTGGTCCGATTACCACTGTAATTCAAAAGACCTTCTTTGATGCAGTACAAGGTCGCAATGATAAATATGCACACTGGTTAACTTATATTAAATAAGCTGTAATCGTGCACAAAGGCGAAGCTTAGGCTTCGCTTTTTTATTGACGAATTAATACTAAAAAAAACAATCCGCTCTATGCTAAGATGAACGTATATTCAGTGCATATGATTGAACACTTTTGTTTTTTTGGACAAAGTGGAGCCTCGTATCTCAAGCATTTAAGGTTATCAGATGGTAGATATTCAACAAAATTCGGCAACTCATGAAGACAATGTGATCTTGTGCATGAAGTGGGGAACCAAGTATGGTGCTGAGTACGTCAACCGTTTGTATAACATGGTCAAACGTCATTTGACTTTGCCTTTTAAAATGGTGTGCTTGACCGATCGTACCGAAGGTATTGACCCGAATATTCAATGTTTTCCGATTCCATCTCTAGATTTGCCTGCAGGTAGCCCTGAGCGTGGTTGGAATAAACTGTCGACTTTTGAGCCAGATTTGTATGGCTTAAAAGGCAATGCGCTATTTCTCGATCTGGATGTGGTGATCATTGATAATATTGACTGCTTCTTCCAGGCGGAAGGTGAGTTCTTGGTGATTCACGACTGGAAACGTCCTTGGCGTATCACAGGCAATAGTTCGGTTTATCGTTTCAAACTGGGTGCTTTCCCTGACATTTTGCCGTACTTCCGTGCAAACTTTAATGAGATCAGTCAAAAATTCCGTAATGAACAAGAGTACCTATCTTGGTTTGTACATAAAGAAGGCAAACTGAGCTATTGGAATAAAGATTGGTGCAAAAGCTATAAATACCATTGTTTAAGACGAGTACCATTTGCTTATTTCCAACCGCCTATCAAACCCAAAGGCGCAAAAATCATTATTTTCCATGGTGAGATTAATCCACCTGATGCGATCAGTGGTGGTGGTGGTAAGTGGTATCGTTATGTGTTGCCATCGGATTGGATTAAAGAGTCTTGGCAATAACCCGAGAGTCATTCATCCCAAACATAAAGAGATGAATCGAATAAAAAAATCAGGCAGAATGCCTGATTTTTTTGCTTTAAGGGGTGTTAAATATTGTGGTATTGGCGATACCAATCGACAAAGTTTTTCACGCCATCGACCACCGAAGTGGCTGGTTTATAGTCCACATAGTTTTCTAGCGCAGTGCTATCGGCAAAGGTGTCTGGTACATCGCCTGGTTGGAGAGGAAGCAGATCTAAAATCGCTTCTTTACCCGCTGCTTTTTCAATCGCCTGAATATATTCAATCAGTTTCACCGTACGGTTGTTACCAATATTGAAAATCCTAAATGGGGCATTGCTGGTTGCAGGGTTTGGGTGGTTGCTGTCCCACGTGGCATCAGGTGTGGCAATCTTATCGCTGGTTCGGATAATCCCTTCAACAATATCGTCGATATAGGTGAAGTCGCGAGTGTGATTGCCATGATTAAACACAGGAATCGGTTTGCCTTCAAAAATGTTCTTGGTGAACTTGAACAGTGCCATATCTGGGCGTGTCCACGGTCCATAGACGGTAAAGAAACGCAGCCCTGTGGTAGGTAATTTAAATAAATGACTGTAGCTATGTGCCATTAACTCATTGGCGCGTTTGGTTGCGGCATAGAATTGCAGTGGATGATCAACGCCATGCTGTTCACTAAAAGGCATGGTGGTGTTGGCGCCATAGACACTGCTGGTACTGGCATAGGTCAAGTGCGGTGTTGCTGCGTAACGGCAGGCTTCGAGAATATTGGTAAATGCAATCAGGTTGCTCTCCACATAACTATGTGGATTCTCAAGCGAATAACGTACACCTGCCTGTGCTGCCAAATGAATCACGCGATCAAAGTGATGCGCTTGGAAACATTGATCCACCACTGCTTTATTGGCGAGATTGTCACGAATCAGGGTGAAGCTTCCAGTATCGTTGCGTTCAGCCAGTAACTGTAATTGCTGAGCACGCGCCTCTTTTAGGGATGGATCATAATAATCGTTAAAATTATCAAAACCGACTACATCATCACCACGTTCCAGCAGTTTTTTTGCAACACTAAAGCCGATGAATCCAGCAGCACCTGTGACTAGAACTTTCATTCATCGCCTCCAAAAATATCTCGGGTATAAACTTTATCTTGTACATCGAGCAAATCACTGGAGAGGCGATTGGCAATAATCACATCACACGATTGCTTAAACTCATTCAGATCTTGGGTCACTTTGGACTTAAAGAAACTGTCTTCATGGAAGGTGGGTTCATAAATAATGATTTCGATGCCTTTGGCTTTGAGACGTTTCATCACACCTTGAATCGCAGAGGCACGGTAATTGTCTGAGCCACTCTTCATCACCAGACGATAAATACCCACTGTGCTTGGATTTCGTGCAAGCACAGAATCGGCAATAAAATCTTTGCGGGTTCTGTTGGCGTCGACAATCGCTTTAATCAGATTGCTGGGCACATTGTTGTAGTTTGCTAGTAATTGTTTGGTGTCTTTGGGCAGGCAATAGCCGCCGTAACCAAAAGATGGATTGTTATAATGACTACCGATACGTGGGTCAAGACAGACCCCGTCAATCACTTGTTTGGTGTCTAGGCCAAAGCTTTGTGCATAAGTATCCAGCTCATTAAAAAATGCTACACGCATTGCCAAATAGGTATTGGCAAACAGCTTGATCGCTTCGGCTTCAGTTGAATGAGTTAAAAGTACAGGAATATCCTGTTTGATCGCACCTTCTACCAGTAAATCGGCAAATTGCTGCGCACGTTCAGATTGTTCCCCAACGATGATACGAGACGGGTAGAGGTTGTCGTGTAGTGCTTTACCTTCACGTAAAAATTCAGGCGAGAAAATAATGTTTTCAGTCTGGTATTTATTTTTGACTTGTTCGGTGAAACCTACAGGAACGGTAGATTTGACGATCATGGTCGCATTTGGGTTAATTGCGAGAACGTCCTGAATGACACTTTCTACACTTTGTGTATTAAAGTAGTTGCTTTGAGGGTCATAGTCAGTTGGTGTGGCAATAATAATAAAATCAGCATTTTGAAAAGCCAGCTGCTTGTCTGTCGTTGCTGTGAAATTTAACTTTTTTTCTTTTAAAAAAAGTGAAATATCATGATCTTGAATCGGTGATACTTTGTTGTTCAGTAAATCTACTTTAGTTTGTAGGATATCAAGTGCAATGGTTTCATGGTGTTGTGCAAATAGCATTGCATTTGACAACCCGACATATCCTGTTCCAGCAATGGCTATTTTCATAAGTACCTAACAGATTCTAAATACATGATGGACGGCTAATAGGATAGCCACAATGCACCTAATTTTAAATCCCATTCTACAGGGGTAATTACCATTCGTCCTGCATTTGGAGTGAGCGTGATTTCACTAAAATACACATGATCTTGAGAGAGTAAGAAGTCTACCCGACTGTAACCATAGGAAAAACAAAGTTTTTCTGACAGTTGAATGATCTCTTGCAATTGTTTCGGGGCAGCTAGAGCTGAAGGTGAGTTCTCTTTTAGATCGACCCGAAATGGCTGTAACGCCCATTGTGTATCATACATGTTTGAGTAGTCATTGCCTTGAGCATCTTGCACATCAATTTCGAGATATTCGGGATGGCCTTCAAAACAGTGCACACGACATGTGGTAATGGTGGATTGACTGGCAGGATCGACATAGAGCTCGACATATTCTTCCACCAGTACTTTAGGGCAAATATCTTTGTAGTGCCATTCACGCTTTCTAAAATACATGTTCATTTTGAGATGATTTTTGATTTTAGCTGTTGCTGCTTCGACACTAAATTTGCTTTTATCGCGACAGACCATGGCGCTGCCACTGTCATGGGTACATTTTAAAACAAATTGATTGGGTAACTGGTTAAAATCAATCTCATCAATACATTTATAAATGCCAATCAATGGGACAAAATAGGCATCACCCACTTTGGCTGAAACCAGCTGTCTAACAGCGCATTTATCCGCTAATTTTGTGAATAGGGGACTTCGCTCGAAAATCATGCGGGCAGTGACTTTTTCATTGAAGCTTTTTGGTGAGCAAAAATTAGGGGTATAACCTAATTTGCAGATAAACCGTTTAGTCAGATACGCTTTATCTGAAACAAATTTAGTTCTAATTATTTTTGCTTGATACTCAAAGTAATTATAAATCATCAGTCAAAAGATTAAATCCCATCAAAGTAACCTGTAATTATAATAAAAATACCTAAATTCGTCTAATAAAAATGTCGTAAATATTGATGGAAAATGATTCCAAAAGGTTTGATTTTGTTA
Source organism: Acinetobacter gyllenbergii (assembly GCF_001682515.1). Classification (NCBI taxonomy): domain Bacteria; kingdom Pseudomonadati; phylum Pseudomonadota; class Gammaproteobacteria; order Moraxellales; family Moraxellaceae; genus Acinetobacter; species Acinetobacter gyllenbergii. Next base: position 88,496 of record NZ_KV575269.1, on the reverse strand, counting down.
GGGATTGCAAGGTTTAAGTAAGAATTAATAAAGTTGCTAAATTGGCTGAATTGAATGTTGTAGAAGCCCCTTATAGATATGAAAATTTAAGCAATTATAATAGATTGATTTATATGGAATGATTAGATCATCAAGATGCCAGTCATTACGAAAAGAGACTGCCTGTGAACAGATCAGTGGTGTTATCATATGCATCTAGATTAAACATGTTTGGCCGTATTTTCGGGCTTTCGGATCGTTTAAGAGTGAATTGATGAGTGAAATGATGCAACCGGTTGATGTGGTGATTGCTTGGGTGGATGGCAATGACCCGAAGTTAAAACAGAAGCGCATGCAGTATCAGGGCAAAACACAAGCTTCTGATGCCATCAGTGATACCCGTTTTGCTAGCAACCATGAAATTTACTATAACGTTGCATCTATTTTAAAATATGTGCCATTTTGTCGACATATCTATATTGTGACAGATGGTCAGCAACCGCAATGGATTGATGACTTTGTTCAGGATGGGATTTGTGAAGCAGGCAAGATTCGCATTGTTGATCATCGTGAAATCTTTGCGGGTTATGAGCAATATCTTCCAACTTTCAATACCCGTTCGATTGAAACAATGTTATGGAATATTCAGGGCGTATCTGACTACTTTTTCTATTTGAATGATGATTTCTTTTTTAACGCGCCAGCGCAATTAGAAGATATTCTTATTGATCAGAAAATGGTGATTTACGGGCATTGGCAAAGCAGTTTTGTGCTCAAGGCCAAGCTTTGGTACCGTCAGCTTTTAAATCAATATTTTAATAAGCCGATACAACCTAAACATATGATTGCGCAAATGTTAGGTGCAGATATGCTTGGATTTAAAAAGTTTTTTGAGATTCATCATTATCCACATGCGGTTGACCGTAAAATATTACAAGACTATTTACTTGCTCATCCTAAGTTTTTAGAAAAACAGATTCAGCATAAGTTCCGCAGTGTAGAACAAATCAATCCGATTTCATTGATGAATCATTTGAAGATTCAAAAGGGTGAGGCCTTGCTAAAGCCTGATCTTGAGATTGCCTATTTGAAAAATGAAAGCAGTTTAAGCAGCTTCTTGCAAAGCTTGGGTAATGAACAGATTAAATATGGGTGTATGCAAAGTCTGGATCAATTGAGTGACACTGCAGCAAAGCAAATTTATGCAGCTTTAAATCATAAGTTGGCAGGTTATATACCCAAAGTTTTATTGGCTGAAACAGCCAAAGGATAAATGATGAAAGTTGAAACGTATCTGATCAACCTTGATGGGAGTGATCAACGCTTAGCCAGTGCAACAGCGCAATTACAGCAAGAAGGTTGGCCATTTACCCGTTTTTCAGCCTACGATGGTCGTGGTAAAGCGCTATCTGAGTTTAAACAGTACGATGATGCTGAGGCACAGCGAATTTTAGGGCGTAGCCTGATTAATTCAGAGCTGGGATGCTATTTGAGTCATTATGGTTGTGCTGAAAAATTTCTGCAAACCGATGCCGATTATTTGGTGGTTTTAGAAGATGATATTCAGGTTCTACCCAATTTTAAGCAAAATCTTGATTCACTTCTCAAGTATCTAGATCAGCGTAAAGAGCTAGATTGGTACGTGGTGAATATGGCGGCTAAAAAGAAAAAGCTCGCTAAAGATATTGTGCAGATGGATGGTTTTAACCTGTGGCATGCCTACTATTTTCCGATTCGTGGGGTGGGGTTGCTGTGGTCTCGTAAAGGGGCTGAAGAATTTGTAAAACTTGGCAAACAAATACATGTACCTGTTGATCTCTTTTTCCAAGGTTGGCTCAGCAAGAATGGGAAAGGCTTAGGCGTTTGGCAGCCTTTTGTGAAACCTGCAGGCTTGGATAGTGATATTTTAGGTACGGTTGCGACACAGGGCATTCAGCGTAAAGATTTAGAAAAACGCGATTCCTCTCATGGATTAAAGAAGCAGAAAAGGATGTGGCGTGATCGCTATTATGCTTTTAAGCATCTTTTCTTCTAATACGAATAGTTTATGCAAATGCCTGTCGTGAAATGAAATGCACACGTGTTTTGGTTTTTAGCTGAGTTTCCTTATGAAGATATTTAAAAAAATATTCTATCTCTTAAAGTTTTATACGATGTATTCGAATAAACAGAGAGGGTTAAACGACGCGATGGATAACGAGGCGGATTTGATTGTGCTCAATCCGATTGTGCAGGATGCCGTAATTCCTAAAAAAATCTGGATGTATTGGGAAGGTTCACTTTCAGGCTTTGTCGAAAAATGTGTTGAGCAAGTAAAAAAGACCAATCCGGATTATGAGGTTTATTTTCTCACGCCAGATACAGTGAAAAACTTTAGTGATATTGATTTTGATCGTTTCCCAAAAGCAACACCACAACAAAAGGCCGATTTGCTCCGTTTTGAGTTGATTTATCAGCATGGAGGAATTTGGTTGGATGCAAGCATCCTTGTTTATGAAAGCTTAGACTGGATTCAGGAACTGATTGCGAAGAATCATACCAACAGCTTTGCCTATTACCGTGCCAAGAATACAACACTCAAAAAATTTCCCGTCTTAGAGAATTGGTTACTGGCCAGTGTAGAGAAAAATATCTTCTTTAAATATTGGTTTGATGAATTGGCTCAAGCCATTGAAATGACGCCTAAAGCGTATTTACAGCAGCTTAAGGAAACCGAGCCAGACTATCAAGATTTGTTTCAACAGATTGGTCGATTAGAATATTTAGTCGCTTACGTGGCTTGTCAGAAGGTGATGCGTCGTCATTTGCCAAGTATGAGCTTAATTAACTGTGACAAAAATGCCCTGTTTTTCCAAGTGAAACATCAATGGGTGAAAGAAAAAGTGCTAATTGATATGGCAATCAATTACCCGCCTCAGCAAATGCCAAAGCTAATTAAGCTTGCAGGAAAGGAAAGGAAAACCCTGAGTCATTATTATGAAAAAGGCATGTATCTAGAAGGTTCATTACTCGATATCTAAAACAAGAGCTTTCAGGGTTTAAAGCAAGGTGCTCGGGTCAATCTTCTCAAATGCTTGTACAGCACTGTTTTGAGACAGGTTAAAAACTTTAACCTCTTTTTCTTTAAATAGCGTTGCCGCGACATCAAAGGCTTGAAATACGTCATCGACATGATGATTTAAGGTGGTCGGTTGCTGTCCGCCAATACTTTCATAAAAACGTGGTTGAGAAAAATTATTCATGTCTAAACCCGCGATATAAATTTCTTTATACCCCAGTGTATAGAGAATCTGAAGGGCTACATAAGCCACGGTAAAGTAGTCAAAAGTCCCTTTATAGATATCAAGTGAAAAACCCATGCTTTTGTGAATAAAGAAGTCAGTTTCATTTTGATCAAAGTGTCTAGCATGGTCCAAAAAGGTTTCGACTTGACCGTCAGTAATCGTTTCAATGGTTTTGATTTGGCAATGAAGGTCTTCAATCCGAACATGTCTTAAAATCAGGTCTAGGCAACGAGGTGTGGTGTAAAACGTGCAATCGCTATTCAAGACTTTTTGAACTAGGTCGAAACGATCATTCACAAAGTTATGGTCAATAATGACATAACTGGAAAATGGAATTGAATCAAATGCGATAGCGCCATTTACACCGATATAATCTTGATCGCTTTGATGCAAAATTTCAGGATTTAGTTGTTGAATCGAAGGGCCTGTTGCGACCAGCGTGCATTTTTTATGCGAAACTTGTGGGGGAATGAGATTATTAGAAACCAGTTTTTTCTTAAAATAAATTTTCTCAAGACGATTCTGTGAGTCGCGTTCAACACTATAAAGTGGCCAATAGCGACGGTTGTGTTTTGCTACTTTAGGGAAGAAAAGTTTATAAATCAATTTATAAATACTTCTAGAAATACGACCTGAAAAGAAGTGAACCATTTAAAAACTCATTTATAAAATCATCAAGAGTAATGAAACTAGATAGCGGATTAGAGCTGATCTAGTTTCAATTATATTTTAGTCATCTAAAGAAAAGCTTTTCTTTTTCAACTTGGTTTTTAGGTTGTGAAGGGAGCGTGCAAACCAATTTTTATCTTCTGGGCGTGTCACTTTATTGCCACGATAATGTATTTGGGATGCTTTAGAGAAATCACCAAATGGCTCAATACGATAGTTCTCTGGATGATAACCGGCGGCAATCGCCTCTTGATAATATTGATCAAATAGTTCCGTCAAATCCTCACGTGGATGCGGCATAATTTTACCATCAAACCAATGTTTCTGACCTGCAGCCTCTAGGCGTGGTAATGAATACTTGTGGCTAAACTGGGTACCCATATCTGAATAATGCAGGATTTTGATTTGATCAACAGCTAAATCTTCACCATCAATATTATTGTAGGAGTCTTGATAAGATTGAACTAATTTGGGTTTGTCTTTTAAAAGCCGCATCAGCTTTTTATGGCTTTCAGGATCAGCTTGAATCTCTTTTAATGGGGGAAGATATGCTTTGGCTTTCTCACAATCCCAAACACAAGTACAGAGTCTGGCTGAGTTCTTTCCGCCTTTGGCAATCACCATTGCATCATCTTTTTTAGGGTGCGCCCACAATTCTGCAATATCGCAGAGTACGACGACATCAGCATCCATATAAATGGCACGACCTTCAAAATTACATGATTCTGGAATTGCCCATCTAAAACCTGAAAAAGGGGTTGCCCAATGTGCTGTATGCCAACCTTCACCAGTTTGCTGATTGGTATACCATGGACTATTCGGATCGTGACTAAGCTGCATCCATATAATTTCAACTGGATGATTGGTATGCTTGCGGACACTATAGTCCAGAACCATCATTTGTTCTAAGTCACAGTTGTTCGGATCGCAACCAACAAAAATTTTAATTGTGGAGTTAGACATTCCTAGCTTCCATTTTTTAAGGCTTTGCCTTCGATTATAACTAAAAAGCGCAGTTATTTTTGAAATATTTCTCTAATTTTTGATTGTGTTATAAAGTTTTTGTGTGAGCTAATGTAATGATAATAAATATATTTTATATGGGAGTTAAAGTGCTATTTAGATGTTGTCACTATAGTTTATAGATTTTGATTTATAACGGCCATTTTGTTGTCATTCTATTTTTAAAGAGGAAAAACTTTAAAATATTAAAAATAATTAATGATTTGAGCTGGATAGATGCTTTATTTGAATAAAGGCGATGTTTATCAATGGTTTTTAATCTAACTTGATGGGGTTTTGATAAAAGTTTGAGCCTGTGTTTTTAGTTGCAAGATTATGTTTTGCTGTGTATGAATTGTAAAAGGGATATATTTAAAAAATGCAAATTAATCAATTGCTGTAAAAGCAGAAGTATTTGATTTAAATTAATATTGGTCTTTAGAAAAACACATCTAACTTACCATAACAAACTGATGCAAAGGCGCGCTTGTTGCAAGTCATATTGAATGAATATGTCCTTAATTAATGTCCTATTTGAAGCGTAGATCACTCATTTCATTGGCTTATAAAGATCGTAAGCTTAGGTAATCGAAATAATGTACATCATTATGAAAAAACAGTATCCTTATGGCCTGTAGGCATGTCGCCTAATTTTTATGAATTTTCCATCAGTATGAAAAAGTTTGTTATAAGCCTTTCAAGCGCTACAGAGCGCCGTAGTCATATTTCATCTCAATTTGAGGGGCAGGGAATAGCGTTTAATTTTTTTGATGCAGTGACCCCTGATATTGCAGCTCGTGATGCTCAGGCGATGAAATTAAGTATACATGAGAGTTATATTGCAAAAGGCGAGCTCGCATGTTTTATGAGTCATGTTCATCTATGGCAAAAAATCGTAGATGAAAATATTCCTCATATGGCAATTTTTGAAGATGACATTCATCTAGGGGAAAAAGCAGATCTTTTTTTGAATCATTCTGATTGGATTGAAAACGATTGGCATTTGGTCAAATTAGAGGCTTTTACACCCAAAGTGATCTTAGGCTCTAAATGTAAAGACTTTCCCGATGTTGGCAGAGCAATTTATAAATTACCTGGCAAAAACTTGGGTACAGCGGGTTATATTTTGTCTTTACAAGGGGCAAAATTTTTACTAAATGAAATTAAAAAAATTGATTACATTATTCCCTTAGATAATTTCATGTTTGAATATATTGTTAAAAATCATGGGTTTGAAATGTATCAAATGCAGCCTGCATTGTGTATTCAAGATACGATTCTTCATTACCGTTCAAGTAGCGTACAGCTTAGAAGTCAGTTAACGTCTGAACGAAAGAAAAGAATGAGAGCCAATAAAGTTGGTGGTTTACAAAAAGCATTGGTTGAAATAGCTCGAATTGCAGCACAGTTAAAAATTATCTTTTTTGCGTGTCGAGTAACTTATAAGTGAGAAGTTTTGTTATTAGTCTAAAATCTGCAGTTGATCGTAGATTACATATACAGGAACAATTTGCTTGTAAGGATATCCCTTTTCAATTTTTTGATGCGATTGAACCGCAAGAGATTGATGAGCTTGCTCAAAAGTATTCAATTTCTATTCTTGACAGTGGTCTAAGTAAAGGCGAGTTAGGATGTCTATTTAGTCATGTATTGCTTTGGAAGAAAGCAATTGATGAACAGATGGACTATATTGCAGTGTTTGAAGATGATATCTATTTGGGTGAGCGTGCCAATGACTTTCTAGTGAATAGTCAATGGATTAAGGGTAGATGGGAAATTTTAAAACTCGAAAAAAATTCTAAATTTAATTATCTATCAATTAATAATAAAGTGACAGTAGAGCATGGTCGGGTAATCTCAAAATTATTAAATGCTAATTTTGGTACGGCCGGATATATTCTTTCCAATAAAGCAGCTAAAAGTTTATTTAACTATGTAAAAGCATTAGCGTCAGTTGATCATATTGACCAAATAATGTTTAAAAAATATTTACAGGATGGAGAATATTCTGTTTATCAAATGAACCCCGCTCTCTGTATTCAGGAATACTTGTTATATCCAGAAACTAAAAAGTTCAAATCGAGTTTATCGTGGCGAAATACAGAGAAAGTCAAAGAAAAAAATCTGCTGCAGAAGGTGAAGAGAGAGCTTATACGGGCATTCTTGCAACTTTATCGACTTCCATTCAAAGTTAAAATAAAATTTAAATAGTCTTAAATGTTTTATGCATTTGACTGATGAGGTACCAATGGAACTTCCAACGATTCATGCGCTGTGGATTGGCAAAACCTTAGGCCAAATTTCTAGTTGTTGCCTGAGATCATTTGTGATGCGTGGGCATAAGGTTTTGTTACATGCTTATGACACAATTACTGATGTACCAGAAGGTGTAGAGTGTGTTGATGCAAATCTAATTATTCCAGCAGACAAAATTTTTAAACATAATCAAACAGGAAGTTATGCACTTTTTTCTGATGTGTTTAGATATGAGTTATTAAAAAAAGTTTCTGGAATATATGTTGATTGTGATGTTTATTGTTTAAAGCCTATTGAGATTCCTGAGTCTCAATATTTATTGGGCTTTGAAAGTGATCATAAGATCAATGGTGCAGTATTAGCAATGCCTCAGGATAGTAACTTGTTAGCCGCTTTATTGGATGCTGCTTATAACCCATTTTTTGTACCTCCATGGTATAAAAAATCTCGTCAAAAACGCTTAAAACTCAAAAAAATGTTAGGTATAGGTCAGCATATCGCAGATATGCCATGGGGCGTTATAGGCCCTGATGCGATTACTCATTTTGTAAAGACACAAAACTTAGTTGAATTTATCCAGCCTATAGATGTGTTCTATCCCGTACATTATCAATGTATTGGTCAATTGACTGATTCAGGCTTAAGTATTGAAGATATTACGAGTACGAGAACGCTTGGTATACATTTGTATAATGAGATGCTGCGAAATTTAGATTTGGATAAAATTGCTCCAAACAGTATTTTGGCCAAAATGTTTAGAAATGAAATTTAAATGCAGAGTAAAAATTTAAGATGAGTGTCGAAAAGAAAAAAATCAAAATTGGCCTAATTATTGATGAGTTTTTTGGTGCAGTTGGTACTGCTTATGGCGGATATGGTTTTTTAGCTAGACGGCATATTGCAAAATATCTTCCGAATGAGGATTTTCAGGTAGATGTTTTGCTTGGACGAGGAAAGCGCAGGTTTTTTGCTGAGTCGTATCCAGTGGATGATGTGAATGTTTACCGTTTACCTCGCAGCAAGTGGTTTGCAAAACAATGGTTAAAAAAACAAGATTACGATCTCTATTTAAGCATTGAACTCACATATGGTTATGTTTTAAAACATGAACCAAATCCGAACAAAAAGTTAATTCTATGGGTTCAAGACCCAAGACCTCACTATGAGTGGGATGAAATTAATACCGTAAAGCTATTCCCAGAAACCTCATATTATAATCAAAAAATATATGACTTGGTTCATGAATGGTATAAACAAGACCGAGTTAAGTTTATATCTCAAGGATATTTTTTAAATCAAAAAGCGAAAGATTTATATCAATTGAATGATGATGTTGATATCCAGTATCTACCAAATCCAATTGATATCGATGAAAGTTTTCATTTTGATACGCACCAGAAAAAAAATATGATTATTTTTTTAGGTCGAATTGAGTCGGTAAAACGAGGTTGGTTATTTTGTGAAATTGCTAAAAAAATGCCCGAGTATGAGTTCTTTGTATTAGGTCAAACTTTTAGAGAAGATGAAAAAAACTCTGAAATTATGAAGGATTATTATGCAATTGAGAATTTGCATTTTGCTGGTCATGTTGATGGGGCCGAAAAAGAGCAATATTTGAAAGATGCTAAAATATTGGTGAATACTTCCATTCATGAGGCACTTCCGATCTCATTTCTAGAGGCCTTGTCTTTCGGTACATTGCTTGTAAGTAATCGTAATCCAGAAGCGTTGACTGAGAAGTTTGGTATTCATGTTGGGGATGTTCTTGGAGATGGTTTTGATAAAGTTGACCTTTTTGTCAATGCAATTAGAAGCCTAATGCTTGATGATGAAAAGTGTCAGAAATTAGGCCAACAAGCGATTCAATATATTAAAGATAGACATAGTGTTGAAGACTTTCAGGAAAATATGCGGACCACAGTGCTACGCACCTTAAACAAGTGATTAGAGCGCGTCTGGGCGTGGTTTAGGCGTAGTGGTTGGTTTTGCTACCTCTAAACCGTTTATAGCCCCACATATACTCAGCAGGAAAACGGTTAATCATCTGTTCAACCGCTTGGTTGAGTGCAGTTGTAGCAACCTCAATATCTCGATCATATAACTGCGGATCATTCAAATCATCACAGTACACATCAAAGCCTTCTCCATCTTCACGACGGAAGCAACTTAATCCGACTAGACGACATTGGGTTTTCTGTGCCATTTTACTGGCGAGTGTGCTGGTGAGGCAGGGAATTCCGAAAAAAGGAACCACGACACCGCCAGAGGGATCGGGAACATGATCGGGTAGAATCACGCTGAAACCGCCTTGTTTTAGATTCTTAAACAGGGCCTTTACACCAGATGCGTCGGTAGGAACCAAAGTTGCATTGAGGCGTTGGCGGGCATGCAAGGCAAAAGCATTAAATCCTGAATCTTTCATGGGTTTATACATGATGGTTGGAATACCGTATTGGTGTACCCATGCATTCATCATTTCCCATGTACCCAGATGCGGTGTAATAATCAGTGCACCTCTTGGGTCACTGAGCGCATCGGTTAATACATCCAAATGATGCACCGTATGAATCTGTTGAATGCTCCATTCAGGTGGCATTGCCCAGCATTTTCCAGATTCAATATAACTGAGACATTGCTTGGTGACGCTTTCTCTCGCAAGCTGCTCTTTTTGTTCTAGACTCAGTTGTGGGTAAGCTAGCCCTAAATTGACTCTGGTTTTCCACAGCATACTTTTATTGGGGTTTTGATTGATAAAGTAGGCCGCCACTTTTGCGATACTACGCAAAAATGCTAAAGGGAGAATACGGAGTAGGGTAGTGTAAAACGACATGATCTTAGTCTTGCTTATCGACGTTGCCCTTAAGCACCATATAGATTAATGCGACAAAAATCAGTAAAGCACCCGCCAAGCTACTTACACAGAAGTATAAAATGCGCTGGTTGGTATCCATATTGAAGAGTTCATTGGCCAAGATGTAACGCATGAAAAACCATTGAGCAAGTGAAAATACAATAATTACAATTGCATGTCGACGTACATCAGGACGCATTGCCATAAGATGGATCTCTCAATAAAAAAGCAATCTATTATGCCACTAGTGGACATGTTCGCAAAGTATAAATCCTTATTTTACCTTTTCCTTGCGGCGCTATAATTGTTCCTCATCTCTTAAAAGTAAAGGGATGGTATAGATATAAAAAACCCTGCATAGAGCAGGGTTTTTGTTGAATCATAAACTCAAGGTTTATTTTTCTTCAGTTTTTACTTTTTCGCGTAAACGAATACCTAAGTCACGCAATTGATTTGCTTCAACTGGCGCTGGCGCTTGCGTCAAAGGACATTCAGCAGTCTTGGTTTTCGGGAATGCAATTACATCACGAATTGAAGATGCACCCGTCATGAGCATGATTAAACGGTCAAGACCAAATGCCAAACCACCGTGTGGAGGCGCGCCGTAACGTAGTGCATTCAATAAGAAGCTGAATTTCTCTTCGGCTTCTTCTTCACCAATCCCTAAAGCTTCAAAAATTGCTTTTTGCATTTCTAAAGTATAGATACGAAGTGAACCACCACCGATTTCAGTACCGTTCAGTACCATATCGTAGGCAACAGAAAGTGCTTCGCCTGGATTGCTCTTCACTTCTTCAACACTTGATTTTGGCAACGTGAATGGGTGGTGAACAGAAGTCCATTTGCCATCATCAGTTTCTTCAAACATTGGGAAGTCAACCACCCAAAGTGGTGCCCACTCACAAGTTGTTAGCTTCAAGTCATGACCGATTTTCACACGAAGTGCGCCCATCGCATCATTTACAACTTTAGCTTTATCTGCACCAAAGAACACGATGTCGCCATTTTCAGCGCCAACACGTTTTAATAGATCAAGTACGATTGGCTCGATGAATTTAACGATTGGAGATTGAAGACCTTCGATGCCTTTTTCAAGTTCGTTGACTTTGATGTAAGCCAAACCTTTTGCACCGTAGATGCCTACGAATTTAGTGTATTCGTCAATCGCACTACGTGGCAATGAACCTGCACCAGGCACACGTAAAGCGACAATACGGCCTTTAGGGTCTTTTGCAGGGCCTGCGAAGACTTTGAACTCAACGTCTTGCATCAAGTCTGCAACGTCAACCAGTTTCAATGGAATACGCATATCTGGTTTGTCAGATGCATAGTCACGCATCGCGTCGGCATACGTCATACGTTCAAATTTATCGAATTTTACATTCAATAATTCATTGAACATTTTAACCGTTAAGCCTTCCATTAGATCCATGATGTCATCGTCACTCATGAACGATGTTTCAACGTCGATTTGGGTAAATTCAGGCTGACGATCCGCACGTAAATCTTCGTCACGGAAACATTTCGCAATTTGGTAATAACGGTCAATACCACCTACCATCAGCAACTGTTTAAACAATTGTGGTGATTGTGGAAGTGCGTAGAAGCTACCATTTGAAACACGGCTTGGCACTAAATAGTCGCGTGCGCCTTCTGGTGTAGCACGTGTCAAAATTGGTGTTTCAACGTCTAAGAAACCATGATCTTCGAAATAGTTACGGATCAAGTTGGTCACTTTAGAGCGGAAACGTAAGCGCTCTAACATTTCAGGACGACGGATGTCCAAGAAACGGTATTTCAAACGAATTTCTTCTGAAATATTGGTGTTTTCGTCATTCAATGGGAATGGCGGAGTATCAGAAGCTGCAAGAACTTCAATCTCTTTACCTAAAACTTCAATTTGACCACTCACCATGTTGGCATTTTCAGTACCTTCATAGCGACGACGAACACGACCTGTAATTTTTAATACAAATTCTGAACGTGCTTTATCTGCTGTTGCGAATGCTTCAGGAGTATCTGGATCGATCACGACTTGTACGAGACCATCACGGTCACGCATATCGAGGAAAATCACACCGCCATGGTCACGGCGACGGTGAACCCATCCGCATAAAGTCACAGTTTGATCGATTTGGGCTTCTGTTAAAGAGCCACAGTAATGAGTGCGCATCATATTGAATTATATATCCAAACTATATTGGCTGTAGAAGGTGAATGCGTAAACAGCGCAGCACCAATGAAGGGGAGATTATGCCTTGTTGAACGTATAGTCTCAAGTCTTAATCTTTTCAAGCGAATTTTAAACAGACGCTTTTTGTTAAAATGATTTTAGACGGTTGGTCCGATCTAAAAACAAGAACACTAGACAAGCCATGGTAAAGACAGTTAATCCCGCTTGTGTAAACTCATTGATCGATTTACCAACAAAAAAATAGCGCTCACTGTTCCAAAGTTCAGCACTGATATGACGGCTATAGTCTAAAACTGAAAACAGTCCATATAAGATGGACAGGATGACGCTGAGTAGAGCAAATCCTTTGAGTTTAGCTGGGACAGGATGCTGATGTTTATGACGCTTATAATAATGCCAGCACATTTTCACTAGGAACGGCAAAGCAATAATGGATGACCCGATCTGTAAGATAAAATGTAATGGATAACGAAAACCCAGCAGTGAGATGTTCTGAGCCAGCAGTTCTTTGAAAGCAAAGCTTCGAAAATCGAGATGGGTGAGTCCATCCCAGATCAAATGCGTGCTGATCCCCAGTATCAGCGCAAGGCAGCTGAGAAAGCTGAAAGAAATAAAATCATCCAGTGAGTGAATATTTAAAGGATCTTTGATTTCAAGACAGCGATAGGTCACAGGGCGATAGATGAAATACCACAATAAGCAAAAGAATAAACCAATCGGTAGATTCGGAAATAAGATACCTGACCATTGGTGGGTCAAAGTGATATTTTCTTGGGTAAATAATCGATAAAGATCGGGTGTCATACAGCCAATCGCTAAGGCTGCGACAGGCAAATGACCCTGACTTAATTTAGATAAGGGTGGGGCAAGGACCGCATGTGAAAGTGTAAAAGGCATATCGTTGAAAAACGACCATTCATTGAATCATGGAGAAGCAGTGTAGCAAATGTTCTTTGTTGCACTGTTTTTTATTGCAAAATAAATGAAATGTTATAATATAACAAAAACAACGATCGACTGATTCGAGACACGATATGTCATTTCCACAGAATATTTTGACCTTATCTATTTTAGCTGTTGTATCTGTACCTACGTTTGCAGCAGAAAATGAGCAAGTGACAAGCTTAGAGACAATACGAATTAAAGCGCATCCACTAGAGCAAACATCGAAAGATTTTGCTGTTGCCGATACCGTAGTGGATCAAAAACGCTTACAACAGGGGGCTGTCACCATTGGTGAGGCATTGAGTAGTGAACCAGGGATTTATTCCAATCAATTTGGTGCGGGTTCAAGTCGGCCTGTGATTCGTGGGCAAGATGGGCCACGCGTAAAGGTCTTGCAAAACTCTTCTGAAAACATTGATGTATCGACGCTATCTCCGGATCATGCCGTGACTGTTGATCCTGCACTTGCGCAGCAGGTTGAAGTGATTCGCGGGCCATCGACTTTGTTATTTGGCGCTGGAACCGTGGGTGGTTTGGTGAATGTGACCGATAGTAAGATTCCAACCAAAATGCCTGAAAATGGTTATGAAGGTAATGTGGGGCTACGTTACAACACGGGTAGTGATGAAAAGCTGGCAACTGCTGGGGTCACCGTTGCTCTGGGTGATCAAGTGGCTTTACGTGTGGAAGGTTTAAATCGTGAAGCCAATGACTATATCGCGCCGAACTATGTGCATGAAGGTGAACGTGAACGCCGTGTCGGCAATACTTTTGCCAAAGGCGAAACAGTGAATGTTGGCCTATCTTGGATTTATGACCGTGGCTTTACCGGAATTTCATATAGCAATCGTCAAGATAAATATGGTCTGCCTGGACATAGCCATGAATATGAGAGCTGTAGTGCCCATCTCTCTGGGCGTCCTCATTTACACTGTGGTGACCATGATCACGAAGACGGAGATGATCACGATCATGGGCATGACGATCACGACCATGATCATGCACATGAGGCAGGGCCTTGGATTGATCTGAAATCTGAGCGTTATGATGTACGTACTGAACTGAATGATCCATTTACGGGCTTTAAAAAGTTACGCGCTCAGGCCAGCTATACTGATTATAAACATGATGAAATTGAAGAAGACACCATTGCGACTCGCTTTAAAAACAAAGGTTATGATGGTCGTTTAGAATTGGTACATAATCCAATTGGTCCATGGGAAGGGGTGATTGGAACCCAGTATGGTCAACAAAAATTAGAACTCACTGGTGAAGAAGCGTTCTTGGCACCAAACACCACCAAGAAGTGGAGCATTTTTGCTTTAGAGCATGCACAGTTCAATGATGTCCATGTTGAAGTGGCAGCACGTGCAGACCAACAAAAAATTGATATTGAAGATTCGAGCAAAAAAGATTTCGACGGTTCAGCCTTTTCTGTTTCAGGCGCTGCAAATTGGGAGTTTGCGCCCAATTACAAACTCTCTTTAGTGGCTTCACATCAAGAACGTTTACCTTTAGCGCAAGAGCTATATGCCAATGGTGGACATTTTGCGACCAATACCTATGAACTAGGTAATGATCAATTGAAGAAAGAAAAATCCAATAATGTGGAACTCGGTTTCCATTATGACAATAACAAGTTTGATTACCATGTACATGTCTATCACAACTGGTTTGATGACTATATCTATGCCCAAACCTTAGATCGTTATAAAGATTTCCGTTTGGTGCAGTACACTCAAGATCAGGCTCGTTTCTACGGTGCTGAAGCTGAGGCAGGTTATCAGATCACAGACATGTATAAAGTCGGTGTATTTGGTGACTATGTGCGTGGAAAAATCGACAATGAAAATGCACCGCGAGTACCAGCAGGCCGTCTAGGGACTAAAGTGAATGCTGATTTTGGCGATGGCTTTAGTGGTTCAGCAGAATACTATCATGTGTTCCAGCAAGACAAGATTGCGGCTTATGAGACCGATACTCAAAGCTATAACATGTTGAATTTAGGTGTGGCATATACAGGTAAATATAGTAAGGCTACAGATTATCGTGTATTCCTGAATGCCAATAACTTGCTGGATGATCAGGTTTATCAACATGCGTCATTCTTATCGACCATTCCACAAGTCGGGCGTAATTTCACAGTTGGGGTGAATTTTAACTTCTAAGCGAAGTTAAAATCGAATTGTAAAAAAGCCATTCGCCAGCAGCATGAGATGTTGCTTCGGCGAATGGCTTTTTTATTGAGGAGGTGAATTGTATAGCAGCACTTTATGAATGAAGCTAACTCGATCGCAAGCATTTTTTAGGATGTTCGCGATTTTAACCATATCCCCACTTCTTGTAATACATCGACCAGTTTCTTTAGGTGTTGACCTTCAGCCGTGATGGAATATTCAACTTTGACAGGAACCTGTGCATACACTTCTCTTAAAACAAAACCTTCTTCTTCTAAAAATCGTAGCTCTAAGGTCAGCATCCTTTGCGATATATTCGGAATTACTCGGCGTAGTTCATTGAAACGCATTGGTTTCTCTAACAGAAAGGAAATAATAAGCATGCGCCAACGACCACCTAATACCGTCATTGCTTCTTCAACTGAACATCCTGAAATATTATCTTTCATGATACATCTAAGTATATAAAAGTTACCTATATAACAAAATAATGCCTAATTTACAATTTATACCACATCCTGAATAATGATTTTTCCTTCGATATGAGTGATGTGATGATGGACTATAAAGACATTGCAAAAAAAACCATTCAGCATTTGTACGCCGCACATGCTTCGATCAGATCCTCAGGGATAGATCCCAGTTTGATTGCTTTAGCTGAGTTATATGTTTCCCAAATCAATGGCTGTGCCTATTGCTGTGCCTATCATGCACAAGAGTTGAGAGACATGGGCGTTGCACCCGCGCTAATTGATAAAATTCCAGGTTATAAACATTCAAATGCCTTTTCAGAGAAACAACGTTTGGTCTTGGCGTGGGCAGAAGCAATGACCCATTTATCTGATCAGCTTGAGTCGATTAAAAGCCAGTTGCCTATGCATTTTAATGACAGGGAAATTGTTGAGTTGACCAGTAGTATTGCCTTGATGGGTGGCTTAAATCGATTAAGAATCGCCTTGGGGGAGAAAGTTTAGCTGTTTTTAATATGTCACGCTGGAGTGATGTTGCACGATTAGTTGGAGTAATAGCTTTGTTAGAGCCTATCTGGATACACTTAATTGAATTTTAATTCTGTAAACAATCACTAAATTAGCATTGAAAAATCAAAGCATAAGCTCTAGCCTTAATACATTAGGCTAGGGCTTTTTTTGTTTATATGCGCATCTTCCAACGAATTCATCGGAAATTAAACTGGTCAGGTCGACGTTACATGGCAGTCATATTGTGTATTTTTGCGATTGGATACATTGCTTCGGCAATTTATCACAGCGTAAAACCACTCCCAAAAGGATTGGATTTTACCGGTCAGTTGCGTCATGCCAATGTGAAATTCTTGGCCGATCAGACCTATATCGATGCACAGGGCCAACAACACGTTGACCAGCATATCTTCAAAGAAGTGTTTCAGTTGATTGATCAGGCACAGAGTACCATTGTGCTGGATATGTTCTTGTTTAATCAGGAAGTAGGGAAATCCAAGGTCAAACAATTTCCTTTGATGCAGGAGCTCACTGATGCCTTAATCGTAAAGCGTCGTTTGCATCCAAATGTCGAAGTTGTGGTGATTACCGATCCGATTAATTCGGTCTATGGTGGGCTAACACCAAAGCATTATCTGCAGTTGCGTCAAGCGGGCGTAGATGTGATTGAGACAAATTTAAAGCCTTTACGTGCTTCAAATCCGCTTTGGTCTGGTTTTTGGTATATCTGCTGTCAAAACTTAGGTAATAATCCTGAGGGCGGTTGGTTAAGCAGTCCGTTTGGCAATGATAAAATTACCTTACGGAGTTATTTAGAGCTTTTTAATTTCAAAGCCAATCACCGTAAAACCTTGGTGGTTGATACTGTGGAAGGCTGGAAAAGCTTGGTGACTTCTGCCAATCCACATGATGGTAGTTCGCATCATAGCAATGTGGCCTTGGTGGTGGATGGTCCAACAGCGATTGATGTGTTGCAAACCGAACAAGCAGTGGCCAATATGTCTGATGGTTCTAGTCCATTTGTGATTATGGGCGGACTTGCCGAAGATAAAACATTACCGCAAGTGCAAGTCCTGACCGAAAAAGCCATTTATGATGCCGTTGTGAAAATGATTGAAACCGCCAAGAGCAAAGAGCATCTAGATATGGCGATGTTCTATTTATCGGAACGCAATATCATTGATGCACTCAAGCAGGCGCAGCAACGTGGTGTCAACATTCGTATTATGCTTGACCCCAATAAAGATGCGTTTGGTCGTCAAAAGAATGGCATTCCCAATCGTCAAGTGGCTTCGGAGCTGAATGCAGTCGGTATACCAGTTCGCTGGTGTGATACCCGTGGCGAACAATGTCATAGCAAAATGCTACTCAAATATAATGCTCAGCAAGCGGAGATTATCCTCGGCTCTGCCAACTTAACCGCACGCAATTTAAAAAATTATAATCTTGAAACCGATATGCGCGTGATTGGTGCAGCACAAGCGCCAGTGTTTAAGGATGCAGGGCAGTATTTTGATGCAGCATGGACAAATGCCAATGGCCGTCAAATCACCGTGGATTATGCAAAATATGCCGACGAGTCAAAAGCGAAATACTGGCTGTATCGTTTTATGGAATGGTCGGGTTTATCGACCTTCTAGTTGGCTCTCGGACATAAGCGGATAGAAGGCATTCTAAATACATTAATATATTGAATATTAATGTATTTAGAAGCTAGACAATATAAAAATGGACAATAATAAATGGTTGAGACATTACAACAAGCTTTGGCATTCAGTTATGGCAACAACGATACTTTAATTGATTCCGTCAAGGCGGTTGAACTTTTCAAAATACTGGTAGAGCAAGAAGATCCACAAGCATTATTTGAACTGGCTTTGTTTTATGATCATGAGAGAGGGGACTGTATGTTGCCTCCGAATATGTATTATCGTGATCAATATTGGCTTCGAGCAGCACGTTTGGGTCATACCCAAGCCATCACTATGCTGTTTGATTTATTCAAAAGAAAAAATACGATTTTCGATACAGTTGGCTATGACAACCACCTTAGCGAGCAACTTTATGAAGAATTACATCAGATTACAGATCAATTAAGCACACAGGGCAATACCCAAGCGCTCCTCATTAAAGGTCGACATGGTGTTTCTTATACGGACATTGAGACAATTCCCTATCTCTATCAAGCTTGGAATCAGGGTGAAAAACTGAGTGCCAGTTTGTATCTGTCACACTGTGATGATGAAGAGTTGAAGCAACTTGGCTTATGTGATACCGAGACATGGACGACCCATTTTGAACATGCACAGCAAGAGCTCATGCATGATTTGGAGCATGCTTTTCAACAAGGACAGATCCAGAAAATCATTGAATTCCTTCGCAGTGATGAGTCCAGCTATATTTCAGAACAAAACCGAGAGCAATTGTGGCAGTGGCGGCAAAAATTTTATCAACAACAGGCCGATTTAGGTGCAGCTGAGGCGTGGCTTCAACTACCAAGATTGGCAGAGACCTCACTCAGCCATTTAAAAATGGCGGCAGAGCTGAAGCAGCCAGTCGCACAATATGCTTACGCTTATGAATTAGATCGAAAAGCGGATCTCAGTGATGATGAATGTGATGAAATTGAACACTATTTTACCCTTGCGGCAGAACAGCAACATGCGCAAGCCTTGTATGAAAAAGGGCGTTATTACACTCAGGATGATTCTGAGCGTGCCAAGCAATATTTTCAGCAAGCCGGCGAGTTAGGTTGTCTAGATGCGATTGAATGGATGGTAACGTTAACGGAACAACAGGAACAAGCGCAATGGGCTGAACTGGCACTTAAATATGGCAGCATTGATAACAAAGTAAAAGCGGTTTTAGTTGTGGCTTTAAGAGGTGGTTTGGGGATTCAAGAAAACCATCAACTAGCAGACCAACTGAAATTCGACCTTGAGACGACCAGCCATTGGGATCAAATTTTTTCGCTGGCTTTATCTGCTGCAACACAACGCTATGAGGAGCAGGTACAGCCGAAAATTGAGACTCTTTTTGATGAAAACGCTGAACCGTCTGGTTTAAGTCACAGGCTGGTCTCACGGATAAAAAGCTGGTTTAAATGAGTCGGCTGCTTTTTAGCTTTTAATAAGGTTAAATAGAGTGTTTATATTTTTGGGAAGGGTCGGGTTTATCGACGTTTTAATTGAGCATAACGAGGGTTTTACACAGTGGCGAAAATTAAACTAACGATCAGACAGGATGAGCAGATTGATTTAGATGTACATCAACTCAATCATTATGCCGATATTGTTGAAATTCAGAGTTGGGCAGAACTCTTGGAATGCTATCTTGCTCTAAAACAGGATGTTTATCCTAAAAAAGTGTTTTTGGTTTTGGATGATGCTGCACAGGCAAAATATACCTCGATGCATGCGGTCGAGGATGACCGTTTGTATGTAGACTTTAGTGATGATCTGAACGGGATTGAGGTTGGTGATCCAAGCTGGGAGCAAAGCTATCAAAATGTCTGTGTTCCAAAGCAATTGCAGCATTATCTTCAACAGTTGAATGATCCTGCACAGCAGCAGCGCTTTGAAAGCCTAGCTGAAAAAATGCAGCATTATGATGAAAATGATTTAGAAGCATTGCTTTATTTCAATCAACATTTATTGATTTCTCTGGACAGTGTCATTGAAGTTAAAGTCGCGGATATTGAAACCGAAGCATTGAAACTAGCGATGTTGCCGAATGGTTATTTTTCCTGTGATTTTGATCCCTTTGAGAACTATGCACTGATTCAAAAAATCCAGCACTATGGTTTTGAGTTTATCGGACTCGGAGCCGCGTTATTAGGATGGATTAAAACAGCAGATTTTAATGCCGAAAAGATTGAAGATTTAATGCAGGATATTGCTTTGATTTATCCTTTAGATTCCGCTCATCAAAAGGCAATGAAAGACCTGATTTTAAAAAATAATCATCTGCTTTTACCTTATTCGGAATCGCCACAAGAATATTTGGGTTATGACTTATCCTGATTTAGAAGGTGAGCTCAACAAGCTGAATTGCCATAATGGTGCAAGCCGCTTGTTGAACAATGTCATCAATAAAAAAATTAAGGGCTTGGCGGGATTAATTGATCTAAATCTTTATCGGCCATCTGATCGAGTTCAGTTAAATCTGTTTTGATTTTCCACTGAGTTTCATCATCGACTGGGCTTGGCAGTCGTGCTTCCAGCCAGTCACAGACCACATCAGGCGTGAATTCTGGATGGTTACACTGGATCACCCAAGCCAAGAAATCTTTGGCTTCACCGTTCATATAGGGCGGTGGAGACACAGGGAAGAACTGGGTCGGTAAACGTTCATTGGTGGATAAATAATTGAGTACATGCCCAAGTTCTTGAACGGTTTGCCATGCCAACGGATGTTCAACATCAATATTAAATTTAAACCACCATGCATGCTGACCATCTGCACCATGCGCAACAATACGCGCTTCTTGTACACTTGGCACTTTACAGAAGAATTGATAGAGACGATCAAAATTCATTTCAGCCACAGATGTTGCCTTAAAACCAAAAAATTGATTTTAGCATATCTCGGCAGAGCTGGAGTTCGCTGCTGTTTATCTGTGTAATTCAGCAGTTGATCTGAAAAAATATTATTACAACAGTTGTGCTTATTTTTTATTCTAAAATAGGCAGATACGCTGCTTTTAGGGAGATCACGATGAAGCAATTTCAACCTTATATTTATGGCTTGGCGGCTGTATTGAGCTATCTCCCAGTGATGAGCTATGCGGACAATGCTTGGAGCGGCTATAGTGGGGTAGAACGTCGTTCTTATCATCAGACTTCACCTTCCTACCAGCAACCTACACAAGATCCATTCGCTTTTTCGAATCAGCGTTATACACCGACAGCGCCACCGAAAGGTTACTACTATCAACCCAATCAAAATAATTACTATCCTCATCCGAATCATCGACCGGGTGTTCGTGTCGAATATTATCCAGACACACAATATGACAGTAGCTATCGCCGTGAGTCTTTTGTGGTTGGCAATGAATTACCAGGTGAGTTTCGGAGCGAGCGCTATGTGATTCGAGACTGGGACTATTATTCCTTACGTGAACCACCGCAGGGTCGGCACTGGGTGGTCGTGGATGGACGTTATCTTTTGGTGACCGATGATAATTTTACCATTGAGATTATTCGCTGATTTTTGATGGTTTTTTAAAATTTAATCTCTCGAGGATTCTTCATAATTTCTCGCTATTCATTACAAAGCTTTGCAATGTCGTGGGTTTTATTCATGCTTTCTCCTTGAGTTTTTCTTAATCTGATTTCAGATCGAAAAACAGAGGATCAAACAATGAAAAAGACCGTAGTATTATTGGTATCAACGCTTATGTTGGGTGTTTCTGCTTCAGCTATGGCGGATTCAAACCGTTGGAATCATGATCATAAAGATCGCTACGACAACCGCTATGATCGTTATGACCACCGTTACGATCATCGTGAGCAGCCGCGTTGGTCAAATGGTGATCGTGGTAATCATTATGGTCAGCGCATTAATTTTAAACGTGGCGAGCGCTTACCTTCAGAATTTCGTAGTAACCGTTATGTAGTTTCGAACTATCGTACCCATCGTTTATATGAACCACCTCGCGGTTATAACTGGATGCAGGTACAAGGCAAATATGTGTTGGTGGACTCGAAATATCGTGTCTTCCGAGTTGCATAACAGATGCATGAACACAGCAGGCGATCCGCCTGCTTTTTTATTTATGCCAGTTCGTCATCTTGTGGACGAGGGGTTTTATTGGAAGGCAATTGTTGTTCTTGATCCTTACCCCGAATCACAGACGGGTAGTTCCATGAAGCAAAACGCACAACCAAAATTGCCACCGCTAAAATTAGGATCGAACCTGTGGTAATCACCAAATCCATAGAGGCTTTATGATTATGCTGAATATCAGCAATCAATAGACGGGTGAGTGCGGTAATCGCGACATAAATTAAAAAGCGTACGGGCATGTGATTGGTCTTGAAATAAATCCCGACCATGGCACCTAATTCTAAATAGATAAATAACAGCAAGATGTCATCAATGGTGGCGTACTGTTTTACCGTTAGAATTTCAATCACGGTATGCACGGCTGACCATGCAATCATACAGCCGATAATAAATAGGGCTAAATAATGAAAGGCTTCAACCGCGTAGTGCCCGAAACGGTCAAATAGGCGGGGTAAGCCTTCAAGTTTCTCTTTAGAGTTCGACATAGAGATTTATATTCTCAACATGATCATTAGAATGTTATGCAAGTTTTATGCTGACTTTATTATAGCGATAAAAAAACTGCCTCAACCAAATGATTGAGGCAGTTTTTAACATCACGCCAAAATTAAGCTTGGTTTGTGAAGTAATCTTCGCTGAAGTTCATGATCAAGTCAGAACCTGCTTTGATTTTCGCTAAACGCGCATCTAATTCAGGCAAAATACGGTCTACAAAGTATTGTGCTAATGCAACTTTGTTTTGGTAGAAATCACCAGACTTGTCTTTTGCAGCAGCCGCGATTTTTGCAAACATATAGGCGAAGCTGAGTAAGCCGACTGCATGCAAGTAATCAACCGCAGCAGCATTTGGGAAATCTACGTTTTCAGCCGCTTGCTCAATAATGAACTGCGTGATGGCTTCGATTTCAGTTGCAGCGTCTAACGTTGCATCTTTAATGAAGTTTAAGTCTGTATCTAGATCATTGGCAAAGTCACGGATTTCAGTGATGTACTCAGCAATGAATGCGCCACCACATTTAATGGTTTTACGACCAATTAAATCTTGAGACTGAACGCCATTGGTTCCTTCGTAAATTTGAGCAATACGAAGGTCACGGATACATTGTTCCATACCCCATTCACGGATATAACCGTGACCGCCAAACACCATTTGTGCATCTAAGGTTGCTTGGAAAGCCGTATCAGTGAGATAAGCTTTTGCGATAGGCGTTAACAGCGCAACACGGTCATTGGCTTTCTTCACTGCTTCTGCATCAGTCGAGAACTTGGTGATATCCAGCTGTTGACCTACGTAAACTGCAAATGCACGAGAAGCTTCGTTATTGGCACGTACATTGAGCAACATACGACGTACATCACCATGCACTAAAATACTGTCTGCTGGTTTGTTTGGTGATTGAACACCTGCTGCGCTACGGCCTTGTAAACGGTCAGTCGCGTATTGTGCTGCATTTTGGTACGCAAATTCAGAAGCACCGAGACCTTGGATACCCATTGATAAACGTTCGTAGTTCATCATTACGAACATTGCAGCAAGGCCTTCGTTTTCTTTACCCACGAGGTAACCTTTGGCACCATCAAAGTTCATCACGCAAGTTGCAGAAGCTTTAATCCCCATCTTGTGTTCGATAGAACCTGGGCCAACTGGATTGCGCTCACCTAAAGAACCGTCTTCATTTAACAGGAACTTTGGAACGATGAATAACGAAATACCACGTGAACCCGCAGGCGCATCAGGTGTCTTGGCAAGCACAAGATGAATGATGTTTTCAGCAAGATCATTATCACCACCCGTGATGAAGATTTTAGTACCCGTAATGTTATACGTACCATCTTCATTAGGTTCAGCTTTAGTTTTGATAATGCCTAAATCTGTACCTGCATGGGGTTCAGTTAAGCACATGGTACCTGACCATTCGCCAGAGTAGATTTTAGGTAAATAAGTTTCTTTTTGCTCTTGTGATGCATAGCTGTTTAAGGCCATACCAGCACCCACAGAAAGCAGTGGGTAGAGCATGAATGATGGATTGGTCGCGAATAACATTTCATCAGACAATACAGTCAGCATTTTTGGCATTGCCTGACCGCCCCATTCTTCATCAGCACCTAAGCCGATCCAACCACCATCAGCGTATTGACGGAATGCTTCTTTAAAACCTGCTGGGGTGAAAACTTCACCATTTTCCCAACGTGCGCCTTCTTCATCACCCGTACGGTTTAACGGATGTGTCACGTTTTGGGCAAACTTCGCCATTTCTTCTAAAATTGCTTCAGCTGTTGCGGCATCTACATGAGCAAGTTTCTCATTAGACTGCCAAAATTGTTCTGCTTTAAATACATCATTTAAGATGAATTTCATGTCTGCTAAAGGCGCATTGTAAATTGGCATAATCGTTCCCTTCTACGCACAGCTTGATGTGCAAAGTGATCAAATAAAACGAACAAATAAATTGAATCGTATAAATTTAGCATTGATTAAACAAAAAAAGGACGGTCAAAACTGACCAGTCCTTTTTCTGTGATGAACGTTGCATCTCATTCTAAACTATGTTTAGAAAGCGAAGTGTTCCGCATCAAGTTCAAACAATGGCGCAACGCCAGTTGAAAGTACGTCTACATGTGAGCGAACACGTGGCAAGATTTTCTTGAAGTAGAAGCGAGCAGTGGTCACTTTTGCATTGTAGAAGTCAACTTCAGTTGAACCTTCAGCTAATTTCTCTTGCGCAACAAGTGCCATACGAGCCCATAAGTAAGCAAGCGTTACATAACCAGAGAAGTATAGGTAGTCAACCGCAGCTGCGCCCACTTCATCCGGGTTTTGCATTGCACGCATACCGATTTGCATGGTGATGTCGCCCCATTCTTTGTTGGCAGCAGCCAATGGCGCAATGAACTCTTGCATTGCAGCATTGTCTTTGTTTGCTTCAACAAATTTATGGATGATCTTGGTGAAGTCTTTCAACATTGCACCTTGAGTTTGCAAGACTTTACGACCTAACAAGTCAAGTGCTTGAATCTCAGTAGTACCTTCGTATAAGCAAGCAATACGTGTATCACGTACGATTTGCTCCATACCGTGTTCAGAAATGAAACCGTGACCACCAAATACCTGTACACCGTGTTTCGCAGATTCAGAACCTGTTTCAGTTAAGAATGCTTTTGCGATTGGGGTTAACAAAGACAAAATGTTGTCAGCAAACTTACGCTCTTCTTCAGTTTCGCCTTTTTCAACGATATCTGCATATTGAGCCAATAAGTAAACCAACGCACGACCGCCTTCAGCAAATGATTTTTGCGTTAAAAGCATGTTACGGACAGCTGGGTGAACGATGATTGGATCAGCTTCTTTTTCAGGTGCTTTAGGACCAGAAAGAGAACGCATTGCCAAACGATCTTTCGCATACGCTAGAGCGCCTTGGAAAGAAGATTCAGATGCAGATAAACCTTGAACCGCTGTACCGATACGTGCTGTGTTCATGAAGGTGAACATACAGTTTAAACCACGGTTTTCAGGTCCGATCAAATAACCTTTTGCTTGGTCAAAGTTAATGACACACGTTGCGTTACCATGGATCCCCATTTTGTGTTCGATTGAACCACAACGAACCGCATTACGCTCGCCGATAGAACCGTCAGCATTCACATGGAACTTAGGCACGATGAATAAAGAGATCCCTTTCGTACCTTTTGGCGCACCTGGTAAACGTGCAAGTACGATATGGATGATATTGTCAGCCATGTCGTGTTCACCAGCAGAGATAAAGATTTTCTCGCCAGAGATTGCATAGCTGCCATCAGCATTTGGTTCAGCTTTAGAACGGATAATACCAAGGTCAGAACCAGCATGAGATTCAGTTAAGCACATGGTCCCTGTCCAAACACCTGAAACAAGGTTTGGCAAGTAAGTGTTCTTTTGCTCATCAGAACCGTGATGTTCTAAAGTACGAACAGCACCGTGAGAAAGACCAGGGTACATACCCCATGACCAGTTTGCAGTACCCACCATTTCAGAGATAGAGATCCCTAAAGAGTTTGGTAATGCTTGACCGCCAAATTCTTCATCAGCAGAAAGAGATGGGAAGCCAAGTTCGATATATTTTTGATACGCTTCTTTAAAGCCTGTAGGTGTTGTTACAACACCGTCATTCCAAGTACAACCTTCACGGTCGCCGACTTGGTTTAAAGGAGAAAGTTCATTTTCGCAGAAATCAGCCGCTGCTTCTAAATATTGATCAACCAATTCACGGCTTACAGTGTCTTGAAATGCAGGAAGTTTCGCGTAATGTGCTTCAGCATTTAATAATTCGTGCAATACGAACTGCATATCACGTAAGGGTGCTTTGTATTGTGGCATAGCGGGTTCCTCAATACTGGTTAAACCAGAGTTATAATCTTAGTCAATGATAAATGTGCCCAACAGCACCATTTTGTACTGCTAATCGTGCAACAAGTTATAGTTCGGTACAAGCTTTTGCAGGTCATTTCTTAGTGACTGTGAAGTCAAAGTTTATGGTTCAACCTGTTTAAGCGTTTAGATTGTAGGTGCTTTTTAGGCTTTTGAGTGAAACTGCCGAGGCAAAATCGTAAGCAGCTGTGTACTTAAAAATGAATATGCTTTGGTCATAAAAAAAGGCGCTTTAAAAGCGCCGATGAGGAACAGGGAAATTAAGTGCTTGCGTTAGCTTGGCGTTTGAACTGTGATTTGTCTGGGGTAAAACGAACTTCACAGGTGCCTTCAATTACACGCTTATTCCATTGAACATTCACGCGTTCTCCAATCCGCTTTCCTTGACAGGCTTGCTCAATCTGGGCACGTTGTGCTTGATGTTCTTGGCGCATTTGTTCGCGTTGCTCTAAACGCTGTTCACGTTTGGCTTGCCATTCAGCACGTTGTTCTGGTGTAAGTGGCGCACGTTGCATATTATGGCGGTGATGGTCACGATCCATTGACTGTTCCGCTGGTGTGGTTGACTGGCAGGCAGCCAAACCTAAAACAGAACCGAGTAGGGTGGTCATCAATACGATTTTTGTCTTGTTCATTGTTTTATCCAGCGTGATCAGTTGTGATTTGATGGTTAAAGATTAGATAATAAAGATGAAGAAACAATGGAGAGTTTTTTTCGACCATGTTGGTTACAATCCACAAATAGAACACTATTGAGAGTCTGCTTTTGAATGTTCGCCGCGTGCCCTTAGCCTTACGCCTGTTTTTAACGGTATTACTGACCACCTTGTTGATCGCAACGATTAGCTTGGGGATTTTGCATTGGACTATGCAAAAGAACTTTGCACGTTATGTTGCCGATGTAGAAATGCAGAAGCTAGACCGTTTGATTGCCAATTTAGGCAACGTCTATACGGTTTATCATGACTGGGGCAATGCCATTCAGGCGCAGATTCTGCAAATTGAAGGGACCGCAGCACCAGATGACTATGACCGTTTATCTCAGTGGTGGTTGCGCCGTCAGTATGATATTGCCTTACAACAACGTTATTTTAATGACCATACCTTACTCAGTCTGTCTCCAACGCTGGCACAAAATAATGTCGAGATCAAAAATCGGCAGATTTTTAATGATGAAGAATTAAAAATCCTCAAACAAAATTTACCATCGGAATATCAACCCTTTGAAGGCTTACGTTTTCCTTTGAGTCCACGTCAGTTTCGTTTAAAGACAGATAGCAAAGAAGATAAACAAGACAGCAAACTCAATACTGCACCTGTTGAACAGGGCAAAAAGCGCTTTGTCTCGATTCCTGATCGTTTAGGTTTAAGCTCACGGCTGTCTTTATACGATGAAAATCAGCAGTTTATTGTGGGGGAACCTGCGACTGACCAAATTTCGTTCCGACCAATTGTCGTTGACGAGAAGGTGGTCGGTTATCTCGGATTAAAGCCAGTACTGGATCAAGATGATGCCTCCAGTATCAATTTTTTTAGTAATCAAAAGCGTTATTTGCTATTAGTCTATGCCTTAACGGTACTTTCCAGTTTGGTTGCGGCATTACTGATGGCGACCTATTTTAAGAAGCCGATTCAACGTTTATTAAAAGCCACCTTGGAATTAACTCGTGGCAATTATCAACATCAAGTGATGATTAAGCGCAATGATGAGCTGGGTGATTTGTCTAATCAATTGAACCATTTGGCTGATATTTTACATCAACATGAAGAATCTCGCCGTCAATGGGTATCCGATACCTCACATGAATTGAAGACCCCATTGGCTGTGTTGCAGGCACAGATCGAAGCGATGCAGGATGGGATTCGTAAAGCCACACCAGAGCATCTCAATGCCATGATGCGTCAGGTCAGTACTTTGAAGAAGTTAACCCAAGATCTCGCTGACCTCGCACAAGCCGATGCCCAACAGTTGAAATGCTATTTTGCTGAAGTTAATCCGTGGGATGTGGTGCTACAAGAAGTTGAAAATTTCAAATCGACATTTGAACAAAACCAGCTTGAAGTGACCTTGTCCGGAGAAGGGGAAATCCTATCTTTAGATCGGGATCGCTTTAAACAGATTATCGTCAATCTATTAGGTAACTGTGTTCGTTACACCGAACAAGGTGGAAAAATACAGATTCACACTCAACAAGATGAGCAACAATGGATAATGTATGTAGATGATAGTCCATTGGGCGTAAATGATGAGCAATTGGCACGTTTAGGCGAGCGCTTCTATCGTGTCGATGATTCGCGTACCCGTAGCACAGGGGGCACAGGTCTAGGTTTGGCCTTGTCATGTAAGTTGGCACAAGCTTTAGGTGGTTCACTGACTTTTGAGCACTCACCATTAGGCGGATTACGTTGTGTCCTAACTTTCCCAAAATCAATTCAATAACTTTTAGATCCTCTTGTGTTGAGGATGATGGATAGGATGAAAACCATGAAACATATTATGTTGGTTGAAGATGAGGTTGAACTCGCGCAGTTGGTTCGTGACTATTTAGAAGCTGCTGGTTTTGAAGTCAGTATGTTTCATGATGGTCAGGATGCGTATACCCAGTTTCAGCAACGTAAACCAAGTTTGATGATTTTGGACTTGATGGTGCCACGCATGGATGGTTTGACCATTTGCCGAAAAGTCCGTGAACAGTCTGATTTACCGATTATTATGGTCACCGCACGTACTGAAGAAATCGACCGTGTCTTGGGCTTGAATATGGGTGCAGATGACTATATTTGTAAACCATTCAGTCCCAAAGAACTGGTTGCACGTGTACAGGCGGTATTACGTCGTTTAGAGCGTAAAGCAGAGCCTGAACAAAATGATTTATTCCGTATTGATAAAGCGCAGCAACGAATTTGGTATCAACAAAAGGCATTGACCTTAACTCCAACCGAGTTTCGTTTATTAGAGTTATTCTTGGAGCACTTAGGTCAGGTTTACTCTCGTGCGCAGCTACTTGACCATATTAATCCAGACAGTTTTGATGTGGCGGATCGTGTAATCGACAGCCATATTAAAAACCTACGCCGTAAGATTTCAGAGGCAGCAGATACAGGTAATCGCCATGAATGGATTCAGGCAGTGTATGGCGTCGGGTATCGTTTTGAATATCCAGATGAATAACTGCGTTATCTTATTCGGTCTTGCGCTGCTTTAGCTTTAACTGATCTCTATATGGAATGAGTTTTACTTAAAGAGCGCATCGTTTTTCTGCGGATAGAGAAACTGAAATAAGATGGAACTTAGTGAGGACAATGAGCGAAGCACTGCAAAAAGTTTTATCCTGTGAATAGCCCTTGCGCCGCTACAACGCGGCTCATCTCCAAGAAAATGTGGAACAGTTTTCACGAATTAACTCATGATTTGTTCTTCGTGTAGAAAGCCTGAAAATAAGATGAGTCTTGAAGATAATCAGGATAAAGTAGGTAAAAAGTTTTATCCTGTGGATAACCCTTGCGCCGCTACAACGCCTTGCACTGCTATAGTTGCAGTTCATATCCAAGAAAATGTAGGAAAGTTTCTACATCTCTTTTCCTTCGTATAGAGAGGCTGACATGAGGTGAGTTTTGATGATGGTAAGGGATGAAGTATTGGAAAAAGTTTTATCCTGTGGATAACCACAGCGTTATCCACAGAAAATGTGGATAGTTTCGCAAAGCTTTTGTTGAAATTATCTTCTTTATCTGGTGATTACTTAGGTATCCGCTTTTTATAAGCAAAATATTTTTACATTACTTTACAATTGCTTGTGAGGAGTTGTGACGGTAAATTGTAAGCGATTCCAGATGATAAACTTATCCCCTGCATAAGCCTTGTGCAGTTTGATCATCGCCTTTATCCGCAAAAGTTGTCCTGAATACGAGTCCCTTTATGGATGAATGATAATAGGGGTGTGATCCTTGACCAATTGCCATATTTCATCCATATCAGAATTGGTTACCGCGATACAACCCAATGTCCAGTCTTTACGAGGCAGATAAGTTGCACTTGTAGGAACTGATGTGGCTCGTGTTGGCACAGTACCGTGAATCATTACATTACCGCCAGCAGATTGGCCTTGCTGTTGGGCATAAGCGCTATCTTGTTTATTCGGATAGGAAATGTGCAAAGATTTATAATAAGCGCTTTGAGGATTTCGCCAATCGATAGAATAAGTCCCTTCAGGTGTTTTGCCATCGCCTTCAAACTGTTTGTGTCCGATCGGAGCAAAGCCTAGACGCATTGGATAACTGCGAATGACTTCCTGTTGATGTTTCAATTGTAAAATGCGCTGGCTTTTAAACACTTCAATTGAGGTCACGGGTTTGTTTTGTTGAAGCTGTTGTATTTCATGGGCTGAAAGAGGCTGATGTGCTGCTCCCACAGTTGGAATGAACTTGCCATACTGGAAATAAGCCAGTCCCAATAACAGGATTAAAATTGCACATCCAATCATTCGCCCAATTTTCATAGATTTTTTCTTCTAAGATGAACAACTGACAGAAATTTCAGGCACATCGCTTGGCAATGGTGCAGTATCTGCTTCTGTTTCTAAATCAGCTTGTTTTTGATAAGGTTGATTCAGCAGCTTAAACAAACGATCAACCTCACTAAAGTCACCACGCTCCGCGAGTTCAATGGCTTTCTGTGCCATGTGATTGCGTAGAATATACTGTGGATTAACCTGTTGCATGGTTTGATTCAATTGATCTATATCTTGATGCTGTCGAATATTTTGATAGCGTATCAGGAAGTCATCAAACTGTTGTATATGGATGCAGTCATCTCTTAATGCTTTGTAATCCTGTTGCTGTAAACGAAGAAAACTTTGGGTGTAATCTAGCTGCTCGGTTTGCATGATACCAAGAAAGGCAAAACTACAATCTAGGCTGTCTTTATGAAATTCTGGCAGCCCCATTTTTTGGCATAGGCCTTGACCATAATATTGTAAGAAGATCGGCTCAAACCGTTCTAAGCATGCTGCTAGATCGAGTTTGAATTGTTCTTTGTTTTCTGTGCTCGCCAACGGAATTAAATTATTCAGCCACGTCCACAGATTCCAATGACCGATACTCGGTTGGTTTTGATAGGTATAACGACCTTGGTAATCGGAATGGTTATTAATCCAATTGGGGCGGAAACGTTCCATAAAACCATATGGGCCAAAATCCAGAGTTGAACCTGTAATATTGAGATTGTCGGTATTCATCACCCCATGAGCAAAACCAACCAATTGCCATTTGGCAATCATGATGGCGGTTCGCTCAATCACTGCTTGGGCAAATGCAAGAATCGGATTTTCAGCTTTCAGGCATTCTGGATAGTGCCATTCAATACATTTCTGCGTGAATTCAGCTAATAGCTCAGGAGCATATTGATTGATCCATTCAAAATGCCCTAAACGAATATGGCATTCTGAGGTCCGTAATAGCATCGCACCCAGCTCTAGAGTTTCGCGCTGTACACCTTGTGTCGAGGTGGTAAAACCCACAGCATGGCTGGATGCAACCCCAAGCGCATTTAATGCATGTCCCGCCAAATATTCACGAATCACTGAACGCAGCACCGCACGACCATCACCCATACGCGAGTAGGGGGTTGAACCTGCACCTTTGAGATGTAGATCAATCGTTTCGCCTTGCTGATTTAGGATTTGTGCAATCAATAAGCCACGACCATCTCCTAACTGTCCAGCCCATTGTCCAAACTGATGGCCAGCATAAACCATGGCGAGTGGGGGAAATTCAGCAAAGGTTTTTTGTCCGCTACAGATTTCTACCCAGTTGGCTTTATCTTCTTCGCTCCATTGCAATTCATCAGCCAATGCTTCATTAAAATGACCTGCTTTGGCACCGCGCAATGGACTTGGCTGCTGTTGGTGATAGAGCTTTGGATTGAGGGAAGCATAGCGGGGATTGAATTGCATAACTGAAACATCAGAGAGAGCTGAATCATGACTATAGCAAATATCAACGTGAAATGGGGAATCGTTAGGGGAAAGGAATGCTAGATAAACAGGCATAAAAAATGGCCTCTCTTGAGACCATTTTTAGTTATCAATCTTTTATTCAGAAACTGGCGCTTTTTTGATATTACGCATCAAGGTTTCTAAACATTCACGATGATGGCTTAAGCGATGTTCAAGCAGTTGGAAATCAACTTTAAGTTTGTGATCCATTTGATGGATCTTCTCAGCCATCGCTGCTTTCTTCGCTTGAAGCTCTTGCTCTTTCAGCTTCGCCCAATCATTTAAGGTATGGGTAAAGGCTTCATATTCTTGTGCAATACGCTGTTTCATTTGCACGATGTCCGTATTGACATCATGACCATAAATCGCCAAGTCGCGTTCAGCATATTTAAACTTCATCGCAAGCTCTGCTTTTTTGATATTAAAGCTTGGAATACGACGTAAGTTTTTCGCTAAACCAAGTTTAGAACTGGTCCAGATTAACCATTTTGTTGGGTCATATTGCCACCATTTCACCCCATTACGGTAATCGTATTGGAAGATGTGATGGTAATTGTGATAACCCTCACCCCAAGTGAAAATAGCCAACACAAAGTTGTCACGTGCCGTGTTTTCATCGGTATAAGGACGTTTACCCCACATGTGACACAGTGAGTTGATAAAGAAGGTTACGTGATGGCTAATGATCAAACGCAATAAACCGCCAAGTAAAATTACGCCCCAGATATCACCCGTTGCCCAACCAATACCACCCAATACACCAACATGAACTGCAATCACCATCGGTACATAGTATTTGTGTTGGAACATCACTAATTTGTCATTCATCAAATCAGGTGCATTTTTAAAATCTGGTTTAGATGGAGAATGATCGCGGATCATCCAGCCAAGATGCGCATACCAAAAGCCACGTTTGATTGAATACGGGTCTTCATCCACATCATCAACATGACGGTGATGGGTACGGTGGCCTGAAGCCCAGAACAAAATACTGTTTTGAACTGCGAATGTACCGCCAATCATCAATAAAATTTTAAGTGGTAAGGCTGCCTCATAAGCACGATGTGCCCAAAGACGGTGATAACCTGCGGTAATTCCTAGACTACTCAGTGCTAACAGGAAGAATAAACTGACCCATGCACTTACACTAAAATCATAATAATAGGCGTATAAAGGAATTAAAATGGCAGCAACAATTGGTGTTCCAATTAAGGTAATGCTAGCAGTCCAGTTAATGGGTGCTTTTTTGAGTGGGGCGGAAGTCATATCCGTCAGCGCTCCTAAAAACCTTGTTTGTACAAGATAATAAAACTAAACGAGATAGCAAAACCAATCATGACGATATATTGCTATTTTATCGCCGATATTAGCATGTCCAAATCAATTAGCACTAGCATTATTCTACAGTTGTATCGGAAGAACAGTAACAGAATTCATTTGTAAGATTGATCAATGAATTAAAAGGTGAAATAAATCAATGTCTGAGCAAATTACCGTGAAAAATCCTATTTTTTCTTTGAAGGCATTTTTTAACAAAACTTTAATATTATCGGCTGGTATCCTGCTCGCAGCATGCCAAAGTCAACCTACGCCCCCACAAAAAAACACCTTACAGCCCAAGCGTGTAACGCAAGCGCCGGCGATGCAAGTGCGTAAAAGCACCGATGGGGTTCAGGATGTGGAATGGCAGATCACCTCGATTCAGGGCAAACGTGCATTGTTCTTTAATCAATATCCAAGTTTCTCGCTCAATTCTGTTTCAAAAATGGTGGCGGGGCATACTGGCTGTAATCAGATTTATGGTCGCTATAAGTATGACTTTGCTCAAGGTAAGCTGGATTTTGATGTGATGGCACAGCATCAAAGTTGTGATAAGGCGTTGGCGCAAGAAGCAGACTTGATGGATGCGATACAGCGTGTTGAACGTTTTCAGTTGGAGGGTACCAACTTATACCTATTGGATGCCAAAGGGCAGCGTTTGATTCAAGCACAGCGAAAAAGATAACAAAAAAGGCGGAATGAGTTCCGCCTTTTTATTATTTTAAGTGTTGCAGCATGGTACTGGGTAGATCGGTAATTAAACCTTGAATTCCAAGTTGTTGTAGGTGCTTGGCACGTACAACATCATTCACCGTCCACACACTGATTGCAAGATTGGCTTGTTGGGTTCGTTGAATAATCTCATCGGTTGCCAGCAAATCCCCCCAACCAATCTGACAGCATTCATATTGCTGTGCCAGTTCAATCGCATATTCACCAATCGGGATTTCTACCAACAGTCCACGTTTAAACGAACTCTGTTGTTGCTGTAATGCGGCCAAGATTTTGACATCAAAACTGGTAATGGTCGCCGTTGTTTCAAAACCTTTTAAATCTTGTTGTAACTGCAGAACCAAACGTTCAGCCGCAGCTTCATCTGCAACCGCTTTAATCTCAACTTCAATATGCTCAAAGTCAGTGAGACAGTCTAAAACATGTAGCAGGCTCGGGGTATACTCTTCAAAGGCCCATGCTTGCCATTGATGGCGATGATCGAATTGCTGGGCTTCAACTAAGCTACTGTTTTCAACTTGTTGTGAACGGCCCGCGGTGCGTACAAAATCATCATCATGAATCACCACCAAGTGGTCATCTTTTAGTTGACGTACATCAAATTCAACGGCACGTACACCTAAATCATGCAGATAGCGGAATCCACCTAAAGTATTTTCAGGCGCTTCACCACGCGCACCACGATGACCAATAATTCGCATCTTTATCTACCCAAGAAATGATTATGCTTGATCGATACTGTCATTAATATTCTTTTGCCACAACACTTCGTTACCACCTTCAGCACGTTGTAAGGCACGTGAAGCAACGAACAACCAGTCCGATAAGCGATTCAGTAATTGTAATGCGGTTGTCTGAATATTTTGGTCACGATGATGTACCGACAATAAAGCACGTTCGGCACGACGGCAGACTGCACGGGCCTGGTGTGCATAACTACATGCTAAAGTACCTGATGGCAGAATGAAGTCTTTTAACATCGGTAAAGACTCGTTCATGTGATCGATTTCTTTTTCCAGAAATTCGATGCATACAGGTTGTAGTAAGTGATAATTCGGGATACACACTTCACCGCCTAAGTCGAACAGCCAATGTTGAATCAGGCTTAAGCTTTTGTCCCAGTGCACTTTATTTTCAATTTGGCTAGCGCTGATTTGTGCGCGAAGCACACCAATAGTTGCATTCAGTTCATCAACATCACCAAGCGCAGCAATACGTAAATCATCTTTGGCAACGCGCGAACCATCCCCTAGGCCAGTTGTACCTGAGTCGCCTGTACGGGTATAGATTTTACTTAAACGATGTCCCATAGTTCTGTTTCTCTGATCCTGAAAATAAAAAGGGGATAATGTCGGTCAGAACATTACCCCGAAACTGGAGTTAATAAAATATTTTTTATAATTTTATCACGCGATTAATAACGGAATGTGACACCCGCAGAAGCTAGGCGACCACCGTTGATGTAAAACTCATCTGCATAATAGTTCGCAGTTTTGTATTGAACATCGCCCACGTTTTCGATATTGGTAAACAATTTTATATTTGAAGTGACATTCCAATAAGCATTTAAGTCTACTGTTGCATAGCCTGGTGTGTATTTAGATGTTTTTGATTCTGAAATCTTTGCATGTGATTTAGCAATCAAAGAAGTGCTTAATCCATAAGTTTCATTTTCAAGTCCAGCTGTCAGCGTTAAACTTTGACGTGGTCTACGAATCAATTCATAGCCATTTTCTTCATTTTCTGTTTTTACATAACCGTATTCAGTTGTTAAAAACAGATCATCTTGTTTCCATTTCAAACCTACTTCACCACCCAGCATTTTTGCTTTATTGACATTGGTATAGGTCGCAGCTGAAATTTGATTCACTGGATCATAACTTGAAACGTATTGGATTAGATTTTTAACTTTTGTATGGTATGCAGATGCATACGCAGACAGGCCATAAGCTAATTTTTGGTCAATACCAATTTCATAAGATAGGCTTTCTTCTGGCTTTAAGTCAGGGTTTCCTACGGTGATATATGTCCCGTATTCATCTTTAAATTGTGATGAATAATAGAGTTGATTTCCAGTTGGTGCTTTAAAAGCAGTTCCAACATTCGCGTATACACTGGTTAGTGGTGTAATCTGGATTCGACCTGCGAGTTGGCCTACAGTTTTGGTACCGAATTGATCATTGTCTTCGACACGGATGCCTGCTTGTGTACTCAGACCATTTGAGTCGTTATATTGATGTTGGATGTAATAGCCAGTTGAGTCTAAACTTTGTTTTTTCCCCTTAATGGCAAGACTTTTTACATCAGCATTGTTGACTGATGCACCGACTAATAGATTTTGATTTTTAGCAAAATTCCATTGAAGATTAATATCACCTTCATTGCGCTCAGTATCAAAATAATAGCTTGAACTTTTTCCTGTGAGTTCATCCTTAAAGTTTGAATAGCGAGCATTCACTTTTAAATTTTCTAAAACTTGGTAGTAGGCATTGGTATTGATCAGGCGGTTCAGGAAGTCATGTGAGCCACCATAATAAACATTGGTCCCTTTATTTTCATTGATGCTCACATTGGCGCCATATTCAGCCTGTTCATAGCCAATTTTTGCACTGTAGCCTTTTTGATCATAGCTAGCTTTTTTATTAGACTTATTGGTTACGGCTGTACCATCACTTTCTTGGCGTTGACCTCGGAGCTGAGCATACAAACCATTTTCAGCGACAAGATCAGCGCCTAAGATCGATTTATATGTTTTATTTTCGCCAGCTTCGGTGGTTAAAAATAATTTTTGTTGTTTTGGAGGTGCTGTTCGTACATTGATAACACCGCCAATCGCATCAGTACCATATTGAACCGATGCTGGGCCTTTTAGAATTTCAATTTGACTTACATCACTTAAATCAATGTAGGGAATACTTGTCCCACCATCTAATGCGGTATTTAAGCGTGC
Organism: Acinetobacter gyllenbergii; assembly: GCF_001682515.1. NCBI lineage: Bacteria > Pseudomonadati > Pseudomonadota > Gammaproteobacteria > Moraxellales > Moraxellaceae > Acinetobacter > Acinetobacter gyllenbergii. The sequence goes on along the minus strand of NZ_KV575269.1, from coordinate 50,969 downwards.
GCCGTCTTTTAAAAATAAGCTATGGTTTGAGTTTGTACCACGAATAAACAAAGAAGAATTTTGTCCCATTCCACCTTGTTGAAGGATATGTAAGCCTGCATCGCGTTGTAAAAGCTGCCCTAAATCAGCAAGAGGTGATTGTTGAATTGTTTTTTCATCAATGACAGTGATACGGGCAGGGACATCTTCAACTTTCTGTTCAGTACGGGATGCCGTCACAACAATCGTATCTAGCGTCGCAGTTTTATCGCTTGATTGATCTTGAGCAAAAACAGGTGAAGAAAACCCCATTGCAATAGCAATAGCACCAACTAAACGAGTCGGTTGAAAAACAGTAGACATGCGCGCTCCAGACATTCACCCGTCGTGAATGATAATGTGGAAATAAACAACAAGCAGGTCTCCGGACTCCACTATAATCATCAAATAAATGATGTTACTCATCATCTTCCCACATCATACCGATGCAGTGATTTGGCGTTGAGCTGAGATGAGTGATTCGGTGTTACCGTTGCGAGGGCAGTGTTGGATTTACACCAACTTCCCTATAAACAAAAGAATTTGCTTTAGACTTGTTGCAAGATTACGCAAAGTATAAAGTGTTAACGTTTTTTAAACAATTGCATTTGCGAATGAACTTTGCCCAAAGCAAGTCAAATTGCATTACAATGCGAGAGTTTCAAAAATATTCAGTTTAAATTGGACAGCTCATGCGCCAAAGCCAAATGCGAACTCGCGCCAAGATTTGTGGAATTACTCGAGCACAGGATACCCAAGCCGTTGTCCAAGCCGGGGCAGATGCGATTGGTTTTGTGTTTTTTCCACCCAGTCCACGTCATGTCAGTATCGAGCAAGCCCAAAGCTTGGCAAAGCTGGTACCACCTTATGTGCAATTGGTCGGCTTATTTGTAAATGCCAGTGCTGAAGAAATTCAAACGGTGCTTGATTCCGTTGCTTTGGATGTATTACAACTACATGGCGATGAAACGCCAGAACAATGTCAATTAATTGCAGCACACTGTAAACGCCGTTGGTATAAGGCCATTCAAGTCAAACCAGATTTAGATGTTGTGGCTGAAATCCAGCGTTATCAAGCAGCGGGAGCCAGTGCCGTCCTGTTGGATGCATGGCATCCTGAACTGAAAGGCGGCACAGGGCACAGTTTTGACTGGACCCAATTCCCACAACTTGAAATTCCACTTATCTTGGCAGGCGGCTTGACCCCTGAAAATGTCAGTGAAGCTATTGATACTACAGCGGCTTTTGCTGTAGATGTCAGCGGAGGCGTCGAGTCCGCAAAAGGTATAAAAGACCAACAACTGATTGAAAAATTTATGCAAGGAGTCCAACGTGGATCAGCAAAATAACGTGATTGACTACACCCAGTTTCCAGATGCGCAAGGGCATTTCGGTATTCATGGTGGACGTTTTGTATCAGAAACGCTGATGGCTGCACTTGAAGACCTCGAGAGTCTTTATGGTCGTATGAAGAATGATGCTCAATTCTTGGCAGAGTTTGACCGTGATCTTGCCTTCTATGTTGGTCGTCCTAGTCCACTTTATTATGCTGAGCGATGGTCTCAGCACCTCGGCGGTGCGCAAATTTACCTGAAACGTGAAGACCTGAACCATACGGGTTCGCATAAGGTTAATAACACCATTGGTCAGGCTTTATTGGCAAAGCTGTCGGGTAAAAAGCGTATTATTGCGGAAACAGGTGCAGGTCAACACGGTGTGGCAACAGCAACCATTGCAGCACGCTTAGGCATGGAATGTGTGGTGTACATGGGTGCTGAAGACGTGAAACGTCAGGCCATGAATGTCTATCGTATGCGTTTGTTGGGTGCAACGGTGGTCCCTGTGCAGAGTGGTTCAAAAACCTTGAAAGATGCCATGAACGAAGCGATGCGTGATTGGGTCACCAATGTTGATAGCACCTATTATGTGATTGGTACCGTGGCTGGTCCACATCCATATCCACAGCTTGTTCGTGATTTCCAGTCGATTATTGGTCGCGAAGCGCGCCAACAAATCCAACAACAAGCAGGGCGTTTACCTGATGCTCTTGTGGCTTGTGTGGGTGGTGGTTCAAATGCGATGGGCTTGTTTTATCCATTCTTGAATGATCAAGACGTGAAAATGTACGGTGTTGAAGCGGCAGGCTATGGCATTGAAACAGGCAAACACTCTGCGCCATTGAATGCAGGTCATGTGGGGGTGTTACATGGTAACCGTACGTATTTGATGTCGGATGAACAAGGTCAGATCATCGAAACTCATAGTATTTCAGCGGGTCTGGACTATCCGGGCGTAGGTCCTGAACATAGTTTCCTGAAAGACATGAACCGTGTTGAATATGTGCCAATCAATGATGATGAAGCGCTACAAGGTTTCCGTGATCTCACCAAGATCGAAGGGATTATTCCTGCGCTTGAAAGTTCACATGCCATGGCCTACGTCACGAAACTTGCGCCAACCATGTCGAAAGATCAAATCATTATTGCCACTGTTTCAGGTCGTGGAGATAAAGACTTGATGACCGTTGCGCGTATTGATGGCGTTGAAATGGTCGAGATGTAAGTTTTCACAATGCCAAGTTTGTTTATGGTGATGTTGGGTGGCCGACATGCGAAAGCCAATACTGAAGTGCATGATGTGGTGATGACAATTGGTCACAGTTTGTCTGAGCTTACACCGCAGCTTAAACAGGCTTGGTTTGGGGAATTGAAAGGTTTACATATTGATGCTTGGGCACAGATTTCAGGTGTTCAATCACAAGGCGTGAATTATCAAATTCAGTTTTCTGATGCGGCACCACCTGCTTTGGCTGAAAAATTATATTTGATTAACTTAGGTGGATATTCACTTAATACTTTTGGTGAATTGCATAACTATCATTTGGTAGTTGCATCAGATGCCGTGATTGCAAAACAGTTGGGTAAGCAGTTTATCGAACCAGATTGGCATAAACCGCATACCGATCGTGTGGTCGATGTCGATGATTGTATTCCAATTGATCATGTTGCAGGGCGTTATATCCATTTAGTTCAAGGTGAGTTTAACCCCACAATTTGGGAAAATACTTATCTGACCTTGGATTAATCAACAATTAAAATGAAAACAGGGAAGCTATGGCTTCCCTGTTTTTTTTTAGCGTGTATGCAGTTAAGGCATCAGTTTGATTCGATCGGTTTTCGGTGCATTTAGCGGTGAGTACTGCACCACATATTTTTCAAGGGCATCGATATCTTGCCCGCCACCGACTGGATTTTTACCTTGTTTTAATACCGTGAAGTTATCTCCACCATCAGCAAGGAAGCTGTTGACCGTCACACGGTAAACCTTGTTATCATCCAACGCTTTTCCTGCCACCAAGATATTGCTGGCGCGTGGAGAAGTCGAATTGTCTTTCTTATAAGCATAACTGAATTCTTTGGATGGCTGTAAAATCCGAACCGTTCCAGCATTCGCACCTGACCATTGCTGTTCTAGCACGTCACGGATCTGTTTGCCTGTCAGGCTAAGGGTCACGATCGAATTACCGAAAGGCTGTACGGTAAAGACATCGCCAAAGGTGATCTGATTGCTGCTATTCACCAACAAATCAGCACGGACACCGCCTGGATTCATCAGGGTAAAGTCAGAGCCTTGATTACTCGCAGTCAAGGCCATCGCTTGTTGTGCATCGGCAATTAAATTACCAAGAGAGCTTTCACCGCTTTCGGTGGCATTGCGATTAATCACCGCATTGGCTGTGCCGACCACACGGGCTGAAATGGTGGTGACGGCTTGGCGATATTTATCCAAAATCGCTTCAATACTTGGGGTTTTATTGAATTTCTCATAAAGATCAGTCAGGTTCACTGTGGTTGAACCAGAGCTATAGGCTTCACTTTGAATCGGAACTTGTTTGGCATCCTTCTTAATCACATCACCTGTTTTGCCATCCAGTTCTAATTGGATGTTGGTAATCGCCGTGCCATATTGGCCCGCAGACGTCAATAAAAACGGCTTTTGTGGATTTTTGGTTGCGTAATCACAAATATAAGATTGATGGGTATGACCAGAAACCACCACATCGACCGCAGGATCTAAGCGATCAAGGATACCGAGTAACGGACCGCTGAGACCATCACAGGTTTTTTTATTAAATTTGGTACTTGGTGCGACACCTTCATGCACCACCACCACAATCGCTTCAATACCTTGTTTCTTTAACTCAGGAATCAAGGCATTGACCGTATCTGCTTCATCATGGAAGTCGACATCTTTAATACCCGCAGCCGACACAATGCTCGGCGTCGCTTTCAAGGTCATGCCAATAAAGGCAACAGGAATGCCGCCATAAGTTTTGACTTTATAGGCTGGGAATAGCGTTTTCTTCGGATCAGCCTTCATCGAGACATTGGCAGCCAAGAAATTGAATTTGGCACCCTCAAATTTTGGATTGATCTGGCAGGGTTTAGCACTGGTATATTGCTGACAACCACCATTTTGCAAACGACGTAATTCATCTGTACCGCGGTCAAATTCGTGATTACCAACGGCATTGAAATCAATCTGAATGTCATTCATGGTTTCAATGGTGGGCTCGTCCAAGAACAACGATGATGTGAGCGGTGAAGCACTAATCAAGTCACCTGCTGACACGACGGCATTGTTTGGATATTGCGCACGTAGCTTTTTAATTGCATCCGCAAAATAACTCACCCCACCGACAGGAATACGTACGGTTTTACTATTATCGTTTGGATCATCGGCTTCAATAAAACGTTTTGGCGGTTCTAAATTGCCATGAAAATCATTAAACGCAAGGATATTGATATTTTGATTTTTGCGTTCAACGGTCGGTGTTTGGTTATTATCATTGTCGTCATTACATGCTGTTAAAGCCAGCATCATGAGACAGAGCATATTTGCTTTTAAGAATCGTCGAGTCGTCATGTTTTTTGATCGAGTGGTATAAGATTGTTTTTTAAAATAAAACTTATGTATGAATCTTTGATGAAATTATAAGCTAAAAAGTCCATTAAGCGCTTGGGTTTATCGGGTAAAATGCGAATTAAGTAGCACTTCTTTATATAGAAATAGTAGTAAATTTGATCACTTACAGTCTATTATGGACATAGATGCGATCTCGCAATCATGGAATATAAAATGGATTTGATACAAGCCAATGGCCAACCGCGTTATGGACGTTTTGAACAAGTCCCTTCGCGGATTAATCTGGACGACTATATTTATAAAACGCCTTATGGGCAGATACTGAAAGGTTGGCGCAAACAGCTTAAATATAAGAAATTTAAATTCTGTGGTTTGCAACATGCGCATTACAGCATTGGCGTGGCGATTGTTGATTTATCTTGGGCAGGACATGGTTTCTTTTATGTTTATGATCATCAAACCCAAAAAGTGATTGAGTGGAATGCGATTCAGCCCTTGGCATTCAAAACACAGCTTGATGAGCAACCCTTATTTAGTCAAAGCCATTTTAAGAAATCAGCCTATCAATTCGATATGCAACATGCCAATGGGGTGCGCTACATTCAAGTGACCAAACATGGTGAAGTACAACTGAAAGCCCGAATTTTTTGTGCGGGCACGGATGCTTTAAGTTTGTGTAGCCCGACGGGGATCAATGGCTGGACCTATACCCAGAAGCAAACCACACTGGCAGTTGAAGGATTCTTTATGAGTCCTGATCGACAACAGATTGAATTTAATGCACATAGCCTTGCAGCTTTGGATGATACCTGTGGTTTCCTACGTCCTGAAACAGCTTGGTTCTGGCTATCTTGCCAGTTCCGTGATGCACAGGATCGGCGAATTGGTCTTAACCTTGCTTCAGGAGTCAATGAAAGTTTTGGTAATGAAAATGCCTTGTGGGTCAACGGGCGTTTGTATCCTTTAACTGATGTATTATTCGAACAGCAAAATGAAAACACATGGTCGATTCGTTCTTTGGGTGGATGTTTAAACTTGATGGTGGAAACAGGTTGGTGTCGTTTTGAAAATATTAACCTGCGTTTGATTGGCAGCCAGTTCAATCAATGGCAGGCCAAAGTCAGCGGGACCATTGCACATGAGCAGGTTGAAGTGGTGTCATTAGATAATCAATATGGTTTGTTAGAACAGCACTATGCGAAGTGGTAGGCATACCGAATTGAGCGGTTTTAGTCATAATAATGGTTTAAGTTGGTTGTTTTTATCATCAGCTGACTTTGTCTCTAGCTCCTTGTAGTCCATATAAAATATTCATTTAATCGAGGGTGGTTAAATATAAAAACATGATTTTTAAGGAAAATTATTTTTTGAAGAAGCGTGAATCAAGCGTACAACAACATACATGTCATGTTCAATTTTTAAATTCAGTGTCAGCCAATCAGTTTTTCTTGCGACCTAAGCTTGCCGTACTTACATTTTTATTTCTATTGGGATGTTCTCATGAGAATAGTGATGTCTTTTTGACAAAAGAAATTCCAATGGCAAAAGTTGGAAGTCCTTATTATGCAGAAATACAGATGAAAGAATATGGTGTAATTGAAGATACTTTTGTTGTGGCATCAAATATTGATCAAAACAGTGGTTTGATTGTTTCATCAGATCAAGGGGAAAAACAATTTGCTCGGCATGCTTTGACGAAGATTGAGGGCACACCCACGAAGTCTGGTATTTATAAGATAAATATTTCTGGTACGGTCAGGGATGGATTAAAAGATTTTGATCAGGATTTTGTTTTAAAAGTTGAGGAAGAATAATTTTTCCTCGTCCCTGAATATATTCTCGCTGTTGTATTTAATGTTGCTGGTAAGTTTTTCATTAAATATTGCTTAAAAAATCATGTGTACTTTCTTGCAGATCATGTGAAGAAAGTACACCGTAATTGAAGACTTACTGATGAGGAGTGCAAGGCATTCTGCTTGTAGGCAATCCTTATTCAAACATTGAAATAAGAGCAATACCGAAATAAGATGATCTCATTGCAATATTGCCTTCGGTCATAGCCCTGCTTGCCAAAAAGCTTCACCCGCAGCAATCGGATCATTGGTTTTGGCTAAAGTATCAATCCAAACATCATACTGGCGAATAACCGGATGTTGATTTGGATGAAAATCTTTTTTAAACCAGTCGCTATATTGTGCTCTTTTTGCCGTTAAAATACCGTTGCGACCAAAGAACCACGGTAAACCTTTACGTGCCATATCAAAACGTTGTCTTAAGTTAAAACCATCGGTTTTGAGCATCACATCAGTACGATACAGGGTGAAGCCAAACATCATCACTGTGGTGAACACTAGGGCAAAGCGACGGGTGGCTTCAGGTACTTCACCAACTTCACGCATCACATCAAAAGCCACATCACGATGTTCCATTTCTTCAATCGCATGCCAAGCAAAAAGTGCACGTACAAAAGGATCAGCCTCTGCTAGGGTTTCTTTTTTACTATAAAAGGTATCGGCCATTAGCGCCGTTAAATGCTCGGCAGCTGCGGTCATGGCAATGTTGTATTGTGGTGAGCGATTCTTGAGCTCAAAACGAAAAATTTTCTTTAAACGCGTCGTGAACTGGTCTACAGGCATGCCTTGATCTTTCATGACTTGGTTCATTTTGTCATGCGCAATACCATGCTGTGCTTCCTGACGAATAAAATCAGCCACACGTTCCTGTAAGTCTGGATCATCAATTTTGTCACGGAATAAACGGACACATTCAATAAAGTAGCGCTCGCCATCAGGGAAGGTGAGGCTTAAAGCATCAAACATACGGGTACGGAACGGATCCCCCCCAAACCAGAAGCGTGGCGCTTGGTCGAGGTGGAAGTCCAGTTTGGTTCTGACAACAGGATCAACTTGATAGGAAACATGTGCATTCATCTTGACTATTCCTTGTTTTTCTTCATGTACTCAGTATGAAAAAAGTCCGATGAAATGTTTTGACAGTTACAGCCAAGTTTTATACAAATAACGACAGCTCAGGATGAGATTGCCCCATGTCAGTTAAAATAATTATTGGCTATTTGCGTTTGTTTAATCGTGTTTTACAACAGGAACAAATTGATTTGTCTAAAGTTGTTGCACCTGAACTTTGGCAAGCCTTTCAAGCCTGTTTGGAAAACCCCGATGAGCGTGACTTTGATGTCGAACGTTACGCCTTATTGTTACAGGCTGCTCAAGCACACTTTACTCGTCCGATTACTTTGGTATTGGCAGAGCATGCCAATTTACAAGATTTAGGTTTGATGGGCTATTTGGCATCGACCAGTATTGATCTACAGCAAGCCTTGCAATTATTACAACGTTACTATTCGCTGGTGTTTAAACAAACCAATTTAGAGCAGCTCGATGTACAGCAATTCTCTGAATATATCCAAATTGTTTGGAGTGCATCCTATAGTGATTATCGGGAAATGTATGAGCTCAATCTGGCCTTGATCTTTAAAATTTCGCAGTCGATTGTGCAAGATGCTTTAGTGCCACCGCAAATGATCCAATTTGGCTATGCGCCGCATACTGCACTTTATCATTTTGAAAAATTCTATGGTTGCCCGATTCAAATTCAGCAGGGGCAGTACGCCATCCGCTTTTCCAATCAAATTTTAAAGGCAAAAAGTATTGCCGCAGATCAGCAACTGAATCAAGTGTTATCCACTCAAGCGCAGCATTCATTGAATAGCGTGAGTTCTTTTGAAGTCCAACAGCAGCAATTTCGCCAAAAAATACATGGCTTTATCGAGCAAGGTTTATTGCAACAGGAAGAGGTATTGCAAAGTTATGTGGCGAAGCGTCTGCATTGTTCGGAACGAACGCTACAACGTCAGCTCAAAGCCCATGAGCTGAATTTTCAGGATGTGCTAGATCAGTATCGTTTGGAGCAGAGTAAGTTGTATTTGCAGCAAGGGAAGTCTTTTTCTGAAATTGCGGAGCGGTTGAATTATGCGGATCAGAGTGCGTTTGGACGGGCGTTTAAGCGTTGGACAGGCGTTACGCCCAAGCAGTTTTTGAAATCACTTTAGATTTTAGATCAGACTGCTAATCAAACTTTTAATTAATAAGTGAGTTTAGCTAAGATTGTTTAATTGATGAATAATCAGATAGGTTTGATATTTCCCTTACTTTTCAGGGATGAAAAGTAACAAAAATCCTCTGTTGGACTGACGGTACGTCCTGAGCAAATTTTCAAGCACTGCTTTGAAATGCAGCGCAAGGCCAGTCCAACGGGCGACATCCATGTCGCCTGTCACGATAGTAGATTCTTGTCTAAATTAAAGCGTTATTGAGAGTGGGATTTGATCAGTAACCCAAACTTTCTATTGGTTTTTTAAACGTGGATAATTAAAGACAATTGCAAGGACTGCACAAACCGCAAGAATCCAGCAATAGTAGATATTGCCAATCAACTCAATTGGAGAGAGTTTGGCAATTGAACAGGCAAGCAGTAGTTGTGCGCCGTAGGGAATAATCCCTTGAACCACACAAGAAAAAATATCCAGTAAAGCCGCGCTACGTTTTGGATCAACCCCATATTCTCTGGCCACTTCACGTGCCATATCGCCAGATAAAATAATCGCGACGGTATTGTTGGCCACAAATAAATTCGAGAAGACCACCAGAAAGCTAATCCCGAATTCACCAGCACGTTGTTTACCGAATTTGAATAGACGTGTAATGGCATAGATCCGTTGGATCAACCACTGCAAACCACCTTCTTTTTGCATCAGGGTGGATAGTCCACCCAACAACATGGAAAGTAATGCCACCTCAAACATGCTAACAAAGCCATCATAAATCGCACTATTCAGTTTGAGAAGGTCAAAATCTGGTTTCTCAATCAGTCCCATCAACCCAGATAGAATTACTCCAATCATCAGCACTGCCAAGACATGCAGACGGGTAAAGGCGAGGAAAAACACAGCCAGATAAGGCAGAATCAGCCAGAGATCATAAGGCTGTGATTGAATCGCTTCCGCTTCGTGGCTCATTGAAATATAAACCAATAAGGTAATAATGGCCGCAGGGAGGGCAATCCAGACATTGACTCTAAATTTATCTCTTAATTCAACATTCTGGCTACGGGTTGCGGCAATGGTGGTGTCTGAGATCATCGATAAATTATCACCGAACATAGCACCACCGACTACAGCACCAATGGCATAGACGGGTGCAATATCAGTGGCTTGGGCGAAACCAAAGGCAATCGGGGCACAGGCTGCAATGGTGCCCATTGAAGTTCCCATCGCGGTTGCAATAAATGCAGCAATGATAAACAGCATAGGTAACACAAATTGTGGCGAAATCAGTGAAAGCCCTAACTGTACGGTTGCATCGACGCTGCCTATAGCACTGGAGACACTGGCAAAAGCACCCGCTAACATAAACACCATAAGCATTAGAACCAGATTGGGATGACTGGCGCCCTGCAAAAAATCTTCGATGGCTACGTTGAGTTTTTGTTTATATAGCAGCAAAGCTAAAATAACGGCTGGAATTGCGGCTACAGGTGCTTTGACTTGATAGAAGGCAAATTCTGTCCCGATCATTGAATGATAGACACCACTCCCGAGAAAGATGATCAAAAATACCAATAGCGGTAGCAAAGCAAGGGCATTGCTTTGTACTTTTTCCTGAGAGTGGGCAGACATAAAAATAAAAAGAAAACTTAAAAATTGCGGCTAGTATAAAGGAGCTTGGCTGATTTCTAAAATGCGATGAGATAAGCCCAAAATTAGGAAGCTTTGATCATTGAGAAAAAACTCAAAATATAGATAAATGTACACGAGGCGTTGTAAGTCGCAAGATTCACGGTCGCAATCACGTCAAACTCTGTTCAATGAACAAAAAATAGCGTTACAATGCAGTGTTTTTGTATGACTACAAACAACTCCTCAATTTATATAAATCAAGGAAAGCATAATCCTATGTCACGTCTTGCCACTCGTTTTGAACAGCTTAAATCTCAGCAACGTAAAGCGCTTGTTTCTTATGTGATGGCAGGTGACCCGCATCCACAAGTCACTGTTCCTTTACTTCATCAAATGGTTGAAGCAGGGGTCGATGTCATTGAACTGGGTCTACCATTCTCTGACCCAATGGCGGATGGTCCTGTGATTGCCTTAGCCGCTGAGCGTGCTTTGGCCGGTGGAACCAATACTTTAGATGCATTGGATATGGTGAAAGCCTTTCGTGAAAAAGATCAAACCACACCAGTCGTTTTGATGGGATATTTAAATCCAGTTGAAGTGATTGGTTATGAAAAGTTTGTTGCTTATGCGAAAGACTGTGGTGTTGATGGAATACTTTTGGTGGACTTACCGCCAGAAGAATCAAAGCAATTAGGTGAAGTTCTTAAACAAAATGGAATGGATCAGATCTTCTTGCTTGCACCAACCTCAACCGATCAACGTATCCAACATGTGGTCAATCAAGCCAGCGGCTTTGTTTACTATGTATCACTGAAAGGTGTGACCGGTGCAGCGACATTAGATACCTCTGAAGCGGCGGCGCGTATTGCAAAAATTAAGTCGAAGACCAATGTCCCTGTGGGTGTCGGTTTTGGAATTAGTGATGCAGCGTCTGCAAAAGCGATGGGTCAAGTTGCTGATGCCGTGATTGTAGGAAGTGCTTTCGTTAAATCTTTTGCGACATTGCCAGCGGATCAAGCTGCGCAACAGACGGTGAATAAAGTGAAGGAGCTTCGAGCTGCGCTCGATGAGTTAGTATGAGTCAAGAGTTAACATCAGGGAAGGTTCTTAGCCCTTCAACACCTTGGACAGAGCGTCATGTTCCTGGTATTCAGGTTGTAGATCAACAGCAAACATTCAAAGCAACGTTTACTGAGCCGACCATTGAATGTCCTGAGTGCCATGCACTGGTAACACGTACCGCAATGTCATTTAATGCCTATGTATGTCCTCAGTGTGATGAACACTTACGTATGCGCGCACGTGATCGTTTGAACTGGTTCTTTGATCAGGTGAATGGAGAGCTGGGCCAAGAATTTAGTGCCAAAGATCCATTAAAATTTGTGGATAGCAAAGCTTATCCAGATCGTATGCGTGAAGCGCAAGACAAAACGGGTGAGACTGAAGCACTGGTGGTCATGCAGGGTTCGTTGAAAGGCCTAGACCTGATTGCATGTGCTTTTGACTTTGACTTTATGGGCGGTTCGATGGGAACTGTGGTCGGAGACCGTTTTGTACAAGCGGCTGAACGTGCGATTGCCTTACATCAACCGATGATCTGTTTTGCTGCTTCGGGTGGTGCACGTATGCAAGAAGGCATGTTGTCTTTGATGCAGATGGCGCGTACAGCAGCTGCGATTCAAAAAATGAAAGAAGCACGTGTTCCATACTTAGTGGTACTCACTCATCCTGTTTATGGTGGTGTGACCGCTTCATTGGCAATGCTCGGTGATGTACATATTGCTGAACCAAAAGCGATGATTGGCTTTGCGGGTAAACGTGTGATTGAACAAACCGTGCGTGAAAAACTGGAAGAACCGTTCCAACGCGCAGAATATTTGCTTGATCATGGTGTGGTCGATCAAATTGTTCATCGTCATGCATTACGTGATACTGTATACAGACTTGTCGCTAAGCTGATGAATTTACCTTGAAACCACTCGCTCCACATGCAACAGATACATTAACAACATGGCTCGATTATTGGGGCCATGTTCACGTTACAGGCATTGATTTAGGCTTAGAACGCGTTATTCCCGTCGCTGAAAGGTTGGGGGTAATGCAACCACAAGCGAAGGTGTTTACCGTCGCAGGAACCAATGGTAAAGGCTCGACCACGACGACTTTGGCTGCAATTTTAAATGCACAAGGGTATAAGGTGGGGCTGTATCAGTCACCGCATATTTATCGTTTTAATGAACGAGTTAAATTGACAGGTACAGAGGTAGATGATCAAAGTCTGGTCGATGCGTTTGTTTTAGTGGATCAAGCCCGCCGTGAGTGTGGTTTAAGTTTATCTTTTTTTGAAGCAACCACTTTGGCTGCTTTTGTTATTTTTAAGCAGCAACAATGTGATGTTTGGGTACTCGAAGTTGGCTTAGGTGGTCGTCTTGATGTGGTCAATGTGATTGACCCCGATATTGCCGTCATTACCAATATTGGTTTAGACCATGTCGATTGGTTGGGTGATACCGTCGAAAAAATTGCATTTGAAAAAGCTGGTATTATCCGTTCAAATATTCCAGTCGTTTTTGCAGGTCAGCAGCAACTGCCGCAAGCCATTCAAGAGAAAGTGGCTGAAACCCAAGCGCAGTTATACGCCTTAGATCGTGATTATTTTTATCAGCTCAATGATGATGGTGAAACCTGGTCATTTGCATCCTCGGGTACGACCTTAAGACTTCCAGTTGGACAACTGGCCTTAGATAATATTTCCACTGCAGTCGCAGCCGTACTGGTGAGTGGTGTTGAGGTTTCTCAGCAAGCGCTTGCCAGCGGGATTCAGCAAGCATGCTTACAAGGGCGTTTTGAAATACGTCAGATTCAAGATAAAACCGTCATTTTTGATGCTGGCCACAATGCGCATGGCGTCGAATTTTTATTGAAGCAGTTGCGAAAATTCCTAAAATACAATAAACAGTACACAGAAGTTGTTGCAGTATTTTCAATGTTGGCTGATAAAGACATTCCATCGGTCACTGATTTACTAAAAACAACAGTAAAAGATTGGTTTATTGCTAATTTAGATGTGCCGAGAGCCGCACCAGTGCAACAAATCCAAGAAGCACTGCAAGGGCAACAGGTGCATGAGTTTGGCAGTATCCAGCAAGCGTTTGAAACTGTGCTGAAACAAGGTCATAACAATCAGCTGATTTTAGTCTGTGGTTCGTTTCATACTTTAGAAGCGGTCTGGGAGTATTTAGAAGAATGTCGATGAATAACAAACAACGCTGGATGGGTGGCGTTGTTCTATTAGGTGGTGGTGTTTTATTGGCAGCATTGCTTCTGAAAGGTAATGAAGAAATAGAGCAAGATCAGACTCAAGCGACCGTTACTCATCCGATTCCCAAAACAGAGTCTAAGCCAAAAACAGCTCAGCCTGCTCAAGAGAGTGAAATGGTTTCTCTACAACCTTTGGCGGTTGATGTTGAAACCGAAAAGCGTTTGCTTGAAGAACAACGTCGTTCACGTGAGAAAGCGGTGGCTGAACAAGAAGCACGTGCCGCTGAATTTTTAAAGATGCAGCAGCAGGCTGAAGCAGCAGCAGCGCGTAAGGCAGCCGAAGAATATGCAGCGATTAATGCGCGTCGTGCAGCTGCTCAGGAAAGTTCAGACAACATTCCGCCAGAGCTTGTTGAAGATGAGAAAGCCAAGGCACAGCGACTTGCAGATGAAAAGAAGCGCGCTGAGCAGCAGAAAACAACAGCTCAACAGAAGTCTGATGCTGAAAAGAAGTTAGCTGAGGATAAGCGTAAAGCCGAAGCTGACAAGAAAGCAGCTGAAGATAAACGTAAAGCTGAAGCGGATAAGAAAGCAGCTGAAGACAAGCGTAAAGCTGAAGCTGACAAGAAGGCAGCTGAAGACAAGCGTAAGGCAGAAGCGGACAAAAAAGCCAACGAAGACAAACGTAAGGCAGAAGCTGACAAGAAAGCAGCAGAAGACAAGCGTAAAGCTGAAGCAGACAAGAAAGCCGCCGAAGATAAACGTAAAGCAGAAGCAGACAAGAAAGCCGAAGCTGAAAAAGCACGTGATCTGATGGAAAATGGTGATAAGAAATGGATGGTACAAGTGGCGCTAGCCGCAAACCAAGCCAATGCGGATGCGGTCGTGTCTAAATTACGTGCCAAAGGTTATAAAGTGACGACGAGTCCAACCTCGAAAGGGATTCGGATTATGGTTGGCCCAGCCAAGGACCGTGACATTGCTGATGCAACCCGTAAGAAAATTACCACAGATGAAAGCTTAAATATGAAATCGGCTTGGGTGATTGATTGGGTTCCGCTTGATCAGCGATAAACGTTGATCATCCCCTAGATCAAATCAGGAACACATCACAGGCTTTATTGATGCTGTGAGTGTTCCATCAAAATTAAATAGGGGACTCGCGATCATGAATACAGCGATCAGAATATTAGAACGATTTGTTTTTACAAAAGATTCTGAGGTTAGTGCACTGTCTGGTGTCGCCTGTATAGGGGACGATGTTTACTTTGTGGGTGACGATGTTCGTTACTTATTAAAAACCAATCGAAACAATAACCTGACTAGTGCCGCGGTTTTTGAAAAAGTTCCGTTATCTGAGTCGTCTGAGCAAATATCACTTAGCATATTGAGCAAAGCAAAAAAGCCTGATTTTGAAGCATTAAGTTGCATAACCTTGGATGGCCAACAGCAGCTATTGGTGATGGGATCAGGTTCTACCGAAAATCGGAAACAAGCATTACTTTATAATCCATCTAACAATCAAATCCGCATTTTTCTGGATGCAGTTGATTATCACTTTTTGGAAAACAGTGTTGAATTAACGGGTGGAGCAGATCTCAATATAGAAGCCATCTGTTCAGACGATCGTCATCTGTATATTTTTCAACGTGGCAATATTAATCGCCATCATGGTGTTTTAGTCTTTGATTTAGCTAAAATTCAAGCAGGAAAATCGTTAGAAAATGCGCTTATCAACTCGCTTAATCTCAACTTGCCTGAGATCGAGGGTGCTGCAAGTGGGATTTCTGATGCCTATTTTTTTGTGGATAAAAATCTAATAGTGGCCACGGCAGCGGTTGAGCAAACATTAAATACCTATGATGATGGTGATGTGCTGGGTAGTTTTATCTTGGTATTCTCACCTGATGGTAAAGCTTTAGCGACGCATTTGATTCAAGATGCAAAAGGGCAGACGCTGCCAATCAAGGTTGAAGGGATTACATGGCTCGAGTCAAGGTCTGATGGCGAAGTCTTTTTATTAGTGACAGACAGTGATGGCGGTGAGTCTGAAATTTTGAAGGTCTTACTCAGCCACTCCGCTTTGGAAACATCATAACGGTAAACCCTATTGTTTGATGGTCATTTGTGTTTGAATTGTGCTCAGTGATTAATAAGAATAAAAACAACAAATAAGTTGCTGCTCGAGCCAACTTATTTGCTTAATAATCACGCTTGCATAGCAAAGCAATCCAGTCTTTAGCTACTGGAATGTGATAGTTGTTGCCGAATCCATTTGACATTGTCAGGCGTAAATAAGTGATCAATGTTTTTCCAGATCACATGGAAGCCATAACCGCCTTGTTTCATTTCTTTGACCGCATCTTCAATTGACCAGTTTTCAAAAATAATACGATACATGGCAATGTTTGCCCCTGTACGATCTGAACCGTGGTAACAGTGAATTAATACTTTTTGATGATTTTGCTTGGCCGTTTGAATCGCTTGCATGGTCTGTAAGAGATCTTGACGGTTAATCGCCCATGTATAAATCGGAATATGCACCAGATTAAAAGGCTGATCTTTTAAAACTTTGGCATCTTCATTTCTGGCTCTAAGATTGATAACCGTATCAATATTATAGTGTTTTAAACTCGGAATGAGTTCAGTGCTGGGTTGATCGCTACGAAAGACATCATCGCTAATCTGATAAAAGTTATGCGTATGGGAAATCAATGTTCCCCAGTTTTTGGGGCGTTGTTCATCATTTAGGCTGGCATGCTTCATGCAGCCGCCCATACTGAGCGTAGAAATGAGCACGAGGCTCAGGAGTGTTTTCTTCATTACTGATAGCGACTGAATTCGACTGGATCGTGGGCACAAATTAACTCAATGCTTGGCTCATGTTGAGCGAGATATTGTAACTGTTTTAGATTTTGCAAACGCAGTTGGTTATCTTCGGCCAATAAACGTTCTGTCAGATCCAAGGCTCTCAGTTTATTTTTCGGATTGAGCTCTAGATGGGTGTAATAGGCATCACCACAAAATAGCATCCAACCATCCGCCTTTTTGATCGCAATACCACAATGTCCTGCCGTATGCCCGATCAAGGGAATCATTAAAATTTCATCTTGAAATAACGGAAGCCCTTGGACTTTTTGCAGGTTAAACCATGCTTCGCCATCATTATGCTCAGCAAAGTTCCAGTGACGATGTTGTTTAAATTGCTCTGTCTTATAGCGAAGTTTGCCTTTGGTTGTGAGGGATTGGGTGGCATTAAACTCGGCAGCTAAAAGATGTACTGTCGCATTGGGGAAATCTGAAATTCCACCCGCATGATCAAAATCTAGATGGGTCACAAAAATATGTTGTACATCACTCGGATTAAAACCGAGTTTTTGAATTTGCTGAATAGCGGTGAGTTTTAGATTTGGCACAATCGAACCAAATCGTTTGAGCAAAGGCCCTAAGCGTTGTTCTGTATGCAAATAATCTTGAAGACCTAAGCCTGTATCAATTAAAACTAAGCCACGGTCTGTTTCAATCAGCAGGCAGTGACAAACGAGATGTGCTTTCCAGCCTTTTTGTCCAAACAGCGGTGCACAAGACGGGCAGAAGCTGCCACAATGCAGATGATGAATATTGTAGATCATGATGCTTTTTTTATTGTGTAGCGGATCGAATTGTTTTTATAACCGATTGATTCAGAAATACCAAAACAATTTTAGCTTGGATATAAAAAAGCCTATCTGGGGGATAGGCGGAGCGATTGTTATTCAATCTTATTCGAGTTATTCATTGCAGACGTGATCGCGCTTTAATCTCTTCACTCACAGCATAGCTGTTCGACTTCTTGCGAAGCTTGAGCCGCTTCTCAGGAACGAGCGTTGCTTGTCTTTATTGCTACGCACTGCGTTTGTCTTGCACTGCGATTAAAGCATACGCTTTAATTTCTTAACTCACAGCATAGCTGTTCGACTTCTTGCGAAGCTTTAGTCGCTTCTCAGGAACGAGCGTTGCTCGTTTTTATTACTACGCACTCCGTTTGTCTTGCACTGCGATTAAAGCATACGCTTTAATTTCTTAACTCACAGCATAGCTGTTCGACTTGCGTTTCGGAACGAGCGTTGCTCGTTTGATCCTCACTCAGGCTGTGGTGTGAGTCGTAAATACGGTTTGACGGCCTTATAGCCTTTCGAGAAGCGTTGTTTGATTTCTTCTTCATCTTTCAATGATGGCACAATCACAACATCTTCGCCCTGTTGCCAGTTTGCCGGAGTTGCCACTTTATGCTTGTCTGTTAATTGCAGTGAATCGACCACACGAAGTACTTCATTGAAATTACGACCTGTTGATGCTGGGTAGGTAATAATCAAACGAACTTTTTTGTTCGGATCAATAATCACCAATGAACGTACGGTTAAGGTTTCACTGGCATTGGGATGAATAAATCCATACAGTTCAGACACTTTACGGTCTTTGTCGGCAAGGATCGGAAAATTAACCGTGGTGCTCTGTGTCTCGTTAATATCTTGAATCCAGCCTTTATGCGACTCAACATCATCCACAGACAGTGCAATGGCTTTTACGCCGCGCTTGTCAAACTCATCTTTCAACTTTGCCGTATAGCCGAGTTCGGTGGTACAGACTGGGGTATAGTCCGCAGGATGGGAAAAAAGGATTCCCCAGCTATCCCCTAAAAAGCCATAGAAATCAATATCTCCTTCACTTGATTGTTGTTGGAAATTCGGGGCAATGTCGCCTAAACGTAGTGTCATGATCAGTCCTCTATACATTCTTTATGTTTTCTATCTCCAATTAATATGCAGCATCTACTTTATAAATAAAATTATTGTTTTTGTATTTTGTTATGAACTTTTGAGATATAGATTATTGATCTTGTAAAAAAAATGATCAGAAATTCACATTCAAGTCGATGTAAGTTAAATGCAAATTTGCTACATTAACGCATCTTTAGTGATGTGACGTCAGAATCGCCTCGCAGATTTTTTTGCCTGTTTGAATGCAAAGCACTTGTAGTTCTTATTTCTGACTCCATAATAACAGCTAAGAAAAAATTAACCGACCTAGGGTTTGTTGAAATTGACAAACCTTATAACAAACAGGATTAGAGAGTTTATTCATGTTGGCAAGTCTGATCGGAGGTATCTTCGGTACAAAAAATGAGCGTGAGCTCAAACGCATGCGTAAAATTGTTGAACAAATTAATGCGCTTGAACCGACGATATCTGCTCTTAACGATGCAGACCTCTCTGCAAAAACTCCAGAATTCAAACAACGTTTTAGTAATGGCGAAAGTTTAGATAAGCTTATGCCAGAAGCGTTTGCGGTGTGTCGTGAAGCAGCAAAACGCGTCATGGGCATGCGCCATTATGACGTGCAGTTGATTGGTGGTATTACCTTACACGAAGGTAAGATTGCCGAAATGCGTACAGGTGAAGGTAAAACCCTGATGGGTACTTTGGCTTGTTATCTCAATGCATTAAGTGGTCAAGGCGTTCATGTGATTACAGTGAACGACTACTTGGCACAACGTGATGCTGAGTTAAACCGTCCATTATTCGAATTTTTAGGTCTTAGCATTGGTGTGATTTACTCGATGCAAATGCCGGATGAAAAAGCACAAGCCTATACTTCCGACATTACCTACGGAACTAACAATGAATTTGGTTTCGACTATCTTCGTGACAACATGGTGTTTTCTCTGCAAGAGAAAAAGCAACGCGGTTTAAGTTATGCCATCATCGATGAAGTCGACTCAATCTTGATTGACGAAGCACGTACGCCGTTGATTATTTCAGGTCAAAGTGAAGATTCATCTCATCTTTATCAACTGATTAACAGCATTCCTCCAACATTACGTCCACAGAAAGAAGAAAAAGTGGCTGATGGCGGACATTTCTGGGTTGATGAGAAACAACGCTCAGTTGAAATGACTGAAGTTGGTTATGAAACAGTTGAACAAAAACTGATTGAAATGGGCTTGTTGGCTGAGGGTGAGAGTCTGTATTCAGCAACTAACCTCAACTTGGTTCACCATGTCACCGCTGCGATTCGTGCGCATTATCTTTATCAAAAGAACGTTCATTACATTATCGGTGTGAATCCACAGACGCAAAAAGAAGAAGTCATTATTGTGGATGAAAGCACGGGTCGTACCATGCCAGGTCGTCGTTGGTCTGAAGGTCTGCATCAAGCGGTTGAAGCCAAAGAAAACATGGAAATTCAACCTGAAAACCAAACGCTTGCAACCACAACTTTCCAGAACTATTTCCGTCTGTATAAAAAGCTTTCAGGGATGACCGGTACTGCCGATACTGAAGCTGCTGAAATGAAAGAAATTTATGGCCTAGACGTTGTGATTATTCCAACACACCGTCCAATGGTTCGTAAGGATCATAACGATTTAATTTATTTAAACCGGAATGGTAAATACACTGCGATTATTGAAGAAATTACCAATATTCGTCAGCAGGGTGTTGCACCGATCTTGATTGGTACAGCAACGATTGAAGCCAGTGAAATCTTGTCTTCTAAATTGCTACAAGCGGGTATTCATCACGAAGTCTTGAACGCAAAACAGCATGAACGTGAAGCAGATATTATTGCGCAAGCGGGTAGTCCAAATGCGGTAACGATTGCCACCAATATGGCGGGTCGTGGTACCGATATTTTGCTGGGTGGTAACTGGAAAGCCAAGCTTGCCAAAATTGAAAACCCAACCCCAGAAGATGAAGCACGCTTACAGGCACAGTGGGAAAAAGATCACGAAGACGTTTTAAGTTCAGGTGGTTTACATATCATTGGTTCAGAGCGTCATGAATCACGTCGTATTGATAACCAGTTACGTGGTCGTGCAGGCCGTCAAGGTGACCCAGGTGTATCTCGCTTCTACTTGTCACTTGAAGATGATTTGATGCGTATCTTCGCGGGTGATCGCGTGGTTGCCATGATGCGTGCAATGGGCTTGCAAGAAAGTGAAGCAATTGAACATAAAATGGTCAGTCGTTCAATCGAAAATGCACAGCGTAAAGTTGAAGCACGTAACTTTGATATTCGTAAGAACTTATTGAAGTACGATGATGTGAACAACGAACAGCGTAAAATCATTTATTCACAACGTGATGAAGTTTTAGCTGAAAGCACACTTCAAGATTATATTGAAGAAATGCATCAGGAAGTGGTGAAAGGTCTGATCGCAAACTTTATTCCACCAGAGTCGATTCATGACCAATGGGATATCGAAGGCTTGGAAAGTGCCTTACAGAGTGATTTAGGTATTGAGCTGCCTGTACAGCAATGGTTAGACCAAGATCGTCGTTTGGATGAAGAAGGTTTAGTGGCTCGGATTTCTGATGAAGTCATTAATCGCTACCGCCAACGTCGTGAGCAAATGGGGGATGATTCAGCAGCAATGTTGGAACGCCACTTTATGTTGAACTCACTTGATCGCCATTGGAAAGATCATTTGGCTGCGATGGACTATTTACGTCAAGGGATTCATTTACGTGGCTACGCACAGAAAAATCCTGAGCAAGAGTACAAGAAAGAAGCATTCAACTTGTTTGTAAATATGTTGGGTGTGATCAAGTCCGATGTTGTGACCGATCTCTCTCGTGTTCATGTACCAACGGCAGAAGAATTGGCAGAACTTGAAGCACAGCAACAACGTCAGGCGGAATCAATGCGTCTGTCGTTTGAACATGATGATGTCGATGGTTTAACGGGCGAAGTGACGGCTTCTGAAGAGATTGAAAATGTAGGTGATACTGCATTCCCAGTACCTGAAAGTCGTAATGCACCTTGCCCATGTGGTTCAGGCTTAAAGTATAAGCAATGTCACGGTAAAATCTAAGTTTCGACTTGATTTAGGCTGAAATAAAAAAGCAGAGCATTGGCCTCTGCTTTTTTTACGAGAATTTACTTGAGTCCAGACACGCTTTGTAGTTTCATTATTGGACTTACAGATCTTGATTGAGTTCGCATTAAAAGCGGGAAGACAATGAAAAAACCATTACAACTTTTAATTTTGGCAAGTGCGGCGGTATCGGGTTTTGCATTTGCAGACGATGCGCCACAAACCACGACTGTGGATAAAGTCTTAGCGGCAAAAGGCACCAATACAGCTGAAGCACAAGTCAAGCGTGAAGTCACAACTGTGATTAGTCCACGTACTGGCATTCGCTATACTCTAGGTGATACAGGCAACCGTCCAATCGTATTGCAAACGGCTGCAATTGCGCCTGCAAACTCTGCCAATATCAACCGTATTGTGGCATCAAATCCTGCATTATCTGCACAGAGCCAAGAGAAAGCCAAGGTTGCTTTAATTGGTGAAACAGCTGTTCAAGCGGCCAACGCTGCGGCGGCACAAACAGCAGGTACACAGACTGCAAAAGCAAATTAATTTCAATTGATTTGAAATAAAAAAAGAGATGCAATCGCATCTCTTTTTTTATGAATGAATTTTATTATAAGAAGCTTGGAAGCAAAATTAGACCGATTAAAATAGCAAATAGCAACCATTTGGATACATAGTAGAGTGGGCGATTG
This sequence comes from Acinetobacter gyllenbergii, assembly GCF_001682515.1. Taxonomy (NCBI): domain Bacteria; kingdom Pseudomonadati; phylum Pseudomonadota; class Gammaproteobacteria; order Moraxellales; family Moraxellaceae; genus Acinetobacter; species Acinetobacter gyllenbergii. The sequence continues at coordinate 28,516 of NZ_KV575269.1, read as the reverse complement.
CGCTCTTTTAAGCCACGACCATAGTGATGCACGGCATAACCATATTTGAAAATACGGTTGATAAAACCAGTTTTGTCTTGGTCATCATTGGGTGAGCTTGCCGCAGACATGACATTGCGACCAAACCAGTGATTGAATGTCTGTGCCCAACCCCATTTCATCGGACGTTCGATATCACAGAATAAGATAATACGAGTTTCATCGGTTTTATTTTCGGCCCAATGTACAAAGGTTTCATCAAAGACTGTGGCTTCACCATCTCGCCAGCTATAACGCTCTTGATCGACTTCAATAAAGCAATCATCGCTATTGGGTGTCACGAGACCGAGGTGATAACGTACTGAACCTGCATAAGGGTCTCGGTGCTTACCCAAGTAACTGCCAGAAGGGAGTTCGGTAAACATGGCAGCTTTGACTGACGGAATGCTTTCCAATAAGGCCACTGTTTTTGGGCAAAGTTGTTGCGCTGATGGATGGCTGTCTTGATACCATTTCAGATAAAAGCGTTTCCAACCGCGTTTAAAAAAGGTGTTAAAGCCGGCATCATTGTTTTTTTCAGACGCTTTAATTTGGTTCTGTAGTTGGATGGCCTCTTCACGAATCACTTGCCAATTATCTTGTAGTGGTTTGAGTTCAGGAAACTGCGCTACATCGAAGAAAGGTTGGTTCGGCAATTTAGAAAAGCCAGTCATAAACATATTGATTGGCGCTAAAAATGTCGAATGGTCAAATAATTGTCGAGATGCTTTTAATCGTTCTTTGCCTCGTAAATAAGTATACAAAAAGCTGACTAAAAATACGGCAACGATAATCACTGCGTACATAACACAATCGTCTAAAAAAAATGAAGGCGGTTATTTTAGCACAAAAGATATTTGGAAGAATGCAGTTGTAAAAGCAACTTTATAAGATAAAAACTATGAAATTAAATGGTATTTCAGATGATCTGAGCGGTGATATTTCTCAGATCATCTGAAAAAATAATGATTAAATTTGGTTATTTACATCATCATGTTTGGTTTCACGAATCATTAAAAATGCAATTAAAGAGAGGATCGACGCTAAGCTGAGGTACAAACCCACTGCGCCTAAGCCATAACTTTCTGCCAACTTAGTCGCAATATACGGTGCAAAGGATGCACCAAAAATACCAGCCAAGTTAAAGGTTAAAGCTGAACCTGTATAACGAACTGAGGTTGGAAAAATCTCAGACAGGACCGTACCGATTGGGCCATAGGTCAAGCCCATAATCGAAAGACCGATACATAAGAACAAGAACACCAGAATTGGGCTACCTGAGCCGAGTAGTGGCGCAAAACACAGTCCGAACAAGGCTGAAAGAATACACACGACAATCGAAGTATTTTTACGACCAAATTTCTCTGCAAAAATTGCAGATAGAGGAATAAAGGCAGCAAAACAGAGGGTTGCAAACAGTTGTAATACCAAGAAGTCACCGCGTGCATAGCCGAGTTTTGTTGTTCCCCAGTTCAAGGCAAATACGGTGGTGAGATAAAACACCACAAAGGTACAGATTGCGGCAATCGTTCCAAGTACCAACATCGGCAAATGTTTGGTCATCACTTCTTTAAAAGGGATATTTACTTCTTTCTGCTTATTCAAGACCTTTTGAAAAGCGGGGGTTTCATGTAGTTTTAAACGGATATAGAGACCGACCAAAACCAATACTGCACTTGCGATAAATGGAATACGCCAGCCCCAAGTCATAAAGGCTTGTTCGGACATAAAGGCATTGAGTAATAGGAATGAGCCTGTCGCAAGGATAAAGCCGATCGGGGCGCCTAATTGTGGAAACATGCCATACCAAGCGCGTTTGCCCTCTGGCGCGTTCTCAGTGGCTAGCAGTACAGCACCACTCCATTCACCACCTAAGCCTAAACCTTGGCCTAGACGGCATAGGGCAAGCAATAGCGGTGCAGCCAAACCAATTTGTGCATAGGTCGGTAACAGGCCAATACAGACGGTTGAAATCCCCATCGTGAGCAAGGCTGCAACCAGCGTGGCTTTGCGTCCGATTCGGTCACCCAGATGTCCAAAGAGTGCTGCACCAATGGGACGAGCAATAAAGGCAATCGCAAAGGTTGCCAGTGATTTGAGTACCGCAGCACCATCGCTACTTTCAGGGAAAAATAAATGTGGAAAAATCAATACTGCTGCTGTGGCATAGATATAAAAGTCAAAAAACTCAATCGTGGTACCGACTAGACTGGCAAATAATACTCGTACTTTTGAATTGCTGGCCACTTCTGGAGTGGCAGTCGTAGTGCTTGACGACATACAAGACCTTCATGTTATTCATTCAAGAACATATAAGGACTGCTGATATTTCACTTTATGAGCTATAGCTCTCATTGCGATAGAGGGTGTTTTTTAGCCAATAAAGCAATGTATGGATGAAAGCTCAACAGCCCTAATGGCTGTCTTGAAAATTCCTTTTGAATATGCAGTTTTACTTCGAAAACTTAATGCTACATATGGGCTTATAATACATAACAGTAGATTGCCAAAAAGTGTAATCCTGCGCCTAATAGCACAAAAACATGCCAAATTGCGTGGGTATATCTTACCTTTTTTAAGGCATAAAACAATGTGCCGATGGTATAAGCCACCCCCCCTGCAATCAGCAGTTGTACCGCCTCTTTAGACAGGTAACGTTGCATATCATCCATGACTAAAACAGCCAGCCAACCCATGACTAAATAGGCGGCTAAAGAAAGCTTTTGGAAGCGATGAATGAAGACCAATTTGAATAGTGTCCCGATCAGGGCAATGGCCCATAAGGCAATCAGTAAATAATGCGCTTTGGCAGTCGGGATGGCGATACTGAGAAAAGGGGTATAGGTGCCTGCAATCAGATAGTAAATCGCGGTATGATCCAGTTTCTTATACCAATAGCGTTTACGTTCGTCTTGGGCAAAGTGATACAGCATGGAACTACTGAGCAACAGTACCAAGCTAAAACCATAGACCCATAAACTGATCCATTGCCCTAAAGGCAGGCCATAGCCTTTGATGATCAAAAAGATTGAGGCAATTAAAGCCAGTACTGCGCCAGCCCCATGACTATAGGCATTAATCAGTTCTTCTTTGGGGTCATAGTCCAGCAATGTGTTTGTGTTCATCAAGCGATCTGGTTGCATAAAAATACAACTGTATCGTAATGCAATTTCCCTTTTAAAGTAAGACGCTTTAAAATTTAGTTTCTATTTGTCAGGTTTTCATTATGTTTGCGCCGAAATTTTCTTTTGAACAAGAACAGCAGTTTTTCTTGGATATCCAGCAAGCTATTGAAAATAAAAGCTTTGATCGTCTGATTTTGAGTCAGTACAAAGGCGAAATGGCACAATTAGAAAAGATGACTTTCCGTGTAATTGAACTACAGGGTCAGGCAAGTTTATCTTGTTTATATCATTACACCACACAAGACATGACCAAAAACTATGCGATTGATGAAGGCTTAGAAAAAATTGCTGAGCTATTGAACCTGTCTAAGCAAGCCAATCTATTCACTTCTGATCAAGATATTCAACTCAAGAAAAATAAAAAGAAAGCGATGTTGAATAGCCAGAAAAAACAAGTTCCTACAGCCAAAGTAGAGCAACAGCAGCATGATCGTGAAAAGCAGCGTTATGTACAACAACAAAGTCCATTTTTAAAGTATCTCGGTATTACCGATGAAAAAGGGCAAATCATTCCAAGCATGGCGCGTAAGTGGAAGCAGATTAATAAATTTATTGAAATCTTTTCGCATGCCTATGAGCAGATTGATGCATCACAGCAAGAATTGAATATTGTCGATTTTGGTTCAGGAAAGGGCTATTTAACCTTTGCCTTGTATGACTATCTACAAGCGCAACAGAAAACACCGTTAATTACGGGGGTTGAACTGCGTTCAAACTTAGTTGAGTTTTGCCAAGATGTTGCTGCTCAGACCGGTTTTAATCATCTTGATTTTTTTGAAGGGGATGTGCGGAGTTATCAACCTGAAAAGTTGGATGTAATGATCGCCTTACATGCTTGTGATATTGCGACTGACTTTGCCATTCATACCGGTATTCGTCTGAATGCGTCGATGATTATGTGTGCGCCGTGTTGCCATAAGGAACTCCGTCCACAGCTAAAAAGTCCAGAGGTGTTACAGCCGATGTTGCAATTCGGGATTCATGCAGGGCAACAGGCGGAAATGCTGACCGATACTTTACGTGCCTTATTGTTAAAAGCTTATGGTTATGAAACCAAAGTATTCGAGTTTGTATCTTTGGAGCATACCAGTAAGAATAAAATGATTTTGGCGACGAAACGAAAGGATATTCAGCAACCAGATGCCAAGATCATGCAGCAAATCCAAGCCTTAAAAGCCATGTATGGCATTGAAAAACAAAGTCTGGAGTTGTTATTGCAAGATCAAATGCCAATCGAGAATATCGGTTGTAAGTGCTAATCACATGAATTGATTGCTGGATAAATCTAACGATATCAATCAATATGGGTTGATATCGTTACTTATGCGATAGGGTTGTAAATAAAAATTGAAGAATAACAAGTCGAGTCATTCCAATGATGAAAAACAAAATGTATCTCGCTGTTTTGCTCTTGGTCTTCTCCAATTTAAGTGAAGCAAAAGAGTTTGAGAGTCCACTCAATCAGAAGGGCGTTGTCAGTTTTAATCCTTCAACGCAAGCCAGAGTTCGTTTATATGGCCAAAATGGCCAGCAAATATATATGCAGCATACTTTTGATTGTAAAAGTAGAAAACAAGGGATACGTGAAAATTTAAGTGGCTACGGGGCATGGAATGCTTTCAAAACCTATACCCGAATCAATATGAATTATTCGATTGGTATGCCACGCACAATCATACAAAAGGACATTGAGCAGAATTTTAATACCTATCAGATGGTGACCTATAAGGAATATGTGGTAACGGCCAATCAACCGATCAATCTGCATGGATTTGTAGTGGGTACAGAGCAGACTACGGGCAAAGCCAAAGTGGTCGATGGATGTGAGAATACGGAAGCTTCATTTAAACCGCAAGCAGGCCGCGAGTATGAAATATTGGGAGAGAATGAAAACCAGCAATGCCAATTTAAGGTCTATGATTTAGCGTCGAAGCAATTGGTTCCTGTCTCAGAGCAAGCCTATATCTGCCCAAAAGATAAGTGGAAGTTTTGGAGGAAAGACGAATAAAGATGAACACTTTGATTTTTTCCAGTCAGATGACAAACTCCCAATAAGAGAAGTTTGTCAGGGGCAAAACTGGTTAATGCTGTTCTGTTACGACTTCAGAAGTGGCTGATTGTTGAGTGTGTTGCTGTTCTTGCTGTTGCGCTTTACGTTGTGCACCTGGCATATAATCAGGTTCTTGGGTCATGGCCAAATAGAAAAAGCTTAAAAAGATGGTGCTGAGTACACCGACAATGATGACAAATTTCCATCCCAATACCGTTTCTTCATTTGAATCTTTTTTGGGGGATGGTTGGTTATTCATAATAAATTCCAAAAATAACAAAAAGCAAAACTAGATTTTGCGCCTTTTTGGGCTGATTTGCCAAGTAAAAATATGGAGTTGGGGGAAAGTGATCAGCAATGGGCTCATACTTTAGAGAGGGAAGCGTATTAAGAATAAAACCGCTTCACCATCCAAAGTCGACTGAATAAGGATTAAAGCGTATTCCAGTCTTCAATCGCTTTATAGCCTGTTTCTAGACCCACATCATAACTATAGCGAATCTTGGCTTTATCCTTAGAAAGACGACCTGCCATGTTTTTTAAATCAGGGGGACACACTTCCAAAATTTTCTGGTTAGCGGCTGAGCGGGTAAATTCGACGGCATCGTTATAACGTTGTGTGCGAGTCAAAAGACTATGCGCAAAACCACGTTGCTGCTTAAACAGGTATTTGGCAAGCAATTGGTCACCTTTACTGCTGGCCTTATAATAATTTTTCGGGCGAGTTCTGAGTACCATGAGTTTAGAGACATCATGCTGTTGTGCCGCCCAATGTACGGGTAAAGCATCGGCAACACCCCCATCAAAGTAGGGCTCACCAAACACTTCAACCGCTTGACGTGTTAATACAGGAATCGAGCTCGAGGCTCTTAATCCATCAAGGATATTGTCTTTGGACGCTTTGATATAAGTGGCTTCACCCGAAATGGCATGTGTTAACACCATATAAAATTCAGGATGATTGGCAAATAGATGGGCTTGATTGAGCGGATGCTCTTTTTCGACAATGTCCCACATCCATTTTAAATCCAGTAAGTCACCACCTTTGAAAAAGCGACCATATTGGATAAATTCAGAACGAAGCGAGTGGTCGAGGTAGAGATTTAGCGTACGACCTTGCTGTGCGGCAAGGTAATTGGCGACATTGGTTGAGCCTGAAGAGACGCCGACGCAGAGATCAAAAGGGTTAAATTGTTGCTGTAAAAATGCATCTAAGACACCGCTGGTGAATGCACCGCGCATTCCACCGCCTTCAACGACCAGTGCCTGACGATTTTGTTGAAGCATTGAAAATCTCGAGTACCATGATAAACCCATGTTTTACACGGATTTATCATATTCGACAACAGGGTCTGTTGATATTTCAGCCATGCATTGCGTTATCGGCTAAAACGACATAAACAAGGCATGAAATGAAGGCAATGGCGATACCCTTGTCAAGTTTCATAATGCAGTTTATGGATGTTTTAGCCATAACCCTGCGGGACAAGGACATTTTTTGCCGCTACTTCGTTATGCCTTAATTTATTTAGAATAACTAAATTGCATAAGACATGCCTTGTATCGTCTAAAAAATATTCTCTGTCGCAATGAGAGCTATAGCTCGTAAGGTGAAATGTCGACAGACCCTAATATTTTAGTGATTGTGTTGATGTGCTTCAGTTGAGCCAGTTTCTGTCGACATTGAGGATTGTGACATTTCCGCAGGGGTTGCCGCTTTCTTCTGATTCATTGGCATATAATCTGGTTCATTGTTAATAGCCAAGTAGAAAATCACCATAAACAAAAAACTAAGAATAGTGGTGATAATTAATGCTTTCCAGCCCCAAGGCGAAGTTTCTGGGCAGAGTTTTTCAGACATAAGAAATTTCCAAATGATGCAAAAAAATAAAGCAGAATTACTAAACTTATAGCATAAATTGTGATGCATTACTCAGATGATTTGCTGTGATTTTGTCGAACATATGAAAAAGCCCGTACAGACAAGGAGTTCCATACGGGCCTTAATCGGCTTGGCTAAATCAAGATTATTGAATCACAGTATTTTGCTGTGCTTTTTCTCTCAATAACTTTGGTGGTGTGAAACGTTCACCATATTGTGCCGCCAGTTGCTCAGCACGTTGCAAGGATTCTTGAATACCATTCTGATTCAGGAATTGAATGGCACCGCCTGTCCAAGGGGCAAAGCCAATTCCAAAAATTGAACCGACATTGGCATCAATCACAGATTCTAAAACACCTTCTTCATAGCAGCGTAACGTATCCAGTGCCTGCACAAACAGGAAACGATCAATCATGTCTTGTTCAGAAATGTTGTTCTCTTTCTGCCAGCGACTGAGCCCATCCCATAAATGTTTTTTACCATTTTCAGGATAGTCATAGAAACCTGCACCTGCTGCTTTGCCTTTACGGTTCAGCTCATGAATCATGGTATATACCACTTCATCCACAGGGGTTTTTGGCAAATCTTTACCTTCTGCTTGCAAGGCTTTACGGGTTTCCCCAGCAACATGCTCAGTCAACGTTAAAGACACTTCATCCTGAATCGCCAGTGGACCAACAGGCATACCTGCTTTCAATGCTGCCATTTCGATTTTGGCAGGGTGTACACCTTCTGCGAGTAAACGCATTCCTTCTTGGATGAAAGTACCAAATACGCGACTGGTAAAGAAGCCGCGGCTGTCATTCACAACAATTGGGATTTTGGCAATTTGCTGAACAAAGTCGTAGGCCTTCGCCAATGTATCAGCAGAGGTCTGTTTACCTTTGATAATTTCAACCAACTGCATTTTATCGACTGGACTAAAGAAATGTAGTCCAATGAACGTTTGAGCATCTTTACTCGCCGTCGCCAAACCAGTGATGGGTAGGGTAGAGGTATTCGATGCAAAGATTCCACCTTCTGCCAAATATTGTTCAGCTTCTTGGGTCACTTTGGCTTTTAAATCTTGGTTCTCAAATACTGCTTCGATGATTAGGTCACAGCCTTGCAAGTCAGCTGCATCAGCTGTTGCGGTAATCAGTGCCAGCACTTGGTCACGTTTCTCAGCGCTCATACGCCCTTGAGAAACACGCTTATCGAGAAGTTTTTGTGAGTAAGCTTTACCTTTCTCTGCATTTTCAACTGAAACATCTTTGAGGACGACAGGAATGCCTTTGATTGCAGTTGAATAGGCAATGCCTGCACCCATCATCCCTGCACCTAACACACCGACTTTAGTCGCTTGCCATTTTGCAACATCCGCAGGGCGACTTGCACCAGACTTAATTGCATTGAGACCATGCCAAAAAGTACCGATCATATTCTTAGAAATCTGACCGACTGTGAGTTGAGTAAAGTAACGTGATTCGATACGTAAAGCGGTATCAACATCAACCTGCGCACCTTCAACCGCAGCCGCCATGATCGCTTCAGGCGCAGGGTAACAGCCTTTGGTTTTGTCACGCAGCATCGCAGGGGCAATTGCAAGCACTTGTGCCACCGCAGGCGTTTTTGGATCGCCGCCTGGAATTTTGTAGCCTTTGACATCAAAAGGTTGTTGCGATTTCGGATTGGCTTTGACCCAAGCAATCGCCTTGTCTAACAGCTCTTGTTCATTTTCAGCGGTGTCATGAACTAAGCCGAGCGATTTTGCTTTATCCACGCCAAACTGCTTACCTTCCATCAAGAATGGAAATGCATTTTGTAAGCCAAGCAAACGTACCATACGCACGATACCACCACCGCCTGGCAGTAAGCCTAAAGTGACCTCAGGCAAACCAAATTTGGTTTTTGGATCATTGATGGCAATACGGTAGTGACAGCCCAATGCAATTTCCCAACCACCACCCAGTGCCGTACCATTTAAGGCAGCAACAACAGGCACACCTAAAGTTTCAATCGCACGTAAGTCACCTTTGAGCTCTTCAATCATTTTGAAGAATTCAGTGGCATGTTCAGGTTGTACTTGAATCAGCTCATCCAAGTCACCGCCTGCAAAGAAGGTTTTCTTGGCAGAACGGAAAATAATACCTTTTAGATCGGTTTCTGCTTTAAGCTTTTGGCTGACGTCATTGAGTGAATCACGGAATTCTGCATTCATGGTATTGGCAGATTGACCCGATGAATCAAGGGTAAGAATTACAATATTGTCAGCGTTTTTTTCGTATTTAATAGCGCTCATGTTGTTCTCCTCACACCAACTCAATAATGGTGGCGATCCCCATTCCACCACCAACACATAATGTAGCCAAGCCACGTTTTTTACCTTGACGCTCTAATTCATCCAGCAAAGTGCCTAAAATCATCGCGCCAGTCGCACCCAATGGATGACCCATGGCAATGGCACCGCCATTGACGTTGACTTTCTCGGCTGGAACGTTGAGTTCATTGATAAAACGCATCACCACGGCCGCAAATGCTTCATTGACTTCAAATAGGTCAATATCATCAATCGTTAAGCCAGCTTTGGCCAAGGCTTTACGTGCAGCAGGTGCAGGACCTGTCAGCATGATGGTCGGGTCTGTACCCACCAATGCGGTTGCCAATACTTTGGCACGTGGTTTTAAGCCTTGTTCTTTGACGGCTTTTTCTGAAGCCAATAACACCACCGCTGCACCATCGACGATACCTGATGAGTTACCCGCATGATGTACATGGTTAATTTTTTGCGCTTCTGGATACTTTTGTAGAGCAACTGCATCGAAGCCCATTTGTCCCATCATTTCAAAGCTGGCATTGAGTTTTGCCAAGCCTTCAACTGTGGTCGCACCTCGAATAAATTCATCTTTTTCTAAGATCAGTACACCTGAATGATCTTTAACAGGCACAACGGATTTATCGAAATAACCGTTGGCTTGTGCTGCCGCTGCTTTTTGTTGTGAGCCGACGGCAAATGCATCAACATCTTCGCGGCTATAGCCATCTAAAGTAGCAATGAGGTCTGCACCAACACCTTGTGGTACAAAAGAAGATTTTAAGTTGGTTTCAGGATCAAGTGCCCAAGGGCCACCATCAGAACCCATTGGGATACGTGACATGGATTCCACACCACCTGCAACCACGACATCTTCCCAACCTGAACGGACTTTTTGTGCTGCCAAATTGACGGCTTCTAAGCCAGACGCACAGAAACGGTTGATTTGCACACCTGCTACATCATCATTCCACCCTGCGGCAATCGCAGCGGTTTTGGCAATATCGCCACCTTGATCTGCAATTGGAGTGACACAACCTAAAACGATGTCATCGACTTTTGAGGTGTCTAGTTGGTGACGTTGTTGTAATTCATTCAGTAATGATGTCAGTAAAGTAATGGGTTTAACTTCATGCAGTGAGCCATCTTTTTTTCCTTTTCCGCGTGGCGTGCGAATGGCATCAATAATGTAGGCCTCGCTCATAGGTTTTCCTTGTATCACCTTAAAATTGTTGTTTATCGAGTGTACTCAATTTAAATGTCAGTGCAATGATGATAAACATTGACAAGTTTGATGTTTTTCGCCAATGGAGTTGGAAATATCGGCAATCGTTAATTTTGGTGTCTTTTGAATATGTCTGGCAGGGTCTTCGATTAGACTAGTGCTTGAAAATGAGAGATAGAAATGATGGGCAAAACCACATGATAAAAACCAAGCGTCACTATGCAGCGATGGCATTGATCTTGTCACTTTTTGGATGCGATACATCTGGACGGGATGTTGAAAACAGCACAGCAAAGCAGGATAAAAACAAGATGAGTCAAACCTATTCCAATCAAGTTGCTGATGACAAAATGTTGTTGGTGTTGTCTGCGCCTTCTGTACACGATCCTTATTACAAGTCTGCTTTTCAACGGATTGTCGATTTCCAAATTGATTACGCCAAGTCCATTTTGGGCAATGATAATGTGGTGATTGTGGTCGATAAAGACACCAAACCGTATTTCACCGGCAAAGTGCCAGAAGACATTTTACTGGTGGATGATGTGCGTGATATCTGGATGCGCGACTTCACCACGGTTAATCCAATGCAGCCCGTGCAATTTACCTATACTTGGGCGTCGATGACGCAGAAACAAAGTAAAGATGTGCAAAAAAGTTTTAGCCAATTTGCTGACCGTTATCAAATTCAAAGAGCCAAAACTGATTTGATGCTAGATGGGGGTAACCTAGTTGATGACTATGCGGGTCGTGTGATTACTACCACACGGTTTATGGAAGATAATGAGCTTAGTTATAACGAGGCCAAACAAGAGTTAAAAGCCACGTTGGGTGCAACTGAAGTTGCCATTCTAGAGCCAGATGAAGAAGTGCTGGCACATTCCGATGGCATGGTTAGTTGGGTAGATAAAAATACTTTGCTTGTGAATGACTATTCAAAAACACCATCATTTAGAACCACCGTAATGAAGGAGTTAAAAGCGTCATTTCCAACTGCAAAAATTGTGGAAGTACCTGTTGAATATAAGACCAATCCAAAAGGGCAGTGGGAAGGTTTTGAATCGGCCTGTGGTGTGAATTTAAATGCAACAGTCACACCTCACAATATTTATGTGCCAACTTTTAATATGCCACATGACCAAAAAGCACTCACGATTATCAAGCAAAATACCAGTAAAAAGGTTATTCCTGTAAATGCTGAAAGTGTTTGTCCAATGGGTGGCAGCGTGCGTTGCCTCACTTGGCAAGTGACTGGAGAAAATGCTGCGAAACTTATTCAAGCCGCAAGAGATAAGTAATTGATTTGCAACTTGCGTCTGCGGATTCACAAGCTGATGCAAGTTGTATAAACTCACATGCCTTTTTATTGTGCTAATAACAAATGAAATTTATTAATATTATTGGTACCACGGGCTCAGGTAAATCGACGCTTGCCCGACAGTTGGCGCAAAAACAACAATTACAATACATCGAACTGGATAATTTACTATGGTTGGATGACTGGCAGGAGTCACCGAATGATGATTTTTTTGGCAAGCTTAAATCAAGCATGGACGCGGCACCCGCAGGTTGGGTGATTGATAATCTGTATACGCGTAGTATCGATAGGATTTGGTCTGAGGTCGATACGGTGATCTGGTTGGATTATTCATTTTCGATCAATTTATATCGACTGACAAAACGAACCTTATGGCGGGCTTTGAGTCGAGAACGATTATGGGAAGATTCAAACAACAGAGAGAGTTGGAAAATGATGTTCTCCAAGAAATCGATCTTTCTGTGGATGTTGCAGAAATATCCGCAAAATAAGCAGCGATATTTAGCCATGATGCAACATCCAGACTATCAGCATATTCGGTTTATTCGTTTAACCACACCAACGCAAACCAGACGTTTTTTAGAAAGTCTACACTTATAAATACTCATCATCAGTGTAAGTAAAATCATGTGTTATACAATCAGGGGGGGGGAGTGATGAAATTTATTAATGTTGTCGGAACATCTGCTTCAGGGAAAACCACTTTTGCTCGTCAGCTTGCTCAAAAGCTGGCTGTGGCGCATATTGAAATGGATGATTTGTTTTGGTTGGATGATTGGCAGGAAACACCTGATCAGGAATTTTTTGCTAAATTACAAGCTCAAATGGAGCAAGCTACTGCTGGATGGGTGCTTGATGGTAATTATTCTCGAACGCAGGATTTGAAGCTGAGATATGTTGATACGATTATTTGGTTAGATTATTCCTTTTCCTTGAATCTGTATCGCTCAGTGAAACGGGCGATCAGTCGAGCAGTAACGCAAAAAAGATTGTGGGCGAATTCGAATAATCGAGAAAGTTTTAAGAGCAGTTTTCTGTCTAAAGATTCGATTATTTTATGGATGATTAGTCATCATGCTAAAAATCGGAAAAAGTATTTGACGATGATGAATGATCCCCAATACCAGCAAATTCGATTTGTTCATTTAAGCTCCCCGAAACAAGCAGCTGAGTTTTTACAGCAGATTAAGGCTAAACAATGACATCTATTCGCGCCAAAGCGTTATGCCTATTTCGCCACAATGACAAGGTCTTACTTGCAAAAGCGTATGATCCCAACAAGGACGAATATTTTTTCAGACCAATTGGTGGTGGCGTTGAGTTTGGAGAAACTTCTGTGCAGGCAATAGAACGAGAAGTCGAAGAGGAAATTCAGCAGCAGATAACACAGCCAAAACTTATCTGTGTGTTGGAAAATCTATTTCGCTTTGATGGGCAGCAAGGCCATGAAATTGTGTTTATATATGATGCCAAATTTGTCGATTCGGATGTGTACAATAAGCAAGAAATACAGGGTAATGAAACCAATGGATATCGCTATATCGCACAGTGGTTGAGTCAAGAACAAATAAAACTCACTCAATCTCCTGTTTATCCAAAAGGCATTGAGCAATGGCTATTCAATAACTAGATCATCTCAAGTTTGCGTTTATGGACTCCTTTGATAAATCTAAATGAAAGAATTGGTTATAGGCTGATTCGGTATATTCTGCGAAAGCTGCACCTTGAACAAAGCCAAACTTCTTATAAAGTTTGATTGCTGCATCAAAGTGAACGTCTTTTCCCGTTTCTAAACTGACTCGTTGATATTGACGCTCTTGAGCAACTTTTAGTAAATACTCCAGCAACTGCTTTGCGACACCTTGGCGCAAATGGTCGGGATGAGTCCGCATAGATTTGAGTTCTGCATGGTCGGATGTCAGTTCTTGAATTGCACCACAGCCCAGTAATTCATCATCGTTCCATAAGGTATAGACGCTAATTGACTCTTGTTGCAGACTGCTGAGGTCTAAAGCAAAACTATGTTCAAGTGGAGTGTTTTGATGCAGGCCATGCAAATGGATATGAATCAAATTTTGAACTTGTGGGTGAGAGAAGTCAGCTTCTTTAATGATCATTGTTATTCAAGCAAATTGTAGAGGTCTGCTTAATTATTAGCATATTTAAATTGCAGTGTTCAACGACATAACGTTAAACACTGCATTGAAACTCTTAGTTGTGATGACCGTGTAATTGGCGATATAGACCAGGGGTAACACCTGTCCATTTTTTAAAGGCACGGTGGAAAGTACTGGTTTCACTAAAGCCGACTTGCTGTGCTACATCTTCAAGAGTGAGATTAGGAGTCAACAATAAATGAATCGCCGCATCACGACGTAAGGCATCCTTAACACCTTGATAGCTTTTACCTTCGGCAGCCAAACGACGACGTAAAGTTTGTGGCGATAAATACAACATTGCTGCCACATCGTTGAGCGTTGGCATTTCTTCGCCAATCTGGCTCTTTAATACATCGCGAATGCGTGAAGTCAATGAGTTGGTATTTTTGAACTTCACTAATAATTGTGCAGGTGCTGCTTTTAAGAACTCTTCTAAAGTTTTTTCATCTTGACGGATTGGGAGGTCTAGATAATCCGCTGCAAATGTAATTTCGGTTCGTGGCGCATCGAATTGCATCACAGGTGCAAAGAACAATGCATCATATTCATCAGCATGATTTGGACGCTCATAACCAAAATGCACACGCTCTAAAGGTAGGCGACGTTCAATTAACCATGAAGCAAGACCATGCCAGATCATCAGCATACTTTCAGTAATGAAATGATCAGGATCTAAAGCTTTAGGAATATGCGGTACTAAACGGGCTTCATGCTTGTCACGTTCCAAGCTCACAGACCATTCATCTCCAAACAGTTTGTAGAATTGAGAGGAGAGTTCCAGTGCTTGTCCAAGTGTTTTTGAGTGGATGATCAATTGGCACATGATCGCAAATGTACCCAAGCGACGTGGCTGTACATCGAAGCCCACGTGTTCGTCTTGGGTAACCATCCATAACATTTTTACAAAACGGGTGTACTGCTCTGGAGAGATTCGAGCCTTCGGTTGGCGCAGTAATTCAGCCTCTATGCCGACATGTGAAAGTAACGTTTCAACGTCCATGCCTAGGCGTTTAACACCTGTTAAAGCCGCATTCACGAAGTGGATGCTGATCGTATCACGGCTCATATTGAATCCTTCAGTTTCTTTACTATTCACGATAATTGACCTAAATAACCGTCTAAAATAAAAAGGGCTTGTTAGTTGATCAGATATAGCTGCGGCAATAGACATTTTTTAGATGGTACAAGGCGTGGCTTGTGAAATTTAGTACTTCTAAATGAGCATGACATAACGCAGTAGCATCAAAAAATGCCTTTGTCCCGTAGGGTTGTAACAAAAATTTCCTCATACACCGTTATAAAACTCGGAAATGAATTGTCATTCCTGTCGTTTCATGCCTCGTCTAATAAAATTTTTGCCAACAACGCAACATATATATGATCAATTAACAAGCCCTATGGCAATTGACAAGAAAAATAATTGCGCCTTGTATACATGTTAAATTGCCGAAACTATCAAGGTAAATGGCTGAACATGACATTGTTTTTGTGTTTATCCACACCTAGTATAAAAGAAAATTTGAACAAATTGAGTAAAAAATATTATGCCATCTGCACTAAAGGGATTGAAAGTCCTCGATTTTTCGACTTTATTACCAGGACCATTTGCCAGTATGTACCTTGCGGACATGGGTGCAGAAGTTATCCATGTTGAATCTCCGACGCGTCCCGATCTGGTAAGGATTATGCCACCCTATGCCAATGGTCAGGCCACTGCGCATAGTTATCTGAATCGAAATAAGCAGTCGATTGCACTTGATCTTAAAGATGCAAGTAATATTGAGCTGATCAAAAATAAAATCTCTGAGTTTGATATTGTGCTGGAACAGTTTCGTCCCGATGTGATGCGCCGTTTAGGTTTGGACTATGAAACGTTGGCCGAGATTAACCCACGTTTAATCTACTGTTCAATTACAGGTTATGGTCAGACTGGCACGTATAAAGATCGGGCAGGACATGACATTAATTATTTGGCACTGGCAGGTGTTTCTGGACATAGCGGTCGTCAGGATGGTGGGCCACCGCCCTTAGGTATTCAAATTGCTGATGTGGCAGGTGGTTCCTTACATGCAGTGATTGGTATTCTTGCTGCCGTGGTTGAACGTCAACGCAGTGGTCTTGGGCAATATATTGATATTTCCATGACTGATTGTGTGGCCAGTCTGAATAGTATGGCGGCTTCAGCTAGTCTAGCAGGACAAACGCCACAAGCACCTGAGGCTGGCATGCTGAATGGTGCAAGCTTCTATGATTACTATCAAACTAAAGATGGACGTTATTTCTCGGTCGGAAGCCTAGAGCCACAATTTATGGCAGGCTTAGCCGCAGCTTTAGAATTACCTGTACTGCTTGCTAAAGGCACCTCGTTTGATCCTGAAGATCGCCAAACCGTAAAACAGGCGTTGCAAGAAAAGTTCAAAACCCAAGATTTTGCAGCATGGCAACACTTGTTCCAAAGCTTGGATATCTGTGTAGAACCTGTTTTAAGCCTAGACGAGGCTTTAGTCTCACCGATGGCGCAGCAACGGGGCTGGGTGGTTGACGTACCTGTATCGGAAAATGCAGCACAAACTGAGTCTCAGTTGGCCTGTCCAATTAAATTTTCTCGCTCACAAATGAAGTATGCCTTTATTGGTCAGGGCTTGGGTGAAGGTAAATGGTAGAAAATATGTGCGACTAATCACTGATTGTTAAAATATTGTACAGATTGTTAACATTTTGAATAAGTTGTAATTTAAAAATAAGAGTAACCTTTTATACACAATAACATAAAAGGTTACGTAAACATGACAATCTCTAAATCTTTGATTGTTTCTTGTTTATCCGTTCTATCATTGAGTCTTTTCACACAACATACTCAAGCAGCTTCTTCCGCATTTGACCCAAATGGTCAATGGCTGTTTGGTGATTGGAACGGTCAACGCACTGCGTTGCAAGAACAGGGTTACAAATTTTCTGCTGATTACACAGGTGAATTCGCAGGGGTTTTAGATTCTAAACAACACTCAAGCCATGGCAGTGAATTTACTGGACAATTGGCTTTAGGTACTCACTTCGACCTAAATAAAATTTTAGGTTGGCAAGATACAGAGGCACAAATCACGGTGACATATCGTGATGGTCAGTCTTTGTCACAAACTGCAGATGGCTTACAAGGTCACCAAAGTTCGGTACAGGAAGTTTGGGGGCGTGGTCAAACATGGCGTCTAACAGACCTTTGGATCAAAAAGAAATTTTTAGATCAAGCCTTAGATATTAAAGTCGGTCGTTTTGGTGAAGGTGAAGATTTCAACAGCTTTGACTGTGACTTCCAGAACTTGTCGCTATGCGGTTCTCAGGTCGGTAACTGGGTCGGTGACCAATGGTACAACTGGCCTGTGAGCCAATGGGCATTGCGTGTTAAATATAACTTGCAGCCAGACCTATATGCACAAATCGGGGCGTATGAATATAACCCTGAAAACTTGCAACGTGGCAAAGGTTTTAACCTGAGTACCGATGGTTCACGTGGTGCGATTATTCCTGCAGAAGTGGTCTGGAATCCTAAATTAGGCGCATTGTCTCTGCCTGGTGAATACCGCTTTGGTTATTATTACAGCACAGCTGATGCCGCAGAAATTGAGAATCCTGCCAAAACTGGACATAAACAAGGCGGCTGGTTTACTGCGAAGCAGCAGCTCACTCGTCATGACGGTCAATCAGATCGAGGTCTGACAGGCTTTGTCAATGTGACGGTACATGATTCGAAAACCAATGCCATCAAAGACATGCAAAATGTCGGTTTAGTCTATAAAGGTTTATTGGACCAACGTCCTCAAGATGAACTGGCTATAGGTGTTGCTCGTATTCATGCCAATGATAAAAACAACAGTCTGTTGGATGAAGAATATAACACTGAGTTGTACTACGGCATTCATGCCACCAACTGGTTGACGGTTCGTCCAAATATTCAATATGTCCACCATGTTGGCGCATTGAAGGATGGCGATAAGACTTGGGTTGGCGGGATTAAGTTCCAAACCATTTTCTAATTTCGATACTCGGGCAGTTTTGCAGATGCAGTCCAGATGATGGGCGATATCTGCAAGATTGTTATTGTGATTTGAACTCGACCATTGAATAGATAAATCATCTTTTTAGTGGATCCAAAATATAAAAGATGCAAGGTGATCTTATGAATCAATCTGCTTCAAAATCTGGGCTTAGAACCTTGACGGTGGTGATTATCGCCCTCATTGCATTGTTCTTGCTTGTTGGCGGTATCTGGCTCGCAGCGATTGGCGGGTCTTTTTATTATGTGATCGCAGGTGTACTGTTGCTGATCGTGGCAGTACAACTCTATAAACGTGCCTCTGGTCCATTATGGGTCTATGCGGCGTTGATGTTAGGCAGTGTGGTTTGGGGTGTTTGGGAAGTTGGGACTGACTTCTGGGCACTGGCGCCACGCCTTGATATCCTCGGTATTCTAGGTTTGTGGTTGCTGATTCCAGCGGTGACACGTGGGATTGATAACCTCACTTCAAGTAAAGTGGCACTGTCATCGACTTTAGCTATTGCAATTGTGGTGATGGTCTACTCGATCTTTAATGATCCACAAGAAATTAATGGTGTCATTCAAACGCCACAGCCAGCACAAGCGAAAGCAGTGGATGGCATTGCCCCTGAAGATTGGCCTGCATATGGTCGTAGTCAGGGGGGAGAGCGTTATTCTCCACTCACTCAGATCAACGATAAAAACGTGAAAGATCTGAAAGTGGCTTGGACATTACGCACGGGTGATTTCCGAACTGAAAATGACTCAGGCGAAACCACGAATCAGGTCACGCCAATCAAAATCGGCAATAACATGTTTATGTGTACGCCGCATCAACATTTGATTTCGATTGACCCTGCAACGGGTAAGGAAAAATGGCGTTTTGATCCAAAACTCAAAACTGATAAAACCTTCCAGCATTTAACCTGCCGTGGTGTGATGTACTACGATGCAGCTAACACGACTGAATTTGCAACCAGCTTACAGGCGAAAAAATCCAGCTCAACCGAGTGTCCTCGTAAAGTGTTCGTACCTGTCAATGATGGCCGTTTAGTAGCTGTCAATGCAGATACAGGTAAAGCATGTTCTGACTTTGGTCAAAATGGTGAAGTAAATTTACAAGAGTTCATGCCATATGCTTATCCAGGCGGTTATAACCCAACCTCACCAGGTGTAGTATCAGGTACAACGGTCGTGATCGCGGGTTCAGTGACCGATAACCATTCGAATAAAGAGCCATCAGGTGTGATTCGTGGTTATGACGTGAACACCGGTAAATTATTGTGGGTGTTTGATACAGGCGCAGCGGATCCAAATGCAATGCCAGGTCAAGACACGCAGTTTGTACATAACTCACCAAATGCATGGGCGCCGCTTGCCTATGACTCTAAACTCGATATCGTCTATGTTCCAACAGGCGTAGGTACACCAGATATCTGGGGTGGAGATCGTACAGAGTTAAAAGAGCGTTATGCCAATTCAATGCTGGCGATCAATGCAACCACGGGTAAACTGGTATGGCACTTCCAAACTACACATCACGATTTGTGGGATATGGACGTACCATCACAACCTTCATTGGCAGATATTCAAGATAAATCAGGTCAAACGGTTCCAGCGATTTATGTATTGACTAAAACAGGCAATGCCTTTGTTTTAGATCGTCGTAATGGTCAGCCGATTGTGCCGATTACAGAAAAACCTGTTCCACAAACGGTGAAATGGGGACCACAAACCAAAGGTGAGTTCTACTCAAAAACTCAACCATTCTCTGACTTTGATTTAGCACCGAAAGATAAATTGACTGATAAAGACATGTGGGGTGCCACTATGTTTGACCAGTTAATGTGTCGTGTGAAATTTAAGAGTTTGAACTATGACGGTATTTATACACCACCTTCTGAAAATGGTACTTTAGTTTTCCCTGGAAACTTGGGTGTGTTTGAATGGGGCGGTATGTCTGTGAATGCAGATCGTCAAGTTGCGGTGATGAACCCGATTGGTTTGCCATTCGTGAGTCGTTTAATTCCAGCAGATCCAAACCGTCAACCTGTAGCACGTGGTGCAGGTACTGAGCAGGGCATGCAACCGATGTATGGTACGCCATATGGTGTTGATATCAGTCCGTTCCTATCTCCATTAGGTTTACCATGTAAACAACCGGGTTGGGGCTTTGTTGCTGGTGTGGATTTAAAAACACATGAAGTGGTCTGGAAAAAACGTATTGGTACCATTCGTGACAGCTTGCCAACCTTATTCCAATTACCACCAGTGAAAATTGGTGTGCCAGGTTTAGGTGGCTCGATCTCAACTGCGGGTAATGTGATGTTTGTCGGTGCGACACAAGACAATTACATCCGTGCCTTTAATGTTTCAAATGGTGATAAGTTGTGGGAAGCACGTTTACCTGCGGGTGGACAAGCAACACC
This sequence comes from Acinetobacter gyllenbergii, assembly GCF_001682515.1. Taxonomy (NCBI): domain Bacteria; kingdom Pseudomonadati; phylum Pseudomonadota; class Gammaproteobacteria; order Moraxellales; family Moraxellaceae; genus Acinetobacter; species Acinetobacter gyllenbergii. The sequence continues at coordinate 7,927 of NZ_KV575269.1, read as the reverse complement.
AATGACTTATGAAGCCAATGGCAAACAATATGTGGTGATTATGGCTGGTGGACATGGTTCATTCGGTACTAAAATGGGTGATTATCTTGTGGCATACGCATTGCCAGATAAGAACTAATTTCATTTAGAAAACGATTGAAAAAGCTCAGATTGGTCTGGGCTTTTTCTTTTTGTGGCAACTAGATAGGCTTATCAATAAAACCGTTATTAAATATGCAAAAAAAGCATTTTGTTGATGAATGAAAGCTCGCTATGCTAGTCGCCTTTATAATGAATGACTAGCCATACGCCATGTATTTATATACGGATTTCGATCAACAACTGATTAACCAACGTGTTGCTCAGTTTCGCGATCAAACAGAACGCTATTTAGCTGGAAAATTAACAGAAGACGAATATCGTCCATTACGCTTACAAAATGGTCTGTACGTGCAACGTTATGCACCTATGCTCCGTATCGCTGTGCCGTATGGCTTGATGAATACTAAACAACTCAGAAAAATTGCTGAAATTGCGACAGAGTACGATCGTGGTTATGCCCACGTTTCAACCCGTCAAAATATTCAGTTGAACTGGCCAGCATTGGAAAATGTACCAGATATCCTTGCTGAGCTAGCAACGGTACAAATGCATGCCGTACAAACCTCGGGTAACTGTATCCGTAATACAACGACTGACCAGTTTGCAGGTGTGGTTGCTGGTGAGATTGCGGACCCACGTCCGACCTGTGAATTGATTCGTCAGTGGAGTACCTTCCACCCTGAATTTGCCTTCTTACCACGTAAGTTTAAAATCGCGGTATCGGCTTTAGAAGAAAAAGACCGTGCTGCAACAGCATTTCACGATATCGGTGTCTATCTGGTACGTAATGATGTCGGTGAAATGGGCTATAAAATCATGGTGGGTGGTGGTCTCGGCCGTACCCCGATTATTGGTAGCGTGATCCGTGAGTTTTTACCACGCGAAGATTTAATTGCTTATTTAGAAGCGACCTTACGTGTTTATAACTTACATGGCCGTCGTGATAACAAATATAAAGCGCGTATCAAAATTTTGGTGAAAGCATTAACACCAGAAGTGTTTGCACAAAAAGTGGAAGCTGAATTTGAGCACACGCGTGAAACATTGAAGATTCAGCCTGAAATCTTGAAAAAATTGGATGAAGAATTTACGCCATTTGATTATCAAGAGTTAGAAGATCAGGACTTTACCGACTTATTCGCTGCACATCCAAAATTCAAACAGTGGTTTAACGTCAATACCAATGCGCATAAAGTGAAAGGTTATCGTATCGTTACGATTTCTTTGAAACGTGCAGGTATTGCACCAGGCGATGTCACTAGTGAAGAAATGAACTTAATTGCGGATTTGGCCGATAAATATACGTTCGGTGAGTTCCGTACCACGCACGAACAAAACATTTCATTGGTCGATGTGCCGCAGAAAGATCTATTTGAATTGTGGCAAACGCTTGAACACAGCGACATGGCACGTGCACATATTGGCTTTATTACCGATATTATCTGCTGTCCGGGTGGTGATTTCTGTTCATTGGCCAATGCCAAATCGATTCCAATTTCAGAAGCGATCAGCCGTCGTTTTGATGACCTAGACACCATTTATAACTTGGGTGAACTTGATCTGAACATTTCGGGTTGTATGAATGCCTGTGGTCATCACCATGTCGGAAATATCGGTATTCTGGGTGTCGATAAGAAAGGTGCGGAATTCTATCAAATCACTTTAGGTGGTCATGCCGATCATGATGCATCACTCGGTGATATCTTAGGGCCTTCTTTTGCAGCTGAAGTTGTGCCAGATGTGATTGATGAAATCTTGAATACGTACCTTGACTTACGTACAGAAGGTGAGCGTTTTATCGATACCTATCGCCGTGTTGGTATTCAACCATTTAAGGAGCGTGCTTATGCTTAATACAACGCTACAAGTGCTCTCTAAAGATGGCACAATTGCTGACAATACGTATCAAGTCATTGCTGAAGATGGCGTGATTCCACAAGGTGATGTGGTTGTGACAACTGAACAGTTGGATCAATTGGCACATGTACAAGGCAAAAAGGCGCTTTACATTACTGTGAATGATTCACCTGAAACCCATCAATTTCCATTGAATGAGCTTGATGCCATTTTTATTGAATTTGCTGGTTTTAATGATGGTCGTGGTTATTCATTTGCGGCCTTATTACGTCGCCAAGGGTATCAAGGTGAGTTACGCGCAGTCGGCGATATCTTCAAGGATGTTTTAAACTATTTAAAACGTTCTGGCTTTGATACATTTGTGGTGAAAGAAGGTAAGGATATTCATGAAGCTGCTGCTGGGCTTCAGGATTTTACCAATCCTTATCAAGCATCGACCGCAGTGCCACAAGCAAGTTATCAAACTGGCGCATAAGCCGATTGAAAGAAAAAAGCTGAACCATGGTTCAGCTTTTTTATGAGTCATGCTTTTAGCAACTCAATTGAAGAATAAAAAGTTGAACCTTATTTTAAAAATAAATCCTGGGGTAGTTACTCTTTGCGATCGCAACGGATGTACTTTCGACATTTTACTCGGCAAAGGGTAATAGACTGGTCAATAAGCTTGATCAAGGTATTGCTCTAGTTTTATATATTATTTCTTTTACCTGTGCTGCATTGATGTTTAATTGGGGGCAGGGCATGACAGCTATTTCATAATTTGTTATAAAAATGAATTCTCTGATTTAGAAAGAACATGTTTAAATTTTTAAAAAAGATATTTGGCTCATCTGAGCAATATATAAATACAGTTGAAGTATTAAAAAAACCTGCTGTTGAAGGATTTGAAGAACAAGATTGTGATGTAAATGTAGCAAAAACAAGCAATGCAAACTCTAAACAGAATCATTTGGATGAGTTGCTTTGGCAGCTTAGAAGTTATGATGGATATACACGTCAACAGACATTAGAAACATTACAAGACTGTTATGAGGTTGAGCTTTTTCCTGCTTTATTATTTCGCTTAAGTGATTATGTACCGATTAACCAGCAATTAGCGGCTGCACACTTTCGACGTTGGAGCAAAAGGTCTGAGTTTAGTCAGCTTTGTATTGATTATTTTTTAGATATTGCGGCAATACAACAACGCATGCGTGTTGTTCCTGAAATTGAAACTTTATTGTTGCAAGAAGTGGCCAATAATACAGCTTATTTGCAAGAAACCTTGATTTCAGTACAAGGTAAGTTGCCTCGTATGTTATTGCTCTATATCAATAAATACAAATGGATTGAACGGGATTGTTTGATTGAGTTATGTAAAGCAGCGAAAGACCAAATGGTTCGCAAGTTTTGGCTTGATCATTTTATTCAACATCAATCTAATCAGGATATTAGGGTCGAGCTTAAAGCATCGAGACTTAGAGATGTGCAATATCATTTATTTGATGTTTTATATCAAAGAAAATTTTTAACAACAGATGATTTGATTTACCTCTGGCATAGTCCTTTTTTAGCAGTTATGGATTATGCATATTTTGCTTTAAGGCAACACCAATTTGACTTTGAAAAGTATTTTTCTCAACATTCTGTTGATAGCTTGGATCAACAACAGTTGAAAAAGCGGGTTTATCAATGGGTGTTATACAAAGGAGAGTCATCTCATCTTTTTGAGATTGTTGGTAAAATTGAATCCAAACAGATTGCAAATGCATTAGTCCTATTTGCCTTGAAACAGAAGCAGATTAATCTGCTTCAATTTTTAGAATACATTCAATTAACTAAACAAATATTATTGCCTTATCAATTTATTAAAGCAAAAATATATAGTGATGCTCAGCCAACTTTGGATGAACTCAAACAATATTTATGTTTGGTCAAAGAAAATTTGTCGTTGCAGCAGAGATTAGATCTAACTCAAGGCTATAGTTTATGGGACCAATTGTATTGGTTTGTTACTCAACAAAAATATATACAAACTGAAAATGATCAGCAGAATTTTTCCTATAATTTACGATGGCGGCTACAATTTCTAAGTTATGAAATTTATCCACCAAGATGGACCATACCTCAGAAAAATGAAATGAAACAGCATTTGCCTGCTTTTACTCAAAAATATCCTGAGATTTTCGAAGATGTTGGGGTAAAGAAGATATTAGAAAATATTTAGGGGTATAATGCCGTCATATAAAGTTTATATGGCGGCATTATATACAAGCAATTACCCATCTAACTGACAATTGATCATCCATTTAATCCCAAACTGATCCGTGAAAGCGCCATAGAGCGCACCCCAGAAGGTTTTTTCTAAGGGCATCTCAATTTGGCCATTTGCAGATAAAGCATTAAAGAGTCGTTGCGCTTCGTCTTGTTCATCTGGATCAAGATTAATTGAAATATAGTGGTTATTACCTGGTGTGAATATACTATTTTGAGCGCAGAATTGATCATTCACATCCGAAGCCATCAATACAGTAAATTCATTGATGGGTAGGGAAACATGTAAAACCAAGTTTTTATCTGCTTCTGAAAGACTGACACCTTCAGTAGGTGGCATATCGCCATAACGGCTGAGCATGGCAAATTCTCCACCAAACACAGATTTATAAAAATTGAATGCTTGTTCTGTTTGTCCTTTAAAATTTAGATAATGATTAAGTTGCATATGGGACTCCTTGTTGTTTTTTTATACACAGCATAACTTATCGATATTTTGACTATAGGTGCATTATTTTTTGTAATCCAAAAAATAAAAATCCTGCATCAAGCAGGATTTTTATTACGTTAACAAGGCTTAGATTAATTCAATCGCAACCGCTGTCGCTTCACCACCACCGATACACAACGCTGCAACACCTTTTTTACCGCCAGTACGTTTAAGCGCATGAATTAGCGTCAGGATGATACGAGAACCTGTAGAACCAACAGGGTGGCCCAATGCACAAGCACCACCATTGATATTGACTTTCTCTGCATCTAATTTGAAGTCATCGATAGGACACATAGTCACCATGGCAAAGGCTTCGTTGATTTCCCATAGATCGACGTCTTGCGCATCCCAACCCGCTTTTTTCAATACTTTTTCAATTGCACCAACAGGGGCAATGGTAAATTCAGAAGGATGTTGAGAGTTAGAGGCAGTCGCAAGAATTTTTGCCAATGGTTTTAAACCACGTTGTGCAGCAACTTCACTTGAGGTTAAGACCAACGCTGATGCGCCATCAGAAATTGAACTTGCGTTCGCAGCAGTGATGGTGCCATCTTTTGCAAATGCTGGTTTTAATGATGGGATCTTGTCAATTTTTGCACTTAATGGCTGCTCATCTTGATCAACAACGACATCACCTTTGCGAGTAGAAACTGTTACAGGAACGATTTCATCTTTAAAGTATCCTTCAGTAATCGCTTTCTGTGCACGTTGCAAAGAACGGATGGCGAAATCATCCATCTGTTCACGGGTATAACTGCGTTTATTTGCCATGTCTTGGGCAAATGATCCCATTAAGCGACCTGTTTCAGCATCTTCAAGACCATCAAGGAACATATGATCCTTAATTTCACCATGACCCATACGGTAACCAGCACGTGCTTTCGGCAAAACATATGGCGCATTGGTCATTGATTCCATACCACCTGCAACCACGATCTCTGCACTACCGGCTTTAATCATGTCTGCTGCTTGCATCACAGCTTTCATGCCTGAACCACAAAGCTTGTTAATGGTCACTGCACCTGTAGAGTCCGGTAAGCCAGCCTTACGCATTGCTTGGCGTGCAGGACCTTGTTTTAATCCTGCTGGTAAAACACAACCCATGATTACTTCTTCTACATCAGTCGGTTGCAGGCCAGAACGGGCAATTGCTTCTTTAATGGTAACTGCACCTAATTCTGGCGCTGTAACACCAGATAATGCACCTTGGAAGCCGCCCATTGCTGTACGAGCGCCATTAACGATTACGATATCAGTCATGATGTGTCTCCACACTTATAATTTATAAAAATGTTCCAAACTTAAGCAGTATAGTAAAAAAAGGATTGGAATAAAGGGTTTTACTTATTTTAGGCTAGACTGAAGAGTTTTTAGCAACTGGATAACTTTTCAAAACGAATATTGCCCATACGGCTCAAGACAATTTTAGTATGGTACTGAGGGGACTCGGAACAGTAGATAAAGCTGCCATTCGAGGCAAAGGGGAGGCCATTCTCAGCTTGAAAAACAAGAGAGTTGGGACTTCGCCCAAAGGACTTAAAACTGAGGCGACCATATTTATGATTCAGGGGAACAATAAAAAGTAGTATTTCGTTCGGATCGCGTTGGCTATTTCGATTAGTATCAATAAATCCAATAAAACCCTTATTCCAATCTGTGTCGCAGTTCTCAAAATCCAAACTTGGGCACAGCATCACATTTTTATGATAAAGCTGTGCATCCGTTTTTGCTTTTTGTATGTGAATTGTGAGAGTTCTTTTGAGGAATTTTACTTCATTTGCAATCATTGTCTCACGAAAATAAGGAAGTGCAATGATGCTTAAAATTGCTAAAACACCTAAGGTGATGATTAACTCGATTAAAGTGAAACCAAAAGATTTAAACATATTTTACCTATCTATTTTTATTAATTTTTTTATTAACAGTGCGTTAAGTGAAAACACGATCTTTATGCTAATTTTTGCTAAAAAATAAATTAAAATAAACTAAAGCAAAAGCCCCTGAACAATAATCGATTCAGATATCTTATGGGAATTAAAAATTTACTGAACTACAACGGAAATTGTAAGAAATTTTGTCAATAATTTGCGAGGTTAAAGTTATCAAGCACTTGGAAAATTGATCAAGTGTTTGTATGATTCAAAGTGAAGTGAATAGCTGAAAAAATAATACTGCAGAACATCGCTGTTCTCAGGGCGAAAAACCATAGGCTGATCTTACACAACAAACAATTGTTATCTCTGGAGGATATCCATGAAATTGAGTCGTATTGCACTTGCTATGCTTGTTGCTGCTCCGTTAGCTGCTGCGAATGCGGGCGTAACAGTAACTCCATTAATGCTTGGTTACACATTCCAAGACACTAAACACAATAATGGTGATAAGCATCTAACAAATGGTCCTGAGCTTCAGGATGATTTATTTGTTGGTGCTGCTTTAGGTATCGAATTAACTCCATGGTTAGGTTTTGAAGCAGAATATAACCAAGTGAAAGGTGATGTTGACGGTACTGTTGCTAATGCTGAATATAAGCAACAACAAATCAATGGTAACTTCTACGTTACTTCTGATTTGATCACTAAAAACTATGACAGCAAAATCAAGCCATATGTATTGTTAGGTGCTGGTCATTACAAATACAAATTTGATGATGCTACTGCTGCTGAATTCGGACGTGCTGGTCGCGGCTTGAAAGAAGAAGGTACTTTAGGTAATGCTGGTTTTGGTGCTTTCTGGCGCTTAAATGATGCTTTATCTCTTCGTACAGAAGCTCGTGGTACTTATAACATCGATGAAGACTTCTGGAACTATACAGCGCTTGCTGGTTTGAACGTAGTTCTTGGTGGTCACTTGAAGCCAGCTGCTCCAGTTGTAGAAGTTGCTCCAGTTGAACCAACTCCAGTTGCTCCACAACCACAAGAGTTAACTGAAGATCTTAACATGGAACTTCGCGTATTCTTCGATACGAACAAGTCTGACATCAAACCACAATACAAGTCTGAAATTGCTAAGGTTGCTGAGAAGTTAGCTGAATACCCGAATGCGACAGCTCGTATTGAAGGTCACACAGATAACACTGGTCCACGTAAGTTGAACGAACGTTTATCTTTGGCTCGTGCTAACTCTGTTAAATCTGCACTTGTAAATGAATACAACGTGAATGCAACTCGTTTGACAACTCAAGGTTTCGCTTGGGATCAACCGATTGCTGACAACAAAACTAAAGAAGGTCGTGCTATGAAC
>NZ_KV575268.1:0-203606 GCF_001682515.1 Acinetobacter gyllenbergii | reverse complement strand
AATTAAATTTAGTCAAATGCGGCACGATCCACCAGTAGTGAGTAGCGTGCCGTTCTTTAGAATCTTTTATTTAACATAATATACATTATACGAAATAAAACCATATTAATAATTTGATATGTAATGACTTTTATAATGTCCACTTTCTTTCAAATCCTGATGTATGTTGACATGCACTTAAATATTAAACACAATGCTTTCACTATATAAATGTGTTTATTCCAATAACAATGCCTTCGATTTATCAATTAAAACCAGCATTTCAAAATTTACTTCGCCCATTTGTACAATGGCTTTACTCAAAAAAGATCACGGCGAATCAAGTTACGCTCTTAGCCATGTTTATCTCTGTTGGATTAGCTGTCGCACTTTACTGCCTACATCTTTACCAACAACCTATAATCCTGTTTTTACTATTTCCTGTATGGATGTTAGTTCGTATGGGCTTTAATGCAATTGATGGCATGCTCGCACGTGAGTTTAATCAACAATCAAAACTTGGCGCCTATTTAAATGAAATTTGTGATGTCATCTCCGATTCTGCGCTTTATCTGTGTTTTTTAGGCTTAGCTTTCATCAACCCATTTCTGTTGGGCTTAGTTGTCTTTCTAGCGATTCTGAGTGAATATGCTGGAGTTATGGCACCATTAATTGGTCAGGAACGTCGTTATGATGGTCCTATGGGCAAAAGTGATCGTGCATTTTGGTTTAGTTTAATTGCTGTATTTGTCAGTTTTAGCCCGTATTTAATTGAAAATAACTACATTAATTCAATCGTTTACATCTGTAATGGACTGCTTATTTTTATTGCAGCACTATTGATTTTGACAATTTATAACCGTATTAAAAATAGTATTCAACTTTAAGGAAAATCAGATGCAAAGTTCGCAAAAACATGTATTTACCAGCCATGATGATACTCAGTTAGCCTATCAACATTGGTCAGCAGCTACAGAAAAAGACACAAAAAAGGCAATTATTTTATTCCATCGTGGACACGAACACTCCGGACGCATGGCACATTTAGTCAATGAGCTTAATCTACCAGAATTTGATTTTTTTGCATGGGATGCGCGTGGGCATGGTGAATCACCAGGTTTACGTGGTGATGCGCCAAGTTTCTCTGCATGTGTGAAAGATATCCAATATTTTGTGCAACATATCGAATCCACGTATAATATTTCATCAACCAATATTGCAGTTATTGGTCAAAGCGTTGGCGCTGTTTTAGCAGCAACTTGGGTCCATGATTATGCACCAAAAATCAGAGCCTTATGTCTAGCTTCGCCCGCATTTGATATTAAACTGTATGTACCATTTGCGAAAACAGGTTTAACGGTTCTAAGCAAACTTAAAGGTAATTTCTTTATTACCAGTTATGTAAAAGCCAATATGCTGACGCATGATGTTGAGCGTGCAAAAACCTATGATACCGACCCACAAATTGCCAAAGCCATTTCGGTACGAATGCTGTTGGGTTTATATGCAGCATCAGAACGTATCGTCAATGATGCACAAAATATCTTTGTTCCCACACAAGTTTTATGCTCTGGATCAGACTTTGTGGTATTCCGTAAGCCACAACAACAATTTTATGAAAAACTTCCTCATCCACGTAAAGAATTTCATGTTTTAGATGGTTTTTATCACGATACTTTAGGTGAAAAAGATCGTTATATTGCAATCGAAAAAATTCGCCGTTTTATCTTGCAAAGCTTTGCTGAAGATTATCTAGCGCCAGATGTACTCAATGCCGATAAAATTGGTTCAAGTTGTGCAACTGCTGAACAATTGAGTAGTCCACTTCCCGCTTCTTCAATCAAGAATCTGTTCTGGAATTTAACCAAACGTAATTTAAAACTCGGCAGCAAATTCTCCCGTGGTCTTAAAATTGGTGAAGATACCGGTTATGACTCTGGCAGTACTTTAGATTTTGTTTATCGAAATCAAGGTGAAAGCAAAAACATTCTTGGCAATATTATTGATCAACAGTATTTAAATGCAATTGGTTGGCGTGGCATCCGCGTGCGTAAACAGCATATCGAGCAGTTATTGGCGAAATATGCACAAGTTCTAAATAAGCAACGTAAAGACATTCGCATCCTAGATATTGCAGCGGGTCATGGTCGTTATATTTTAGATGCTGTGAGCCAATTGCCAACTCCACCAAAATCAGTGTTACTTAGAGATTATAGTGAATTAAATGTTGAGTCTGGTTCTGCATTAATCCAAGAACGAAAACTGGACAATATCGCCCAATTTGAACTCGGTGATGCCTTTGACACGGCGTCATTGGCCAAAGTGAAACCAAAGCCAAATTTGGTCATTGTATCTGGGCTTTATGAGCTGTTTAGTGATAATGACTTATTAAGACAATCTCTTTCAGGTATTCATCAAGCCATGTTACAAGGTGGTTTTCTGATTTACACAGGACAAATTTGGCACCCGCAGCAAGAATTTATTGCACGTGCTTTAACTTCACACCGTCAAGGTGATGCCTGGGTGATGCGCTTACGCTCACAAGCCGAAATGGATGCACTGGTTGAACAAGCTGGCTTTAAAAAAGTGGATCAATGCATTGATGAATTTGGAATTTTTACGGTTTCTGTTGCTCAAAAAATTTAAATAAAGACCTTTTATGCAAAATAATATCTTAGATCGTCAACCAGGTACATGGAAATGGGGGCTACTCTGTTTAGTCTTTTTAGCCCCTTTTTTCTTTTTAACCTATGGTTTTGCAAATCAGTACGCATCGAGTTTAGCTCATGTTCCAAGTATCGTTTTCGCTTGGGAACATCACATTCCACTTTGGGCATGGACTATTGTACCTTATTGGTCGATTGATCTTTTCTATGGTTTATCTTTGCTATTATGTTGGAATAAATTTGAATTAAAACAACATTCACTTAGGCTATTTTTTGCCCAACTCATTTCCATCAGCTGCTTTATCATCTATCCGCTCAAGTTTAGTTTTCAACGAGCCGAGTTAGATGGGTTCTTTGGACTCTGGTTTGATGTGCTCATGGGTTTTGATAAACCCTTTAACCAAGCACCTTCCTTACATATCGTGCTTTTGGTGATTTTGTGGGATTTTTATCGTCGACACATCAAGCCAAGCTACCGTTGGTTGGTTCATGTTTGGTCATTCCTGATCGGACTCTCTGTTTTAACCACATGGCAGCATCATTTTATTGATATTCCATTGGGTTTACTGGCAGGTGCGCTATGTTTATGGCTATTTCCACTTACAGTGAAAGCACCTTATCAAAAAGATCCATTACAACAACGTACATACAAACATTTAAAATTAGGCTGTTTTTATCTGATAGGCGCCTTACTGTGTCTGATACCTGTATTTTTATTTAAAGGTCCTTGGTTATGGATGCTATATCCAACCATCAGTCTATTGCTAGTTGCATTGGCTTATTTAACAGTTCGACCACACTTTTTTCAAAAACAACAGAATGGCCGAATGACGGTTGCTGCATACTTACTGTTTGCTCCTTATTTTCTAGTGGCAAGGCTAAATAGTCGATTATGGACTTATCGACACCCTGAAGACTCCCTGATTCTGAACTTAAACGACGTGGATCTCTATCTGGGTCGTATTCCATCTGCTGAACATAGTAAACAATACAATGCCTTATTTGATTGCTGTGCTGAGTTAGCGTTAAATCAACAGGTGCAACACTATGAAAAATTTAGCACACTTGATTTAATCCCTGTCCAAAGTCAGCAATTATTGGTTGCCGCAGCAGCATTCGATGATTTTATTCAACCTGTTATAGACAGCCATAAACAGCAAAAAATACTGATTTTCTGTGCGCTTGGTTACTCGCGTAGCTGTAGCATATTGATTGCATGGTTATTACAGCAGAATCACGCGACTAGCGTTGAAGACGCCATTGCCTTAATCCAACAATCTCGCCCTTGGATTGTTTTGAGTGAGACGCATATTGCTGAAATTAAAAAATTTCAAGTGCTGCTTACTCAGGAGATACCACAATGAAAATGAATTTTTTTGTAGTAACACGCCTGTTAAAACAGAGTCAGAGTATTTTAAAGTCCGGCTATTTGGTCTTTGTTTTGTCAGTTGTGAGCCTATTTTTATTTTCAAGCATACCAATCTTGATTCCACTTTTACTCGTAAGTGGACTATTGGCGATTCATCATTACTTATTTATTCGAATTGAGTTTGATCGTGGTCTGTTACAGTATATGGTGGACCAACCAGAGGATATAGACCTTCTTACCCAACAACTCGATCAATCACTGTTAAATTTGAAATTGATCCCTGCGAATAAAACTGGCCGTGAATGGTCTGAACGCTTCAAGGGATGTTTGAAATTACTCAAAATACAAATTGCTATCGTGTTGGTACAATATGCTGTATTCATCATACTGTTTTATAAATTAGCGCATAGATGAAAGTTGAATGAAGAAAAATATAATTACGCAATCCCTTGCACGTTTTATTGCTTTCCTTACCCGTCGTGGGGCACGGTTATTAACGGGTGCAAGAAGTTTATGGGTCGGCTGTGAACCAGAACTTAAGCAGCGTATCTACTATGCCAACCATAATAGTCATATCGATTTCATTTTATTATGGTCTTCCTTACCCATTCATATACGCAGACAAACTCGCCCAATCGCAGCGTCTGATTATTGGCTGAAAGATGGATTTAGGCGTTTTTTGATTCAAGACACCTTTTCGGGTGTCACCATTCAACGCAATCGTAGCGATCAACAAGATCCCTTACAACCAGTTAAAGATGTTTTGGCGGAAGGCTATTCCATTATTTTCTTCCCTGAAGGAACCCGTAACTTAAATGATGATGTTGAACTCCTTGAGTTCAAAAGTGGACTGTTTCATCTCAGTCAACAATTCCCCGATGTTGAGGTTATTCCCGTTTGGATTTCTAACTTAAAACGGGTGATGCCCAAAGGTGCTTTTATCCCACTACCTTTACTTTCTACTGTTATTTTTGGTGAACCTTTAGTCCTCAATCAATTCGCAGATAAGCAACAGTTTTTACAACATGCTCAGCAGCAATTATTAAAATTAAAAGAGGCCGAGAATCAATGAGTTTAGACAACTTACAACAAACGTATTTATTGTTTGGCATCTTTGCCGTGATTTTGATTATCGCCTCAAGTATTGGCTTTATCCTCAAACAGAAAGCAGGCATTACCCCTTCCCCAGTGATTGATAACTTAAATGCCCGTATCAATGCTTGGTGGATCATGCTGATTGTCTTGGCAGCCGCCATTCTATTGGGAAAAACTGCTTTTATTGTGCTATTCGGCCTTATTTCGTTTTTTGCACTACGCGAATTTATTAGTTTATTACCAACACGTCGTGGCGACTATCTGCCTTTGCTGATCGCGTTCTACTTTGTTATTCCCTATCAATATTATTTAGTCTATACCAATTGGTACGGACTATTTTCGATTTTCATTCCGTTGTATGTATTCTTACTGATTCCAATTGCAAGTTTAAAGCTAGAAGATACCACACACTTTTTGGAACGCAGTGCCAAAATCCAATGGGGTTTAATGGTGAGCGTGTTCTGTATCTCACATGTTCCAGCCCTGTTAAACCTAGATTTACCTCAATTTAAAGGGGAAAAAATTTGGTTAGCGATTTGGCTGATTATGGTGGTTCAAGCCTCAGATGTACTGCAATATGTATGCGGTAAGCTATTCGGGAAACATAAAGTTGCACCAACCTTATCCCCTTCAAAAACAGTTGAAGGACTGCTAGGTGGCATCATTCTGGCAACCGCACTGGGTGTGTTGATGTCAGCATTGACCCCATTTACTTACTGGCAAGCAGCGTTGATTGGTTTGATTGTCTGTATTTTTGGTTTCTTTGGTGGACTGGTGATGTCTGCCATCAAACGTGACCGTGGCGTAAAAGATTGGGGACAGCTCATTCAAGGCCATGGCGGTATGTTGGATCGTATTGACTCTATTTGTTTCTCTGCGCCAATCTTTTTCCATATCCTACGCTATTGGTGGAGCTAAGCCTTAAAGCGAAGAATGACCAATGTTGACTTCACGATAAAACTTAGGTGTCACATTGGTCCACTTCTTAAATGCCCGTGAAAAATGAGAAATATCGGCATAACCTAAACGTTCGGCAATTTGCTCAATCGAAAGTTTAGGCTGTTTTAATAAATGTTCGGCTTGTTTGCGGCGTACTTCAGCGACAAGAATTTGAAAAGAAGTTTGTTTGCTGTTTAATTGACGCTGTAAAGTGCGTTCGGAAAGATGGAGCTTCGTCGCAACCTGCTTTAATGATAAGAAACCCTGATGTTCGTCATAGAGTAGCGCTTTGACCTGTGAGTCTAAACGGTCTTTTTGATCCCTTTTCAGCGCAAGCTTAGCAGCATCTTGCTCACATTGTTGTTTGCTGAGACGTGCTAATAGCGCATCAGCACTCTTTAAGGGAAGTGATAAAGCCGCTTTGTTAAAGATCAGGCAATCCTTCTCTCCATTAAAGTGCATATTCATTTCATTAAATTTTTGAGTGTTTTTATAAAAATCAGGTTTATCTTGCTGGAACTGAAAACAGATTCCAAGTTTGTCTTGAGCCAAGTTTTCCAAAATTTGTGAAAAGCCTAGAATCAAAAACATCATACCATGTCGATTTAGCTTAAACTTTGGTGATGGCTGATCAAAGTCTAAATACGCCATCTCTCCATCTATCTTCAGTTTGGGTTTAAATACAGAACAATGTAAGCCAATAAATTGCTCTAGTACAGCAATCGCCTCTCCCAGTGTTTCAGAAGCCGTTGCCGCAATCCCCACATGCCCATAACAAGAGACTTTCATGTCTTCGGCTAGATATAAACTAATTGCAGCTTCATTTGTCAATAATGCTGCCCGTTCTAATAAATGATTAAAAATATTAAAGTCGACATACCAAAATGGTGCTGTTAACGTCTGCTTAGAAATTCCTGTACCTGCCAAGAGCTGTTCTGAAGAAATCCCCCTCTTTTGTATAAGCTCAACCAAAAGATTGACATAACTTCCGGGTAATTCTGGATTCATTGTCGCTCCATAATTGAAGAATAAATTGGCGTGAAATGGTAAATATTGGCGGTTAATGAACTATGACACCTTTCTTCATTTAAGCATAGTAGAACGATCTGAAAATTCACCGCGATAAGGGATTAAATCATGCATATTTTGATTGTACATGCGCATCCAGAACCATTGTCATTCACTACAGCACTGAAAAATACGGCACAACATAGTTTTGAACAGCAAGGTCATAGTGTCGAAGTTTCTGATCTCTATGCCATGAATTTTAATCCTGTTGCCTCAAAGCAGGATTTTGAGAGTTTGAGTCAAGCCGATTATTTTAATTATGCACTTGAGCAACGTCATGCCTTTAAACAGCAACACTTGGCACCCGATATCCAAACTGAAATCGAAAAAGTTCAACGTGCTGATCTGGTTATTTTTAGCTTTCCTTTGTATTGGACTTCTGTACCTGCCATCTTGAAAGGTTGGATTGATCGTGTATTCGTATCTGGCTTATTCTACGGTGGTAAACGTTTTTATAATCATGGCGGTATGCGTGGTAAAAAGGCCATGCTGTGTTTAACACTCGGTGGGCGTGATCATATGTTTGGTGAAGGTTCTGTACATGGGCCTTTGGAGCATTATTTGTCATCATTGCAACGTGGTACGCTTGCCTATGTTGGTTTTGACGTTCTCCCTCCATTTGTTGCCTACCATGTCCCTTATATCAGTCAGGAAGATAGACAGAAGATTGTGATTGATTTTGAGCAGTATTTGCAAAATATAGATAATCTACAGCCCTTAGTATTTCCACTACTGGAAAATTTTGACGATAGAATGAATCCGTTATAAGAACAGTAATATAGAAGAAATCAATGGGATCAGACTCTTTCAAAGCATGAAAATCTCTGAGCATTACTGCCAAGGTCTTTCTTAGCTCAGTAGCTGATCCTCCCTTCTTATCTTATTGGAAAAATAAAACCAATTACTCACGAATGAATAATTGGTCAGGGTTTTTACGAAATATTAAAGATTAACCTGTTTGGCATTCCACCCTACAATGATCGAACGAGACAAAACATCGGCTTAAATAATGTGTTGATTAATTAATTTTTAATAAAATATGATAATTCATTTCTTTCCACAATTTGATTCAAGAACTCCTTAATATTATTCAAATTAACACTTGACAACAGAACTAAATTTTTATCATAGAAACAATTGCTGCCAAAATAGTTAGCATTCTCCACACTATAGATTCTTCTCATATCATAAAAATTAAAAATATAAGAATCTTCAAAAATTGTGACATCAATTTCTAAGCATCCTTTAGCTTCATATTCCCAATCATAATCCTGAAAATCATCAGGTGAGTTAATAGTATAGTTTTCCATTAGTTTCATCTCACACATTTCATTTGAGAACACAAATACATATATTGCTCAGGAGTTAAAAAAGTTCCAGGAGTAGGAAGAATTTCAAAATGTTTTGGATCTGAACCTCTTTGAAAAATTCCTAATCCTACTGGAAGAGTCTTCGGATCAACCTTATGTGGGGTCATTCCCTTTGAAATTAGACTACTAGAATTATCAAATAATGACACCCCTCGTGCATAAGGATCACTTCCATTCTTTACAAAACCATTAACATCTATTTTGAAATCATTAGGTCGTGGAGTAAAATTGTGTATTTTTTCATTTTTATCTCCTTTATTTGATTTTAAAATTGCTTAAAATCCGTACGATTATACTAGAGAGGTCTGTCTAAAAATTAACAATTGCGACATTCAATAGTGTTAATTTCTTCATATTTTTATTGTAAATAGTGACTTAAATCTAAAAATTAAAAGGAAAAATATATTATATAAAGACATATATTCATAATGGTTGCTTAATGACATTGCTGCACTGAGACATTCGTTGTTTCCATCTTCAACGTCACTTCAAAGATAAATGATAAATATCAATTAATTAATAAAAAACCTATACCATTTCTACATGAGATGAGATCCAAATCTTCCTAAAATAGTCTAACTCTCTTTTGGTCAATCTTGCTTTTGCTCTCATTTTTATATGAATCTTCATATAAATGAAACGGTGCTGTCATAAGCGCTGTCTAGTGTGTTGACATCTTTAATATGGATGAAGCAGATGTTGAAAAAGATGAAACGATGGCTCTCATGTCTTTATGTTGTTCCCATGCTATTGGCACTCACCGCGTGTAATAATTCAAATAACGATCAGGCCGCAGCGAAACCTGATGATGCCAAAAAACCAGTCATGCGCTGTGCGCCATAAACATAAAGAACAATAAGAGGAAATCGCGTGATTAATCGTCGTCAATTTTTAGCAAACACACTTAAAACAGGTTTTGGTGCTGCCGCTTTAACAACTTTTCCAGCAAGTATTCAAAAAGCATTAGCAATTCCAGCCAACAATAAAACAGGAACCATCCAAGATGTTGAGCATGTGGTGATCCTCATGCAGGAAAACCGCTCATTTGACCATTATTTTGGAACTTTAAAAGGTGTACGTGGTTTTGCTGATCGCCTGACCATTCCTTTACTCAATGGTCGTACAGTTTGGCAACAACAACGTAGTAATGGCGCGTTATTAACTCCCTTTCATTTAGATGGTTCTAGCAATAATGCGCAACGTGCGCCCGGCACCAACCATACTTGGATAGATAGCCAAAAAGCATGGGATAATGGCCGTATGTCTAACTGGCCAACCTATAAAACAGACTATGCGATGGGTTATTTCAAGGAACAGGAAATTCCTTACCAATTCGCTTTAGCCAATGCGTTTACCATTTGTGATGCATATCATTGTTCTATGCATACAGGCACAGACGCCAATCGCTCATTTCATCTCACAGGCACCAATGGTGCAGTGCCAACCAGTACCGCATTCGTCAATAATGAATGGGACTGGATTGATGGCGATCCGAAAACGGTTGATGTCGGTTATACATGGAAAACCTATGCGGAACGTTTAGAAGAAGCGGGAATCAACTGGATTTGTTATCAAAATATGCCTGATGAATGGGGCGATAACATGTTAGGTGCATTCCGCACGTTTAGAAAAGCCAATATCGATTCTGGTTTTCCTGTTTCGAGTGGTGGTGCACCCAATAGTCCTTATAACAAGGCTGCACAAACACTGCCATACAAAGCTTATGATGCAACAACAGACAATGCTAAAAATCCACTTTATAAAGGCGTTGCCAATACTTTACCCGGCAATAAACCAGAAGAATTTTTAGATGCATTTAAAAATGATATCAAAACTGGAAAATTGCCACAGGTGTCTTGGATCAATGCCCCTTCCATTTACTGTGAACATCCTGGCCCATCTAGCCCAGTACAAGGCTCTTGGTTTATTCAGGAAATACTGGATGCCTTAACAGCCGTCCCTGAGGTGTGGAGCAAAACCGTATTCCTGATCAATTTTGATGAAAATGATGGTTATTTTGACCATGTTCCATCGCCATCTGCACCGACATTACAAGCGGATAATACTTATGCAGGTAAATCAACGCTCAGCCAAGCAGATATGCGCCATGAATATTATGTGCATGACGCACCACTAGGCAGTACCAGCCAACCCCAAAAAGACAATGGTGTTTATGGCCCAGGCCCTCGCGTTCCACTCTTTGTAATTTCACCTTGGAGTCGTGGGGGGATTGTTAACTCTCAAGTATTTGACCATACCTCAGTGTTGATGTTCCTTGAAAAACGTTTTGGCGTTAAAGAAAGCAATATCAGTCCTTATCGTCGTGCAATTTGTGGAGATCTCACTTCTGCATTTAACTTTAAAACCCCCAATGAAGATGCACTACCAACACTAAATGGCAAACAAACCCGTGAACAAGCCGATCAACTTCGTCATGCACAACAACAATTACCCAATGTGCCTATTCCAAGCAATTTGCAAATGCCAATCCAAGCCAGTGGTATCCGTCGTTCTAAAGCACTGCCTTATGAACTACATAGCAGTGCACGTTGCCAAAATGATGGGACTGTCAAGCTGTTGTTCTCAAATACAGGAACACAAGGTGCTGTCTTTCATGTCTATGACAAATTAAATTTAAGTCGAGTTCCGCGCCGTTACATTGTCGAAGCAGGAAAAAGCCTAGATGATGTATGGAATGTGCAAAAAGACAATCAAGGCTTATATGATCTCTGGGTGATGGGGCCGAATGGTTTTCATCGACATTTCAAGGGTGATCTGAATCGTAATCAAGATCTGCAAATCAATGCTGAGATTCGTGTTTGCTATGATATTGCCAATGGCAATGTATATGTCGACCTCAAAAACTCAGGGACGAAGGATATTGAATTGGTGATTAGCCCCGTGGTTTATCGCACGGATGCTCCACTGAAAGTAACCGTGAAAGCAGGACAAAGCTTCACCCAGCACTGGGATTTGGATGAGACAGGTCAATGGTATGACTTCGCTGTGACCTGTACACAGGAAGCCAAGTTCTATCGTCGTTTTGCTGGACGAGTTGAAACAGGTGAAGATTCTGTGAGTGACCCTGCAATGGTTTAAGGATTAACACTATATAATGACTTTCACCTCCTCGGATTTGACTATAACCGAGGAGGTTTTTGTTTTTCAGTATGAATCAGCTTTTGTCCAAACTGAATACTCAAACGTTCAGTTCTTATGCTGTAACTTATAGCATTCATCTAAGGCAAGTTCATAATATTCCAAACCTTCTTTTGCGGCCAAGAAAGCTTTTCTTTGCTGCTCAGGGTCTTTATCACATAAGCGCTTAATCAGCTCCATCGCTTCATAAGGATGTAAATCATCATAATGTGCATGTGCTCTTAACCATGCTAAAGAACGCTTATTGATGTTTACTTCAGGATGTTGCGTATAGGTTTGAATCCCTTTGTACACTTGAATCGTCCAATCCCCTGTGGCCCATTCAATCGCAAGATTAGTTGCTGCAATACTTTCAGCCAAACTTCCGCGAAAATTAACATCCCAAAGAAAGTGATTAACCGCATTCATCGCAACAGGTGGCTTCACATTATTCAACATTTCAACTGTCAGACCAAAGCCCCCCGCCCAGTCCTGATACCAGTTTAAATGTCGCTCTTCTACCTTGATGTTTTGAATCAACCAATCTCTGGTTTCAGTCACGCCATCAAGTGAAAAAGCAGTTGCTTTGGCCAAAGACCCTGCCATATAAGAAGGAAAATGCGCAACCAAAGGATAGAAGTTCAATAAGGCTGAACGAAAACATTCAAGGCTTAAACAACCATTGGCCATATCTAAGAATAACGGATGTTTGCTGACCCGCTCTTTTGAGGGTAATAATTCTTCCCAGAATCGTTGAGCCCAACCCGAATGAGGTGTAATTTCTAATTTTGTTCCATATTGATTCATAGCAGTCATTGCGATGCATCCTATTTCGTATGACTTAATCCAACCATGTACCATGATTGCTGCTTTTTTATAAATTGTATCCTAATACCGTAAAGATACAATCGTTTGTGATTTAGTTTGTAACAGTTTTTATTTCTTGAATCTAATTTAAACTTGAATCATTATATTAGGCAATGGCTCTTATATAAAAATTAATATTTTTTTATAATCTAATACACATTCTATTTAAATCAGTGTAACGTAGTAAAAAAATAATCCCTATTTTGACATTTATAAGAACATTTTGGGAGTGGTGAGAGATAAGATGAAGTTGAAAGCTTCCAATATTTTGGGACAAGAACAAATCGACTTGTTAATTTCTCGCGGGCTAAATTTAGTTTGGTTTCCTAAAGAATTAGAAGTGATCTATCGAGATCAGTATAGAAATGAGGCTGCGCATGAGTTCCGCTATCGCGCCCCTATTATTTTAGGTTTATATCTATTTCTAAGCTTCGGTATCTATCAGGTCTTGCCTATAGACCTACGTATTACTTGGATGGCAACCTACGGTTGGGTAGGTATCATCATTACATTGGCATGGTTACTCTCGTTCCTGCCCATCATGAACAAGTGGTTTGATCACTACGTGTGTATTGGTTCAACCGGTGCTGTGGCAATTTCCTTCACCATCATTAACGTATTGGAGCAAGGTCAGAACAATGTCCTGTTCCATGCTGCCATGATGTATGCCGTAGTGATCATCTACGGCTTTGTTGGAATGCGCTTCTATACCGCGATCATTGCGGGCTGGGTTGGTGGTTTGATTGGTATTGCAGCCAGTACTTGGCTCAGTGGTGCGATTGATTGGACCTTCTTAAACCGAACCTATACCTTCAGCAGTTTTCTGGGTATGGCACTTGCTTATGCCACTGACCGACAGCATCGTGAGAACTATCTGCAGAACTGTATGATTGAGCTCAATCGTTTGGAGCTCATGCGACAAGCACAGCAGTTGTCTATTTTATCCCAGCAAGATGCTTTAACAGGTCTCGCCAACCGGCGCTATCTGGATGAAGTACTTGAGAATGAATGGAAACGTGCAACTCGCCATGAGATGCCGATTACCATCATGATGATTGATATCGACTTCTTTAAGCTCTACAACGATACCTTAGGACATATTCAAGGAGATCAATGCTTGCGACGGATTGCAATTATGTTGGGCTCAATTGCCTCACGTAGTGGTGATCTAGCGGCGCGTTATGGAGGCGAAGAGTTTTTATTACTTTTTGCGATGACAGATCGTGATCAAGCAATTACACAGGTACAAAGATTGATGGAATTGGTACGTAATATCGGAATTCTGCATCCACGCAGCAATGTATCAAAACATGTGACCATTAGTGTAGGCGTTGCCACTATGGTTCCGAGTATGGGTGATAGTCTTTCAGAATTTATTGCACAAGCAGATCATGCATTATATATCGCGAAAAGTAATGGTCGGAATCAGTATCATATTGCAACATCAGATAATATCGTTTCTGAAGCTTTATAATTTCTTGATCATGATTAAATGAATATTAAACTAATATTTAATTAAATTTTTTAAAATGTGATACAAGCCGCAGATATAATAAATTATATGTGCGGCTTAATATTTCATTATGGTTCGATTGGTTTAAATGGTGCAATCACATCTGCATTTTGTGCACGATGTCTTAAGAAATGGTCCATCAATACAATCGCCAACATCGCTTCAGCAATTGGTGTTGCACGTACACCCACACACGGATCATGACGACCTTTGGTCAATACATCTGTATTTTCCCGATCAATCGTAATGGTTTTACCTGGCGTGGTTATACTCGCGGTTGGTTTCAATGCAATCGCCACACGAATGCTTTGACCACTTGAAATCCCACCTAAGATGCCACCTGCATGATTGGCTAGGAAACCATCTGTCGTCAGCTCATCACGGGTTTCATGACCAAATTGTCCTGCGACTGCAAAACCATCACCAATTTCAACGCCTTTAACTGCATTAATGCTCATCATGGCATGGGCAATATCTGCATCTAAACGATCAAATACAGGCTCCCCCCAACCCACGGGCACTTTCTCAGCAATAATTTCTAGCTTAGCGCCACAACTGGTGCCTTGCTCACGTAAGGCAGTCACCAATTGCTCAAAGCGTGGTACCGCATCCACATCACCACAGAAAAATGGATTATTCGGCACTTCTGCCCAATCTAGTTTTTCAGCAACTTCATTGCCGATTTGTGTGACATGTCCACGAATATCAATACCAAATTTTTCGGCAAGATATTTCTTGGCAATTGCACCTGCAGCAACACGCATTGCCGTTTCACGCGCACTTGAGCGACCACCACCACGATAGTCACGGAAGCCATATTTTTGCGTATACGTGTAATCCGCATGGCCTGGACGGAAAGTTTGAGCAATATTGCCGTAGTCTTTTGATTTCTGATCGGTGTTACGAATCAATAAACCAATCGATGTTCCTGTGGTTTTACCTTCGAAAACACCCGAGATAATCTCAACTTGATCTGGTTCTTTACGTTGCGTTGCAAACTTCGATGTTCCCGGTTTACGGCGATCTAAGTCTTTTTGCAAATCTGCTTCACAAAGCTCAAGACCAGGTGGCACGCCATCGACAATCGCCATCAAGCCAGCACCATGTGATTCACCACAGGTTGTCACTCGAAAGAGTTGCCCAATACTATTCCCTGCCATGCTTTAACCCCTTAGTTTTGAACTGATTGCTGAAAAACTTCTTTATAACGGCGACATTGTTCGGCAGTTAAAGCAAAAATACCAGTACCACCTTTTTGGAAAGTGAGCCAATGGAAGTCAACTGTATTGAAATTCTGGCGCATTGCCCATTCAGAATTACCGACTTCAATCACAATCAAACCATCTTCCGTTAAATAGTCAGCTGCTTGGGCTAACATTTTGCGGACTAAATCTAAGCCATCTTGACCTGCAGCAAGTGCAAGTTCAGGCTCATGTAAGAACTCTTCTGGTAAATCCGCCATATCTTCTGCATCCACATACGGAGGATTACTGACGATCAGGTCATATTGGTTTTCAGCAGGAATTTTTGAGAACAAGTCAGATTCAAGTAATGCAACTTGATACTGTTTATCGTGGTGCTCTGTGTTGATTGAGGCCACTTCCAATGCTTCTTTTGAAATATCAGTCGCATCGACTTCCGATTCAGGAAAAGCATAAGCCAAAGCAATGGCAATACAACCTGAACCCGTACACATATCCAAGATACGTTGTGGTGTTTTCGGATTGTTGTTTTCAGGTAAGTTATTTAATGCTTCTAGCATACGGCCATTTTCATCTAGGCAGTACGGCGCGAAACGTTGTTCAATCAACTCAGCAATTGGTGAACGTGGAATCAAGACACGCTCATCCACATAAAATGGCTTATTGAAGAAATAGGCCAAGTTCAATAGATATGACGTTGGAATACGATCATTGATACGACGTTCTAACAAGCTTAAGAATTCTGCTTTTTCGCTTGGTAAAAGTTTGGCATCCAGAATTTCAGCATCTGCTTTCCACTCTAGCGATAGTGTCTGTAGTACCAATGCAGAACTCTCTGCAAAATAATCTTGAGTACCTTGACCTAAGTGCGCGTCATATTGACGCATTGCGGTTACCCCAAAACGAACAAAATCTCGAATGGTTACTAGGTTTTCAGCCGCTTCTTGTAAATGTTCAGGGCTGATTGTAGGTCGCTCCACTTAGGCGTCTCCAAAAGTGCTAATTGCAAAACGCTTTATTCTAACGGGATTAAGGTTGATTTAACAATAAAAAAACCGCCTCTCTACACGAAGCGGTCTATTAACCTTGAGATATTCAACAAGAACTTATAGGCCTAGCTTTTCTGCCACATAATCCGAGTCTTTATCGCCACGTCCAGAAAGATTGACCACGATCTTAATACCTTTATCCAACTTAGGCGCTTCACGTAACGCCCAAGCTACCGCATGCGAACTTTCCAAAGCTGGGACAATACCTTCTACCCGTGAAAGTGTCATAAAGGCATCCAAACATTCCTGATCCGTCGCCGTTTCATATTGCACACGACCAAGCTCTTTCAGGAAACTATGTTGTGGCCCAACACCCGGATAATCCAAGCCCGAAGCAATCGAATGCACTGGCAACGGCTCACCGTTGTCATCTTCCAGCACATAGCACGCCATACCATGAATCTGCCCAGGCTTGCCCAAGGTCAAAGTGGCTGAGTGTTTGTCGGTATCTAGGCCATGACCTGCAGGTTCTACACCCACCAATTGAACTTCTGACGTATTTAAAAATGTGGTGAATGCACCAATCGCATTTGAGCCACCACCGACACAGGCAACCACATAATCTGGATTCTGTCCAAAGCGTTCATTAGCTTGAGTTTTGATTTCATTGCCAATAATTGATTGAAAGTCCCGTACCATTTTCGGGAAAGGATGTGGTCCAACCACCGAGCCAATTGCATAGATATAGTTTTTAGGATCTTTTAAATATTCTTCAAAAGCACTATCCACCGCATCTTTTAAGGTCGCTGTGCCTTGTGTAACTGAAACCAGTTTCGCACCCAAGATTTTCATCTTCACGACATTCGGATGTTCTTTTTCAATATCGACTTGACCCATGTGGATTTCACATGGGATACCGACCAATGCACAAGCCGTTGCCAAAGCCACGCCGTGTTGCCCCGCACCCGTCTCGGCAATGACTTTGCTTTTGCCCATATATTTCGCAAGCAAAGCTTCACCCAGACAGTGATTAATCTTATGCGCCCCCGTATGG
Organism: Acinetobacter gyllenbergii; assembly: GCF_001682515.1. Taxonomy (NCBI): domain Bacteria; kingdom Pseudomonadati; phylum Pseudomonadota; class Gammaproteobacteria; order Moraxellales; family Moraxellaceae; genus Acinetobacter; species Acinetobacter gyllenbergii. The sequence goes on along the minus strand of NZ_KV575268.1, from coordinate 186,357 downwards.
TTCAGGTCTTCGCGTTTGAGATAAATCTGTGCTCCACCTAATTGATCAGACAAACGCTTGGCATGAAACAATGGGCTTGGACGACCAACATAGTTTTTGAATAAGTCATTCAGCTCATCCTGAAACGCAGCGGTATGACGAATCTCCTCATAGGCCTTATTAATTTCATCCATTGCTTCTTTTAAATGTGGTGGAATGAACTGACCACCAAAATTGCCAAAGAAACCTGCTTCATTTGGCAAAGCAACGCCATTAATTTGATGTTCCATGTCTTTTCCTGTTCTTATAAAGTCTTAATATAAAATTTTAACGCGATAGGTAGCGTGTCATATCCTCAAGACCTTTTAGGGTCATTGGAAACATATGATTCTCAAAAATTTCTTTAATCCAGTTAATGGTCTGGGTGTAATGCCAGTAACCCTCCATTTCAGGGTTCAACCAAGCGGTTTTATCAAAGTGCTGACGTAAACGTCTAAGCCACACTTCGCCCGACTCTTCATTCATATATTCAACTGAACCACCCGCAGATTTTAGTTCATATGGCGCCATACTGGCATCACCCACCACGATGACCCGATAATCACGTCCATAAGTATGGAATAGATCCCATGTATTCATACGGGTTGAACTACGGCGATGGTTATCCTTCCACACATGGTCATATAGACAGTTATGGAAGTAGAAGTATTCGAGGGTTTTAAACTCTGATTTAGCCGCACTAAATAGCTTTTCACACTCTGCGATATATGCATCCATCGAACCACCGACATCAAACAGCATGAGCACTTTAATGCGGTTACGACGCTCAGGGACCAACTGTACATCCAAAATCCCTTGTTTGGCTGTCTCACGAATGGTGCCATCGACATCGAGCTCTTCAGCAGCGCCTTGGCGGGCAAATTTACGCAAACGGCGTAAGGCAATTTGCATCTGACGGGTTCCCAAAACCTGATCATCATCTAGATTTTGGTATTTACGTTGTTCCCAAACTTTAACCGCTGAACGTTTACGCCCTGGCCCACCAATACGAACACCTTCTGGATGATCACCAAACGCACCAAAAGGTGAAGTTCCCCCAGTGCCAATCATGCGATTGCCACCCTGATGTTTTTTATGCTGTTCACGTAAGCGTTCTTCCAGCATTTTCATCAGCTCTTCGAGAGAACCTGCCTTTTGTAGCTCAGCACGTTGTTCAGGCGTAAGATGTTTCTCTAATAGCTCAAGATCAAACCAGTCTTTGGGTAGCTTATGAACTTGTTTTAGCAATTCATCTAAATCAAAAGTTTCGATGCCATCAAAATAATCTTTCATGGCACGATCAAACTTATCAAAAAAGCGCTCATCTTTGACTAAAACAGTTTTAGCCAATTGATAGAACTGTTCCTGATCTGCAAATACAAGACCTGACGCGACCGCCTGATTAAGATCAATAAGCTCACGTGTTGTTACAGGCACGCCATATTTGCGTAAGGTGTAAAACAGTCGCACAAACATTTTTAAACACTCTTAGCGGCGTGACATAAAGGCTAAACGTTCAAGCAATTGCACATCTTGTTCATTCTTAATCAAAGCACCATATAAGGGTGGAATCGCTTTTGATTTATCGTGATTACGCAATACATCTTCTGGCATATCATCTGCCATCAACAGGCTTAACCAATCAATGAGTTCTGATGTTGACGGTGGTTTTTTCAAATTCGGAACTTCACGTAATTTAAAGAACACCTGTAGTGCTTCACTGACTAGGGTATTTGAAATATTCGGGAAATGTACTGCAATGATGTCACGCATAGTTGCATCATCAGGGAACTCGATATAATGGAAGAAACAACGACGCAAGAATGCATCTGGCAGTTCCTTCTCATTATTCGAGGTAATAATCACGATTGGGCGTTGAGTTGCGGTAATGGTCTCACCAGTCTCATAAACATAGAACGACATTTTGTCGAGTTCATGCAATAAGTCATTTGGAAATTCAATATCCGCCTTGTCGATTTCATCAATCAACAATACACAACGCTCTTCGCTGGTAAATGCTTCCCACAATTTACCGGGTTTAATATAGTTTTTAATGTCGTAGACACGATCATCACCTAGCTGGCTGTCACGCAAACGTGAAACAGCATCATATTCATACAGACCTTGCTGGGCTTTGGTGGTTGACTTGATATGCCAAGTAATCAGTTTCAAACCCAAGCTTTCAGCCACTTGCTCTGCAAGTAATGTTTTACCTGTACCTGGCTCGCCTTTCACCAATAATGGTTTCTGTAAAGCACGGGCAGCTTTCACTGCAAGCTTTAAGCTATCAGTTGCAATATATTGATCTGTACCAGTGAAGTGTTGTGTATCAGCAGACATTTTAAAACCTTATTTTTCTATATTTAACGTTGTATCTAAACTGAACCTGCAGTTTTATTTGCAGTGTATTTTGACCAGCAGAAGCCGATCAGTAACCCCGTACCAATGACAAATAAAATCAATGATAAGTTAGACCAGACTAAGACATGTTCTTTGGTGAGGACACCAAAAAGCAAACCAAAAATTGCTGGCGCTAAGGCCGAGTTTGGACCTTCTGAAATTGTTGGAGTCGCAAGAACTGCAAAGGCAATAATCCAAAGGATGCCACCAATTGGATTGGGTAGGCGTGACATCAAACGATACCAGCACCACAATGCAATGAGTGTCCCTGTAACATAAACAATGATCGCAACATTTTCTTCTGGAAATTGATCCAGAACCGAAAGAATGTTAGACCATATCGCTGTTAAAGTCTCAAGCACCACGTAAGCCCTCTGGTTCTACCGCATTCGGATTAATTAATCCTTCTGGTGGCATCTGAATAAAAAAGCCTTTGGTATTTAATGAATCTAACACATGTAAAACGTTAGCACGTGCAAGTTTACGCTCATTATGAAGCTCTAAATGCATGACAAAGGTGGCTTTGCCGAATGCTTGTAGAACTGTTTCTGGAACACCTTCAAATGGGTTTTCTTGTTCCTTGTCATCAGGATAATTTGGACGAGCAATATACATATACATTTCATCTTTCTTGCTCGATCTATAAATATCGCAGTGCATGTTTACTCACATCTATTAACAATCAAAGACAGCATACATGAAAATAAAAATGGATACATTAAGGATTGTTAACGCTGGAGTCGTGTTTTGCGGTCTTAATGGCAAGTACAAAACGAAAAGACAAAACAATGCGTCAAAATAAAAAAGAGCGAATCATTGATTCACTCTTTCCTGTTTATCGTATCACTTTCATTTGTGTGGAAAGATATTCAATATCTTCTTTTAATAACGCAATCAATGGTTGCGTCAGAATGTCATAGCGCCAACCCATTAAATAACTCGGTAAAGACTGCTCATCTAAATGAAAGACCACATGTTCATAGATGGCATTCATCCATTTCTTACGTAGTAATACTTCTTTCGGTATCCCAGTTTCTAAAACTACACTTTCAATCAACGCATCAATTTTAGGTGCAACTTCTTTAGAATTACTCTTGATCGGCTTAGCCATGCGCAATGGCCACTCTTCCTCTGGCGGTAAGAACTTGAGTAAATCAAGAATCATTTTGCCATGTTCGCGTACAATGTGCGGACGAATATCTTTAATTCGTGCCAACTGAAAATTATTGCGAGGATTCTTTTCTACCAAATCGATCATGGTGGAGTTTCTAAGAATAAAACTACGCGGCTGATTCAACGCCTTGGTAATCTGCTCTCGCCAAATGCTGAGTTGCTGTAACTGCATCAACTCACGACGCGAATGGCGATAATTACCGATATCGGTGTACAGCTCTGCCAGTGGTGTTTCCAAGGCAATCTCTTTGGTGAGATTTTGACAATCTTCCAATACGTATTGATACAGCCCTTTTGCTTTCAGATCTGTTTTCAGCGCATCTGCAAGTTTGCTTAAATAGATCACATCATTTGCCGCATAGCACATTTGCTCTTGGGTCAATGGACGAGCAAGCCAGTCTGAACGGGTCTGATCTTTTTCAATCTCAATATTCAAACAAGTTTTAAGCGCATTTTGATAACTGACTTGAAGCCCATGTCCGAGAAATGCCAAAGCAACTTGGGTGTCGAATACATTATTTAATGGTTTTTGGTCGGCATAATGATAGATCAGATCAATATCTTCACCACAGGCATGAAAAATATTTTGTTGAGCCGCAAAAATCTTTGGCCAAAAATTGCTGAGATCTAATGCTGCACCATCAAGCAACAGAATTTGACCATTTAAATTGATTTGGCAAACACCAAGTTTAGGATATAAGGTATCGACCTTAATAAACTCGGTATCAAGGGCGTAGACAGAACACTGTTCCATCTGCTTGAGGAGAACAGCTAAATCTTGTTGCTGTTGGATAAACTGAAACATGTGTGCTCAAGTAAAATAATAAAGAACCATGCGCAATAAAACTGCCCAATGCCAGTCATTGCTCAACTGAAAAATACAAAAAAATTAATTGGTATTCCACATGCAAGACATGAAATTACTCCTCTTCCATTCATCAAAAAACGAAAATCCTTTTCGCCCGTCAATAGTGCCACAAATCACAATAAATAGATCTACGATAATGTTAGACAAAATGTAAAATTTAATTATTTGTTTAAATTAACAGCATGAATTTAATATAAATATAAAAAAATGCGAATGAAGCCTATCATTTCATTCGCATGCGGTTATGTACGGCTTGACTTAAAGTATGACTATCCACATATTCCAACTCACCACCTTGTGGCACACCTTGTGCAATTCGGGTCATGTGAATCGGTAAATGTTTGGTCGCTTCAACCAGATAATGTGCTGTTGCTTGGCCCTCTACTGTGGCATTGGTCGCCAAAATCACTTCTTGGATCTGACCCGCACTCAGACGTTGAATTAGATAAGGAATCCCAATCTCTTCTGGGCCAATACCATCCAATGGAGAAAGGTGTCCACCAAGCACATGATATTTTCCGCGAAAACTGCCACTCTGTTCAATCGCCATCACATCGGCTGGTGATTCAACCACACACAGCAGTTGCTCATCACGCTCTGCGGAAGCACAGATATCACAGATTTCATTTTCAGTTAATGAATGACAAATCTGGCATTCGTGAATATGGCTCGATGCTTCATGTAAGGCATGCGACAAAGCAAAAGCACCTTCTCGGTTTTTCATTAACAAATGTAATGCCATACGCTGTGCTGATTTGGGACCAACACTTGGCAATATACGTAATGCTTGAACTAATTGTTCAAATCGTTCACTAAACACAAATCAACTCGATTGTTTATAAAAAAAGACTCCCTAAGTTCCATTTGAAAGCTTAGGGAGGGATTTATTAAAATAAGCCAGATAAGCCTGGTGGTAAGCCCATACCGGTGTTCGCACCTTGTAATTTCTCTTCAGAAATGGCTTCTGCTTGACGCGCGGCATCATTCATTGCCGCAGCAATCAAATCTTCAATCATATCCGCTTCGTCTTGCAACAGGTCAGGACTAATTTCAATACGCTTAACCACATTACGGCACGTCATGGTTACTTTAACCAAGCCACCGCCTGCTTCAGCATGAACTTCAGTTTTTGCAAGCTCTTCTTTGGCTTTTTTAAGATTTGATTCCATATCTTTTTGCATGCGCTGAGCTTGCTGCATGAGCATATTAATGTTCATAAGTTTCTCTCGTTAAATTAAATCTAAACCGCGTGATATGTCGCGAATAATATCATCAATGTCTTCTAAACCAACAGACACACGAATCAAACCTTCTTCAATTCCTGCAGCTTGTTTAGCTTCAGCCGACATTCTACCATGCGAGGTCGTTGCTGGATGTGTAATTGTTGACTTAACGTCACCTAGATTACTGGTAATCGACAAGAAACGGGTGTTATCAATCACGGTCCAAGCACCTTCGCGCTCACCTTTCACCACAAAGGATACAACACCACCAAAGCCTTTTTGCTGTTTTTTCGCAAGTGCATGGCCTGGGTGATCAGGTAAGCCTGCGTAATACACTTTTTCAACTTTTTCGTGCTGATGTAACCATTCCGCTAATTTTTGTGCACTTTCACAATGTGCTTTCATACGAATGCTCAGTGTTTCTAAGCCTTTCAAGAAAATCCAAGCATTGAATGGACTCATCGAGTTACCCAAAGTACGGATTACACCATTTACTTCTTCAAGTAAGTCATGTTTTCCAACAACAGCACCCCCCAAGGCACGACCTTGGCCATCGATATACTTGGTTGCTGAATAAAGGACTAAATCCGCACCAAACTTAATCGGTTGTTGTAATACTGGCGTGCAGAAACAGTTATCGACCGCAAACAAAGCGCCATTGGCATGGGCGATATCAGCAATGGCCTGCATATCTCCCACTTGTGCCAAAGGATTCGACGGCGTTTCGATAAATAGAATACGCGTGTTTGGACGAATCGCCTGTTTCCAGCCTTCAAGATCATCTAAATCGACAAAAGTCACTTCAACGGCAAATTTCGCGACATATTTTTCAAATAAAGCAATGATTGAACCGAATACCGCACGAGAACAAATGACATGGTCACCCGCTTTTAAATAAGCCATACACATTGCATGTACTGCAGCCATACCTGAACTGGTCGCGACTGCACGTTCTGCGCCATCCAAAACAGCCAAGCGCTTTTCAAAAGCCTGTACGGTTGGATTGGTATAACGTGAGTAGGTATTACCAGCAATTTGCCCTGAGAATTTGGCAGCAGCATCAGCCGCACTTTCACACACAAAAGACGAGGTTAGAAAGATTGGCTCACTATGCTCACCTTCAGAGGTACGATCATGCCCTGTGCGAATTGCCAGTGTTTCTAATTGGTATTCTAAATCATCGCTTGGATTCATCGTTCTGTATGCCTTATGATCATAATGTCGAAATGTGCCAATATTTTGAGCGCCTAAGGTATTTAAGGTCAAGGCGTAAGATGAAATTATCGCTTAGACTTCGTGCAATCTTGACTCATGATGAGACTTTCTAAGATGAAATCGCTTGTGGAACAGCAAAAAATAAATTTTAAACATCTGGCTATGCGTGTTTTCGATGCCGACAAACTGGTTTTGTCTCAATCGACGCCGTATCAAGTGATTGCTCAATTTAAACAAACTCGCGTCCGTTTCTATGCGTCAGAGAACAAACGCTATAAAGAACCGTTAGTATTCGTTGCACCGTTGGCCATTAATATGGATATCTATGATTTATATCCTTATCGTTCATTGGTGAAACATTTTCAAGACAGTGGTTTTGATGTTTATTTGATTGATTGGGGTAAACTGACTTATAAAAACTACCAAATTAACTTTCTATCTTTTATTGATAACTTTATACCTAAATGTATTGAAGCAATTCAACAACACTCCAAATCTGAAAAAATTTCGCTGCATGGCTGGAGTATGGCGGGAATTTTCGTCACCCTTTACACTGCTCGCCATCAGCCGAGTGTTGTCAAAAACTTGGTGGTGTTAGGTAGTCCGATCGACAGCTATGCTTCGGGTTATATTGGCAAACTTTATAAAACTTTGGCTTATCTGACTAACCGCAACCCCACCATTAAAGATTACATCTATAATCGTTTACCGAAGTTAATGATTCATTCACCAGGCTTCCTAAACTCGCTTGGATTCAAGTTGTTAGATCCTAAAGGCTGGATTGATGGCAACATTCAACTACTGAAAAATTTGGATAATCTAAAACTGGTGCAAGAAGATGCAACCCTGAGCCACTTCTTAAACAATATGATTGATTATCCGGGTGGTGTGAACCAAGATATGCTGTTCAATGTCTGGTTGCAAAATCCTTTAAAAAACGGCGCGATTCAGCTTAAAAACAAAACCATTGAATTGAAAAAAATCAATTGCTCTTTATTTGTTGGTGCTGGAAAAGGTGATCAACTGGTCACTTCTGAATCTGCATTTCCGTTGACTCAGTTGACAAGTAGCCAAGATGTCACGTTTACTCTTATTCCTGGCGGACACTTAGGTTTAATGTCTAGTCATAATAGTTCAATAGAGTTCTGGCCAACACTTACGACATGGTTAGCCGAACGATCAACGCAAATAAAAAGGTAAAGTATGACTCAATCTGTTGCATTCATCGGTTTAGGGGCTATGGGCTATCGTATGGCAGCGCATTTGCCTAAATATTTCGAGAAGGTCTATGTCTGGAATCGAAATTTTAGTAAAGCTGAACAGCATGCAACAGAATATGGAACTACAGCCGTTGAGCTTACTCAAGCGATTCAGGCAGATGTGATCTTTTCTTGCTTACCAACCAGTGAGGACGTCGAAGCCTTGATTGATGGTCTAGAGATCAAATCAGGTTCAATCTGGATTGACTGTACCAGTGGTGTGCCTGAAGCTGCACGCCGTCTGGCTGAGAAATTAAAAGCTCAAAATGTAGACTTTTTGGATGCACCTGTCAGTGGTCAAACCGTAGGTGCTGAGAATGCAACCTTAACTGTCATGGTGGGTGGTGATGTTGATGCTTTTGAACGTGCTTACCCTGCTATGGCCGCAGTCGGTAAATTGATTCAACATGTCGGTGAATCTGGTGCGGGTTTTGCAGTAAAAGCCATTAATAATATGTTGCTTGCTGTGAATTTGTGGTCAGTTGCTGAAGGTTTCAGTACTTTAAAAGCACACGGCGTCAATTTGGACGCAGCACTGAACTGTATCAATGCATCAAGCGGTAAAAGTCTGGTTACAGAAACGATTTTTCCGCAACGCGTATTGAGTCGGGAGTTTCCTGTAACTTTTGGACTACCATTACTTGCGAAAGATACAGGTATCGCACTTGATTTAGTTAAGGATGCAAAACTCCCTGCTCCGATTTTGTCGTTAACGCAAAGCTTGATTCAAGCAGCAAATTTAACCGCTGAACCAAATAGTGACTTCTCCGCAGCCGTAAAAATGTATGAATCATGGACTAAAATCACTTTAAAATAAATTTTCGAATTAACATATAAGTATTTGTATTAATTTATTTTTTAAATAAAAAGACATATTCCATGAATATGTCTTTTTTATATTAACCGCTATGTCAAATACAGAACTTTTTTGAGAACTTTCAGCAAAGACAAAGTCATAGCCTACTTTTTAAAATAAGGAGCGAGTAAAAAATCCCAAGCATCGACGATTTGATTATACTCATGCTCACATTCCTCTGAACGATCTTTATTGAGCAACTCATCACTGATTAGATACTGAAAGTTCTTTGTATCAGATCCATATACATAGCATAGAAAATTAACCGCACGTTGAGCATCTAATGAATGAGAATCATAAAAAGGAAGATCGTCCAATGATTTTGCTCGTTGTGCTGCAAGGCTATACGTATCAGCAACAGTAAGAAGATAATCTTTATCCTCATCATTATAAGTTAAAATATATGCAGCTAATTGATCAGCCACATCTTCTTCTCTACCTGTAATTTTTAGATTAAGTACATCAATCAAGGCGTGTCCAGCCTCATGGAATAGCGTTCCTACAGCACTTTGATAAAGTTCGTTCTCTAAAATATCCCCAGAATCACCTGCATCAGTGAACATTTTTCGTTCTTCTGCTGCTAATTCATAACACAACTCGATTGTTTGTGTTTCACTATCATAAAATGCGTTTGCTTCCTGACACTCTTTTGCTACAACTTTAATGTCTACAGGAATATTTACAAAACTATTCATCTCTGCTGTGTAGCCTTCCAAAATTTTTCTGCTGCGCCAAAGATTTTCTTCAATTCGGTTTTCGTTCGTTCGAGCCACTTCATAGACTGGAATAAATTTACCTTTCAAAGATGTATTTTCCACTACTGTCCCTGATTTAATATTTTTAGATTTGGAATCTGAACTGTCATTACACCCAACCAAATTTAATAGCGCATAAATTGACAAAGAAAAAATGATTGTTTTCCTGAGATAATTGCTATGAATGATTTTCATCAAAAATGTAACCTTTTGCATAGAATATTTAATATTCATAGGAGGGTATGCATGGATACATTTTGTATGTTTCCATGAGTTTCTAAATCAAATTATTTATAGATTTATCGGCTAAAACAATCTGCAAATGCAGACGCTCTTGCAGAATTTATCGTAATTAAAGTATGCTCCTACCGAGTAAAGAAGTCGGGGCTAGAAAGCTTTTGGAAGAAATACAAAATATTACTTCAATTGAAGTCTTAGGCCATTACTTATTGAAATTAGGAAAGATTTCCAAAGATCATCTGGCTTCAGAATTTATTCGGCAGTCATTGCAAGAATTAAAAACAATCATATGTTTTGATGCTGCTTGGTGGGGACTCATCACACACGATAAAGACAAAAAAATGGTGGGTATTCATCACACAGAGACAATCAACCTACCAACAACTTTTCCGTCTGAATGGAAAGCTGTTGCAAATGATGATGAATTTGCTCATGTGGTTGACAATTTATCTGATATTGCCCATAGGTTCAGTTATTCATCTGATTTTCAAGATGAAACTGAAAGCCATGAGCTCAACCAATTTAGCCGAAAATATCAACTCTTACATGGCATGTCCATGTCTATAAAAGATACCTTTACTGGACATATTTTTTTTATAAGTTTATATCGACATAGTGGAGCTTCATTTAGCAATATAAATATCGCCTTTTTCGAACAGTCAGTTCGTCATATAAATCAAATTTGGCGTTATAACTTGCAAGAGGCTTTAGAGCTTTCTCCTAATCACAATATGTTTCATGCGGGACTAGTACGAGAAGATGGTTATATATTAAGCATTGGTGCTGGTCTATGTGAAGTTATTTACGCAAAATGGCCAGAATGGAAAGGGGTTTATATTCCAGAAGAATTGATGTTTCAGTTTGATAAAATACCAACCAGTATTCGTTTAGGTAAAGTCAACATCAATATTTTCAAAAAATCAGATAACATTAGAATTGAAATTTTAAATATAAAGAGAAATTTAACATTATCACCACGTGAATATCGTGTTGCTTACCTTTTCTCACAGGGCCATTCTTATAAAAAAGTCGCTGAACTATTAGGGTTAAGCCCATCTACTGTTCGGACCTATCTACAAAAGGCTTATATGCAATTAGGCGTTAGTAATAAAGTTGAATTGATCAAAGCGCTACATATTATTTCTTCTTAACGAAATCTTCTAGCTCAATTTATCTATGCACGCCCCTCCTTTCGCTTAGTAAAACCAACTTCATTCACCGATGTACAAATGATAATTTCATCACCAAGAGACCATTCTGCCACTCTAGCTACCATAACAGCAGGCACACCATCCGATCCTGGTCCTGAGGGCACATCATAAGTCGCATGCGCATCGTGCGGTAACAGTACATCATAACCAAGCTCTAATGCTGCACGGGCTGTTGCAGCTACACACATTTCGGATAGAACGCCACATATTGCGAAAGACCTAATCTCATCATCTTCCAATTTCTGTTTAAGTAAAGTGCCACTAAAACCATTATCTTGATTTTTTCTTATGATAAATTCATGAGATTGTGGCGGAAAAAATAGCTCCCAACCCACTTTGTATGGTTCATCTAAAGTCCCTATATCTCCATCATTTTGCAGGAAGATCACGGGGGCATAAGCTAATCTCGCTTTGGCAAGTAAAATGCTGATTGATTCAATTAGTTGTTTTGATGCAGGTACAGCTTCTGCACCTAACACAAAAGCATTTTGCACATCCACGATCACCAATGCATCGACGACATTAAGTTCAGTTGAAATATCAGTCTCCTTATGCTTCGAAAGCAACTTAAGGTATGAGTTTGAATTATTTATTATTCGCTTCCATGTTGAAAACCCTCCAGTTAAAACTGAATAAACACCAAATTTTAGCGGAAATTTCTTCTAGTGTAGAAAAATAGAGAACAACATCGAACTGCCGGCAATCAACAGCATCGCATCAAGCATAAGGTTAAAGGTTCGATCTGACATTCTCAATACAAAGGTTTTACCAATATAATTACCAATGATTAAAGAGATCCCTACTGCAATTCCTGCAATTAAAATATTTTGCTGTAAAACACCCAATGCCCCAAAAGTTAGACTTTTTGTCAAGTAAATTGCGAAGGAAGCTGCTGCCTCGGTTGCTAAAAGCCCACCTTTTATTAAGCCAAAACCATTAAAAATTGGCAGCAATAAAGGCCCTGTTGAAAACACGATACCCGTAATATATCCAAGCACACCTCCAGCAACCACCATTTGCCAAGCATTCAAAGTGAAATTACGATGCTTTGCATAATGCCGTATCGGGATAAGACATAAGAAAAATAGACCAATACATAAATTAGAAAGAAATGGCGACATGACCCAAAGTGTGTTTGCACCCAGTACGGTGGCAGGAATACCAAGACTGGAAAACAATAAAAAGGCCCTGATATTTAATTCTTTGCGCCACATTACAACACGAGAGATATTCCCCATAATTGAGGCAATTGCCATAATTGGAACAGCCAGCTTTGCACCAAAAATATAAGCAAGAATAGGTAACAAAATGATCGATGATCCTGTGCCAACTATGCCACTAATCAAGCCTGAAATAACACCAATTAAGGCAAGTGCAACATAGATCATAGAATATCGACAGCAAACAATTTCTTATATTCTATAATATTTTATTAGTCACCTACTTAAACTGTTTGAATCATCTCGAAACCGTCTTAAATGGTCATGCCTAACAACAACAAGAAAATTAAATGTTGTAAGTCATATTCAATAAATAAACCTCCTGAAGGAGGCCTAATTTAAAGCGTTGTTCCACAAATATCTTTTGTTCCTGTAGGGTAAGTATTTGCAAGTTTTGTATGGTCAGTAATAAACTCTATAGATAAATTTTGCCCAACAACAGATGCCGATGTCGCAATAGCTCCAGTCCCCCCACCTGCCATAAACGATAAAGTAGAACCATTGCTCTCATAACCTGAGATATAACCTTTGTTTACTCCATTAAAAATATATCCAATCTGTTTACTATTTTGATTCACATAAAACCCGAAAGTCTGATAACCATCAGCGGTATTTTCAGGTTTTAAGGTCAACACACCAGATGACTGTGTACCACCATTAATCAAAAGCAGAATATTATTGTTTGTATTTGTGGGCTGGCCATTCGCATGAATTAAAGCGATATTAAAGGCATTCTGATTACCATTCGTTGCAGCAATCTGAATTGGGAAAAAAGTTATTGTTTCGCCTGCGGGTAGAACATAAGTTGGAATTTTTAACTTGATTTCAAAAGCAACTGTACCACCAGCAGAAATTACCTTGTCTCCAGGCACATCTTGAAAAGCAAGATTTGGATAACTAATTTTATTATTTGCGAAAGCATTGCTCATGGACATATAAGATTTCACACTGCTACTTGCATCTACATTAAAACTTGCTTTAGCACCTAGTATGTTAGGAAACCTAGTCATGGTTGAATCAATTTGTGATAGCTGAGCCTGAGTGGCATCTAAATTATAAGTACAAGCAGCAAAGCTACTCCATGTAATCATCGTACTCAAAAACGCCCCTAAAATTATCTTTTTCATAGGTTAATCCTTTTTATAGTAGAACATTCAGTATACATTTTTGATTTAATTAGTGAGTAAAAACAGATAAATGGGTACAGATAGCACGGTTCTATTGAAAAATAGGAAGTATTAAAAACCCACGTTTAAACGTGGGTCAATGTCTTCAAGCAATGGCCAATGAATCTACACTGCCCCGACATACCGGTAAATACTGCCATCTTTAGGATTTTCAAAGAGTAAATCCATATTGGGTAGAAGAATCTCCCCTTCAACTTCGATATGTTCAATTCGTTTAAAGAAGGGAATTTCTTGATCATTGACAGCTTTTACTTTGGCTGTCGCGATCTTTTCGGCCTCAAACTGATCCTTTACCTTAATTTTTATAGTACTCATTAAAAACTCCAATTTTTTAAATTTTAAATACAGCAGCAAAACCAAAATTTAGAACGATGAAATTGCTGAATAAGCCAGCGGCATCGCAAAGAAAGTTAAAACAAATGCTGCTGAACGTTGTAAGTTACGTTGATTCAGCCACGAAATTTTGTTGGAAATTAAAATAGATCCAAATGCAATCCATAAAAAAGCAATTGGGGTGATCAATGCTAAGAATGTTCCCATATGAACAACATATTCATGTAGGTTAAGCCAAGCAGTGTGTGGAAAAATGGCTGAAGCGAATAATAAAGCTTTAGGGTTCAGTAAGGTTGCTAAAAATAAAGCCTTAGTTGTAATCAAAGGTTGATTCAAATCCAACTCTTTAGTTGAAGTAATCCATAACTTAATTGCCAAATAGATAATAAAAGTCGCACTAAGCAGCTTAATTAAAGGTGGTAGCCAAGGCACATAGTGTGAAACAGACTCAAGTAAAAAGCCCCATGTTGTAATGGCAATAAAATAACCTATAACTTCAGCAGGGATTAATTTTAGTGAACCTTTAATACCCGCTTGGATTCCAGACGAAGCCAATAATGTATTCGTTGGACCTGGTGTTAGTAAGATCGTAATGATCAAACCAATAAATAGAAATGACACCATAGACAAATACCTTTGCTAAGTTTCGCAAACGCAATATGGCAAACCAGATCTAGTCTTGTCGACAAAATGGTTGTAACCAAAAATATTTGGTCTTATATTTTCCATTAAAAATCAAAATATTAATTCATTTACAATTTGATTTTAGATTTAACCAATTTTTCGTATATGTGTGATAAAAGTCACATTATTCTCAATAATTCCATATAGATAGAGCCACGTATTTCACACAATATTATGATTATTTCTAAGAATTCATAGAAGAAATTCAAGTCTAAAAATTGAAGAGGCTATCTCACTTCTGCGTGAAAAAACATGACCTGCTACCACTTCACTTTACCTAGCTCTAGAAAATCACAACTTATAAAATTCGATATGTGTGTTACAGACTAAGGTATACAAGCCATTATTTTTTCTATATAACAAGAATTCAACCTCAAAAATGAGCAAAACTGATGGAGTCTGTAAGACTTTTATATGTAAGCAAAATTAAAAATATCGACTCAAACTTAAAAACAGATTTGATTAAAATCCTTGATGAAGCTGTGGATTTTAATTATCGCAACGATATTCGAGGTGTTTTATATTATGGGCATGGCTATTTCGTGCAATGTTTAGAAGGCCCAAAGAGCATCGTAGACGATTTGTTTTACAACAAAATTGTGAAAGATGAAAGACATATCAATTGTGAAATCCTCTATTACACCGAATGCGAGAATCATTTTTTCTCTCAATGGTCTATGAAGTTTTCACCCATTAATCCCAATATTTCAGACTTTTTCATGAAGTACCATTTGGAAGAATTCAACCCTTATCTGCTAACGGCTGATACTGTTGAGAAATTCGTTTCTGTTTTAGCTGGTGAACCAGAATATGATGTCCAAGCTTATGTTTCGTGAATAAGAAACTTATTTACACGAATGTACTAAAGGTATCTGTTCTTTCAGGTACCTTTTTTACCAATTGGAATAAAAATTAACAAAAATGAATTGAAGTCATTCACCAATAATGCTTATATAGTCTCTGAAGAGGACGACCTCTTTATTCAAATTTTCAAGCTTTAGGACGACCTAAAAATATTAATAATGAGGTGTCGAAATGGCTTGGGCTTATCTAATTTTAGCTGGTATTTTTGAAATTGTATGGGCATATTCCATGAAAATGTCCGATGGTTTTACCAAGCTTACGCCTAGCATCATTACAATTGTCTTCATGATTTTAAGCTTCGGCCTGTTAGCTGTTGCAATGAAAACACTCCCCTTAGGTACAGCTTATACAATTTGGGTGGGTATTGGTGCTGTAGGTGCATTCTTGATCGGGATTTTTTTCCTGCACGAGCCGATGGGATTTTTACGTCTTTTAGCAGCAGCATCGATTGTATTTGGCGTGGTATTGATGAAAGTGACGACACCCTAATTTTTGAATTTTATAAAACCCTCATTTTGAGGGTTTTATAAAATTAGCTTATTTAAAGCAATATCGCTTAATTGGGATTAATATAATAAAAATACACAATAAGACTGACCAGTAGAATGCTCGCAACCGTTAGATAAACCCCCACCGTATTAAAGCTTCTCAAGAATTTTAAAATGTTCATATTTTCAATTTATTGATAAATCGAGAGAATTATCACATAATATGAATTAAATTTGAATTTATTTAGATTAAAAATCAATCGCTTACTTTCTACATTTTTAGATATGTTCCCTCTAAAATTTTCTAATTTCAATACATAAATATTTTGAATGAAGAAAAGGACGTTTTGAATTGGTACTTTTCTTCACTCATTTTATCGCTTAAAAACGATAACCTATTCCGACATAGGTAATAAGTGGATCTATGTCAATTTTTGTTGAGGCATGAATTAACTTGGCACCAGTAGTTTTGTTCACAACATCAATATTTGCCTTATTATTGAGTTTTGCGTATGACACAGAACCTACACCATACCAAGCATCATTAATATCATAGGTAAAACCAACAGAGACAATTGGAGCGATTGCATCATCTGCATCAACCTTAACTTTCATGTCACCACTTGATTCTTTACGGTCTAACGCAGCGCCAGCTTTTCCATCTAATACATTTTGGATCATATGACCAGCTGAAATTAGATCAGATCTAATCCCCTCATTGAGTTTGATTTGATTAAAATGTGCATACATTAAGCCAGCCCCAATATATGGTCTAAATTTATCAACTCCACTTTGCCCAAACTGATACTGCGCCTCGATTGCGGGTGTCCAAGCACGGACAGTTGCGGCATTCGGTTTATTACCCAAATTAGTAATAGGAACAGCTTGGCCTAATACAATCCCATCAGGGAAAAGATATTTAACTAAGTCAGCAGATGACATTGCTAACCCGCTCAATGGTGCATATATTTCGCCTTTACCCTTGATATCAACTTTAGGTGGAATTCCACCAATAAGTTGTAGTGATACATTATCATTTAGATAATAGTTAAACATTAAACCCAAAGTATCTACATCATCTACTTCTAGACCTGCATCTTTCTGCTGCCAGTTTTCTAATCCATTGATTCTTGCGGTACCTGTAACTTCAGCCAGAACATTACCATTACCATCTGTAAGTTGATCCTGAATTTCGGGTTGAGCTAAGAACTCTGTGAGTGTATCTTTTAAATTCCAAACCTCCCCGCCTAAATCAGTCATCGTTGCATTTGGATCAACTGAGTTTAAAAAGCTAGTCGTTGAAATAGTTCCTACAGTAGCCACTGTTTGATTTTTCACACTGGTATTAATGTTAAATGGATTGGCTTTACCTTGAGGCATAACATGTAACCAACCCGCCGAGACAGAGAATCGTTTAAATTCCTGAGCATAAGATAAGTGAGTTAATGTGATTAAAGTCGTTGCTATTACGATTTT
Organism: Acinetobacter gyllenbergii; assembly: GCF_001682515.1. Classification (NCBI taxonomy): domain Bacteria; kingdom Pseudomonadati; phylum Pseudomonadota; class Gammaproteobacteria; order Moraxellales; family Moraxellaceae; genus Acinetobacter; species Acinetobacter gyllenbergii. The sequence continues at coordinate 168,887 of NZ_KV575268.1, read as the reverse complement.
TGTTGCTGTTTTTTTCATTGTATTTCATCCTGAAATTCCACATTACTTGATTTAGTAATATGTTTCCCGAATATAACCACTATCTATTTTTTATCAAATGTTAAATTTTACTTCCTGATAAAAGGTGATTAATCACTTAAATTTCGTGAACTGGTTAACAAATAGACAGAGTTAATTAATGGATAATAAAATGATACTTAAAAAAAACTGAAGCTATAAAGATCTAAATTGGAAGGGATTAAAGCCAATATCAAGGGCTACATCTTTAGTGAAAAACTTGTTTAGGTCTCTAGACAGTGACTTCACTGTTTTAATGCTTTTCCATCTGCATCCTACACTTTTCAATCTCTCCTAACTGCTCTTTGTGCTGATGAAAAAAATTGCACGTTATATTTAATTGCTATAATAATGCTAGACAAGTTGAATCATAAAATTCCGAACCTGATGTCCTGACAAAATATGTTTTTATAAGCAATAATAATTTTAAGGAAGCTATAAAATGCGACACAAAATAATATATAACAAATTCACATGGGTGCTTTGTTGGATAATTCTCGCTTTTCCTGTAATCGCGGCTTTATCAATTGACCTTTTCTTAATCCCCATAGAAATATGTCTTTTTATTTCAATATTTTACTTCGTTAATCAAGAAATCACCTTTATTTCAATTCTACTATCATTATTCTATTTATTCTTTTTATGGTTTCCACCTTATTATTCATTTATTCGGCCATACTTTGAGGTTGGGTTAAGCATACAGGATACCATCCAATTTATATTGGACATAAGAATTAGAACTGAGAGTGTTTTTAAAAACCTATGTTTATTTTCTATATTATTTTTCGTTTGTCTATTCATTGTGCTGAATTACAAAAAGCATCGCTGCTTATAAATTTCATCAATTAATTAGCATATTTTAGATTGAATTTAATAGGCATCATTCAAGATTTTAAAAATAAAGATCTCTCTGCTTCACGTCGGCGGACTAAACCTTTTAGCACCTTTCCTCCAGCTTTATTCCAGACCAGAAACTGCTCTGCCGCAGCATATTCATCAAGTACATTTAGATACTTCACTAACGTTGAGCTCTTAAAAGCATGGCTGCCAATATTATATGACAAGGAAACAAGAGCATCGAATTGATTTTGAGAAATGGGAACGGTTATCGCTTCATTGACCGCTTTCTCAAAGCGTTTTAGATCATATTGAAAAAAGGAATTTGCTTGCTCTAATGTACAACTATCCCCTTGCCTAACTGGAACACCAGTTGGATAAACTGTAGTACCGAAGCCGATAGACCACACCCCCACGCCGTCATCATAGGCATTTAGTTTTAGATCTTCAAAGCTTGTAATAAGATTGATACCATGAGTACTTATGGACATTTCGTAATCTATAGCTACACCAACCATATCAACTGCATCATAGGCCATTGCAACATTGATATGCGTATCTTTAGCATCAATCCGTTGTTGAGACTGCTTAATATCAACAATCTTGCGGAAATAATCCCAAATAGCCTTCATGATTCCTCACTTAACATTTTACCCATCATTCGATCTTACTACGAAAATCCACAATAGCATTTACAAAGATTGGAAAACGTATATTTAATGCTAAGTACATCAAAACGCTGATAATTCTTAACATTCAAGATTTGTATTTGAACGTTTCTTAGCAATCAATCTAAGTAATGTATTGCGTGTAATAACTCGCTGCAAAGTCAAAATTTCTGTTTAATCAACACCTACTTCACTGGGTTCCCGCCATTGAGGTCGTCTTAAGCTGATCTATTTCCAAAAAGTAACACTTTGGGAAGCCTATCGAACGAAGGACACGACCCCTGATCGTTTCTTTTGAAGCTAATTTGAGTAAAACAAACATGGTCACATGTGAAACCATGATTAAGACTCCAATCTACGGGCTTTTATTTTTTGTAATACATAACAATTTTGCTTTCTCGTTTAATTGGAAATAATAAACTCTTCCTATAGCTCTACTTCCAGTACCAATAAGTTGGATATTCAATACAATTAAAAAGCCCACTCAATGAGTGGGCTTCCCCTTAATTCTTTTTGCGCTGAATGAAGGTTATTGTTGTTTAGTTATTATCAAACAACATGGCAAATATAGACAAAAGTGTGATGCAAATCAATAAATTTCCACTTATTTTGAGAAAATTTTAAAGCTGAGCTACACAATGAGTGTTTGTAGCTCAGTTTAGGCACAACTTATTTCTTCTTGTTGAACTTGGCTATCAGCGCGATAGAGAGGTCTTAACTAATCATAAGTACTAGCGCTAAAAAGCCCACCTTTCGATGAGCTTTGAACAGACTGAATTTATTCTCCAACTGGAACTGATAATTTAATCTGATTATTTTTTACTCTAAAAGCATATGATTTTGTTGGATAATTTTTTGTTGATAATCTCCGCCTGAGATGACGCCTCTATTTCGAGCCTTCTGTAGTGAATTTAATTGTTGCTCATATATTCATACGCATCTAAAGCACGAGTATCATTGTTTTTTTGAAGATATGAAATCTTTCAAATGGGCTCATCTTAGATGTATTTGACCGAGTTTCATACATCTTAGCCACGTTTACATCACGCTGATTTAGACGATCTTGTTCTTGTTGCTTTGCTGACTCAAAGAAATCAACATGCTCACGACTTTTGATCTCAAATTCGGGTGTGTCATTTTTTAAGATTAAAAGTGATGGAGGCTTATTAAACAAATCATCAGCACTATCCACTGAAACAGTCACAACTGAATTTATTAGAAATATTAATATTTTTACATCAAGTACACTCAATGTAAAATAAAGAAAGGCACGGATATATTTTATAATTCCTACACAATTCTTTCAAATTTAAATCCTAAATACCAAATCATCAAGAATCTTGCCGGTAAGCAATTTTATCCATTCTATTACGACAATACTTATATTTCTCTTCTTTATTTTCAATACCGACCGTATGAACACATGAACAAAAAAAGTAGTACTTTGTTATGCTCAATGCTGCTTGGCACATCTACCCCATAACATTTACTGTCAATTTCGCTTAGTCGGGGCGTCATAATCCATTTACCTGAATAAAAGGGATAGCCGAGTCCCCCTATAACAATAATGATCAAGATAAGGATAGGAAGGTTAGTTTTAATATATTTCAGCATTTTTCATATTCTTGTTAAAAAGCTTAGCTTTCAATGGCGCTTAGGCAATAAATTAGAAAATTAATTTATAAAAGTAAATAAATATCAATCAATTATAATTAAGCCCCAGACGCCTCGCAATCAAAAAATTAGAATTACTTACAATGCAAGTCCTGTATTCACTATAATAGCCATGCAGGAGCAAGGACTTCCCGATGGTTGTATTGATACTTCACAGGGTTCCTGCCGTTGGGTCAGTATTTTACTCCCATTGACAGAAGCAGTAACCAGCCTGTAGTAAATCGAAAGAACGAAGGACGCCACCCCAAAGGCTCACTATCTAGTGGGCCTTTATTTTTTAATCCGCGTTGAATCTTATCTTACTCATTCTCAATATTCTGAATAAAGCATTCACTATTCAATTTTTATGATTTCAAATCCATTTACAATCTTCATTGTTTATTCTGCAATTGTGAACAAAATACAACCCAGAATATCATCTACATTTTATTTTGTTAAAACTCATATAGTAGTAATCAATATATAAATAAACCTTTAAAAAGAGCGAAATACCATAAAACAAGCAATTTAATGCACAATAACAACCATCTTAACCAGTTGTTTTATATGAAATTATAATAAAGATATTGATATATAAAGCTTTTTAATATTATATGGATAAATTATGGAGTAAAATTACACTCGTACCATACAGTTTCATTGAAATTTTATTAATAAACCTTATATTGGTATATGTGTAGCGATCAATCGCCATATGGACATACTCCATACAGCATTGATTTATACTTTTTTGATTAGAGGAACACCTCATGAATAAGTTAATGGTTGCGGTTTTTGCTGGCTTAATGACTTTAACAGGTTTTAGTGTACAAGCTGCGACACCAGAACAAGAATGCAAAAAGTTACAGGATGACTATAACCTGATCTATGCATCTAAAGGATTCTGTTTTAAAGACGCTGATGCTAAAGCAAAGTTTGGTAATGAAAATTGCCACACAACTAAGCCAAAATTTTCGGATAAAGAGCAACAACGTCTTGATGAAATCAAAGCTCGTCAAAAAGAGCTGAACTGCAAATAATCAAGTCAATTACGGAGTTTAATACTCCGTATCACTCTGCTAATTGAGTGCACATTTCACCAATTTAAAGCTTACGCCCTATTTAAAGGATGAATCATGGCATACGATGACCAAAATATTTTTGCACGAATCCTTCGCGGTGAATTACCTGCAATCAAAATCTATGAAGATGATCAGGTCCTCGCTTTTATGGATATCATGCCCCAAGCAGATGGTCATGCTTTAGTGATTCCAAAGATAGCAGCAGTTACATTGCTGGACCTCCCTGCTGATGCAGCTGCCTATACCATCCAAATCGTGCAGAAAATTGCCAAAGCAATGGAAACTGCCTTAGATGCCAAAGGTATCGTGCTTATGCAGCTTTCAGGTGCAGCAGCGGGACAAACTGTCCCTCATGTACATTTCCATCTGATTCCTAGTTCAGTGCATGAACTTGGTCGCCATGCAGCAAAAATGGGTGATCAGGAAAAAATTACAGCACTCGCTGAAAAAATCAAAGCTGCACTCTAAGTTCTTATTTTTATAAAGACGGAGTTTTTACTCCGTTTTTTTTGTTTGCTAATTATATAAAAAACAATAAGAAATATAATTATTACTAAATATGAATCGTCATCAAACTGTCATTTTTCTTTCACTTCTCTGTCACAAAGTTTACCGATACTGCATACAAGTCAGTGAGCTATGTAACTTTATGTACATAAGCAAGCTCATAACAGTAACTAAGGCATCAGCCATTTACAAAAAGTGTTTTGGAGAAATCTCAATGAAAAAATTGCTTCTTGCTGCTACTGTAGCAACTTTAGCCATGAATGCAGCGCAAGCAGCACCAACATTGTATGGTAAGCTCAATGTGACTTTAGATCAAATTGATAAGAATGGCTTTAAAGATGAAAGCGTAACTAAAGTAAACTCAAACGCTTCTCGTATCGGGGTAAAAGGTGAAGAAAAACTGACTGACAACCTTTCAGCAGTTTACTTAATTGAATGGCAAATCAGTGCAGATGGCGACGGTGATGTATTTAGTAACCGTAACCGTTATATCGGTATTAAGTCAGACGGTATCGGTACTTTAAAAGTAGGTCAACATGACTCTTACTTTAAAAATGCTGCGGGCAATAACCAAGATATTTTCAACGATCACAACGAACTAGATATGACTAAAGTTTTAGTTGGTGAAGATCGCTTAAAGAATGTGATTGCGTTTGAAACTGATAAAAAATTACTCGGTGGCTTAGCATTCAACATTATGTTCCAACAAGGTGAAGAATCGTCTGCTGTAAAAAATAATGCAAAAGGCCAAAAAGGCAGCCGTGATGGTTTCGGTGATGGTGTATCAACCTCTCTTACTTATGAAAACAAAGATTGGGGCTTAGCAGCAGCTGTTGCGGGTAACTTTGGTGTTGCTTCTAAATTTAATGCTTATAGTGACTTAAGTGGCGACAATAGCGTTTATTCAGATGCAATTCGTGTAACAGGTTCTTTAGACTTAACAGCAGCTGGTGTTAATGGTTTAGTGCTTGGTGCATTATGGCAAACAGCTCAACCAACTGATGACACGGTTGCAGTAACAAGCGGTACTCCAGCTGTTGTTACTTCATATAAAGGTCTGCAAGAAGATGCCTATGGCGTAACAGCTGCATACGTAATCCCTTCTACTCCTGTGAAGTTAAAAGCAGAATATATCTCTTCTACAACTGAAGTGAATGGTCGTGATGATCGTAAACAAGATCTTTATGGTGTAGGCGCTGATTATCAAATCAATAAACAAACACGTTTCTACGGTGTTGTAGGTCAACAAAAACGTGATTGGTTAGTGAAAGATGATAAGAAAACAACCATCGGTTTAGGTATGGAATATAACTTCTAATTTGAAGCAATATTCAAACTTATATGAAAAAGGGCGATCTTGATCTGCCCTTTTTCTTTTTATGTTGTACTCACAACTCTCAGTTACTTTCTAATTTGGAAGCTTTCTTCAAAAAAAACCTTTGATAATCTTACGGAAACTTTGAATGACAGGGTCTTGGGCTCTACCTCGCCTAAAAATAAGTGAAAATGGTGCTGCATAGCCAAACGTTGCTGGAAGTAACACTTTTAAACGCTGTTGTTCCACCCAATATTGGGCAAAATGCTCAGGTAAATAACCAATATATTGCCCAGATAAAATTAGCACCAACTGCGCCTCCATCGAATCTACTGTGGCAAAAGCATGTTTAAAGCCCTGTTTTGCCAGCTCGGTATGACTCCAATAACCACGACTTACCATTTTTTCACGGCGAATCACTTCTGCTATTAGCCCATGCTGCTCAAACAAGGGGTGCGTATCGCTACAAAATAGCCATTGTTGTTCTTTATGCAAAGATTGATACATCACGCCATTCATTTTAAGAAAAAAAGATCCTATCGCAACATCAAAACGATTTTCCAAAATTCCCGATTGTAGTTCATAGGGTGATTGCACCTGCAATTTAATATAAACATTTGGATTTTGTTCTGAAAACTGCTGAATAATTTGATCTAAGGGGATATTTCGATCTGTCACCATGGAATCCAGCAGTCCTATTTTAATGGTGCCTGTCAGTTCCCCCTTAATCTGTGCAGTATGTCTGGAAAAATTTTCTAATTCATTCAGTATGCGCTTGGCTTCCTGAAAAAACATGTCGCCTTTTTGAGTTAAAGAAAAACCACCACGACCACGTTCACATAACTTGAAACCGACCATATGCTCTAATTGAGTCATATAGGTACTGATTGCCGAAGTTGATAGGTTGAGCTCTTGTTGAGCATTGGCAAAACCTTGATTCTTCACAATGCTGACAAAAATTCGAACTAACTTGATATCCATCTGTGTCATGGCTTTTATCTCAATTTTCCCTCTGCCTCACTTCATCTTAAAACATTCTTGTAAATCTTAGTTTAGAAAAATCAAAACTAAGTTTTTAAAAAATAGGATTTAACCCTGTTCCAAGCTGATCAATAAATAAGAAAAAGGAGAAGCAAATGAACAAGCGTTTAAATCAACCACTTGGTGGCAATGAAATGCCGCGTTTTGGTGGTATTGCCTCAATGTTACGACTACCAGTTGTCGACAATGAGGCAGGTTTGGCCGAATTGGATGCGGCTTTTATTGGGATTCCTCTAGACATTGGTACATCTTTACGCTCGGGTACACGTTTTGGTCCTCGGCAAATTCGTGCCGAATCGGTCATGATTCGCCCATATAACATGGCAACTGGCGCAGCACCCTTTGATTCACTCAATGTAGCTGACATTGGTGATGTCCCGATCAATACTTTTAATTTGACCGAAGCGGTACGCATTATTGAAGAACATTACGACCGTGTACTGGCCCATCCGATTATCCCACTCACCATTGGCGGTGATCACACGCTGACCCTTCCAATCCTGCGTGCGATTTATAAAAAACATGGGCCTGTTGGTTTGGTTCATATCGATGCGCATGCAGACGTCAATGATGAGATGTTTGGTGAAAAAGTCGCACATGGCACTACCTTTCGAAGAGCTGCTGAAGAAGGACTACTGGATTGTCAGCGCGTTGTGCAAATTGGTTTACGGGCTCAAGGCTATAGCGCAGATGATTTTAACTGGAGTCGACGTCAAGGCTTTCGTGTAGTGCAAGCAGAAGAATGTTGGCATAAATCACTCGCTCCCTTGATGGAGGAAGTGAGAGCCAAAGTGGCTGGAGGTCCTGTATATCTCTCCTTTGATATTGATGGAATTGATCCTGCGTGGGCACCAGGTACAGGAACTCCTGAAATTGGTGGCTTGACCACGATTCAGGCAATGGAAATTATTCGCGGCTGTCAGGGCCTAGACTTGATTGGCTGTGATTTGGTTGAGGTTTCTCCACCCTACGACACGACAGGCAATACCTCATTACTGGGTGCAAATCTGCTATATGAAATGTTATGCGTCCTCCCAGGAGTGAAAATACGCAAATAAATTTCCGCGATAAAACAAGAAAAACATATGGATAAAAATAGGTCGAGATGGAATGAAAAAAGATCAATCAAAACGGGCTGCTGCCGCAGCCTTCGTAGGTACAACGATTGAGTTTTATGACTTTTATGTTTATGCCACGGCTGCAGCTCTTGTACTTGGTTTGGTATTTTTCCCTGAAACCGATCCAGTAACAGGCACATTGGCGGCTTTTGCAACCTTTGCTGTCGGTTTTATTGCCAGACCGATTGCTGCTGTTATTTTTGGACATTTAGGCGATAAATTAGGTCGCAAAAAAATGCTGCTATTTACCATGCTGCTGATGGGACTGGCGACTACTGGCATTGGTTTGATCCCCAGTTATGATCATATTGGAATTTGGGCACCCGTTCTACTGATTGTACTGCGCTTTTTGCAAGGCTTGTCCGTCGGTGGAGAATGGGGTGGCGCGGTATTGATGGCTAGCGAACATGCGCCTGCCCATAAAAAAACCTTTTTTGCCTCTTTTGCTCAAATGGGCAGCCCAGCAGGTTTGATTCTGTGTCTTTTGATCTTTAAAGGCATTACATCTTTAGATGAACAAGCCTTACTGAGCTGGGGCTGGCGGGTGCCCTTTTTACTCAGCTTTGTATTTATGCTCATTGGGCTAGCCATCCGTCTAGGGGTAGAAGAATCCCCTGAATTTAAACAGATGCAAGCCAAACAAGAAATCGCCAAGTACCCTGTAAAAGAGTTGCTTAAAAACTATTGGCCTCAAGTGGTTTTTGCTGGACTGGCGATTACCATTGGGACAGCGGGTTTCTTTTTCACCAATACCTTTATGATTAGCTATGTCACCCAATATATGGGGATCAGCCGCCCCACGATATTAGATGCATTGTTCTGGGTCACCCTATTTGAATTTTTAGCCATGCCTATTGCGGCTTGGTATGCCAGTAAAATTGGAGCACATCGCTTTTTATTCTGGGCAGCAATCCTCTGCATCGTTATTCCTTATCCCATGTTTATGCTGGTCAGTACTAAAAATATCTATTTCATCGTGTTAGGCATCACCTTGGCTGTGCTTGCATTGTCATCGTTATACGCTGTGGTCGCTGGCTTTATGGCGGAAGCGTTTCCTGCACATGTGCGTTATTCAGGGATTTCCATTTCCTATCAAATGATTGCGGCAATCACCAGTGGAACTACACCCATCATTGGCACTTTGTTGGCTCAACATTATGCAGGTCAATGGTTACCTTTGGCCTTCTTATTTAGTTTTCTTTCGCTACTGTCCCTCATTGGCATTTGTGGCATTACCCGATTAAGACAAAAGCAACACTCTCAGGAACAGGCTGAACAAAAGCACAGCAGCCCCAAACAAGCCGCTTAATGGATAAGCAAACAAGCGAATATGAATCTGATAAATGGATATTAAGAGTAGCGTATTATGCAAAGAGATCGTTCTAAACAGATTACAACAATTGAAAGTTTTGGCATCGAAGAAATACCGGCTCATGCTCGTACAGCAAGCCCTTTTGATCTATTTCGTTTAAGTTTTGGTGGTGCTAATACCTTTTCGACCTGTGTCTTAGGCAGCTTCCCGATTGTATTTGGCCTCTCTTTTCAAGCTGGATTCTGGGCAATCTTGTGCGGAGTTATCTTAGGGGCCTGTATCTTAGCACCAATGGGAATTTTTGGTGCGCGTACAGGAACCAATAACGCCGTGGCTTCTGGCGCCCATTTTGGTGTCCATGGCAGAATCGTCGGTTCGTTTTTATCCTTACTCACTGCCATTGCCTTCTTTTCACTCTCCGTTTGGAGTTCTGGCGATGCACTGATTGGCGCAACTGAGCGACTGTTTGACAGTTCTTATCAAAGTAATTGGCTATATGGATTGGTCTATAGCGGCTTTGCCTTAGTGGTACTGATTATTTGTATCTATGGCTTTCGCTTTATGCTACTGGTGAACCGAGTGGCTGTGATCGCCTCTAGCCTGTTATTCTTTTTAGGTCTGTTTGCTTTTTCCAAGCAATTTGATTCAACTTACGCAGGACAAATTCAACTCGGACAAGCTGGATTTTGGGCGGCTTTCATGAGTGCTGCATTGATTGCATTCAGTAATCCAATTTCCTTCGGAACTTTCTTAGGTGGCTGGTCACGTTATATTCCAAAGGAAACAGCTTCATCTAAAATCATGGCAGCCGTGTTTGCATCCCAACTTGCAACCCTCATTCCCTTTCTTTTTGGCCTAGTCACCGCCAGCATTGTTGCTAGTAGTACTCCCGTATTTATCGAACAAAATAATTACATCGCTGGGCTGATTCAGATTGCACCTGCTTGGTATTTTATTCCTCTGTGTCTGATTGCACTGATTGGTGGGTTATCTACTGGAACGACAGCCTTATACGGTACGGGCTTGGACATGTCGAGTCTTTTTCCAAAATCGCTTACACGTGTTAAAGCCACGATCTGGGTTGGCCTATTGTCCATCCTGTTTATTTTTCTAGGTCGTTTTGCAGCGAATCTAACTCAAAGCGTCATGACTTTTGCCACTTTAATAGTGGTGTGTACCAGTCCTTGGATCATCATTATGATTATCGGATTTATCACACGGAAAGGTTACTATAAAAATGATGATTTACAGGTGTTTGCAAATGGCCTAAAGGGTGGCGCTTACTGGTTTCATCATGGCTGGAATTGGCGTGGCATCATCGCATGGATTTCAAGCGCGCTTATCGGTTTATGCTTTGTGCATTTACCAGATCAGTTCATTGGTATTTGGGGGCATGTATTCAATGGTCTTGATCTGAGTTTACCGATCAGTATTACACTCGCAGCACTGCTTTATATTTCACTGCTCAAACTGTTCCCTGAGCCAAGTTCTGTATACAGAGCAACATCTAGTGTGAAAAAGACCAAGCAGCAATGTAATCGATCATTGGTGTCAGAATAGCAATGATGCAGATCTATAACTTAGAAAAAAGCCTGCTCAAGAGAACAGGCTTTTTCACATCAAATCTTTTACTTTTTAAGGAAACCACTCACCAAATTCAAGACTTGTTGAATATCTTGGTTGGCTTCTTGCGGATTGGTACTGCTGCCTTGCGGTGTTAAAGAGTCAATCACTTGCGGTAATACTGAAGCAATTGCACCATAAATGGCTTGTTTCGGTGCTTGGGTTTGTTGTGCAACTTGTTCTACATCTTGGTCATCAAATAAACTTTGAATATTTTGCTCTGGCACATCTTGTGCATTTTGTTGCTGTGGATCTACCCAGCTTTGCACTTGATTCGATAAACCGGCATTTTTTAGTTTATCCAATGCACCTTGTAAACCACCTTGTTTTTGAATCCAAGCTAACACCAATGGTAAAACTGCAATCAATAAAGTTTGTGCGGTATTACCACCAGTTGCATTACTTTGGGTTGAAGTATTTCCACCACCCAATTGCCCTAAAACAGAACCCAAGATACCACCTAAGCCACCTTGCTGGCTTTGAGTATTTTGCTGTTGCCCACCAAGTTGACCTAAAACAGAACCTAAAATTCCACCTAAACCACCCGCTTGGGCTGATTGTTGCTGACCGCCTAAAGCTTGCTTTGCTAAAATTTCAACAATGTTGGTTAAATCAGTCATGACTTAAACTTTCCTTTGGAATTATTTATGCAAAAAGCATACGCTGCTTTGAAAGCACAAAACAAAGTTAAATTGTTAAATTTTGCAAGAACTTGCAACTCTTTCCAGCCTGATTATTTTACCAGCGGAATTTATTCCAATTCTCAGGATTCGCCCAAAATTTGGAGTTAAACCAGTCAGGTACATGCTTATAAGTCAAAATATTAAATTGCCATAAAGCAAAATCACTACCATGTGTGGTTTTATCAATCAATTGAGTAAAACCAAGCGAACGCAATAATTTTTCATCACCCAATTTACTAACCACGACAATTCGTTTTGCCATCAGGTCACGTAGCTTCACTAACAGCTGTGATTTTTGCGTTTCAGTGATGTTTTGCATTTCTTCTGTATCAAATAATACAAAACCTAAATCATAACGCTGCGTAAATGGCAGACTTAAAAAGTCAGTTACGCTAAAATAATGCCATTGAATTGAAGCATTTTGGTCAATCTGCTGACCTATACAAAGTGCAGTATGAATGGGCTGTTCTTGAGATAAATCGTCTAGCATAGAAGTGATGACATTTTGTTCAGCCATAACTGCAACCCTTGATTGAAAGATGAGAGTTTATTAATGGAACTACAAGGCATTTGTCATAAAATGCATGCAGCGCTCAAAACGCATAGTGTAACTGATCAATCAACAAGCAAGGCAAATGTTGAATATAAATTTATATTAGATCGTTCAGAAACTGACCTTCCTTTTGTTTTAGGTCAAGAAATTGAGATCGAATGGACTGGCAATATCTTTTGTACCTCTTGTGGCGCAAAAACACCGAAGTCTTATTCGCAGGGTCATTGTTTTAAATGTTTTAAAACCAAGGCCGAATGTGACCTGTGCATTATGAAACCTGAAACCTGCCATTATCACTTGGGAACCTGTCGTGAAGACCAGTTCGCACATGATGTTTGTTTCCAACCACATATTGTGTATTTGGCCAATTCAAGTGCCTTAAAGATCGGGATTACCCGTATTGTCAATATGCCGACCCGTTGGTTAGATCAAGGGGCAACCCAAGCTTTACCCATTATGAAAGTCGGTTCACGTCGTTTGTCTGGGCATTTGGAAACGTTAATTGGTACACAAATCGCAGATAAAACCGACTGGCGCAAATTGCTGAAAGGTGAAGCTAAACCGTTAAATCTGCTTGAGCAACGTGATCAAATTCTTGAAGAATTCGCTCCGAAAATTCAAAGCATCCGTGAAGAATTCAATCAAAACCTTGAATTTAACGAGAGCTTGGAATTCTTGGAAGATGAAACGCCACGTGAATTTATCTATCCGGTTGAGCATTATCCTGAAAAGATTAAATCGCTGAATTTGGATAAAACACCAAAAATTCGCGGTGTATTGCAAGGAATCAAAGGTCAATACTTATTATTTGATATCGGTGTGATCAATATCCGTAAATATACAGGTTATGAACTAATCCTTCGTGCCTGAAGAATATGCATAAAAAAGGTGGCCTAATCGCCACCTTTTTATTTAGCCCGTTTTTAAACAATTCAAAATCGCCTGTACGGGGTCTTCGGTATTACCTGAAATAAGCTGTTTATGCATACTCAAATGTTGCATCATTTGGATATGCGCCGTTTCATGATCCATTAAACGTTCAATTTCAGTGGCTAAATGCTGTGGTGTTGCATCGGCCTGAATCAGTTCCTCAATCACTTTCTTACCTGCAATAATATTCGGTAATGAGTAATACGGAATTTTGACCATGAATTTCGCAATCAGATAGGTCAACCAGTTTAACTTATAAAAAGTCACCATTGGACGATGCAATAACATTGCTTCCAGCGTCGCGGTACCAGAGGCCAAAGCGACAATATCACTGGCATTCATCACCATACGACCAACTTTTGACTCGGCATCGCTATTTTCCAAAACATGAATTTTAGATTTCAAGCTCGCATCTAGATTTTGAATGCCTTGTTCAATCTGATGCTTGCGCGCATCATTAATTGCAGGGATTAAAAACTCCAGATCAGGATGCTTTCGATGCAGAATGTCTGCAGCGCCAGTCAATAAGGGCAATAATCGCTCAATCTCACCACGACGACTACCTGGTAATAAAGCAATATGGGTTTTGTGTGCAGACAAGCCCAATTGATGTTTGGCTTCAGTAATTGGATTTTTTAAAGGGAGTTGCTTTGCCAATGGATGCCCAACAAAAGCGGCGGCAACCTCATAATTTTCATAAAAGGTTTTTTCAAATGGAAATAAGCACAGAACCAAATCGATACTGCGTTTAATGCCATGAACACGACCTTGGCGCCACGCCCAGACCGACGGGCTGACATATTGCACAGTTTTTATCGGTAACTGTTTTTCTTTAATAGTTTTAGATAGCCGTAAATTAAAATCGGGCGCATCAATACCAATAAAGATATCAACGGGATGCTCAGTCCAACGTTCAACTAGACCATCACGCACAGCAAACAGCTTTTTTAAATCTTTAAGGACTTCAACAATTCCCATCACCGAAAGAATTTCCATCGGATAATAACTGTGAAATCCCTCTGCAATCATTTGTGGGCCACCAATCCCCTCAAATTCAGCATCAATGCCCTGTTCGCGAAAACTGCGCATGAGTTTCACTCCTAGAGTATCTCCAGAAACTTCCCCCACCACGATACCAATTTTTAGTTTTTGCTTTAACAAGACCTACGCCCCACAGAAATGTTTAAATGATTCTAACAGAATGATTTTACATCGAATCACCCTACACCGTGCAAATTGTTCATGATTGGTGAACATCAGTTCTGATCTAAGATGACATTTATTATTCAAAATACAATCTAGATTTACGATGAATGAAGAATTGATTGAGATTCAGCTAAGACTTAATATAAACAAGAATCATTTCCATATGTGATCTATTTCTCCCTTCTTTTGCTTCAAGACCCTTTATGGCTAAATCTGCATCTGTTTCGCTTGTCTATCGACTGAGCATTTTCTATCGCTTTGTACTGAGCTTTGTTCTTGGCTACGTGTGCATGATGTATTTGAGCCTTGGACTTGGTTCATTGTTTAGCCATTTATTAGACAAGGCAGAGGCAATCTATCTTGCGGCCTTTATTTCAATTCTCTTTTATCTGGCCTTTATCATTTTGAGTTTTTGTACGCATTCATTGCTCAAACTCAGCTTGATCAGTCTGGTTTTGACTGGCGCATTGTTTGGCTTATCTGTGGGTTTAAATTAAAAATGCAAAATAAAGGCGTTCGCCAATCAATGGCATGGTTGCATGCGTGGACAGGCTTAATTTTTGGCTGGCTTTTATTTGCCATTTTTTTAATGGGTACCAGCTCCTATTATCGACATCAGATTAATCTATGGATGCAGCCACAACTGGCGCAATACCAAGTTAATCAAGACACTGCTATCCGTACAGCAACGGATTATTTAGCTAAAAATGCGGCTGATGCCAAATCTTGGTATCTCAATATTGCCAATCATGAAGAACCCGTCAATAAAATGTATTGGCAACAAGCCAGCGGCGGCTATGAAAGCCGTAGTTTAGATGCCAATACAGGGCAAGAGCTAAAACTCTCAGCGACCCAAGGCGGAGATTTCTTTTATAATTTCCACTTTCAGCTCTATGGTGTTCCCATCATGGTCGGACGGCTGATTGCCTGTCTCGCTGCCTTTATTATGCTGATTGCTTTGGTCTCTGGGATTATCACGCATAAGAAGATATTTACCGATTTCTTTACTCTCAGAACCTTTAAATCGCAACGCTCCTGGTTGGACTTCCATAATGTCTCTTCTGTACTGGCATTGCCATTTTTCCTGACCATTACCTTTACAGGCTTGGCGATTTTCTTTTATCTGTACTTGCCTTGGGGCATGCAAAAGCTTTATCCAGAGAATCCTTTTCAATATTTTACTGAGATCAGAACCACTGAAAAAAGCACAACGCATCAAGCTGAACCTAAAAAAGCGGAAATGTTGCCGATTGGCAGTTTATTAGAAAAAGTAAAACAACAATGGGGAGATCAAGCCTTAGCATCGATTGAGGTCAAAAATCCCAATACAGACCAAGCCATCATTACCTTTAAGCAATTAGAAGATCGTTCGATTAGCTTAAATCAGGCACAAATCACCTTTGATGGTCAAGGTCATGTATTGGCGAATACCCGAAATGAAAGTGCTGTTGCGACCTTAAATGCAGGTGTTTATGGCCTACATATGGCGACTTTTGCTCAGCCGATACTGCGCTTCGCTTTCTTTTGCTCAGGCATTCTGGGATGTTTGATGATTGCGTCTGGCCTATTACTGTGGAGCCTAAAGCGCCAGATTCAAAATAAATCGAATCAATTTCATTTCGGCTATTATCTGGTGGATCGTTTAAATGTTGCAGCCTTTGTCGGCCTTCCTACGGCAATGCTCGGCTATCTATTCGCCAATCGATTGGTCCATATCACTGAAACCACACCCAACTATGAAATTTATACCTTTTTCAGCGTATGGGGACTGAGCTTTATCATCGCTTTATTGACCCAAAAACAATATTTATGGAAATCACAGATTTGTATCTTCGGATTGATTGCTTTGATTCTACCGATCTATAACTTAGTATACTTGATTCAACATCAGTTAATCACTGATTTACATAGCTATTGGATATTCTTGCGAATTGATTTGTTTCTGCTGGTCTGTGCCCTATTTGCCGTGTTTATTTTTAGAAATATTCAGCCGATTCAAGCGAAATCCGCTCAGAAAATTAAAAGCAAGTTGGCGAAGCAACAAGAGGTTAAAGCATGATTCTGTTGAGCCTTGTATTGACCTTCATCGGGATGTTGTTGCTGTATAAATGTAGCGCCAAGCAAGTCAGTAAAGCCAAACAACAGGTTTTCATTCGCTATCAAACACACCTTAGAGTCTTAGCTTATCTCTGCTTCTTAATTGCAGGTAGCCTGCTTTGTTTAAAGTATGGTAGTTCCATTGGCTTTATTAGTTGGTGGATCTTTGCCACACCAGTGACCTTTATATTGGTGTTATCTGTGAATGAGTTAAAACCCACTAAAAAACTAAAATGATTTTGCTATAACAGCTATCCTCAACTTTTGCCAAGGATAGCTTTATTACTTAAAAATTAATGCCCGTGATGGCTATGATCTTCCTGAGCAGCAGTTTTGTCTTTGTCATCACAACATTTCATCTTTTTTTCACAACACTCTTTTTTATTGGCGGCCTCTTTTTCCTTACAACAATTACCTGCAGCAAAAGCCGGTACAGTTGTAGCCAATAAAAGTGTTGAAAGCAAAATGGTTTTAATATTAAACATAATCATGTCCTTGAAATAAAAATAAGAAATTTGAATTTATAAAAATAGGACATGATTTGGAGGGCGATAAGGTAACTGATAAATGCCTAAAGTCAGTTGATCTAGATAAGTTGAATTTGCTGTTTTAAGCGATTGTATGCTTCGTTCGATGGAATGAGGGCTATCTTCAAATGTTGCCACGACACAGCACAGACTCTTTTGGCAATGCGATATATCTATTTTGCCACTGTCCATAGGGTCATGCTTCGTCATGGTAGACATTCCACAATCTGACATTGCAGCATGATTTTTCATGACTTGCGCTACAACAGGTTGACTCACTTCAGACACAGCCATTGCATAGCTATTGGTGATAAAACACATAGCAATCAGCAATGAAATGAGGCTTCGAATGAAAATAGACATAAGGCGAAATAATCAAACATACAATCCGTGTATCAATCTCAAAATAAACCAATCACCGTTCATAAAGCAAGCCAAACTGAATTAAAATTGATCTAAAAAGCGGTAAATTCGCCTTTCTTTAGCTTTTTTTTGCATAAGCAAATCATTATTCATCACAACGAGTTATCTAAAAAAAGCATAAGATATGCTGATTTTTGCATAATTAGGCATATTGTCGATGTTTGGTCCTATAGAATTTATTATGGCTGGGGTATTGGTTGGCTTCTGTGTCGGTATTACAGGAGTGGGTGGCGGTTCATTAATGACTCCAATCCTGATTAGCCTTTTTAAGATCGAACCGCATATTGCTATTGGTACTGATCTACTTTATGCCTCAATCTCTAAATTCTGTGGTTCAGTCGTTCATGCAAAAAAACTGAATATTGTCTGGCCAATTGTACTCTGGCTCGCTTTAGGCAGTATTCCAGCTTCTTTTGCAACCTCTTGGGTACTTGAACATTATCTCAGTCAATCAACGCATTATAAAGCTGTTCTGACTATGGTCTTGGGCTTTATGTTGACGTTGACGGGTATTTCAATTGTTTTCCGAGCACAAATTGAAAAGTTCTTTGACAAATTCCGTAACCGCGAACAAGCGGATATGGAAAGTGAACAGCATGCATTGCAACACAAGCGTCATTACATTGTGATTATGGGTATCGTGCTTGGTATCTTTGTGACCTTATCTTCTGTGGGTGCAGGTGCTTTCGGTATCATGGCCTTAGTGCTTATGTTCCCAAACCTTCCTATGATCCGTATCATTGGCTCAGATGTAGTACATGCGGTATTACTGACAGCGGTTGCTGGCCTAAGCCATATGTCTTCAGGTAATGTCGATTTTACCCTGTTAATGTGGTTATTGGTGGGTTCAATTCCAGCCATTATTGTCGGTACACTCATCAGCTCACGTATGCCAGAACGACTAATCCGTAAAATTCTAGGCATTACCCTATTTGCCTTGGGTGTGAACTTTATGGTGAACCCAATTAAGGCGAAACCAAAGCCAGTTGAAACACACCAAGCTGTTGTGATTCAGCAAACAAAGCATGTAACAACAACTGTTTAAGCGTTGTAATGCCGATTATTTCTACATAAATTATGCTTTTCGCTAGTTAATCAATCGGCATTTCATGCTATATTCGTAGACAAAATAACCTTTTCTTTCGATTGAATTTGTGACAGCAATGAATACTCTACAGTCAAATCCAGTTTCTCAGCCAGATATCGACGACGTTAATATTAAAAGCATTCAAACTTTGATTACCCCAGCAGAACTGAAAGCTGACCTCCCTTTATCTGATGCTGCTTCTCAAACTGTGTTACAAGGACGTGCAACTGTACGCAACATTTTAGATGGCAACGACAAACGCTTGTTTGTGGTCATTGGCCCTTGTTCGATTCACGATCCTAAAGCTGCACATGAATATGCTGACCGCCTGAAAGTGCTCAGCGAAAAAGTAAAAGACACTTTATATCTAGTAATGCGTGTTTATTTTGAAAAACCACGTACCACAGTTGGTTGGAAAGGTTTAATCAACGATCCAGATATGAACGACTCTTTCAATATTGAAAAAGGTTTGCATATCGGTCGTGGATTATTAATTGATCTGAATGAAAAAGGTTTGCCATGTGCGACTGAAGCACTTGATCCAAACTCACCACAATACTATCAAGACTTGATTTCATGGTCAGCAATTGGTGCACGTACCACTGAAAGCCAAACTCACCGTGAAATGTCTTCAGGCCTATCATCTCCTGTTGGCTTCAAAAACGGTACCGATGGTGGCTTAACCGTTGCGACCAATGCGATGCAATCAGTTAAACATGGTCACAGCTTCTTAGGCCTGAATGAGAACGGTCAAGTTGCGATTATCAATACCAAAGGTAACCCTTATGCGCACGTGGTATTACGTGGCGGTAATGGCAAGCCGAACTATGATGCCACTTCAGTTGCTGAGGCTGAAGCCGCTTTGGCAAAAGCTAAAGTCAGCAACAAGATCATGATTGATACCAGCCATGCCAACTCAAACAAAGACCCGTACTTACAGCCTTTGGTTTTGAAAAATATCACAGAACAAATCCTTGATGGCAACAAATCAATTGTCGGAATCATGGTGGAGAGTCACTTAAAAGGTGGGCGTCAGGATATTCCTGAAAACTTATGTGATCTTGAATACGGCAAGTCAGTGACGGATGGCTGTATTGATTGGGAAACCACAGAAAAAGCATTACTCGAAATGCATGAAGCATTGAAAGACGTCTTACCAACACGTTAATTCAATCTTTACAAAAAACAGGCTCTTATGAGCCTGTTTTTTTGTTTGTCGATTCGACTAACTTGCACAAACGTACAATACAGCGCATAGCGCTTTACCCTATTTTGATCATCCTTTGTTATTGATTCATTTAGGTTGAGCATGGAAATTTTTCTTTATACCTTAAGTGTGATGTACAGCCCTGGTCCTGTGAACTTTATGGGATTAAATGCGGGTCTAACAGGACAGTTCTCTCGAACATTGGGCTTTTTTGCAGGTGTGGGTTGTTCCATGCTGATGCTATTTGTTGTATTTGGCTATGCAGGTGCAGCATTGATTCCCCATGCGTATTTGCATTTTATTGCCTTGATCGGGGCGCTTTATACCTTTTATATCGCCTATAAAATGATGACAGCGCATACTGAATTAAAAACAGATCAAACCCAACACAAAAGCCTCAATTTTTGGAATGGTTTCTGGATTCAAAGTCTGAATCCTAAAGCGATTTTGGTGATTTTACCTGTGACCACCATTATGTACCCTGCTGCACATATCACTGGTAGCTTGATTCTCATTGTTTCATTACTCATTTCTCTTGGTGCAGCGGGTGCTCCGTTGCTTTATTCATTTACTGGATCAGTAATTGGCAAAAAATTGAGTAATCCAATTTGGCTCAATCATCTAAATAAAATACTGGGTATCTTCCTAATTATTTCAGGTCTATTTATGTTGAGTGATTTCTTAAAAGGTATGCATCTTATTTAGAGCTTTTTAAGTTGCAAACACAGCTTATTTCTGACGTGTATAAATCTGTTTCCATCTTGCTGGGGTAATCCCAAAAGCTTTGCTAAAATGCCGAGTCATATGGCTCTGATCAAAAAAACCAGCAATGATGGCAGCCTGCGTCAGCGACTCTCCGTACATCAGACATCTTTTCACGATATCTAGCCGACGCATAGTCATATAACGATGCGGACTGGTGCCGAATAGCAATCGAAAATCTCGAGAAAGACTCCAACGATCACGCTGTATATTCTGTTCTAAATCATCCAAACTAATGTTCTGATCTAGTGAAGCATGAATAAATTCTCGGGCTTTTTCAGCCGCAATATAATCATAACGCTGCCTTGAACGTGGCGCATGACCTGAGACTTCATACAAAGTTGTTGCCAAGTCATACAACGCATCTTCTTCTTCTAGAATATCCAATGGATCATGCATGTTTTGTAATAGTGTATGAGTAACACGATAAAGCCGTGGATCATCACTCAGCCCATGTTTGAAAAAAGGCAGCGGTTTGCCTTTCATGATTTTTTGAATCAATGCAGGTTCAACATACATCATTCGATAGTGAAAGCCTTCTTGAGTCCCCGCACTGCCATCATGCTTTTCATCTGGATGTAACACCATGGTCATGCCATGCTGACTATGTCGGACTTCACCACGATAATGAAAGCTTTGTACACCAGACAAGGTACGACCAATCGCAAAGGTATCATGTTGGTGTGGTTCATATGCATGATCAGAAAAGAAAGCTTCTATTCTTTCCAAGCGATCACTCTCAGAAGCCCGAACAATCCAATCGGACTGATTTGCTATTTTTGACACGCTGATCTGCCTATAAAATATTGAATTCAGCAGTCTCAGAATACCTTAATTTTGCTTTGATCTATAAGTCATTTTTTGATTATACTGCTGCCTCATTTCTCCTACGACGTATCGCTGATATGAAGTCCAGTTTTCGTCAACATTTGCTTAAGTGGCGTGCCTATTTCGGCGCGGTTACTTTGCTGTGTTTACTCTGGCATATCTTCTTACCAACGATGGTTCATACAGGCGTCGTACCTGCACTTTATGCAATGCCAAGCCATTGCCAAGTCACAGAAATTCAAAATGTCTCGTTGATGTCACAGACGCATTCAAGTCATCATCAACACAGCATGCATGACATGCATCACGGACCGCAGCTACAACATGCCAAACATGCTCAGCTGAGTGAATATGCTCAACATGTGTATGCATTGGCCAGCCAAATTATGAAGCATTGTCCTCTCTGCTCACATGGTCTAGATGCCGCTGCGATCATGCCGCTGATTGCATTCATTATTATATTTCTACTGGCTTGGTTCAGTCGCGTTCGCTGCCTGTGCCATACGTGGACAGAAGATCTGCACATCGCCCGTATCTTCTATATTTTTCCAATCAAACAAGCCCCGCCACTCGCTTTATAAAACGCAAATTTTACTTCGTACCCCGTAAATGACGGCGGTGCATTCTCGTTTATTGCTTTTTATAGAGTTCAAAATGAATACTCCATTCCGTTTGTCTGTACTTGCGGCTGCGTGCCTGTCTGTTGGCTATAGCTCGGTTGTTCTTGCAGAAACTGTACCCTCTGATGCGACCAAAACCTTAGCCACCATCGTTGTGACCGCAAGTCGTGAAGGTGAATCGATTAATAATACCCCTGCTGCGATCAGTAAAATTAACAGCAAGGACATTGAAGATAAGCATGCAACGTTTATTGGACAGGTGCTGAATCAAACCCCAGGTGTATTAATGAATGACTTGGGTAATGAACAGCATATGATGTCCATTCGCCAGCCCATTACTACAGCAGCTGTTTATCAATATTTAGAAGATGGGATTTCAATTCGTCCCGTGGGCGTGTTTAACCACAATGCCTTATATGAAGTGAATTTGGCGGGTATTGATAGCATCGAAATTTTACGCGGTCCTGCCAGTAGCGTATATGGCAGCAATGCCATTGGTGGAACCATTAATTTCCTCAGCAAAGCTCCAAGTGCGACAGCAACAGCAGATCTGGGCATCAGTGCCAGTTCTGAGGGATATCGCCGTGTCGATGTGGGTGCATCGAATACCTTTGATAGCGAATGGGGCGAGCATGGTTTAAGAATTTCAGCCTATGCCAGTGATCGTGGTGATAGCTGGCAAGACCATGCTGAAAGCAATAAACAGAGTGTGACGCTCAGACACGACTGGCGCATCTCTGATGCCACACAAATTAAAAATATTGTCAGTTATAACCATTTAAAAGCAGATATGACGGGTAGCTTAAATCTGGATGATTATCGCAAACGTCCTGGATACAGCTACCAAACCTTTACCTATCGTGAAGTGGATGCCACACGGCTTTCTTCTCAAATTAGTCATCAATGGAATGATCAGCAACAAAGCCAAGTCACCTTATATTATCGAGACAATACCACTGAACAAAACCCAAGTTATAACATCCGTACTGATATCCAAAATGGCAAACCGACAGGCACGTATAGCGGACAAACTACCTATAATGCCTTTCAGTCTTATGGTTTAAATGCTCAACACGCGATTAGTTTTGATCAAGTCAAACTGATTGTTGGTGCGATGGCTGAACACTCTCCCAACCAAGCCAAAACCAATGATATTCAAGTTTTCCGTGATCCGAACACTTTGGTGTATACCGGTTATCAACAACGCCAACGCCTACGAGATTTTAATGTAGACGTGAATAATCAGGCCGTCTATGCGCAAGCCAATTGGCAAGTGCTACCGACTTTAAATTTCGTCGGTGGCGCACGTTATGATTGGATTAGTTATGACTATGAAAACAAATTAACCCCATCAAAAATTACAGGTGCACCAAATGAGAAACGTGATTTTCATAAGGCCAGCCCTCAACTCGGTTTTGTCTGGAACGTAACGCAAGCAATTGATCTATATAGCAATTGGTCACAGGGCTTTGTCCCACCCGAAGTCAGCAGTTTATACGGTGCAAATTTGGTGACACCTGACTTGAAAGAAGCCACATTTGAGAATATTGATGCGGGTCTGCGCTTTAAATTATTCGATGATCGCTTAGATGGTGAAATCACGCTATATCGCTTAGAAGGCGAAGATGAAGTGATGAGCTATACCAAGCCAGACAATACCCGTGAGCCACGCAATACAGGTAAAACCTTACATCAAGGCATTGAAATTGGGGGAACTTGGAAGCTCAGTGAGCTTTATGATCAGCGCTTAAAACTCTCAGGCAGTGTTGCCAAACATGAATATAAACAGTTTCAACCTTCCAGCGTTTTAGATTACAGCGGTAACACCATGCCAAGCGCACCTAAAACATTTGGCACGCTTGAATACCAGATCAAGCCCATACCTGAACTATTACTTTCTGCGGAAGCGGTATATGTCGGTCCTTACTGGATTAATGATGCCAACACGGAAAAGTATGATGGCCATACTTTGCTGAATCTACGTGCCAATTACCGTAAAAATACCTATGAAATTTTTGGACAAATCCTGAATGCCACAGATAAGCATTATGCGGAAAGTACTTCATTTAGTAATAATCAGGCCAGCTACACACCTGCTGCACCACGCACCTATTTATTAGGCTTAAGTTACCACTTTGGGAAATAAGCCATGAATGCCAGACAACTTAAACAACGACTGTCCTTACACCGTCGTTTTGGAATGGTGTTCGGCATTCTCGTTTTACTTTGGTCTTTAACAGGTGTGTTGCATCCAATCATGAGTGCAACACAACCTCAACCTGTGAAACGAATGCCCCCATCTCAACAATTGGATTTAACACATGCCTTAGCAGCATCTGATGTTTTAAAGCGACATCAAATCGCACAGTTTTCAGCATTACAGGTGATTGAATTAACACCTCAGCAGATTGCCTATCGCGTATTACAACCGAATCAAAAGATTGCTGAATATTATGATAGTCAGACAGGTCAATTGCTGGCCAATGCGGAGCAATTGGATGCCCAACGTTTAGCACTTTGGTATACAGGCTTATCGCAACAGGACATTGTATCCAGTCAAATCATCACCACATTCAGTGATGATTATCAGAGTGTCAATCGTTTGCTGCCTGTTTGGCGGGTTGATTTTCAAAATGGTTTACGGGCCTATGTTGATCCTTCACAAGCCCGATTGGCTACACTCTCCAATGATCAAAAGATGTGGATGGCAAAAATCTTCCGCTTAGGTCATACATGGACGTGGGGTGATCAAGCTTGGATAGGCCAAACTGTTCTTATGCAACTGGCTTTGATTGGCATACTCTGCATGATTTTTATGGGGATAAGCTTATTCTTTAACATTCACAATCGGCGCAATCATCGTCTAGGGCAAAAACCAATACGCTTTCTGCATCGCTATTTAGGCATCAGTTTAAGCGTCTTTATTCTGCTTTGGGTGCTTAGTGGTTTCTATCATATTTGGCAAAAAAAGCCCGATATTAAAAATATTCAACCTGTTTTCCATACAGCTGATTTAACTACAGAAGTATGGCAACACATCACTCAACAGCCTATTCAACGGCTGGATCTTGTTCCCACATCCTTTAGAGAAACACATAGCCGTGCAGCTTGGATGATTCAAGCCATCGGACGAGAGCCATTACAAGGCAGCATGACGGCGGCAACGAAGCAGCATGATCATCACACGACTAAAACAGTAGTTCCCGCGATTCAGTTTGTAGATGCTGGTAATGGTGAACTGATTGATATTCTTAAACAAAGTAAACAATTGGCTGCAAGTTATTTAGGATTACAACCTGAACAAGTTCAACAGGCCGCATGGGTGACAAGTTTTGGAGGCGAATATGGGTTTATCAACAAGCGTCTGCCCGTGATTAAGGTTGAAACGCAGTTAGAGAATCAACTCAGACTGTATATTGAGCCCAGCAGTGGCGTAATTGCAACTAAGGTCACGCAACAAGATGCTTTAGAAGGATTTAGTTTTGCTTATCTACATAAATGGACATGGTTGCCAATAGATAAAACGCTTCGAGATATCATCCTAGGTACGATTGCCGGGTTGGTTGCTTTACTCGCTGTGCTTGGTTTCTGGGTTCAATTGGGCAAACGCTAACATCACTCAAAGTGATCCTTCTGTTTGCAGGAGGATCACCCCACATCAAGTGGTCAATTTTTTAAATAATATAGAATGAAGCAATCACAGCACTGAGAATCACACCAGTTTCAGCCAACTCAATCGCAGCACCCACCGTATCGCCGGTAATCCCGCCAATACGTTTAATAAATACAGAACGCAAATAGAAAAGCATCAGTAAAAAAACCAATAGTGAGACTAAACCCAGCCATTTAAACATACAAAGCAATGCAATTGTAATGACAAAAACCATCCAAAGTTGCTTTTTTGGCATAAAACCAGTCATAGAACGCCCTAAACCTTGAGCACGCATATAAGGTGTGGTGAGGAATAAAAACAGTGGCACACTGCGCCCCAGCATAGGCAAGACAATTAAAAAGGCAGCCATTTGTTGTTCGAGCAAAACGTATAAGGCCACAAATTTCAGCAAGCATACTACGACTAAACTCAGCACGCCGATTGGACCACAAGCGGGGTCTTTCATAATTTTTAGGGTTCGTTCAGGATCACCAAATCCACCGACCCACGCATCTGCACTATCCGCTAAACCATCGAGATGTAATCCACCTGTCAGCCAAATCCAGAGTATGAGGATCAGTGCTGCACTCAAGATGGTCGGAAGCTTTACCAACAGCATTGCTGAGGCAAATAAAATCATTCCAAGCAACAAGCCAACCAAAGGATAAAATAGTAATGCCTGACCATTCTGCTTGGCACTTGGCATTGTTTTGAGCTCAATCGGTAAAACGGTCAAAAACTGCAAGGCAATCCAAAAAGGTGTCATGCAACCTCTCAATCACATCTGGTTCATCGTGCATGGATTATGAAGAAATAAAATTGGGAATAGCAAGCTATTCCCAAATGAAAAGATCGAATATCTTAGATTATTGAATTTGATAACATTGTTTAAGCTTTAAATAATCATAATAAAAACTGTTATTGCTATAACGTGCATAGTTACAACTCGACTTAAACAAGGTTTCTTTCTCGTTATAGAACATTTTCAGCAAGGTTGTGCCTTGCTTATCTTGATAAATATCCCACTGTAGATTTGCTGCCATCGGTGACACCGTCTCACCACGCCAAGCGCTGGTGTTATAGCTATAAGTTTGACGTAACGGTAACGGCTGCATCATGTTATGCAACTCTAAACTGGTCGCCAAAGGAATAATGATTTCAGCATGAGCAAAACGTAATACTGCACGATGTGACTGCTGTTTATCCACAATCGCATCGACCTGTTTAAATAAATCCTGTTTTAAACCTTGGGCAATAGCACTGGTGACATTCTTCGATTCAGTAAAACTTGGGCCTTTGCTATAAAAATCATTGGCATCGTTAAATTCAGCATAGAACTTTGCTGCATCTACAGGCATATACTGATCAAAATCAGTCCCTTTCAGTTCAGTTTTCATACCGCCTGAAATCGAATACAACTCATAGATATAGGCCGCTGCATCCACAGCACTGGCAATACTATTTTTTCCCTTTCCTTTTTCAGTAATGGTTTCACCTTTAGGTGACGTGACGCTATAAGAGCCGGTATTGCTAAATACATATCCCGTTGTTCCCAGTTTCTTAATAAATTCAGGCTTAAAAAGCGGATTCAACACGCTCATTGCCACCTGTTCAGCGCGGCTATTTTTCACAAGCTCATTTAATTTATTGACCAAATCTGCATCATCCTCTTCAAAATGCTGATAGGCTTGGCTGGCATCGTAAATCGCCTGTTGTTGCGCCGATAAAGGTTGTACTAGATCTTGCTCTTTGTTCAAACTATGAAAATAGAGTTTGAAACGATCTACCCCACCATCTTCAATTGATGGCACACTGCTACTGGCTAAACTGGTGTAAGAGACTGGAGAAATGTGTGTCTTCAATTGTGGCTGCTGTTGAATCAATTCTGCAGTAAAAAACTTGGCACTATCTACGGCACGATCCACACCTGAACTTTGCACTAAAATTGATGATGATTGCTGTGCTGCACTTTGGAACAAAGTTGGAAGCCGTTGCAATAAACGATCAGCAATACCACGATGCTCCTGAATACCTTGCATGCTTTCATTACCATAGCCATACTGACGGATGCCATCTACACCATAACCCAGAAGAATATTGGCTTTCATCATAGTTTCTAAATCTGCCCCCAGCTTTTCGCCTAAAGGGGTAAGTGCATTTTCAGCTTTGGCCTGCTTCCATAGGTTATACAGCGCTAAATCATATTTAATGCTAGATAAGCCGCGAGAACCATGACGTGCAACCAGTTCTGTAAATACAGGCTGAAAACCTTGCGGAATGGCTTCATATTTTTTGAGATCTTGTTGCGGTTGGTATGGGGTTTTGGTCTGATAGTATTTTGATGCAGTATTGGTTTCTGGCGGATTTTGCGATTCTACGTGATTGTCGTTATTACATGCCGCCAATACAATGCTTGCGCATAACACACTGCTTTTCAATAATATATTCATGGATGATTTGCTTATAGGTCAAGAAATGCCCTGTATCATAGGCAGTGGCAATGACAGTTCGATTACAAGACCCAAGCAAATACTGGAAATAGAATAAGATTTTATCGCTGCTAAGTTGCTGTCTTTTCAGAAAAATGAATTTTATTTTCAATTTGAGTTAAGTTTAAAGCATATAGCTTTCCTAACTCTGCGGGCATGCTTAATAGATCATCTAACTTATGATGACGCGCCAAACAAGTGAGTAATTTAATCACCCCACCATGTGTCACCACCAAAGCCCTATTCCAATGATGCTGCTGCATTTGAGTATAAATTTCATCAAAACCATGTATGACACGTTGCTGGAATTGATGCAACGACTCCCCATTGGGTGCATGATATCGGGTTGGAAATTGCCAGAAGTTAGCCAATCGCTCAGGTGCTGTTTCATAAATGGTTTGCGTGGCAATACCTTCCCAATCGCCAAAATACATTTCCTTAATTTCTGCATTGAGCAGCAAAGGTAATTCAAGTTGTTGCGCCAGTGCTGCCGCAAATTTTTGGCAGCGTTGTAATGGTGAACTGATGATTACATCCCATTGTACTTGAGCTTCGAGATGCTGCTGAATGGTGGATTGCATTTGCAACCAACCTTGTTCAGTAAGTGCATCATCCAAATGTCCACGTAAGGTATGGCTGAGTGTCGTTTCACCATGCCGCAGTAAATCAAGGTGCAACTTTATCACCCGTAACCGCAGCTTCGGCAAAGGTGGCCATTTGATTATGCAGAACACAAGCCAGTTGCAACATAGATAGTGCAGCTCCTGCACCACTACCTTCACCCAAACGCAAATTCATGCTTAAAATAGGTTGTGCACCCAATGCTTTTAAGACACTTTGATGTCCATACTCAGCTGATTGATGTCCAAACAACATCCATGCGCGACTGTGGGGTTGAATACGTACCGCACACAAGGCTGCAACCGAGCTAATAAAACCATCCACCACAATTGGCAAACCGATTTGCGCACAGCGGATATAAGCGCCAGTCATGGCCGCAATTTCTAGACCACCTACTGCAGCCAAGATTTTTAAAGCATCGTCAGCAACATCTACTTGATGTCGCTTCACCGCTTGATCAATGACAGCAATCTTATGCTGTAACTGTTGGGAATTAATTCCTGTACCCACCCCAGTTAGTTGTGCGGCATCTTCATGCAACAACAAACATGCCAGTGCTGAAGCTGAACAGGTATTTCCTATCCCCATTTCCCCTGCAATAAAAATATCGGCAGCTTGAGCTTTGGCACGATCAACGCTGTCTTTACCCAGTTGTAATGCCGCTAAGCATTCCTGTTCCGTCATTGCTGCTTGTTGAGCGAAATTGGCTGTACCTGCACGGATACAATGGCGCTCAACCCCTGCATAATCATAGGTATCACCCACTGTACCGCAATCCACCACTTGTAAATGTGCATGATGATGTTTGGCAATCACACTGATAGCTGCACCACCTGAGGCAAAATTTTGCAGCATTTGACGAGTCACGGCTTGCGGATAAGCCGAAATATTTTCGGCCACAACACCATGATCACCCGCAAAAATGGTAATCCAAGGCTGCTGAATCTGCGGATGGACCGTGCCTTGTAAGCTCGCCAATTGAATGGCTAGCTGCTCAAGTTGCCCCAAAGCACCTGTGGGTTTAGTCAATTGCAGTTGACGTTGTTCAGCTTGTTGTTTGGCTTCCAAATCTGGTTGTTGTACGGCAGCTAAAAACCATTGCGCTTGTTCAGTCATGTTATTTCTCATCTTTTAAAATCATTGGAAAGCCTGCCACACAAAACATGACTTTATTGGCGAGTTGCCCCAAGGTCTGATGCAAACGCCCTGCTTCATCGACAAAACGACGGCTGATTTCCCCCATCGGTACCACTCCAAGCCCAGTTTCATTACTGACCAAAATAATTTGAGACTGTAGTTGTGCTAAGACCTCGAATAGTTTTTGCATCTGGTGTTGCTGTAAGCTTGGGTCTTCAGCCAATAACAGATTACTGAGCCACAAGGTTAAGCAATCGACCAAAATCAACTGATTGGCCTGATCGCATTGCAAGAGTCGATCTGCCAGATAAATCGGTTCTTCAAGTACCTGCCAATGGGCTGGACGTTGCTGTTGATGATGCGCAATACGCTGCTGCATTTCTGCATCTAAGGCCTGCGCCGTTGCAATATAAATGACGGATAAACCTGTCTCTTTGGCGGTTTGTTCTGCCAAACGACTTTTACCAGAGCGCGCCCCACCTAAAATCAGTTGCAACATATCTAACCTAGTTCAATTTGCTGATAAGGATACAGTAATCCCTGTAAAATCTGTGCCTTATAATAGCCGAAAGTCAGTTTTTTGACCTGAATCTTCATGGTTTTTAACGAAAGTTGTTGTATCCGCTCCAGTACAATATCACTCAGCCAAGCTTCACGATACAGACCTAAAGTAATATGCGGACAATATTCAAGTGCAGCAACCTCTCCCGATACATATGCAAATTGCTGACGAATTTGGGCCAGTACGCCCTGATGATCTTGAATCTGTAGGAACAAGGCACTGCTAAAGCTATCAATTTGTGTGATTTCCAGCTCAAAAGCTGTCAGCTGTAATGCTTTGATCCGTTTGATCTGCTGCTGTAATTGTTGAATCTGAAAATCATCGTCGTATTGCTCAACAGCAGGCTGCAAGAAACCACTGACAAATAAAGTAATGTGATATTGGCGTTGCTGTGCAGGAAGCAATAGATCAGAAAATTGTGCTTGAATTTCATCTAAATATTGAATCAACTCAGGTTGATCAATCTCAATATACCAAAGCCCATAATCTGAACGACCTTTGTGCCATTCAGGATAATCGCATATTTCGGTCGCAATCAACTGGGTGTCTGCTTGTAATAACACAACTTCAGCATTCTGTTTAAGGTTGTGTTATTCAAACATAAACCCAGATCAAAGTTAAGCTGCATTCACCGTGAGCACTGATGTTTATGCCATTAGAGGTTTCAACTCCTCCAACTGTGACATGAATGCATTGTCATTGAGTTCCGCCTGAATCCCGTGATAGAGCTGGTTTAATAAGGCTTTTTTCTGATTTTCAGTGATGTCCATATGTTCAATATTGGTCTGGACATGTTTTACAATCTTAATCTCATCCAGCCCAAGCCTTTTCAAGGCATAGGCATAGCCATAAATTGCACCTTGTATCAGCTTTTGATAAGGAAGCTGTTGTTGCACCTGACATTCTAAACTGCCTAATACGCGCTCATTCAGATTGAGTTTTCTAAGCGGATCACGAGCTACACGTTCACAAGGATCTTTATAGGCCGCTCGGCAAGAATGCAGGAAACTTTCCGCCATTCGGTCCAGTTCTTTGGCTTGATTGGGAATCATATTGGCTAGACCCAATTTAACTTCGTTAACCACCTGCTCTGCATATTTCATGATTTTTGGATCCGCCATGGCGATACCAATGGTGTCATGTCCAAGTGCACTGGCATACCACGCCAACATGGCATGACAGCCATTCCATAGACGGTTCTTAATGATTTGAATCTCAGAAATCTGATCCACTAAAATCATTTGACGCATTTTGCTTAATAACGGGCTACGATTTTCCACATAAATCGGCATATCCGTTTCACTATGGAACAAGATCAGATCCATATTTTGTAGGAATTGCCCTGTTTGAAACTGTCCGCGCATATCTTCTAAACAATGTGTGATCTGCTGTTCCTGCTTTTCAGTCAACGCAGTTTCATCTGACAACTCAATCGTTTCTGGATTGAGGTCATTTTGATATTGTTTGAACAGGTTATGCTTAATATTGAGCTGACGATATAGGGCCTGATCGGTAAGCTTGGATACCATTCGATTGACCACGGTATCGCAAAAATAATGTTCACTTAAAATATGTTCGGCAATATCCTCATCCGTCAATTCCAATAAAGCTTCACGGATATGTTTCAAGACCAAATATTTTGCGCAGACTTTATTTAAAATAATCAAAAAAGTAATCGGCTCATTGTTGTCTGCATCTGCTGACATGAAACGAGCCAATAATCCCTTCGCAATGATTTTTGCCTCAGACTCAATCGCTTGTTCTGGTAAGCACAGTGCGATCAGGCTAGATTGCATATACATTTCTAACATCTGCTGTTCATTGTCGGCATCAATCACTGTGAGATTATCAATACGCTCATCATAAGAAGACTGACCATAGCGAATGCTATAGCTGCCGAAACTATTGACTGACTCTAGATATAGACGATTTCGGGTTGAGGCCAGAATGCGTTTTGGTCGTGTATAACCATCCCAATACGACAAGATTTGTGCAATATAGCCACCACCAATGGCACCAAAACCATGAATCCCAACAGTCAACTGGTTAGAACTTTGTGGAAATAACTCTTGTAACTGTGGCATGCCCATTTCGGGAATAAACTCATCTAAAGCATTCAAACATTCGTACATATCAGAATAATAGAAGTTTGCTTTCGAGAGCATATGATCGTTGGGTTCTTTTATATCTTTAAATAAAATGGTAATTCCGCCTGCATCATAGGCTGAACAAATTCCATTTTCAGAATCTTCGAACATCAGACACTGTTGCGGTTGTAAGTTTAGTTTTTGTGCGGCTTTAAAAAAGATTTCTGGATGCGGTTTGCCTTTTTCAACTTCATCCCCACAGACCAAAAGATCAAAAAACTTATAAACATTCGCGTTAATTAAATATTCTTCTGCAATCGCTCGACGACTCGAAGTCGCGACTGCCATTTTTAAGCCTGATTTTCTTAGACGCTCTAAGACTTGTACCAAGCCTTTTTTAATCGGCACGCCATTGTTACGGACAAACTCTAATTCAACTTCATCTGCACGTTTGCGAATGGCAGTATAGGGAACATTTGCACCGTAAAACTTTTGTGCTAGCTGCTCAGATGCTTTCGCACTCAACCCTAGACACTGCATCAAATATTCATCTGAAAATTCCTGTCCAATCAGCTCTTTTGATGCCTGTTTCAATGTCTGGAAGCGTAAACGCTCGGTATCAAACATTGTTCCATCCATGTCAAAAAGCGCTCCTTGAACAGGATAATCATGAAAAATAAGCATCTTTACTCCTTTATCTATCTTGTTATGACGTTTTATAGGGTACATAAAAAAATTGGCTAAAATCCAAAACGTCAATAAATGAAATAAATTTGATTAAAAAATAAACAACAAGGCTATTTTTCTCAGCTATATTCGATTGAAATAGTCAGAATACTTGCATTATGAGGAAAACAATGAACGTTTTTTCACCTAGAAATCATAATTTGGTTGACGAAAATCAGAAAGACATTAAAAAACAGCTATTAAAATATACAGATATAAAGTATCAAAAAAATATCCGTAGCGATGACGGATATTTTTTGATATCAATTAGTTAATAGTTAAAAGTATAGCTTAGACCATAGGTACGGCCTTCAGCTGGAATCGCAAGTAATGGATTGCCATTTGATACTGCAGCTTGTTGTGCGAATACAGTATTGTATTGGAGACCCCAAACATTATATACACCAAAATCTACGCGGCCTTTCCAGGCAGGAACATGTCCTAATACATCCATAGTCGCATAGCCTTTAATTTTTGCTGCACTATTCGCATCTGCTTTGACAGCAGCTTGGAATGCGGCATCTTGGCTTGCATTTGCACGAGCAACAAGTTCACGATCATCATTATAAGCCTTGTTGCTTCCCTTGATTGCTTGCATCTGAACGCGAACACCATAACCTTCATTGTTGTCCCATTCAGCAAATAACGTTCCTTTGATTGGAGAAACTGCAAATGAATTGAGTTCATGCCATTGATTTGCTGCATCTTTATATTGACCACGAGTATATCCCAAAGTACCACCAACCTTGTAGCTGTCCATAAATGGATAACTTAGGGTTGCTTCTGCTCCATATACACGTTGATCAGTGTCTACAATTTTTGCTGCTCGGTTATTAAATTGTACCGTTTTATCAGAGGTATTATAAAAACCGGTTAAAGCAAGGTTGAGACCATCATCCTGATTTAAACGCCAACCTAACTCATAACTATTTACCGTAATCGGCTGAAGGTTTGATGTTGAAACCGTGTAGGTTGATACGTCACGGAGCATACGCTGTACATCTGGAAAGCTAAAACCTTGAGAAAAGTTAGCATAAACTTGCTGAGTATCGTTGAGCTTATAAACCGCACCTAAATTAAATAGCGGTTTATCGTCATGTGTTGAATCTGCAGGGACTGTTACAGACTCACGACTTGGAATATAAGCATCGGTATCTGCCTGAATATATTGATAGCGAATACCTGCTTGAATATTCAATTGGTCATTCACAGCAAAGTCACCTTGTACAAAGGTGCCAATATTTTGAATTTCTGTGTTAGGACCGTATCCTTTGCGTACACCAGTTGGCGTATAAACTAAATATGGGTATTTCGTCGCCAAGATATCAATATACTGCTCGTCTTTTTCCCAATCATAGTCGAGGCCATAGGTCAGTTTTAGCTCTCTATCTGCAATATTAAAGTCTGACTGCATGGTTGATCGTAAACCCGCAACTTTAACTTCTGATTGAGATTGATTCACTGAAGTTACAGCTTTGGTTGTTAAACCATAAGGGAAAAATCTTGCTTTCTCATTACGGTAGTAAGCTTCAACATTGAGTACTTGGCCTAAAAAATCTTGATTTTGGTACTGCGAATTTACTGCATAGCGTTCAGTAAATAGATGATCACTCAATTTCAAGCCTTTAATTGCTTTATAGCTTGGGGCTCCCATGTCATTACTTGTCCCCGTTGTCGGTAAGTATGAATAATCAGGGCCGTAATCTGTCTCTTGTTTGTCTTTATAGTATTGTGCGCCAAAGCTTAGGCTTTGTTTATCTGTTAGATTGAAATTCAAACGTCCATTTACATCGAGGGTATCCGTATCCATGGTGCTACCTTGCCAAGGACTTAAAGAAATTCGATCCCCATTCCCATCAAACTGAGAACCACGACTGGTAAAGTTTGCGCCTAAAAAACCATCCACATTGCCTTGACTAAAGGAAACCGATTGCCCCACTTCATATGCTAAACCATCACCTCTAAATGTATCCGAAGAAGTAATCCCAACTTTGGATTCAAAGCTCAACGGTTTTGAGGTGTCCGCACGTTTGGTAATAATATTAATAATACCACCCGTTGCGCCAGAGCCATAAATACTGGTCGCCCCTGAGATAATCTCAATACGCTCAATCATGCTTGGACTAATACTATTTAGCTGACGCGAAACATCTCGTGAACCTGTTTGTGAAACACCATCAATCATTACCAAAACATTACGCCCACGCATGGTTTGACCATAATTACTGGTATTACCGCTGCTTGGTGCGAGTGATGGAACAAGTTGTGCCAGTACATCTGCAACTTTTCGCCCTGCTATAGCTTGCTGTGCAATCTGTGCTTGGTCAATGGTCTGTACTGTCCCTGCAATTTCTGCAATATTTTTCGGTGTACGGGTTGCAGTCACAACAATTTTTTCTAACTGTGCGACAGGTTTCTGTGATGACTCAACTACAGCAGCATTTTCTGCATTCGCATGTTGTACAAACATTGCCATAACAGCAAGATAACATGGTGTCATTTTAAACAGGGCTAGTTTTGCCCTAAACTCATTATTGGCTGTCATTTTCTCTTTTCTCCAAGACCCGAATATCACTCAAAAAATATCCAAAAGGCAGGCTATAATACTAAATAAAAATAATAATGAGAATCATTTTAAACAAGATGTCTTATCTATATTCATTTCGTTAAGTTGTTAATATCACCACCCTGTTAAATCTATTTAAATGGTTGCATCAATCTTATAAACAACAAACCTTTTGCATCACAATGATCAGCCAAGCATGAATAAAACGTTAAATAGCGGTATTTGCCCGACAAATACGAAAATAGACATTATTGACTCATTTACTCGACTAAAAGATACTTTTGCTGTTGGCGTATAAAAAACCAGCAAAAGTACAATCCAATGAATAACATTAAAAATAAGAGTAAATAAAATGGAAAATGAGTGTTAAAACGGTACAGGAATGTACTAAGTAAAGGACCAACAATTAAACCCAATGCCTGTGTTGCCGTACAAAAACTTGCCATTTTAACTTGTGATTGTTGTGATACGGCCTGAGCAGCGCCTGTGGTAAATGCTGGTAATAAACATGCCACAGAAACCCCATAAAAAATATAACTGGCCTGAAATACAAAAATTGTAGGTGCATAGAGTGAAAGTAATAAGCCAAAACACATGGTGACTAAACCAATAATCACTAAACTATTTAATTTAAGTTGTAAGACTTTCACAATTAAAAGCTGCGTCAGTACCAGACAGACTCCAACCACTAACATACATTGAGAGAAATAAATCGCACTGTGTTGGCTACTGAGATAAAACCGATCCTGAATATAAAAACCAGCCGTCATATTCAAGGTCACAATCGCAACATATGTCGCAAAACCAAGAACTAACCAAATAAAACTTTGTTTGAGAATCGACTCATGCTCGGTGGTACTCTTTTCTTCTTGTTCAAACTTAGAGCTATCAGTTTGGCTTTTTGGGATTTTACTAAACAGGATGCTAAGCGCAATACTCACCAAACCCAGTAAGGCCACTGCAATCCACATCGGAAAAAGTAAACCGCCAAACAATAAAATAGAGGTTGCAAATGGACCAACAATCATGCCAAAACTATTCATTGCGCCAAACATAGCCATCTGTTTACTACGATCAGCGGCTTCACTCGCATGTGTCATTACATAGCTTTGCAGACCAATTTGTGGCAAAGCCATAAAAATGCCTGTAGAAGCACGACTCAGTACCAGCAAAATAAAAATCAATAGTGTTGGTAAAATGGCCTTTGTTCCAAAATACAAAATCAGGGTAAAAATAGCCCAAGTAAAAGTCATTCCCCAAAAACCATAATTGACGAGTTGCTTAGGAGACTGATTGCTTTTATTTTTCGCAATCCAAATCGATGCTAATGCCATACAGATTGCCCCTGCTGAAACAATCACACCACCTTGAAATTCAGATAAATGTAATTGACGAGTCAGTGGAGCCAATAAAGGGAGAATCATGGAAAAACAAGTTCCATTGATCAAAGCAGCTAAAGCTAAAAATTTTAGATTATTGTTCATCATCAAAATCATCAAAAGAAAAGGCATCTAAACAGATGCCTTTTTGATTAGATTAGTATTTGAGGGTATAGCTCAAACCATAAGTACGGCCTTGTGCAGGCAGGCTCGACATAGCGCCATAAACAGATTCCGCAGCTTGGCTAAATACAGTTTTATATTCCGTATTCCAAACGTTATAGACACCAAAGCCTACCGTTCCTGGACCAGCTTTCGCATTGGCGATCACATCCATTACGGCAAAACCTTTAATTTCGCTAGGCAGTTTGATATTTTTTCGACCTGCTGGATCTATATTTTTATAGTCTTGCATTTCTTTTGTCGCTTTATCAGTACCACTTACAGCAAGTGCTTGAACACGGAGACCAAAGCCGTCTGTAAATTGCCAATCCGTATAGAGCGTACCTTTTAAAGGAGAAATACGGGTGCTATCTAACTCTTGCCATTTTCCATCTGAATTTTTAAATTGCCCACGTGTATAAGCGACTGTACCTCCTAATGACATACTCTCAGTTACTGGATAATTAACATTTGCTTCAGCACCATAAATACGCTCATCAGTATCCACAACATCAATGTTGTATGCTGGGGCACTATTAAAGCGTACAACTTTATCTGAAGTATTATAAAAAGCAGTTACACTTGTATTTAGACCGCTATCACCTTGCAAACGCCAACCTAATTCATAGTTATTGACCTTGATCGGATCAATATTATTACTATTTACAACGAAATTAGCTGGAACGTCACGAAGCATACGTTGCACATCAGGAATGCTAAAACCCTGTGAGAAGTTAGCAAAAACTTGTTGAGCATCATTTAAATGATAAACTGCACCTAAGTTAAATAATGTCGCATCATGTTTAACCTTACCTCCTGCCAATGCTTTTGCGGTATATGGATATTTTAAGTCGTTTGTCAAAATGTCAGCAGGAATAGATTCACGATAAGGCGTTGAATCAGAAACTTTACTGTCTATTCGTTCATGGCGAATACCAGCTTGAACATTCAATCGATCTGATACTTCATAATGCCCCTGTAAAAAGGCACCTAATTTTTTAATTTCTGTGTCTGGTCCAAATTGATATGTTTTCTCTGGTTCAAAATTCAGACCATTACTTGCATAAAACTGATCAAAGCTAAATCGACGCGCAGAGGCTTTATCCTTTTCATTTTCATAATCTACGCCGTAAATTAAACCTAACTTACGATTTGAAATCTCAAAATCTTTTTGTAAGGCAGTACGTAAGCCCCAAACATCAATTTCTGATTCTGACTGTAAAACAGCATAGCCTAGACGAACAGCTTTTAAGAAATCAGGTGAACGTGGGTCAGCATAATTTGGATAAAGTTGTGCTAAGCCACCATTTAAAGTGCCATGTCCAAGTGGAGACACTGTTGGAAACCAACGCCCTTTTTCATTACGATAAAATGCTTCAACATTCAACTTTTGGCCCAATATATCTTGATTTTCATATTGGGTATTAATTGCATAACGCTTTGTTCTAGGCTGAGTATCTAATTGTAAACCTTTGACTGCTTTTAAACTCGGGGTCACAGCCGTTGGAAATAATAAATTGGCTGCATTATAACCAGAAATTTGCCCGTAATCGGCGCCATAATCACTATCTTGTTCGTCATTATAATATTGTGCGCCGATACTAATACTTTGCTTGTCAGTAAACTGCCAACCCAAGCGACCATTCACATCAATAGTTTCTGTATCTTGACGGTCAGTCTGTGCGACTTCAGGCCCAATTCGGTCACCATGACTGTCTTGAATCTCACCGCGTTTGGTATAGCTTGCCCCAAGAAAACCATTCCAGTCCCCTTGTTTAAAAGCAGCAGATTGATACACCTCATAAGCCAAGGCATCATTTTTAAAGTTATCGCCAGAAGTTACACCAAGTTTTGATTCAAAATGAACGCCGTCGGTCGACCCTTTTTTAGTAATAATATTGATGATCCCGCCTGTTGCACCAGAACCATAAATACTACTTGCCCCCGAGACCACTTCAACACGCTCAATCATATCTGGGCTAATACTATTTAATTGACGTGAACTATCACGCGAACCTGTTTGTGGTACGCCATCAATCATGTATTGAACTGTACGACCGCGCATGGTCATACCATAGTTACTGGTTGTACCAGAACTTGGTGTTAACGATGGAACTAATAAACCTAAAATATCTGCTGTGCTTTTACCCGCAGCAGCTTGTTTTGCAATATCTTCTTGTTCAATGCGATACACAGTACCTGCAATTTCAGCAATACTTTGTGCTGAACGCGATGCTGTCACCACAATAGGTGCAAGTTGTGTTGGTTTCTGACTTGTTACAGCAGCAGTCGTTTGAACAGATGCATCTGTTTCAACTGTTTGAGCATATAGCTGAGTACTGATTGCTAAGCTTAACAGCGTTAATGATGTTGAAAGTGAACGTACTTTCATAAATTACCCCTAGGTGAGTTGTTCCGTTTGTTTTGCTTTATGGATTAACACTTGGCTGAGCAAAACGCTCAACACAGATGCTGCCGCTAAAATGAGATAGAAATTTCCATAACCAAAGGCTTTGGCCAAGAAACCAGACATTGCACCGCCAATGAAATAAACCAGCAGCTCAAAACAGACCAAAATGGTAAAGTCCGTTCCCGCTTGTTCCTTAGAGCTGGTATGCATGAAGTGAGCATATAAAGCGGTCATGGCGATATAGCGAATCGCCAAAATAACCACAACAAATAGCCCCAATAACATATGCCATTGGTTAAACCAACTAAGTAAAACGGC
The DNA here is from genome assembly GCF_001682515.1 of Acinetobacter gyllenbergii. NCBI lineage: Bacteria > Pseudomonadati > Pseudomonadota > Gammaproteobacteria > Moraxellales > Moraxellaceae > Acinetobacter > Acinetobacter gyllenbergii. The sequence continues at coordinate 128,642 of NZ_KV575268.1, read as the reverse complement.
TACGCCAAGTAACAGATAGACCAAACTGCGTGCCCAACCAGCCCAAATCAGCAATTGTGTTGCTGCAATTTTTTTTAACAGGAATGCGGCTGTTACTGCGGCCAATAAACCAATGCCCGCGCCAATCACAGACATCAGTACACCAATCTCTGCCAATGACCATTTTTGATCAATCAACATCGGATTTAGCATGGCCATTGCTGGCGCTTCGACTACGCGATAACACACGATCAAAGCCAAAGCCCATAACATTTCTGGACGTTTAAATGCTCGAATTAAACTCGGCGCTTGTTTGGCAATTTTTTCTGTATTCGATTTTTCTTTGATTTGAAACACCGCCAACATGGTCAGTGCTGTCATAGCAGCTAAACAGATCAGTGCAGTTTGCCAACCATACAATTGATACAGCCACAAAGTTGCAGCACCACCAATCATACTGCCCAGTGCCACACCAATACTTTGTGCCATACTGCCTAGGCGATATTCGGATTCAGAAAAGGTTTCAACGGTATAACCATCTATCGCAATATCTTGGGTTGCGGCAAAGGTTGAAATCCATAAACCGACAATGACAAAGATACTTAGACCATAATCGAATTGAGTCAAAGCCAAGGCAACGACACCTAATACCAAGGCAATTTGAGTAAATAAAAGCCAAGTCTTACGTTTACCGAGCGCCTTAAAATAAAAACGATCAATTAAGGGCGCCCAAAAAAACTTAAAGGCCCATGGGATATACAGCAATGACAACATGCCAATCCAGCGTAGATCGACCCCTTGATGACGTAAAATCGCAGGTAAGGCAACATTGTAAAAATACAGCGGTAATGCATGTGCAAGGTACAACACCACCACTACAGATAGACTCAGTGCAGAGACTGTTTTGATTGGAAAATCTTGGTCAGGTTTTATTTGTTGATTCATAAGTACCTCTGCATCGCCCATTGCACGGCATCGGTCTTTTCTAAACTGACAAAATAAGGAACATGCCAGGCTTTTTGCAAAGCTGGCGTGTCTAATCGAATACGATCTGCTTCATCTTGGGCAATGCGAGCAAGGCCTAAACAATATTGATAAAAATCTTGTTTATATTGTTTGTACCACTTCCCCTGAATCACCCGATATTCTTCAGGAAATTCAGTGTTCGGCTCGGTTTGCATAATCAGCACAAAACTTCTTTTTTGTTCGAAATATTGTTGAATATGCGTTAACCATTGCTCAAATTCGGCCACTGAGACATGCGCTGCAAAGCGCATGTCCAAGATGTGCATCTCATTGATGGATAAGCTCATGTAACACTCAGTATTTTGGCTGGCTGATCAGCTAGCTGTTGTTGTGAGGTTTGGTAATATTCACCAAACTTGTTATAAAAAGTTTCTCTAAAGCAGTAATACAGCATTGCCGTTTTTTCTGGCATCGGAATTAAACGTTGAGTTTCGTAGCAAAGTTCTGCGACCACAGCAGCATAAGGTTTAACCGTATGGTCTGGTTCACCCACGATTTTTTTCGCTTGCGAATGTTCAAAAATATAGAAACTCAGTAAGCGAATGGTTGGACGTAAAAAGCCTTTGCCAAACACAGATTTATCGCCAAATAGCAAATGCCAACCAAGATCATTGTCATCACCTTGGTAATAACGGCCTAGACGATCACGCTTACCTTCATAAATCTCGGTATAACCCACATCTTTACCATCTACGCCCACAATTAATAAACGCTGATGGTCATCTGCTAGCATTTTGTCGAAGTAAACTTGTAGATCTAACTCAGATTTATTCAATTGCCATTGTGGAATAACATGCGGTTCATGCATCCATTGATGCAGCAAAGGAATATCTTGTGGATATTGCACTTGACGTAAGTAATACTGTGTTCCATCTTCGTGGTATTCAAAGTAGTCAGGTAATTGCTGAGAAATTGTTTTCATATCGAACCTTTATAAAATTTAGAAGAAGACTTAACCCGCTTTCGATTCATTTTGCTGAATCGACCATTCAGCCAACGTTTCAGGGCTAACTGGGTTCGGGATTGGATCAAGGAATACAGGCACTGGACGCTCTGCTTCATCGTTATAACTGGTGGTAAATAGGCGGACACGGTTCAAACAAATTTTGGTGTAGGTTGGGCGTAACATGGCAAATTTTTCAGCACGTTCAGCCAACTCGGGATGTTGTTGGTTAAACGCAACAATGGTGTTAGAAATGGTTTGCCAGAAATCCTGTTCTGAATATTCTGGGTAATCTTGCAAGAACACATTACAGATATAACGGTAATGCACCATGAACAGCCCAGTGAAAATAAAATGACTTAAATCGGCAGCATCATGTCGCAGCAACAAATCACCTTCAGATGGCAATTGAGCCAACTCAGGGAAATCTTCATCCACCAAATTGATGTCATCAATGAAGTCTTTTAATACCAATGCTTTTGGCACACCATTTTCATGTACCAACATGGTATTTTCACCATGCGGAGAAAAAGCTAGGCCATAGCGATACAGACACAGTAATAACGGGCTTAAACACACTTGGGCAAACTGCGCCAACCATGTCAAAGGACTTAGGCCTGATGCTTGAATCAGTACACTCAGGATTGATTGACCTGAAATATCCCGATGCAATAAGGCTGCTTGAGAGAGCACTTGCTGTGATGGATCAACATAGCGATCGACACTCTCACGCCATAAACAGCCAAATAACTCTTTAAATTGGTAAGGTGCACCTTCAATTCGGTCAAAACATGGCTGGTGAATGGTTAAAGTTGCAACTTCACCCAAGAAAACCACACCAGTCTTCTGCAGGTCTTGATCTTGCTGATGGATTTGCTTTAACCATCCAGTTACAGCTGGCGCAGCAAGATTACGTTTTGATGGTAGTCCACGATAAACAGCGGTATTGAAAATACTGACTGGCAGCTTAATGTAATGACGTTGTAGGTTTGATGTATTGCATAATGTGCGAATAGACTGCATTGGCACATAGCTGTCTTGGCTAATGTTGAGCTCAATGATTTTCTGGTCGACAATTTCATTGGCATAGGTTGGAACCAGCCATTGATGCCATTGCCAAGCATGTACAGGAATCAAAAAGTAATTTTGAGGATCGAGATTTTTTTCTTTCAAAATTTGGATGAACTGCTGTAGTTCATTGGCATCAAATTCATGTTGATATAAACCACAAGCATCCCATTGTTCTGTACTGCGGAATTCTGCTAGATCACGATGTACTGCCAACCAGAGTACTTTGACTTCTGGAGATAGCTCTGGTGCAGCACTTAAATAATCATCATAACCAAAGCCCATACGGCCTTTGCTCATAATCAGCCAAGGGTGACCACGTAGCATGCCTTCAACTTTATAGTGCGGTTCAGTCAGCACTGCTGTGCTTGGTAAACGCGCTTCATTAAATAGGTGCGCTTCTGCCAACCAAGTATTATTCATTTCCTTAATCAAATACGCTTTGGTGAATGGCTTTACATTGGAACTGTCAGCCATTGCAACAATAAACTCATGTAAATTCCAGGCAGGTTGGTCACTCTGCTGACCCTTGCTTACATCACGTACCGAGCCGTCCTGAATATTCCAGTGCCCTAACAAATATTGATGGCCTTGAAACTCATACTGACGATTGCCCAGATCTAACTGATAACGTCCTGCTGATATGGCTTTCACTTCAATAATTTCTTCATATAGAAACTCTGCAATCGCCATTTCAATGAGACGCTGCCCAGCGGCACGCCATTGCTGCTGATTAATTTTTAAAGTTGCAAAGTTCATATCAATTTCTCATAAGTTGAATGTACAGAAGCGTTTTGTGCCCGTGTATTTGCACAGCGACTATTTGAATGTGCCGTAATCGTGTTCTGTTCTGTTTTCTTTAAAATAGAGTGGTTTTTGTTCACAACTTTTCCAGAAACAGCATCTTCTGGAAGCGCTTTGTCATCTACCATTTGGATTTTAGGATTTTGAGTGATTTCAAAATGCTGGAAGGTTTGCGCCTGCTGAGCAAGTTCATAAAGTGGCTCACCAAGCAATTGATTGATAATTGTCGCTGCACGATAAGCACCCAGCCCTAAGTCTGGTGTACCGACACCATGGCTATGCATTTCTTGATTTTGAACAAAAATATGGCCATTCAGATGATGTACGACACGATAGTCTTCAGTGATTTGCCAACGCTGTTTATGATCAAATTCAATATAAGGTTTCAGCAACTGCATAAAGTCAAAGTCAGGCGTAACGTAGCCTGTTGCAGCAACCAGGAAATCACAATCTAAGTGGAAAGCCTGTGCCGTGGCACGATGTTGGAAATGCAGTCGAATTTTTTGCGTATCTAAGACTTCTGCATCTTTCAAATCACATTGGCTATGTAAATGTGTCTGCAAACTTTGTCCCGCAATGCTACGGTGATACAATTTTTGATAGATTTCACGGATGGTCTTTGCACTAATGCCCTTGTATAACAAAGACTGCTGCTGCAATTGCTGTTCTTTCTTCTCAGTTGGTAAAGTATAAAAATGCTGTGCATAATCTGGGCTAAAATGTTCCAGTCCTAATGGCGCATATTCCATTGGGAAGAAGCCCTGAGAACGCGTAAACCAGTGTAGGTCGAACTGATGATTGGCTGTATCTTGCTGCTCATCAAACAGATCAATAAAGACTTCGGCAGCAGATTGCCCTGAACCAAGTACCACCACATCGCCGTGTAAATCTGTATCGGCATGCGTCATATATTGCGCAGAATGCAGACATTTTTGTGGTTGCTGTTGCTGTACTTTGGTCAAACATTCAGGCAAGTGAGGCACATTACCGCTTCCGATGACCAGATGACGGCATAAATAACTGTGCTGAACACCTTCTGATTCCACCACAACTTTAAAGCCAATGGTTTGAGGTTCAATCTTCAAAACACGAGATTGGTATTCAATACAATCCAGTTGCTCTGCAACCCATTGGCAATAGTGGTTATATTCACAGCGTGGAATATGCGGCTGTTCTAAAAAGTAAAACTTATATAAACGCTGCTGATGACGCAGATAATTCAAGAAGCTGAATGGACTGGTTGGATCAACCATTGAGACCAGATCCGCCATAAACGGCACTTGCAATATCGTATTGGGTAACTGCATTCCCGCATGCCAGTCAAACTGAGCTTTCTGCTCGAAAATTGCATAGTTCAGTGTGCTTTTATTATGTAGCAGGCTGGCCAGACTCAGATTAAATGGCCCTAGACCAATTCCAATAAAATCAAGCATAACTGACATCCTTCTGTGAAATACGCAGCGGATTTGGCAGTTGCACATAGACAGATTGATTTTCAACTGGTGCGATGAGCTCATCTAACTCATGCAAACGTGTCAGCAAATTACCTTTATAAGGCAGTGTTGAATTAAACAATAATCCCTGCAACAAGGTACTGTCTGGATATTGCTGCAATTGCTCCTGCAAGAAACTTGTTAAATGTTCGAGCAATTCATCTTCAGTAATATAGCCTGTTGCGCCAATGGCATTGATAATGCCAAACAAGGTATTACCAAAGAAATAATAACTAAAACGTTCATCCACGAAATCTTTAGGGCCAACGGCAAATGCTTTTTCTTTCAGTTCAGGCAGTGCTTGCAGAATTTCGGTTGCAAACTCTTCAATATAATAAAAACCTTGGTTATCACGTAACCATAAGGTTTTAGGGAAATGATTCTCTAACTCCAACAGCACATTCTGCTGATGTGACTCAAAAGCCATGCCATAACGATGGTATAGATACATCAACGGTTGCAAACTGACTTCAAGGAAGCGGTTAAACCAATCCAGAGCAATTTCTGAAAAATCGGTTTCATGATGTGCTTTTGCAATTTTTGCGAATAAGGCATTAAAACGATTTAAAGGCTTATCTGGATGATCCTGACATAAGGATGCAATACATGTCACTTGCTGATGCGGATGGAATGGCTGATCGCGGAAAATACAGATACTTTCATTCACCACTTCATCATCAATTTTCAAAGCAATCCATGCTGGATCATTCACCGCTTTTAAGCTTGGGCATTGCTTTAAAATATTCTGACCAAACTCATTGTGCCATAGACGGTGGGTTAACTCACCACGGTGGCATTCTTTGGCTAAGTTCACCCGAATCGAGTTGGTAATCATCACTGAAAGTGACGGTTTTACCATCCATGGTGCATTAAAACTCGCCAGTGTTCGAATTGAAGTGGTTGGAGAAAATTGCCAGCCTCGTAAGCCTACATCAATTAACTGCCCCGTTTGTTTCAAACGTTCAAACCATGACTTACTTTGCAAATAACGGGCTTGCCATGGATGCAATGGAAGCAATTTATATTCAGTATGGGTTTTTAAGAGATTAAGATCATTTTCAGACAAATACCACTGTAACGCTGTTTTTAATTGGACTGAAATACTTTCATCCGTAGCGCAGCCTTCTGAAATATAGTCCTGATGCACTAACCAATAATGCAATTGAGTCTTGCCTTTGTGTTCAGGTGAGAACTTTAACCAATCCTCATGCACAAAACCGGTTCTACTTTTCGGCGCTGGATGCATACTATGCCCTAGAATAAGCGCCTGCTCAGTTTCAATAAAACTCTGGCCTGCTTTGACTAAGTCATCAAAATCAGCTTCACGCTGTGCTAAAAACTGTTGTAATGCATCACGACTCTGAATCCACTTCTCTAACAAAGAAGCTGCATCTAATGGAATAGAAGATTCAAAAACCAGTTCTTCAAGCAATAACCCGACGATTGCAACTGAACTGAATGTCTTGATTTGACCATGAATAATAATTTGTGGAAGATCTGCTAAGCGATGTCGCCCGACTCGACTGACATAAGATAGAGGAAAATTACATTGAGCTTGAATAGAATGGATAGGGATTGATAACAGCGTCAAACCTTGGCTAAACGCTTGTTGTTGTGGACTTTGCTGACTGTTATCTAGCAAGTGACCTTTGCCAGTTTCTTGCGTATATGCATTGACGAAATGTTGCATCGCCAACCGATTGGCAAGTGATTGCATCTGACGGTATCCTCTTTCAAGAGAGTTAATTTGTTTTTCGAAATGTTTTAGGCCTGAAACATATCTTAAGCACAAGGGAGTTTGCGATTAAGATGGAACTAATGATAATTATTATCATTTACTATTTCAATTCCATAAAAGAACCTAAAATAAATAATATAAGCTATTGAATTAAATTGTTTTAAATATTGATTTAGCTTAATAAAGATACAAAAAGATAATAATAATTCTCATTAAATAAAATGATAATTTTTGTATTGGCAATAGCTTTTATAGATTTATAAAAACATAGAAATAACAGTATCTTAATAATTACATTGTCTACAGCTTTTATTTTATTTGTCTAAAAGATCAAAGAATTCTGCGTCAAGCAATGTTGCTAAATCCTGCGGGTCAACACCAATGTCCAGCCCTCTTTTCCCACCACTGACATAAATTTTATCAAACGCTTTCGCCGTCGCATCAATAACGGTCTTAAGACGTTTCTTTTGTCCTAATGGGCTAATCCCCCCTACCAGATAACCTGTTAGGCGCTCAGCATCTTTAGGATTGGCCATTTGTAGTTTCTTACAGCCTACTGCTGTCGCCACTTTTTTTAGATTGAGTTGGTGATTCACTGGTAGAACCGCAATGAAATAATTCTTTTCGTCGGTCACCATTAAGGTTTTAAAAACTTCTTCCACCTTTAAATTGAGTTTTTCTGCTGCTTCCAGTCCGAAACTTTTTGCATTTACATCATGTTCATACTCATGAATAGAAAATGATATTTTATTTTTTTCTAACAGTTTACAAGCAGGTGTCATAACAATTCAGTATTTTTGTCTAAGTTTAGCAGTTAGATAAGTGTATCATTTTTAAATAAAGGTTTAAATTTACTTAGGCTATTTTTGATATAAATCTATTCTTGATAAATGACCTCGCAACCTCATATATTGGCTAACGGTGAAATAAACAGGCTCAATGGTTTTATGAGTTATAAACATAATAATTTGATGGCAATGCGTCAGAATTATTGGGATGATGAATCATCCAGCACAGTACAAGCTGAAAAACAATTTCTCAGAGAGATGCTTATTGAAGAAGGCATTTTCAGAGATGCGACTTTAGACGACACCAAGTATTTTTTCTTTACGCTCCCCAGTATTATTATTGTCAAAGCTTATGCGGTTGGCTTTCATCATAGTCAGGTTAAGCGAATGTTAGTGAAACATATCCATAGCAACAGAGCGGCTTTAATGCGAAAGTCTTCACTCAAAATTCAGTTTAAAATTTAGGACATATGTATAGTAAAGATCACGTAAATACGAAATTTTTACTTAGGCTATTTAAGAGTAGTTGCTCTTATTGCACAAATTTAGACTGATAATTCAAGAGATTGAACTATTTTAATACGTTCAAAAGCTGTAATATCCGCTACAATTCAAGTCTCGGCTTTCAACCCTCCGATTTCAGCATAGGACTTTTCTTTCATGTCAGATCAGAACGATAAGCTTAAGAATCTAAAAACCTCATCGGTGGATCGTCGCTTATCTATTGCAAAAGCTTCTTTACTTGCTGGAACACGTTGGGCGACTGCAAGTGCTACTTCCCTATTTTCGAGTGAAGAAGAAAAAGAGAAGAAACGTAAAAAAGCCATGGCTGAACAGGCGCACTATTTAGTTTCTGAAATTGGGAAATTAAAAGGTTCAATCGTCAAGATTGGGCAAATGATGGCGCTTTATGGCGAACATTTTTTACCTGAAGAAATCACACAAGCCTTAAATACACTCAACAACCAAACTGTTGCCTTGGCTTGGCCTGCAATTAAAACGCACTTACAAGATCAACTGGGCTCGAAACTCGATGAGCTGACGATTGATCATGAACCGATTGGAACAGCCTCACTTGCCCAAGTCCATCGTGCTACCCGTAAGTCAGATGGTTTAGAGTTAGTGCTGAAAATCCAGTATCCAGGTGTTGCTGAAGCGATTGATTCCGACATGAATCTATTTAAGAACATGCTGAAGCTCACTCGCATGGTGCCTCAAACCCGTGAGTTTGATCAGTGGTTTGATGAAGTTCGTGAAATGATGCATCGTGAAGTCGATTATGGCATTGAAGCGGCAACGACACGTCGCTTTGCTGAGCGATTGAAAGATGATCCTCGTTATGTAGTGCCTGAAATCATTGAGGAATTTTGCGCTGAGAAAGTGTTGTGCATGACTTTTGAGCGTGGCGTACCAGTCAATAGCCCAGTAATGCTTTCCCTCCCTCAAGAGCGTCGCAACCGATTAGGCGAAGCCTCTTTAGAAATCGCAGTGCGTGAACTATTTGAATGGGGTGAAATGCAGACTGACCCGAACTTTGGTAACTACTTGGTTCGTTTAGGCAACGGTGAGGATGTTAAAGATAAAATTGTGCTACTCGACTTTGGTGCAATTCGCCAATTTGATAACAATTTACTGACCGTAGCCCGCAATCTGATTCATGCAGGTTATGAGCATGATAAAAATGCCATGGTTAAAGCTATGACAGGCTATGAATTTTTTGATGCCATGCCTGAAAGTGTTAAACCTGGTATGGCGGATGTGTTCCTGATTGCAACAGAGGCATTTAGCTGCCCAAGCAACAATCCAGATATGCCTACAGGGATTATGGATGATCAAGATCGTTATGACTGGAAAAAGAGCCAACTGCATAATCGTGTAATGCAACAGGCTGGTCAATCGATGGCGTCACGCTATTTCTCGATTCCTCCAAAAGAATTTATGTTTATTAGTCGCAAATTCATTGGTGCTTATACCTTTATGACCGTGATTGAAGCAAAGACCAATGTACGTAAAATGATTCCGCAATTTGCTGAATAAGTTACTTATTCAATATTTAAAAGGCCTGCCTAACGCATTGGACAGGCCTTTTTTATTTGCTCTATTGAGCAATTGAAACATGGACTTGCTCAGTCATGTTTTTACTCTCATAGGGTAAACCCACATAATTTTCTGCTAAGGTCGTCTTACCCGCTGTAGAGCCAAGGATATAACTGAGTTCGGCTTGTTTAATCTTATGTTCAAACTCAGTTTCTGTTTCAAAGCGATGCAATAAGTGGGTCATCCACCAAGAAAAACGCTCAGCCTTCCAAACTCGTTGTAAACATTTTTCTGAATATTCTTGGATACCCTGATCTGAACCTTCGACATAATATTGAATCAATGCACTTGACAGATAAGCAATATCTGAAGCGGCAAGATTCAGCCCTTTTGCGCCCGTTGGTGGAACAATATGTGCCGCATCACCGGCTAAAAATAGCTTGCCGAAGCGCATGGGTTCAGTCACAAAACTGCGTAGTGGCGCGATACTTTTTTCGATTGATGGTCCTGTTAGCAACTTTTCTCGGCTTTCAGCATCTAAACGCAATTTGAGTTCTTCCCAAAACCTCTCATCTGACCAATCTTCAACTCGATCATTGATCGGCACTTGCAAGTAGTAACGACTCCGTGTTTCTGAACGCATACTGCATAAAGCAAACCCACGTTCTGATTGGACATAAATCAATTCATCGGCAACAGGAGGCACATCGGCTAACACGCCTAACCAGCCAAATGGATACACTTTCTCATAGGTCTTGATTTTATCCTGAGGCACGCTGGCTCGGCATATTCCATGATAGCCATCACAACCTGCAATAAAGTCTGATTCTATCTGGATGGTTTGACCATGATATTCAAATTGCACCTTAGGCTTTTGATAAAAATCGCTAATCTGTACATTTTGGGCTTCATAAAAGGATTTTAGGTGTGCAGCTTCTCGGGCAGCCATCAAATCTTTAGTCACTTCGGTTTGACCATACACGGTGACCTGCTTTCCGCCCGTTAGTGCAGATAAATCGACTCGATGCTTATGGCCATTGGTCAATATCTCAATGCCTGAATGCGGTAATCCTTTCTCTTTTAAATGCTGATCGACACCTGCCTGCTTAAGTAAATCGACAGAAACTTGTTCCAAGATACCTGCGCGTATCCGTGAAGCGACATAATCAGCACTGCGCTGCTCCACGATAATATGCTCAATACCAGCTTGGTATAGGAGCTGCCCAAGTAACAATCCGGCTGGACCAGCACCAATAATTGCGACCTGTGTTGTTAAAATTTCCATGACATCTTCCTTGTGATCTGCTGTCTTTTAACTTACTGCTTTTAAGTTGTGTGCACGAGATAGCCAAGTTGAAAAGAACCGTTTATCATTTCATTTGTCCGAATAGCGGACAAAACATCACAATAACAGGAATGGAAGCATGGTTAAGGTTGATGCTGTATTAGAGCACCCTAGTTCATATGAACAGATTCGTCAGGAAGACTACATTGCAGGTTTAGCAAAGGGCCTAGCTTTACTGGAGGCTTTTGGGGTTGATCGACAACGTTTAAATGTCACTCAAGTGGCTGAACGGACTGGAATCAGTCGGACAGCAGCACGGCGTTATCTTAAAACTTTGAAATATCTAGGCTATTTAGAGACAGATGAGCATTATTTCTGGCTCACCCATCGTGTATTACGTTTCTCAAGTTCTTATTTAAGTTCAGCCCATCTGCCTAAAATTGCCCAATCTTTCCTGAATCTTTTATCTGCACAAACCACATTAACCTTTTCATTGGTGGTTCTAGATGATAACGAGGTAGTCCCGATTGCACGTAGCTATCTGCCTCAGCAGGATAATCTTCGTGTCAGCCCTTATGGTATGCATTTGGGCAATCGCTTACCTGCACATGCAACCTCAACAGGCAAAGTATTATTAGCAGCGTTATCTGAACAAGCTCAACGGGACTGGGTGAAAAGGTTCGGTTTAAGACGTTTAACCCCTTTTACAATAACCGACGAAATCAAGTTTTTTGAGGTACTGAAAACAATATCAGAAGCAGATCACTGCCTATCCAAAGAAGAACACGAACTCGGTGTGATTGCGATTGCTGTACCTGTGATCAATGCCCAAGGAAAAGCGATTGCAGCGCTAAACTGCATGTCACAGACCAACCGAGTACAAGAAGATTATTTAGTCCAGCAGATTTTGCCGCTACTGCGCAACACCGCCAATGAACTACGCAATGTGATTTAAAAGGATTTGTCCCTAATGCTTTAGAGACAAATCAGAAGGAATTTCCAAGATAGCTTAGAATGGATAATGAGGCGCTTGTGCCTGAATCGTCATCCATTGCCATTGAGTAAACTCATCCGCATTCGCAGGTCCACCAATCCGTGTGCCATTGCCTGAAGCACCAAAGCCACCAAAGGGATTCACCGTTTCATCATTCACGGTTTGATCATTGATATGCAATAACCCAACATTCAGCTGTTGCCCAAGCTGCATGCCACGGCCAACATTGGCAGTAATAATCCCCGCCGAAAGCCCGTAATCTCCATCATTTGCAAGTTCAATGGCCTGTTCATCGCTGTTAAAAGGAATCAGCACGGCAACAGGACCGAAAATTTCCTCAGCAAAAATTGGATTGTCCTGTTTGACATCTGCTAAGACCGTTGGTTCAAAAAACACACCATTGGCCTGTCCACCAACTTCCAGTTTAGCCCCATGCGCTATTGCTTCATTGACCAACTGCTCAACCCGTTGTGATTGTTTGGCATTAATCAAAGGGCCAATCGTGACATCGCTATGCAAAGGATTGCCCACCACAAAATTTTTGACCTTTTCAATCACACGTTGTTTGACTTGCGGATAGATCTTTTCCTGAATCAGGATTTTTCCAGAAGTCATACAGATTTGACCTGAATGCAAAAAAGCACCCCACGCGATATTCTCTGCCGCAAGCTCAATATCGGCATCGTCCAGAATAATTAGCGAGTTTTTACCGCCTAACTCAAGCGATACTTTTTTCAGTGTTTTAGCCGCATTTGCACCCACAATCCGCCCTACATGCGTTGAACCGGTAAATTGAATACTGGCAATATTTTTATCCAAGGTCAGTGCTTCGCCCACTTCAGCCCCACCAGGCAGTACGTGTAGCAGTCCTTGTGGTAAACCAGCCAATTCAAAAATACGGGCAATCGCGTAACCGCTACAGACCGCGGTACGTTCATCAGGTTTTAAGACCACCGCATTTCCAAGCGCCAAGGCTGGCGCAACCGCACGTAGCGCAAGATACAATGGAAAATTAAACGGTGAAATGACACCGACCACACCCAAAGGCACTCGCTTGGCCAAACTCAATTTACCTGCAGCTGTTGGCAGTAATGTGCCCTGATCGGTTGCGGGTAAAGCGATACAATGTTTCAGTACTTGAATAGCAATGTTCACTTCAAAACCAGCTTTCAACTGTAGCGAACCACTTTCTTTCACCAACCATTCAATAATTTCAGCCTGATGTTCAGTTAAAATCTGCACAGCACGCTCAAATACCGCCTGACGTTCTTGATAACTGAGCGCCCACCATTGCTTTTGTGCAATCTTGGCTTGCTGAGCCGCCTCGACCACATCGGATGCATCTGCATAACCAATCTGCCCTAAGGACTCACCAGTCGCAACTTCAACCACTTGATAACCGTTTTTGGCGGATTGCCATGTACCACGAAATAATTTTTGATCCCAAATTTCTTTTGTTAAAATAGACATCATTAACCTCGTTGTATTTCCTTAAATAAAGTATTCACTTTTAGTCCGATTTATATCCAAAAATGTAGTGAAAAATGCTTTCCTGTATTTTTCTGACTTAAAAAGTAGAAAAATTTACACTCCATCATCAACTAATATTTAAAAACAAACTGTTGCTTTTTGATGTCTTGTTATCGCGGATGTTCTAAAGAAATTGATCAGCTCAAATGTTCTATTTATGCTGTTGTTGGCTTGATTTGGTGATCTGACTGAAAATCTTGATAGGTCTTACGTTCAGGTGAATTTTCCACTAAAGGCAGGACTTCTGTCATGCTATTTAAACAACGCTGCGCCAAGTGAATATATTCTTGCGTTCCTTTGATTTTCCATTCACGTTCTTGTTCTGTTAAATCTCGCACAACTTTTGCAGGGCTTCCCATTGCCAGTACATTAGCAGGAATTTGATCTTTGGTTTTGACCAAACTGTTTGCACCAATAATGGTATTTTCACCAATCTCTGCATAATCCAGAATCACACTATTCATGCCAATCAACACATTTTTACCAATACGGCATCCATGCAAAGTGGCAGCATGACCAATATGCCCCATTTCTTCAATCAGGGTGATACTTTGTGGAAAACCATGAATGATGCAGTTGTCCTGTACATTGGCATTCTGCTTGATCTGGATACGACCAAAATCAGCACGCAATGAGGCAAATGGCCCAATATAAACCCCAGCCTCAATGATCACATCGCCAATTAAAACCGCAGTAGGGTGAACAAATGCACTGGGGTGAACCACAGGAATCACCCCATCAATGCTATAACAAGGCATGACTCAACCTCTCGTTACTCTGGATTAAGCCACCAAAACGACGCCAAAAATGTGCAGTTGCATTTGGCATTGGCCCTTCTGAGGTTGCAGCGACTGACAGGAAGTAGTCATCTGCCGCTTCAAAAACTTTCTTATAAATATTCATGGATAAAGTACGGGCATTGATTGCAGGCCAGTCCGCAGATAACAGCTCTAGGGGTAATGCAGGGTCTTTGAGTAAAATCCGACGGTAATAATGGATCAGTAAGGTCCGAATCTGAAAGGCTTGAATCGGTTCAATCACTTCATCTTCTTGCATCAAGATCGTACCAATCTCTCTAAACATATCCAGAAACTGGAGATAGCGTTGACGCAGCTCATCAATCGGCCAATTGGTTTCTAACATACGGCTAATGGTGTCGGTTGAGTTATTAAACAGTTGTAAGGTCTCGGCCTTAAACACCACCACCTGTTCACTCATATTGAGGTCAACCAACAGCTTTTGTAGTTGTAGACGATTCGAACCTGGATACGCCATCAGATTGGTCGAAATATTGGCGAAGCCCAACCATTCCAGTTCTTTCTTTAAAAAAGCCTTATTGTCGGTGTCCAGACTCGACATCAAAATCAAATCCCAAGAATGATCCCATTCTTTCATTTGATCATTATAAATCCGCTGCTCAGCCTGTAAGTATTTGGAACGACTGGCATCGGTAATACGATAAAAACTGGTTCTGCCGATCTTTTCTGAGCCAAGCCAATCACTTTTAACCAGGCGAAAAACTGAAGTTCGTACAGCACGATCATTAAAATTAAATAGCTCCAGTAACTGAATCAAGCTGGCAAGGCTAATGTTACCGCCACGATGCAACACCGAATCCCCAAAAATAGTGGAAATGAGCGAAGTTCCGCTTAAGGTTTCATTCTGAATAATCGAATCAATAATTTGCTGTAACTTTGCACTCATACGTTTATCTTGGCATTTAGATTCAGGATATAGAGGATACTATACCCTGAATGGTCATAATGTTAAGCAATCTGACGCATATCAATGACGCGTTTTGCTTTCCCTTCAGAACGTGGCAAGGTCAGTTCGTTGACCACCTCCACAGTGACTGAGATCCCAATCATGGTTTTAATCCGCTGCATCAACTGCTGAGCCAACTGCTGCGCCTGCTTGTCACAGTTATGGCACATTTCGGTACGGATATGCAAAGTATCCATATGACCTTTCTTTGCTACCAAAATTTCATAATTCGGCACCAGACTTGGCACTTGTAAAATCTGTTCTTCAATTTGAGTCGGAAAAACATTAACACCACGAATGATCAGCATGTCATCACTACGGCCTACGATTTTATCCATACGGCGCATGGCAAGGTTCTGTCCAGCCAATAAACGAGTTAAATCGCGGGTACGATAGCGGATAATCGGCAAACCTTCTTTGGTGATGGTGGTAAAGACCAATTCACCGAGTTCGCCATCCTGACACACTTCACCTGTTTCTGGGTTAATAATTTCAGGATAGAAATGATCTTCCCAAATCGTCAGTCCTTCACCTTCATTCAGACATTGCATGGCAACACCAGGGCCCATAATCTCCGATAAGCCATAAATATCCAGTGCTTTGATATTCAAACGCTCTTCGATCTCACGGCGTAACTCTTTTGACCATGGCTCAGCACCAAAAATACCAACCTTTAACGAAGTATTACGGGCACTGCCGAATTGCTGCTCCAGTTTTTCAATAATGCTGACGCAATACGATGGCGTGACCATAATTGCTGTCGGTTTAAAGTCCTGAATCAGTTGCACCTGTTTCTCTGTCTGACCACCTGACATCGGAATCACGGTTGCACCCAAACGTTCAGCACCATAATGGGCCCCTAAACCACCAGTAAACAGACCATAACCATAAGCCACCTGAATCATATCTTTGGCACTTAGACCTGCCATACGCAGACAACGCGCCACGATGTCCGACCAAGTATGAATATCTTTTTGGGTATAACCGACTACAGTGGGTTTGCCTGTGGTGCCTGAAGAGGCATGTAAACGTACAATCTGCTCCTGTGGTACTGCGAACATACCAAAGGGATAGTTCTCTCTTAAATCCTGTTTGGTGGTAAAAGGAAATTTAGCCAGATCATCCAAGTTAATAAAATCATCTGGATGCACACCTGCTGCATCAAACTTTTTCTTATACACTGGGCTATGCGCATAAACATAGGTCAAGGTGTCTCTTAATCGTTTGGTTTGCAACGCTCGTAACTCCGCAAGCGTCATTTTTTCTACATCTTCTGTGATGAGGCTATCCACTGCCGTCTCTCCTATGTCGTTATATTATTCGAACCGTTTCAATTGCTTTAAGCTAAATTTTCTAAGATTAGGGCGACACCTTGCCCGACACCGACACACATGGTGCATAGTGCATATTTTCCTTGGCGTCTTTTCAACTCTCGGGTTGCCGTCATGACTAAACGCGTCCCACTCATACCCAGTGGATGACCCAACGCAATTGCACCACCATTCGGGTTGACTCGTGCATCATCATCCTTAAGCCCTAACTCCCGCATACAAGCCAGAGATTGTGCAGCAAAAGCTTCGTTGAGCTCAATCACATCCATTTGCTCTAAACTGAGACCTGTTTGTTTCAACAATTTTTGCACCGCAGGCACTGGGCCAATACCCATATATTTCGGTTCAACCCCAGCACTGGCAAGTCCCACCACACGTGCCAAAGGTGTTAAACCATGCGTATCGGCAAATTGACGATTGGTCAGTAACACACAAGCCGAACCATCATTCACTCCCGATGCATTACCAGCAGTCACTGAACCACCTTCTTTACGGAATGGCGCTTTTAATTTCGCCAAGCTTTCCAGACTGGTCTCTGCTCTAGGATGCTCATCTTGGCTAAAAATGGTGATGTTCTTTTTACGATCAACCAGTTCAACGGGCAAGATTTCATCCCTAAAAAAACCATTTTGTTGTGCCACAGCCACTTTTTGTTGACTACGAATCGCAAACGTATCTTGGTCTTGCCGGCTAATCTGGTATTTCTCAGCCACATTCTCAGCCGTTTCAGGCATGCTGTCAGTGCCATAGTCAGCTTTCATCTTTTTATTAACAAAACGCCAACCGATGGTGGTATCAAATATTTCAGGGCTACGACCAAACGCTTCTGTTGGCTTGGCCTGTACAAAAGGTGCCCGACTCATGGATTCGACACCACCCGCCAATACAAATTGTGATTCACCCGATTTAATTGAACGTGCTGCCAAACCGACCGCATCTAGTCCTGAAGCACAGAGACGGTTGACCGTCATTGCAGGAACCGACTCAGGTAAACCTGCTAACAACGTCGCCATACGTGCGACATTACGGTTATCCTCGCCCGCCTGATTGGCACAGCCTAAAAACACTTCATCTAAATCCTGCCACGGTAAATGTGTATGCTTTTCTTTTAGATGTTTGATTGGCAATGCCGCAAGATCATCAGTACGCACCGAACTCAATGAGCCTGCATAACGTCCAATGGGGGTACGAATAAAATCACAAATTAAAACGTCTTCCATGATCGCTCCTGCTTATGCACATTCTGTTAAATTTTTTGAATAGTCAGCAATCACACTTTGCTGCTTTGCCACGTATTGCTTAAGATAAAGACTTGCACGATATTTTTCTTCGCCGTAGATGGCATATAGATTAGTTAAAGTCTGCAACACATATTGCGCACCCAATTGCATCATCCATTGAAACGGCCCTTTAGGATAATTGACGCCATAGCGCATGGCATTATCAATATCTTCCATACTGGCAATCCCATGCAGACTGGCTTCACAGGCTTCATTGATCAATAAAACAATGGTCCGTAAAGTTAACAGTGCGGGATGATCGCTGATCCAAAGAACCTTGATCTGTTGTTGAGCAAAAAACGCTTCGATTTTTGCCAGATCTTCAGCTTGGCAAAGATGATTATGGCTCAGTACTACGGCTTGCGCTTGCGCGAAATCATAGTGCCAATCCATCAAGATGGTTTTTCGACTTAAATACTGTAAATTGGCAGATTCACCCTGACTTAAACGTAGATCAATATCATCAATTTGAATAATATTTTCATTGCTTGCTAAAGCACGACTTAAGCCTAGACGTTCTAATAAATGCGGACATTGAGCCCATGTACCTTTGACTTGAACATCAGCATGAAAGGATTGAGTGACAATGGTTTGAGGCTGAAAAGTCGCATACTGATTTTTTTCATCGTAGTGATAGAAACCTTGTTTTGACTTGCGCCCCCATGTACCAGCATCAACTAATTCTTTCTGAATCAAACTTGGACGATAACGCGGCTCATAAAAGAACGCTTCATACACAGTTTGAGTCACGGAAAAATTGACATCTTGCCCAATTAAATCCGTTAATTCACACGGCCCCATCGCAAAACCACCACACTGCTTTAAGGCGTAATCCAGTTGCTCATAGGTTGTGACCTGTTCTTGCAAGGCACGAAATGCTTCTGCATAAAAAGGACGGGCAATCCGATTGACAATAAATCCTGGCGTTGACTTGGTCAGTACCGGGATCTTTTTCCAAGCCAGCATCAAACTTTTTAAAGCCTGACATAATCCTGCTGGTGTTTTTAAACCTTGCACAATTTCCACCAGTTTCATCAACGGTGCAGGATTAAAGAAATGTAAGCCCACCACGCGTTCAGGATGTGGAATCCCTGCTGCAATCGCAGTGACCGAAATTGAAGAGGTATTGCTGGCAAAAATAGTATGTTCACTACAGATAGCCGCAAGCTGTTGAAACAAAGACTGCTTCACTTGCAGTTTTTCCACTACAGCCTCAATTACTAATTCAGCATTGGCTAAATCGTCTATACCATTGGCAATGTTTAAACGTGAACATGCCTGCTGGGCTTGTTCTGCCGTTATCTTGCCTTTTTCAACCAATTTAGCAAAAGTCTGATGCAATCCATCCACCGCCTGCTTGGTCTTTTCATGATCAAGATCATAGAGAATGGTAGAATGACCGTGTATGACTGCTAACTGAGCAATACCAATTCCCATGGTTCCTGAACCGATGACAGCAATACGGGCATGGGACAAATCCAGATTATTCATGCTTAACGCCCCTGAAAGTTTGGCTCACGCTTATTCATAAAGGCTTGAACCCCTTCACGATAATCCTCCGAACGCCCAGCGATACGCTGTAGGTCTCGTTCCAAGTGCATCTGTTCATCAAAACTATGATTACTGGATTGATGGATGGCCTTTTTAATCAATGACAAGCCAAAGGTCGGCTGCTTGGCTAAACGTTCTGCCAGTTCAGTGACCTTGCTTTTCAATTCACCATCTTCAGCCACATCCCAGATCATGCCCCATTCTTTGGCAGTTTCCGCTGGTAATTTGTCACCCAGCAATGCGAGCCCCATAGCACGTGCATGACCGACTGCACGTGGCAAGAACCAAGTTCCACCTGAGTCAGGAACCAAGCCTAAACGGCAAAATGCTTGTACAAAGTTGGCAGATTTGGCGGCAATCACCAGATCACAGGCCAAGGCAATATTGGCACCTGCCCCTGCAGCTACACCATTCACCGCACAAATCACAGGTTTCGGCATATTCACGAGGGTTCTAATCAACGGGTTATAGTAGGTTTCAATCGAGTAACCCAAATCCGGTGCGGCAGCATTTGGATCAACCACACGGTCTCCAAGATCTTGACCTGCACAGAAACCACGGCCTTCACCACTAATCACGATGCAGCGAACTTCTGGTTTTTTTGCCCACAGATTCAGAATCTCGGCGACCTCGCGGTGCATCTCGACGTTAAAGCTATTTAATGCTTGGGGACGATTAAAGCTTAAATAACCCACCGCATTTTTTTCTTCCACGATAATATTTTTATAGTCCATCACTCACCTCTAAACACTGGTTTTCTTTTTTCAAAAAATGCATTAATGCCTTCATTTCGATCTTTGGTTGCTGCCAACCAAACAAAATTTTGCCGTTCGGATTTCAGTCCCTGACTTAAGGTGGTCTCATGAATACTTTTGATCGATTGTTTGATCACGCGAATTGCCAAAGGTGCTTGTTTGGCAATCTGGCATGCTAGTTGAATGGCATATTCCACCGTGAGTACAGTCGGCACCACTTCACTACAAATCCCATACTGCTGCGCTTGTTTAGCTAAGATCATTTCACCTGTCATTGCCCAGCGCATAGTCAATTGCTGCCCCACTAAACGCGCAAGACGTTGGGTACCACCTGCACCAGGTAACATACCCAAACCAATCTCAGGCAAAGCAAATTTGGCATTTTCACCACAAATCACCATATCCGAATGCAACACCAGTTCAAAGCCTGCACCCAAGGCATAACCATTTACTGCGGCAATGATAGGTTTGGTAAAACTGTCGATCTTCTGCCATAACTTTGGGCGAATATCGAGCTGTAAAGCCACTGCATCCATTTCTGCCAATTCACTCAGATCGGCACCTGCAGCAAAACAATTACGATTGCCCGTTAACACAACCACTTTGACTTGAGGATCGTGTTCAGCGTGTTCTAGCAAATCACATAAACACTGTAAGGTGGCGTTGTTCAAAGCATTGCGTTTTTGTGGACGGTTTAAGCTGAGCAGCATGACACCCTCAAGCGGTGTTTCAACCTGAATCAATGTTTGCATCGCTTTCTCTCTACTCATCAAAGCTCAAACGCACATTCGCGCCTTTCGGCAAAGTCTGGCAGCTCAGTACATAGCCTTTTTCCACTTCATCGTCTTCAAGGCTATAATTCAGGAACATATCCACTTCACCTGAAAGTACCTTACAGCGACAGGTAGCACAGACCCCACCTTTACAGGCATAAGGCAAATCTGCACCTGCACGTAATGCTGCATCCAGAATGCTTTCGTCCTCTTGCCCCACAGCAACGATCAACTCTCGTCCATCGAGTACGATGTTGACTTTTTCTTCTTTACGGTTGGCATCGGTTTCAGTTGGACGTTTGCGCACATGCCCCGTATTAAAGCGTTCCGTGTGAATCTTCTCTTTGGTCACACCATACATAGGAAAGAGGCTTTCAACGGTGTCCATCATTTCATCTGGACCACAGGCAAAGACATGGTCAAAGTTGGGTTCTAACACTTCATGTTCAAATAACTGTTTGAGCTTGTTCTCATCAATACGACCATTCAATAACTCACTGTCATTGAACTCGCGTGAGAAAATATTGATCAGTTGAAAACGCTCTTTAAACTGGTCTTTTAAATCCATAATCTGCTCGGAAAACATGGTCTGTTTCCACGAACGATTGCCATATAACAAGGTGAAATTTGCCGATGCTTGCTCAAACAGCACCTGTTTGATGATGGAAAGAATTGGGGTAATACCACTACCTGCAGCAATACCCAAATAGGACTGACCACCTGTGCGTGCTGCCTTCTGAAAAAACACCCCTTGTGGCGGCATCACTTCCAGTACATCACCGACTTTTAAATGCTCATTGGCCCAATGGGAAAACTGGCCCTGATCAATCTTTTTGACTGCAATGCTAATATCTTCTTTAGGCGCATAACTACAGATTGAGTAGCAACGGCGAATTTCTCCAGCTTCGGTTAAATGGCGAATGGTCAGATGCTGGCCCGGCTGAAATTGGAACTGTTGCTGTTGTTCAGGGACCAAATCAAAAGCAATACAGATCGCCTGATCGGTCTGAGGTGTAATTGTTTTTACTTTTAATGGAATAAATTGGCTCATGGCTGATTTCCTTATCCAAGACTTTAAATACATTTAAAATAATCAAAGGGTTCAAGGCAGTCCCGACATTTGTACAGTGCTTTGCAGGCAGTCGAACTAAACTCTGTCAGCAATCGAGTGTCGCGGCTTTTACAGTGAGGACAGACCACACCATCACTCAGATGCACATGTGTTCCGCACAGCTGTGCAGTCCCTTCTGGTGGCGCAATACCATAGGCTTGCAGCTTCTGCTTACCTGCATCCGACATCCAGTCCGTGGTCCACGCTTCTGATAAATCAATCATGACTTTTGCAGGGGTCAAGTCTTCTGCCACCAAGGCTTCGACTATTTGTGCTTTTAATAAGTCAGTGGCTGGGCAACCACTATAGGTCGGGGTCAATCGAACAATAATTTCTTGCTGCTCATTGATTTCCACGCCACGAATCATGCCCAAATCTACCACCGACAGCACTGGAATCTCTGGATCGCTGACCTTTTGTAAAACATCCCAACATTGGTCAATACAATGACGAATCATCTGCATGCTGACGCTCCTTGTGCTACCAAGTCATCTCAGGATAACTGCGTTGAATAGATTGCATTTCAGCCAACAGATAACCTAAATGCTCGGTATGCAAACCTTGTTTGGCCCCTCGGCGGTAGGCACCATTTACAGGAACGCTGAGTTCAAAACGCTTCAATTCGGCAGCTACGACCTGATCCCAATGTGCTTTTTCGCTGGATAAATCAGCAATGATGCCTTGCTCAACCAGTGTTTTTTCTTCCGCAGTCAGTTCGAACAGTTCCGCACTAAAACGCCACAAATTGTCTAATGCCTGTTGTACACGTTGATGCGCTTCTGCTGTGCTGAGGCTTAAACGCTCCATCCAGCTGGTTGAGAAACGAATATGGTACTTGGCTTCTTTTAAAGATTTCACCGCCAATGCAGCGACTTCTGCTGTTGCGGATTGAGTTAAAGCCGTTAACAACAACACATGGTAATGATCGATCAGCCATTGACGAACGATGGTCTGTGCAAAATCACTATTCGGTTGTTCACATAGCAATAAATTAAAAAACTCACGTTCATTACGGAAATAAGCCAATTGGTCTTCATCACGTTTTTCAGCTTCGTATAGGCCTGCCAAGGTCAAAAAATTTCGGGATTGCCCCAGTAAATCCAAACCAATATTGGCCAAAGCAATATCAATTTCCAGCTCTGGCGCATGACCGCACCATTCAGCCAAACGTTGCGCCAATACCAGTTGGCTATCACCGATATGTAATAAGAACTTAGACAAAGCGATATTATTCATTTGCATACCCCCTTACATGTGCTCAATGCCATCAGGAATATGATAGAAGGTCGGATGACGATAGACTTTGTCCAATGCAGGTTCAAAAAACTCCGCTTTTTCATCAGGCTGTGATGATTTGATTAGTTCTGAACGCACCACCCAAATACTGATTCCCTCATTACGACGGGTATAGACATCACGCGCATGTTGTAGTGCAATTTCATCATCCGGGGCTCTTAGACTGCCGACATGACGGTGGCTTAAACCTTGTTTACTACGCACAAACACTTCATAGAGCGACCAATTGTTGTTATTTTCCATTTCGATATCCTCAAATTTTTCCCTAAATCTTGCTTAAGCAACTTTGCCCACTTGGTTTTGCTGCTTTTTGGCATAAATCACGGCCGCATCTCGCACCCACTTGCCATTTTCCCAAGCCTTACGGCGTGCTTCGATCCGTTCATGATTACAAGGGCCACGACCCGCAATCACTTCATTGAACTCTTGCCAATCAATCTCACCATAGCTGTAATGACCTGTTGCTTCATTCCACTGCAAATCAGCATCTGGCACCGTTAGACCGAGCTGCAACACTTGTGGCACAGTGTTATCGACAAATTTTTGACGTAACTCATCATTACTAAAACGCTTGATTCCCCATGCCATGCTTTGCGCACTATTAGGAGAGTGATCATCACTTGGGCCAAACATCATCAATGCAGGCCACCAAAAACGATTCACCGCATCTTGTGCCATTTGTTTTTGTTCGGGTGAACCCGCCGCCAATGCCATCATGGCTTCAAAACCTTGGCGTTGATGGAAACTTTCTTCTTTGCAAATCCGTACCATGGCACGTGCATAAGGACCATAAGAGGTACGGCATAAGGCCACCTGATTCACAATTGCAGCACCATCAACCA
Organism: Acinetobacter gyllenbergii; assembly: GCF_001682515.1. NCBI lineage: Bacteria > Pseudomonadati > Pseudomonadota > Gammaproteobacteria > Moraxellales > Moraxellaceae > Acinetobacter > Acinetobacter gyllenbergii. The sequence continues at coordinate 104,254 of NZ_KV575268.1, read as the reverse complement.
ACCAACCAATTGCCGCTACATCGGCCCAACTGATGGTTGGATAATTAAAGATTGAGGAATATTTCATTTTTCCATCAATCAATTTTTCCATCATCTCATCGCGATCTGCACCCAAGGTTTCTGCAGCACTGTAAAGATAAAGACCGTGCCCTGCCTCATCCTGAACTTTTGCCAATAAAACGGCTTTACGTTTCAAGGTCGGCGCACGGGTAATCCAGTTGCCTTCTGGGAGCATACCGACAATTTCTGAATGACCATGCTGCCCAATCTGACGAATCAAGGTTTTGCGATACGCCTCAGGCATTTCATCTTTGGCTTCGATGGTGATGTCATTGGCTATATTGTGCTCAAATTTCTGATACTTATTTTCCATTTGTAGATTCTCTTGAGAACTCCATCCATGAATCTATTTTTCGATACATAAAAAACAAAGTCAATTAATATTTTTGTATCAAATTAAAATCAATCAAAAAATTACGTACAAATTATTGTTTTATTTAAAAATATCAAAACAAATTAAAATTTAACCCCTCAACAAAAACAAAATAATGTTGACTTTTTGCTGAATCAAGATGAAATTATGAATCATATTTTAAGTATTTTTATAATTGATGTATCACATAAAAATGGAGTTTGATTATGCTTGAACAAGCACAACGTGAAGAAATAGCACAGGACACCGAATACCAAAACTCAACTCAACAGCTGCCACAACTGGCTTCTTATGTTTATGGAACATGGCATTCAAGCCATGAAGAAAGACGTACTGTTGTACATGCCATTACTGGCGAACCGATCTATAGCGTCAGCAGTCATGGCATCGACATGCATCAAGCCGTGCAATATGCCAAACAGCATGGTACTGAGCTGGCAAACTGGACCTTTCATCAACGTGCCAATGCCTTAAAACAAATTGCCCAACAGCTAATCGAGCAAAAGGAACAGTTCTATACGCTTGCCTACGCCACTGGTGCGACACGTAAAGATGCTTGGATTGATATCGAGGGTGGCATCCAAACCTTATTTGCCTATTCAAGTCTGGTACGCCGCGAACTCAATGACGAAAAAATTATTACAGAGGATAGCTGGATTCAGCTCTCTAAAAACGGCACTTTTGGTGCCAAGCATATTCTGAGTCCTAAAGCAGGTGTCGCAATACATATCAATGCCTTTAACTTCCCGATTTGGGGCATGCTAGAAAAAATTGCGCCAACGCTATTGGCGGGTGTGCCTTGTATCGTCAAACCCGCCACTGATGGTGCTCAACTCACCCAAGCAGTTGTTAAAGCGATTGAAGATACGCAAATTCTACCGAAAGGATCACTACAACTGATTTGCGGACAAATTGATGATCTTTTTGATCACTTAGGCCCACAGGACTGTGTCACCTTTACGGGTTCAGCCTATACTGGCCAAAAACTCCGCAACCACTCCCATCTGAATAAATATTCAATTCCATTTAGTATGGAAGCTGATTCGGTAAACAGTGCGATTCTCAGTCCATCGGCAAATGAGGCAACTATAGATTTATTTGTACGCGAAGTATTTCGTGAAATGACCACCAAAGCAGGACAAAAATGTACCGCGATTCGTCGTGCCTTTGTACCTCAAGCACTTCTTGAACAAGTACAGCAAAAACTCAGTGCTAAACTAGCAAAAGTCGTCGTAGGTGATCCACAAAAACAAGACACCACCATGGGCGCATTGGCCAGCCCTAAACAAAAACTGGATGTAGCTGCGAAAGTTGCAGAACTGGCGAAAGAAGCCAAAATTGTATTTGGTGACGAGACAACTTTCAAAATCAATGCTGACCATCCTGAGAAAGGTGCATTCTTCCCACCGACCTTGTTATTGTGTGAGCAACCACTACAGGCAAACTTGGTACATACCACTGAAGCTTTTGGCCCTGTATGTACCTTGATGCCTTATCAATCAATTGACGAACTTTCCGATCTTGTGGCGCGTGGTGAAGGTAGTCTGGTCGCCTCTGTGGTAAAGAATAGTGATGAGAATGTCGAATTGATCATTCAAAAAATTGCGCCATGGCATGGTCGTGTACACATTCTGGATGAAGAATCTGCCAAAGAAAGTACAGGACATGGCTCTCCACTCCCACACCTTATTCACGGCGGTCCTGGTCGTGCTGGTGGCGGTGAAGAACTGGGTGGCATTCGTGCAGTCAAACACTATATGCAACGGACGGCGATTCAAGGTTCCCCAAATAGCCTTACTCAAGTGACGCATTCATGGACAGCGGGTTCAACTATAAATCAAGACCGAGTCCATCCTTTTAAAAAGGATTTCGATGAACTGGTCATTGGTGAGCGTTTATTGACTGCACGTCGTACCGTGACTGAAGCCGATATTGTTAATTTTGCCTGCCTCAGTGGCGACTATTTCTATGCGCATACCGATAAAATCGCGGCAGCAGACTCTTTCTTCGGTGAGCGTGTGGCACATGGCTATTTCATTGTTTCTGCCGCAGCAGGTTTATTTGTCGATGCCGCTCAAGGCCCTGTGATTGCTAACTATGGTATGGATAATTTACGTTTTGTTGAGCCTGTCAAAATCGGTGATTCTATTCGGGTTGAATTGACCTGCAAACAGAAAACCCCTAAACCACAAAAAGATCCATCTCAACCCGAACACGGTGTTGTAGTTTGGGATATCAAAGTCAAAAATCAACGTGATGAACTGGTTGCAACCTATGATATTTTAACTTTGGTTGCCCGCGCAGCTTAAACTAAGTGCGTTGATGGATATGACATCGTATCCATCAACAAATCAACACTTAGTCTCTATCAATCAGGAAAGCCAATGAGTGCATATATCATTTTGATTCGTAAAGAACTCAAAAATAAAGATCAAATGAAAACCTATACATCCTTAGCACGCAAAGCTAGCCAAGGCTTTAATGCTGAACCGATTGTGTTTTATGGTCAGTCTATTGCATTAGAAAATATCGAAAGCGACGGCGTTGCCATCATTAAATTTAGCAGTATGCAGGAAGCTCAAAATTGGTATCACAGTGATGCCTATCAAGAAGCAAAAAAACACAGAGATTTGGCAGGCGAATATATGGTAATTCTAACTGAGGGATTAGACTAAATATCTTAATTAAGATTTAATTACATATTTTATTAAATTATATAATTTAAGAATCACTTTAAAAATTATTTTAACAATAATATAAATAGCCACGCCTATACATTTTTAAAATAAAAATCTCCCACAGCCAATGCAATGTTTATTTACACTTTATAAAAACATGAAAATTCAATAAAATAAATATAATAATAACAACAATAAAAATAAAACCAACCTCAAATATAGATTTCTTATTCTCTGTAAAAATCATTCTATTTTTTTCAGTCAAATTAAAAATTAAGCTTTATTTAAGAATAGCTATTGAATCGAATCCATAAAATAAAATAGACTAAAAATGACACTAAATTATAAAAATAAAAATTATTTAGTATCACTTAATCCTCAGTCATCATAGGAAGATGCAGAATGAATGATAACCACCCAGAAAGCATGCTCAGGAATGAGCAAAAGGCAGAGCTATCGCCTGAACAAGTGATTCAAATACATCCAGAGCAGCATTTAGAACCCGAACGTTATGGCTACCAATGGTATGTCGTCGTGATTTGCATGCTGGCTTATATTCTTTCATTCGTAGATCGTCAAATTTTATCCTTGATGATCGAACCGATTAAACATGACCTAATGCTGTCTGACACTCAATTTAGTCTATTGCAGGGTCTGGCTTTTTCTTTGTTCTATGCCTTTATGGGCATCCCGATTGCCGCACTCGCTGATAAGAAATCACGGATTAAGATTATTTCGATTGGCATTGCATTCTGGAGCTTAGCAACAGCCGCATGTGGCTTAAGTAAAAACTTTGCTCAGATGTTTCTCGCACGATTAGGTGTAGGTGCTGGTGAAGCTGCATTATCCCCCGCTTTTTACTCCATCGTCACCGATTTATTCCCCAAAGAGAAGTTAGGACGTGCGTTAGGGCTATATGCGATTGGTGCTTTTATTGGCTCTGGTTTGGCTTTTTTAATTGGCGGTTATGTGATTAGTCTTTTAAAAAATGTTGATTCAGTCGTCCTGCCAGTCATTGGACAATTAAAAACATGGCAACTCACTTTCTTTATCGTCGGGCTTCCAGGTGTTTTACTCGCTTTAGTTATGATTTTAACGGTAAAGGAACCAACACGAAAAGGCTTGAAAGTTGATCAAAACGGGCAGCTAATCCAAGCATCATTTAAAAACTCAATTGCTTTTATTCGCACACACAGAAAGACCTTTTTTTGCCACTTTATTGGTTTCTCGTTCTATACCATGATGCTGTACTCGCTACTTGGATGGGCGCCAGCATTTTACATGCGACACTTTGGTCTAGACGCCAGCCAAACAGGCTACATCCTCGGCAGTATTATTTTGGTTGCAAATACGGCTGGAGCTCTATTTTGCGGATGGCTCATCGATCATTTCTCTAAAAAGGGGTATAGCGATGCAGCGATTCGAGCAGGAATGATCGGCTGTGCAGCACTTATTGTCCCAAGTGTGCTGTTTACCCAAGTCGATAATATGTACTTATCCTTTGCCTTAATTTTTGTGGCCATGTTTTTCTCAACCTTTCCGATTCCTGCGTCGGCTGCTGCAACTCAAATGCTTACCCCGAACCAATTACGTGCTCAGGTCTCAGCAAAATTTCTACTGGTTTCAAATTTGATTGCTTTAGGTGTAGGTACAACCGCTGTTGCGCTATTAACAGATAAATATTTTCAAAATACATTGATGGTGGGTAACTCCATCTCAATTGTAAATGCAGTTGCAGGCTTACTCGGTGTATTTCTGCTCTACAAAGGCTGCAAATATTATCGTGAAAGCATCAAACACGAACAACTCGGCTAAAAGTTGTTACCTCCCTTCCTTCAAGCTATATGAAGGAAGGTGCTCAATCTGAATTTTAAAATAATAGCGCCGAGGGATGGCGTACTAAAATTGGATATGGATGATGAATCACGTACATAAATTTAACCCGCTATACTTAAGAGCAGCAATTTTATTCGTCATGCTTGGATTCTCCAGCCCGATAGTTGTTGCTGCTGAAAACGGCAAATCTACACAGGAAGAGTGGAAATTGACCCTGAAAAATGCCTATATCAACCGCGACTATGACAACCCAAACCTCAAAGATACAGGTAGCTGGTCACAAGCAGCGTCTTTATTCTACAAATCAAATATGCAGGATACACCCCTACAAATCGCAGATAAGCCCGTCACAATTGGTGCAGATGCTTCTGTTCAATATGCAGTGCGTTTAAGTAAAGATAAGCATGTAGCCGATACCGTCTTACCATTTGACACACAAACCCAATCACAAGCATCTGACTTTTTAAAATATGGAGCAGCGCTTAAACTGGGTTATGACAAAACCTTGTTCAGTATTGGTGAATTATGGCTTGATCTGCCAGTCACCGCAGTTGATAACAGCCGCCAGTTACTCGCTTCCTATTGGGGAGCCAACTTAAAGTCACAACTCTCTGATCAACTCTATGCCGAAATTGGGCGAGTCACCAAAGTATCTCCTCGCAATGAAGAGGATTTTCGCAAGTTTTCCTTTACTGCCAATGGCAAAACTGAATATTCCGATGGTTTAAATTATCTAGATTTACGCTATCAGTTCACCCCATCCCTTAAAGCAGAATATTACTTTGCTAATTTAGAGGACTTGTATAACAAGCACTATCTAGGCTTAGACCATACATGGAAGCAGCCAAATTTCAGCCTTAACTCCAAGTTCAAGTATTTCAATGCCAAAAATGATGGCAATAACTTTGATATTGATGCCCAAAATATTGGAATTCTGGAAATGCTCAAAGTTAAAAATCAGTCTTTTGGTTTAGGTTATCAGCAGATTATGGGTGAGTCTGCTTATCCGCTGCCTGACGGTTTTCTGCCTGAAACCTATTTTATTAACTGGAATGCCACAGGCTTCTTTAAAAAGAATGAAAAGTCTTATCACCTGATGTATGGCTATGATTTTAAGGACTACGTGCCTGGGCTAAATGCGATGGTGAAATATGTCTATGGTCATGATTTTAAAGCAACCAATGGTGAGAAAAATCATGAGACTGAATCCAATCTCATTCTTAACTATGCCTTTCAACAGCCCTATCTCAAAGGCTTTGCACTGCAATACATTCGCATTGACTATGATGTTAAACACGGTAATGACTTTGGTGAGGACCGTTTATTCGTGAATTATAGTAAACGCTTCTAAGTTGAAACCATGATCACTGGCAGCCATTCCGATATGACCCAGTGATCATACAACGACTCAATAACATCAGTGCTCTGTCATTTTGGTCAATTTTAAAAAAAACAATTCCGCCCATATTTTTTTTAATACTTAAAAAACAATACGATAAAAAACAATAAACGGCTATTTCACCCTTTATCTTTCTCCAATCGGCATGTCACACAAGACATAGTTTTTTGAGTAGGAGCATGTCAGCATAAATTTACAACCATCCTCTAGGATAAAATCATGTCGAATATGATGAATAAGGCTCAAGGTCTTGGGCTATCTTTGATCACCAAACTCGCAGGAAGCGAAATGCTTGATCAACTCAAATTAAGAAAATTTGTAGAGAAATCATTATATCAGGGTTCAAAAACAGGTTTTAAAGTACTCAATAAAACACAAAAAGCATTTAAGCCACAACCAATCGATAAACAGCGTCTTCCAAATCAGAGCAACAAAAATCTGTTTGATCTTAGTCTGACTGAAGAACAGCAAATGACGGTTGATGCTATGTCACAATTTGCTGAAGAAGTGCTCTACACATTGGCACATGATGCAGATCATCATGCACAATTCCCAGAAGAACTGTGGCAACATTTGGTTGATTTGGGGCTCAACTATTATGCTTTGCCAGAGGCATTGGGTGGTGTGGCAGCAGAACAGAATATTGTGAGTAATATTCTGATTGCAGAAAGCTTGGCGAAGGGTGATTTCAGTCTGACTGCAGGTTTGCTGAGTACCTTTAGTGTCATCAATGCAATAACCCGTTGGGGCTCAACTCAAGTTCAATCCATGTACTTACCTGTGTTTGCAGAAGATACTGATGTTACGGCGACTTTTGCCTTTCAGGAGGCAACCCCTGCTTTTAACCCATACCAGTTAAAAACCACGGCATCTGAAGCCAATGGACAATTCTATATTACGGGTGAAAAGAGCTTAGTGCTTTTAGGTGATATTGCCGATGTGTTCTTGGTCAGTGCGGAGTTTAACGGTCAACCTGATATTTTCGTGGTGCAATCCAATGAAACGATTGCCGTCAAAGCCAACCCTGCAATGGGTTTAAAAGCTGCTGAAACGGCGACTCTTCAATTTAATCAAACGCCAGCCTTACGCTTAGGGGATGCTGATTTTGATTACACCGCTTTTGTCGATCTAGGTAATTTGATGTGGTGTGCGATGGCGATTGGGACTTGTGAAGCAATCAAAACCTACTGTATCAAGTATGCCAATGAACGTACTGCCTTCGGAGAACCCATTTCTCACCGTCAAAGTGTTGCATTCATGATTGCAGATATGGCGATTGAAATTGATGCAATGCGTATGTTGGTTCTTAACGCAGCAAGTTTGGCAGAAGCTGGCAAACCGTTCCATCGTGAAGCCTATCTTGCTCGCCTGCTCTGCGCTGAAAAATCAATGAAAATGGGCACAGATGGCGTTCAGATTCTTGGCGGTCATGGCTTTACCAAAGAACATCCTGTTGAGCGCTGGTATCGTGATCTTCGTGCGACTGCAATCTTGCATTCTGGCTTACATGCTTAATTTTGGAGAACAATAATGAATTTACAAAATCCGAAAAAATTCAAAATGCTGGTTGATCAGGCACACGAAACTGCACTCAATGTACTCCGTCCGATTTCACGTAAATACGATAAAGCTGAACATGCCTATCCCAAAGAGCTGGATATGCTTGCGGCTTTACTGGATGGCATGAATGAAAGTGGCGAAGGTGTTGGTGCTGCTAATGCCAGTAAACGTGGAACAGCTAATCTGGACGCTGTTGTAAACGGCGGCAATATGTCTGCGGCACTCGGCATCATTGAAATGTGTTATGGCGATACGGGTCTATTATTGAGTATGCCCCGCCAAGGTCTGGGCAACTCTGCGATTGCAGCAGTCGCCAATGATGAACAGCTGGAACGCTTCAAAGGCACTTGGGCAGCCATGGCAATTACCGAGCCAGGTTGTGGTTCAGATTCAGCTGCGATTCGCACCACAGCAACCAAAGATGGCGATGATTATATCCTGAATGGCGAAAAAATCTTTGTCACTTCGGGTGACCGTGCTGATTCGGTTGTGGTCTGGGCAACCTTGGATAAAAAATTAGGTCGTGCTGCGATCAAGTCTTTTGTGGTACCAAAAGGCACAGCAGGCATGAAAGTTGAGCGTCTTGAACACAAACTGGGCATTAAAGCCTCAGATACCGCGGTAATCAGCTTTATCGACTGCCGTGTGCCCGCTGCTAATTTATTGGGAAACCCTGAAATTGATGTGGCTAAAGGCTTCGCAGGTGTAATGGAAACCTTTGATAATACCCGTCCACTGGTTGCAGCCATGGCCGTTGGTTGTGCCAAAGCATCCTTAGAACGCATCAAAGAGATTTTCAAAGATCAGCTTGATCCAGACTACACCACGCCCTACTTACAGACCTCAAATCTAGCAGCGCAAATCTATCGTATGGAAGCTGAGTGGGAAGCTGCACGATTATTAATGATTAAAGCAACCTGGATGGCAGACAATAAAAAGCCAAATTCGAAAGAGGCTTCGATTGCAAAAGCCAAAGCGGGTCGTGTGGGTAACGAAATCACGCTCAAATGTGTCGAGTTAGCAGCAAGTGTTGGCTATGCTGAAGATGAATTATTGGAAAAATGGGCGCGTGACTCAAAAATTCTGGATATTTTTGAAGGTACGCAACAGATTCAGCAATTGATCATTGCCCGCCGTGAATTGGGTAAATCATCAAGTGAACTAAAATAATTTTGAATCGGCAACAACCTAAAAAGGACGTTTTCATAACGTCCTTTTTATTTGATGTATCGCCATATAAATCGGCATTTCTATTCATCGATTTTATTCAAAAACATGTTTTAAATCCTTAGGTAAGCCCTGTGCTGTTTCCATTTGACCTTGACTATTTTTCCAGACTAAAGCTGGTGTGGCATAAAAACCATATTTATTCATCATTTCTTCATTCGATTCCAATTTTTCTGCAAGATGCGCTGGAATCGGTTTTAATTCTTTCAATTTTTGTTTCCCTTTCGCCGCATTAAATGCTTCAAAAACCTGCTGTGGATTGGATGCAGCCAGAAGCGTGGCAGCCTGTCCTCGGCTTTCCGCACGGATCACCCCGACTTGGATATGGCGCAGTTGCACCTTGCCTGCTTTGACATAAGGACGAGCCTTTTCCCAAAATGTATGACAATATGGACAATTTGGATCAGAGAAGACATAAATAATCCGTGGTGCTTTGACATTACCATCCTGAATCCAAGCCGATTTTTCCAGACTTTTCCAAACATCATCCAAAACCGATTGTTTGACATGCGTATTCAGCGCATCAACGGTTAAGTTATCCCCCTTAGCATTGTGCAAATCCCCAACGATATAATATTTATTGTCATTCGAAATAAAAACCGTCATTGGATTTTGTTGCATATGCCCAGCCCAGCCTGTCATTTGCGCGGGTGCTTCAATTTGTTTAACAAAGCTAAATCCGTCTTTTTCCAGTTTCTGTTTGATGGTCGGGACTGCAGCAAATCCTTGAGCTGTAGAGCATGCGAGAGCAACAACAGCTAAACGTTTAAGATTCAGGTTCATTGAGAAGACACCTCACGTAGTTGAGTAATTTTTTGCAGATATTGTTTCAGCATTGCAGGACTAAGTTCTCCCATATGCCGCTCCACGAGTTGCCCCTGAGCATTGAAAAATAAAGTACTGGGCATACCATACATCTTCATTTGTTGTGCCATTTCGCCATTTGGATCGGCTAAAACGTTTTTAAAATTGAACTGGTGCTGGCTGAGATAATTTTTAATGACATCCGTGGTTTCACCTTGATTGAGCATGACAAAATGGATATTTGGATAATCTTGTTGTGCTTGGTACAACACAGGCATTTCTCGATGACACGGCGGACACCAGCTTGCCCACAAATTAATCACAGTAGGTTGCCCAATAAATTGGGTTAAAGCCTGTGGTTGCTGTTGCAAGTTATTAAAGCTAAGTGCTGGATATTCAGCTTGGACTTGAAAAGGCTTAAGTAAGGCTAGATTTGCAAGTTGTACCGCAATAAAGACCAGTAAACTACTGCCTAGCATCTTGTACTTTAAAGCGCGATTTTTCCAAATAAACCACGCAGCGGCAGCCATCATGCCCGCAAAGGGGCTAAAGCCTTTATCCTGAATCTTGATAATATCAATCGGATGTGAAAAGTAGGCATCCGCATGTATCAGTACGAAAACGGCTCTTGCCGCAATCAACCCAATCAATACAGCTGACCAAAGCGAATCTTTATAGTGCTGCCAAGCATTTTCAGACCATTGATTCTTTCGACTGAGGTACATTCCCCATAAATATACAGCGAACCATCCCAGTAAAATACTCAGTAATGACCATGGCACTATAAACCCACCGATATGTAGTGCCTCTGAAGACATCATCATGGTTGCACTCCAGACAGTTGCTTAACATTCTGAACCAACTGATGGGCAGTAAATGTGCCGGTTAAACGTAAATTTCGCTGTTCCTCATGCTGTTCATTTAGGAATAAAACTGTTGGCGGCCCTAAAATTTGACGTTGCTTTAAAATTAGGTCTTGAGACGCTTCATAATGGGTTAAATCCAATTTAATTCTGACAACATTGGCAATGGCGGCTTGTACCTCTACCGATGGAATCACTTGACGTTCAATCGGCTGACAAGCAACACACCAATCTGCATAAACATCGATTAGAACTGGCTGATCAGGATGAGCTGACAAGGCTTGCTGTAACTCTTGTTGATTTCTCACCACAATCCATTGATGTAAGCTGGACACCTGTTGTTGACTCAAAGATGATAGTGCAAGATGTGCGTGCCATGTGCCTGTTGCAGCCACAACACCAATCACAGCAAGTATCAACAGTCGATGCGTTAATTTCATGATGTGTCGCAGAATTGTGATTAAGTATCCTGCAGCGACAAACAGTACAATGGCAAAAGCAGAATGATAGATTGCATTTCCCAGTAATGGACGAGCAAAATAAATCGCCATTGCCAGCATTACAAAACCAAAGCTAAATTTTAATCGCTCCATCCATAATCCAGGTTTAGGTAAATACTTTGCCCCAAATACACTGGCAATAAACAAAGGAATTCCGATTCCCAGACCCATCAAGAATAAGTAAAGCCCACCTAACCAGCCATGTTCAAGTTGTGAAACATAAAGTAAAGCGCCTGCAAGTGGCGCACTCATACATGGGCCCACGATTAAAGCAGATACTGCCCCCATCACACCCGCACCAATAAAGGTTCCACCCTTCTGTGATTGTTGCAGCCGATCTAGACGTTGTAATAAGGCCTGAGGTAAAGATAGTTGATAAAGACCAAACAGGTTCAATGCAAACACAATAAACATCAGTACAAATAGGCTGATGAAAACTGGGTTTTGAAACCAGCGCTGAATATTAAAGCCAAGCTGAGCCACCACCAACCCCATCAACGCATAGACCAATGCCATACTGACTACGAAAGTGATCGCAATTAATGCAGCGCGGTGTCCTTTCTTCTGCTGAACTAAAATTCCTGAAAGAATTGGAATTAAAGGCAAGGAACACGGTAAAAATGCCAATAAGATACCAAGCCCCAAGAAAACAATGATATTGATCCAGACGGTTTGGCTAGACAATAAATGCAGAAAAAACTGATCATTATTCCAGTCCCGTTTGAAATTTTGCTCAGATGTCGATTGAGCAAGAGAACTCGATTGCACTGCTGAAACAACGCTGTTATTGCTGTCATTCTCTATGACATTTTCAATCTGGTCTGCATCCGACAGCTCAGCCTTTTGCTGAACATTTTCAGCATCAGTAAGGGCTGGTACTGCTTTCGGTGCGATTGGTGCTGTTTTTGCAGGCTCATCGCGCAGAACTGAATCTGGTGTGGTCTTTTGCAGTGTTTGCGCTAAAAGTGCCAAATTGGTTTGAGAAGATACGGGCTTAGTCTGTGGTAACAAACCAGTGTCGTCCGTCTGAATCGTCATTCGTTGTACAGGATAACAAAGCCCGTCATCGGCACAGCCTTGCCATTGAATCTGGTATTGTTGATTCGGCTGTACCTTAAATTCCGCAGTCACGTTATTGTAGTGGACATCGGTTAGGCCAAAGGTAGGGTCATCTTTTTGCTGTCCTTTCGGCAAATTTAAGTGAATATTTTTCCCATTCGCAATGACTTTGAATTGATCATGATAGAGATAATATTTGGGGACAATGTCCCATTTTAATTCTGCAGTATCTTTAGAAATAGAACTGGCTTCAAATTTAAATGCTTGATCTGGCGGCAGAAAGTCTGAAGCAGCCCATGTGCCACTACTTAGCCCAAGAAATAGAGCGGTTAAAAAATGAAATCGCATAACAATAGGTCTAAAATTCAATATGCAGGCATTATCAAATAGACAAAATTAAGAGAACATTAACAGCTGTATTTGTTTGTAAAATGAGTACACTGATTGAGGAAAAGCCATGTTTGTCGTACTTGTTGAAGATGATCCCTATATCGCACAAGGGATTGTCGCCGCACTGGATTATCTAAATATTTCGGTTGAACATGTCAATACTGCCAAAGCTGCGGATTATTTTATTCGAAACAGCGCGGTGGATTTATGTTTATTGGATTTGGGCTTACCCGACCAAGATGGATTGGAACTCTTACAGACATGGCGAAAAGAGGGTTTACACGTACCAGTCCTTGTTCTTACAGCACGTAATCAAACGCAGCAATGTGTTGAAGCCCTCAATACAGGCGCGGATGACTATCTGACCAAACCTTTTGATTTGCCTATTTTGATTGCCAGAGTCCATGCTTTGGCGAGACGAAACCGCGGCTATTCCTCAAACATCTTACAGATAGGCGATTTAAAACTGCATCAAGATACGCAACAAGCCTATTACCAAGATCAATTGCTCAACCTCTCTCGCCGTGAATACAGCTTGCTTGAAACGTTTATGCTCTACCCAAACCAGATCCTTAAAAATGAGCATCTCATTGATAAAGTTTATGGTTTTCAGGACAGTATCGAAAGTAATGCAATTAATGTCCATATTTACCATTTAAGGCAAAAAATTCACCCAGACATCATTCAAACCATTCGGGGTGTAGGTTATCTGTTCAAAGTGCCTGAGCAAAGCATATGAAAAATTACAGTTTAAAATGGCGATTAGTCACCACGATTTGCTTTGTATTTATTCTGCTGTGGTCTTTGGTATTTTATTGGCTTTATGTCGATCTGGAAAAACGCCTACAACAGACCTTAGATGAGCGGCTTTCAGCTTCAGCATTAATGGTTGCCCATTTAATTCAACAACTCCCCGTTGATCAAATCATGAATAGCTTGGATTCCGTACAACAAAAACATAATCCGCAAAATTTAATCGTCTGTGAGGTTTCACTTTCGAGTTATGACCCTGCAGAAGACCAACAAGTTTTAGTAAGAACCCAAGGTTCACCCAGTTTAACCAGCAGAAAAGCAGGCTTTAGTACTTGGCAGGAAAATGGCATTGATTGGCGTAGTTATGTCCTGCAAAAGGGCCAAATACGGGTCGTCACTGCGGAAAAATTACAACTACGCTACTCCTTGCTCAAACAAATTTTACAATCTGTGCTGATGCCTTTAATCATTACTTTAATTCTATGCATTCTTCTAATCTTATGGATTATTCGTGTCGAGTTTCTGCCACTGGATCACATTGCACAACGCCTGAGAAAACAACAAGACCAACATTCCTCAGCGGCAACCGATCTACTCGATTTAAACACTGAAAATATCCCAAAAGAAATTCAACCCTTTGTAGACAGCATATTCGCGCTTGTACACAACTTGCATCAGAGCCTGGAAAATGAAAAAAGCTTTAGTGCATTTGCTGCACATGAACTACGTAGTCCACTCACTGCCATTAAAACCCATGTGCAGTTAAGTAAATTGATGCTGATGCAATCTCGGCAAGATCAGCAAAAGCTGCTGAATAATTTAGAACAAGCAGAATTCAGCATCCAGCGATATGAACAACTTTTGGAACAATTACTCTTGTTAAGTAAAACAGAGACACTTGTTCAACCAGAGCTGAATAGAGTCGATGTTACCATTAGCCTCAAACAGGTGATCAATGAACTCAAGCAAAAATATCACGACCTACCACAACAATTAGAGGTTGACTGGAACAGTTTATCTTTACTGCAACTCCCTGATGAAGCTCTCAAGATTGTGCTTAAAAATTTAATTGAAAATGCGTATTTACACGCGCAAGCCCCAATTCAAATCTATATGCAAACACATGATTTAGTGATTAGTGATACAGGTCATGGTTTAAATGACCATGATCTTAGTTTACTTACACAACGATTTTGGCGTAAATCTGCACACAACAACGGTCATGGACTCGGGTTAGCATTGGTAAAGTTGCTATTGGAAAAACATGGCTTCACAATCAGGTTCAGCCAAAATTCCCCCAATGGTCTTAAAGTGGTCATTTCTCAATTATAAGAGAGCGAAATGACCACACAAATAAGACACTAGCGCATGGTGACAAACTCTTCTGCCGAGGTTGGATGGATCGCAACCGTATTATCAAAGTCTTTCTTGGTTGCCCCCATTTTTAAGGCAACAGCAAAACCTTGTAAAATTTCATCCATCCCAAAACCTATGCCATGGATACCCACAATTTTTTCCTCCTCACCGACACAAACCAATTTCATTTTGGTCGGTTGGCGATGTTGGGTAATGGCACTATACATGGCAGTGAATGCGGAGTTATAGACTTTGACCGCTTGCTGACCATATTGTTCAATTGCCTCTTTCTCAGTGATCCCCACCGTTCCAATCGGTGGATGGCTAAACACAACGGTTGGAATATTGTCGTAGTCTAAATGCTCATCTGCTTTCTGATTGAAGAGTCGTTCAGACAGTCTACGTCCAGCGGCGACGGCTACGGGTGTCAGCTCCTTTTTCCCTGTAATATCCCCGACAGCATAAATGCCTGTTTGTGAGGTATTCTGGAATTTATCGACTTGAATATAACCACGATCATCAAGCTGAACATTCGCTTTGTCCAAGTTTAAACGTGCAGTATTGGGTTCTCGACCCGTTGCCCAGATCAGACAATCTACACTATGGCTTTCACCATTTTCTAAATGCAGTACCACGGAACCATCCACATTTTTTGTGACTTTTTCAGGTACGGCTTGGGTATGTACAGTGATGCCATCGGCTTGCATGACCTCAACCAAAGTTTCACTTAAAAACGAATCAAAACGTCTTACAGGTAAATCTTTACGAATAAACAATCCAACCTGAGAACCTAAAGCGTTCAGCACACCCGCTAGCTCAACCGCAATATAACCTGAACCAATCACGGCTGTGGTTTTTGGTAAAGCAGTCAGTTCAAAGAAACCATTTGAGTCAATCCCATATTTAACACCTTCTATATCAGGTAATGAAGGCTGTGTCCCTGTTGCAATTAAGATATGATCCGCTGTGAATCGCTCACCGTTGACTTCAATGGTATTTTTATCAATAAAATAAGCAGATCCCTGAATAAGATCAACATTATTCTTGCTTAGGCTATTTTGATAAGATTGATGAATTCGATCAATATAGGCCTGCCGATTCTTGATCAAAACCTGCCAATCAAATGACTCAACTTTACTGTTAAAGCCATAATCAGGCCCATACTTTTGAATTGACTCAGCTACATGAGCTGCATACCACATGACTTTTTTAGGAACACAGCCTACATTGACACATGTTCCACCAATCTCTGCTTTTTCGATCAATGCGCATTTTTTGCCATACATTGCCGCACGATTAACCGATGCAATTCCGCCGCTACCACCACCTATTGCAATATAATCATAATGTTTTGTCATCATCGCCTCATAAAATTGATTACAAGATTATTTTTAAGTTATACATAGGTATACAGCAAGAAAATTTAAAATCCTTACTTGGTTAAAGTTTTAATACAAGAAAATAAAAAGGCACTGATGATGACTCATCAGTGCCTTACTTTTGGGAGGCTTCTTGAATTATTCGGCAGTCACGGCTTCAATCTGAGCCTGCTGCAAAGATTGATCGACTACACCAAATTTCTTAAACAGTTTTGCACGACGTTTTGGGAAAATATTGGCTTTATTCAAATCACCTTTGTAGTGATCAAAGACACGCTTATCCATCATTTTTGACCATAGTGGTGGAATCAAAGCAGGTAGTAACATACTGGCATAACCACTTGGCAATTCAGGCGCTTCATCAAAATGACGTAATGCTTGGAACGGACGTGTCGGATAAGCGTGATGATCAGAGTGACGCTGTAATTGATACAAGAATAAGTTAGTCACAATATTATTATTGTTCCAGCTATGTTCTGGCATGGTCCGCTCATACTTACCATTCTTATCTTTCTGACGTTTTAAACCATAGTGTTCGATATAGTTAATAATCTCAAACAAGCTAATGCCATAGAATGCTTGAGTCGCTAAATAAGGAATAACGCCTTTACCAAATAAACCGACCATCGATGCATGAAAAGCTGCACTCATGCCCCAACCTTGCAAGAGTTCATTTTCAGTTGACCAAAATTCTTTACCTTTACGTTTTAAACGATTGGTTTCAATCTCAATGGCTGATTTAAAAGAACCAATCACGGTACGTGGCCAGAACTCGTAGAATGTTTCACCCATTTGTGAAGATGCTGGATCTTCAGGTGTCGCAGCACGTTTATGGTGGCCATAAGGATGTTCAATTCGGAAATGATTATAACCTGTTGGCACGAGGGCTAAATGCGACAAAATATGGTCAATACGATCATGTTTATGACTCAACTCATGTGCAGTGTTGATCGCAATTCCGTTGATGGCACCCATTGAGATACCAAGAAAAATCTTATCAAGAAACGATGTCTCTTTACGACTGGTTAAATAACATGCATACACATTAGCTGCATATTGCAATGGAATAAAGCTTTTCACCAAACGCGAATAGTAAGGATCTTTCTCAAGAAGTCGAATATCTTCATCGGTTGGGTTATTGGCATCTTTACCAATAATGGTATCAATCGTCGGAATGACGATGTGTAAAACGATTGGGCCACCTAAAGCGAAGATTTTTTTCAATGGGCGCGGCGCAAATTGATAACCTGCTAAAATCCCAATTCCGATTACAGGTAAAGCTGGGCTAATGGCCCATAAATAACGTTTACGATCCAACTCCGTTTTTGACTTTGGAATGCTTACTGGCGTAAGTTCTTGTTCAACATTTACTGGCGCATTCATCATCATATCCATGTCTTTGTATATATATACATATTTTCAAGAATTATGGCTTTCATGACAGTTGCAAGCGTCCAAAAAAGCTATGTCAAAGTCTTTGGCATCATCCACCCTGTTTTTGTCCTAAAAACACATATTGAGTTATTAGCACAGCTCTCTATAATTTAAATGAATACATCGTTAAAAAATCATATGGATGCTTTAAGTAAAATATTTGCTGATATTCATTTAAATCACACTGAATATCTCTACTTGAAAACTCAAGGAGAATGGAGTTTTATCTGCCAAGATCAAACCGCCTTAATTGTTCATATTGTTTTAGTTGGTTCTGTTTTTATTCAAATTGACGCGCACAATAGTTTAACTGCACATGCTGGTGAAATTGTGGTTATTCCATCTGGCAAAGCACATACAGGTGCAGATAATGCGATTACCAAACTGGTTGATGCTGTTGATATTTCAAAGTTTTTCAATGGTCATAAAGAAGATGCTATTGAGTTCGGTACACACTCATCCGAAAAAAATCTGATTCTAACAATACGTTGCCAAATTGACACCATTATGGCCAAGCCTTTTATTCAGGCTTTACCATCTATTATCCATCTTCAACATGGAGATACCAATGCACCTGAATGGTTACAAATCGGCTTGCATTTTTTAGCTCTAGAAACCCAAAATATCCAAGCAGGTCGCGATATTATTATTGATCATCTGGTGAATATCTTATTGATCAAATGTATTCGAGATCATATCCAACAGATCTCGACTCAACATGGTTGGCTCAGTGCACTCAACCATCCTGAACTGAGTAATAGCCTTGCTGCAATCCATAATCATCCTGAAGATGCTTGGACAGTTGAATCATTGGCAGAACAATGCTGTATGTCACGCTCAAAGTTTGCCAGCCTCTTCCATGAAGTAATTGGTGAGTCTCCTCTCGCCTACTTACAACAGCATCGTATGCGTTTAGCCAGCCAGTATCTACGTAAAAGTAATTATTCTGTACAGCAAATTGCCAATAAAGTTGGCTATTCTTCAGAAACAGCGTTTAGTCAGGCATTCAAGCGAACCTTTGAACACTCTCCGAAGCAATATCGTCAGCAGTTTATTGAACAAGAAAGTTAAAGTTATAAAAAAAGACACCGCGGTGTCTTTTTTCTTTTCTGTTCAGTTATTAACGCACAATACCGCGTGTTGATTGTTCTAAAGAATCAATAAACAGTTGCGCTTCAGGTGTTTTTACTAGAATTTCATTACGAATTTGTTCAATTGCCTGTTCTGTCGTTAGACCAGATTTATAGATCAGCTTATACGCTTCTCTTAAACCTTGAATGGTATCTCTAGACCAGCCCTTACGACGCATTCCTTCGATATTCATACCAAAGGCACGTGCAGGATTACCAGAAGCCATAATATAAGCAGGTACATCTTTAAGAATTAAAGCAGCTCCGCCGATCATGCTATAAGAGTCAATCTTACAGAATTGATGAATACCAGCATTTCCACCAACAATCACGTGGTCGCCAACATGAACATGCCCAGCCACACCGACATTATTTGCAAAAATATTATGGTTCCCAATAACACAGTCATGTGCAATATGTGTATTCACCATTAATAAGTTATGGCTACCAATCTTGGTCAAACTATGATCCTGAACGGTACCGCGATGCAAGGTACAATGCTCACGAATCGAATTATGATCGCCAATTTCTAGCCAAGTTTCTTCGCCTTGATATTTTAAATCTTGGCAAATTTCACCAATACTCGAGAATTGGAAAATATCATTATTTTTACCAATTCGCGTAAAACCACCAATAACAACATGTGAATGTAATTTTGTACCAGAGTCAATACTTACATTTGGACCTACAATACAATAAGGACCAATTTGTACATCAGAAGCGATTTCTGCAGACGGGTCAATAATTGCTGTAGGATGTATTAAATTTTGACTACTCATGTCTGCTCTATTTTCTGGTGGGAAATAATAATCTCTGCTGTCGCGGCAACCTTGCCATCAACACTAGCGGTACAATTGTACTTGTAAATGCCACGTTTTTGCATCACAAGTTCAGATTTTAAGATAAGCTGGTCACCCGCAACAACTTGTTTTTTAAATCTGATTTTCTCAGCACCCGCAAAAAGGAACAAAGAACCTGCTTTTGGCTTTTGATTGGTAAGTACAAAACCCAATATACCAGAAACTTGTGCTAGGGCTTCAATGATCAGCACACCCGGCATAATTGGATAAGTTGGAAAATGCCCTTGTAAAAACTCTTCATTAATCGAGACGTTTTTATAACCGACAATACTATTCTCAGTTACTTCTGTAACACGATCGACTAATAAAAATGGATAACGATGCGGTAAATATTCACGAATCGTAAGAATATCCATGGGTAATTCAGGCATTGTAAATGCTGGAGATGTAGACTCAGTCATAATAAATTATTTACGTAACTTAAAGGTTGATTCAAGGGACTCTAATTGAGCTTGCATATGATCAAGCCTTTTAGTGATTTGGGTCAATGGCACATCTGCTAATTGTCTCAGACGGACAATTGTCTTTTTCCAATGACTATTTTCAAACAAACCCATCCCAGAAGAATACGTTCCTGGCTCAGAAATATTTTTTGTGACCATTGACATTGCTGTAAGTGTGACATTATCAGTAATTTCAAGGTGTCCAACCACGCCTGATGCGCCACCCATGATACAGTTTTTGCCAATTTTCGCACTTCCTGCAATTCCGCAATTTGCAGCAATCGCAGTGTTCTCTCCAATTTGGACATTGTGAGCAATTTGCACAAGGTTATCAATAATGACACCATCAGCCAAAATCGTATCGTCCAATGCGCCACGGTCAATACTACAATTTGAACCAATTCGAACATCATTTCCAATACGAACTGAACCCAATTGAGCAATACGATGCCACTTGCCCTGATAAGGCGCAAAACCAAAACCTTCTGACCCAATCACAGTATTCGCATGAATACGAACACGATCTTTTAGTTTAGCCGCCCCTGTAATGGTGACATGTGCATCAATAAAGCAATCTTTACCAATCTCAACATGATCATCGAGAAATGCATGCGCTTGAATAATGGTATTGTTCCCCACCACACAATTTTCACCGATCACCACATAGTGCCCGACATAAGCATCATCAGCAATGATTGCTGAAGGATGAATCTGGGCTGTACGTTCAATACCGCGTTGAGTTATCTTTTTTTCAAATACATGGGTTAAGGTGGCAAAAGCCAGATAAGGATTATCAACAACAATAAAATTTTGTTTACTTGTAAGTTGTTGTTTGAGAGCCGCGGTGACAATGTACACACCAGCATGGCTTGCTTCGGCTTGCGCCAAGTATTTCTCACCATTCACAAAACAGATATGTTGTTTTTGCGCATGTTCCAAACTTGCCAAATTAGAAATTTGAAAGTCTTTTTCACCGAAATGCTCACCTTGAACAAGGTGAGCAATTTCTTCTAAACGATAAGTACGTCTATTCATTGATTATTTAATAGCATTAACCTTTTGAATCATTTTATCAGTTAAATCATACTGAGCGTCAGAGGCAATCGTAGAATTTTTATTCAAAATAAAGTCTAAGTTGTTCTCTTTACGCAATTGTTCAGCAGCTTGCTTCACACGAGACTCAAAAGTCGTATTCATTGCCTGTAAACTTGACTGAACTTTAGTCTGTAAACCTTGTTGAGTCGAATTAAATTCACTAAGCTTTGATTGATACTGGGCAGTCAGCTTCTGAATATCCGCTTGATTCATTTTTTGGCCTTCAGTCTGTGCTTTTTGCTGTAAAGACTCGATTTCTTTACCCAATTGCTCAAGACGAGTTGAAGTTGGTTTGACTGACTGAGTGAGGCTTGCATTTTGCTGTTTCAGATAAGTACTGCTCTCAACAACTTTAGCCAAATCGACCACAGCAAGGCCAGCTGCATTTACTGAAGCAGAAACCGTGAAGCCTAAACCTAACATCAACATTGCTAATTTTTTCATTATTACATCCTTTATATTTTACAGCGCTAAACGAGGTCGCCCTTAGAAGGTACGACCGATTTCGAATTGGATAGATTTAGTATCATCGCCTTTTTTATCATTCAGCGGGAATGCATAACTTAGTGATAATGGACCAATCATGGTAATCCATGTGAAGCCAACACCAACACTATAACGCATATTGCCAAAATCTAACTTGTTGTTATCTTTACAATATTGCTTAATATCAACTTCTTTACCATCAATTGTGACATTACCTTTTGGCACATCACACTGAGTATCAAACACTTGAGCACCTTCAGCAAAGAGTACTGGGCGTACCTGACGAGTCCAATCCCCTTTAAATGGTAAAGGAAGTGCTAATTCTGTACCAAATTGAACTAAAGCATTACCGCCCACTTCTTCGGGATCAAGGTCATTTTGCTTAGTTTCTTGGAAAATCACACTTGGATATCTTGGACCTAAAGAGCTGTTATCGTAACCACGTACTGAACCATAACCACCCGCGTAGAAGTTCTTATAGAATGGTAAATCATTACCATAACCTAACTTACCGTAGCCACGAAGTACAAAGCCGCCCCAAAGTGATTTAAAGGCTTGCGCGTCATAGGTCATTTTTTGATAGTCGACATCACTACCTGGTAAACCAATTTCCAAACCAACTCGGTGTGACATACCTGAAGTTGGGAAAATCGGACGGTTTAATGTGTTATATGACCAACCCAAGTTTAAATTATAAGTCAAGAATGTACCTTCGAAAGCATTATCATAATTGATCAGCTTTCCTTCTTGGCACTTACCTGTTAATTGACCTGTAGTTTGATCAGTTTCTAAGAACTCAGTTGGACAATAGCTACTGCTTCCAGTCGCTTTACCGCCATTTGCTAACAAATAATCACGAATATAAGTTGAAACACTTGGTCCCGTTCTGACTTTAGTTTGGTCAATCCCTAAAGATGCACTCAAGCTTTGATTTTCATCGATTGGATAACCAAAACTCAAGCTACCACCAATACTATCCGTTACATAGTTGTTAACGTTATAGTTTTCATTTAACTTGGTTTTACGATAGTAAACGTTATAACCACGGCTTACACCATCAATGGTAAAGTATGGATCAGTAACACTTAAGTTATAATAATCTTGTGTTTCAGAACGCGACAAGTCGATCGCAACACGATTACCTGTACCCATAAAGTTGGTTTGACTTAAACCTGCTTGGAAGGTTACACCACCATTTTGCGAGTAACCGACAGCCAATGTGGTTGTACCAGAGTGTTGCTCTTCAACATTGACATTTAAGTCAACTTCATCAGGCGAGTTCGGCACACGAACTGGCTTAACATCAACCGTCTTGAAGAAACCCGTACGCTCTAAACGAACTTTAGAAAGGTCAATCTTCTCATTGCTTGCCAGCGCACCTTCCATTTGACGCATTTCACGACGTAACACTTCATCTGCAGTTTTGCTATTACCCGTGAAATTAATACGACGTACGGTGACTTGTTGGCCTGGATTAATATAATAGTTTAGGTTAACGATACCCGTTTGGTTATTAATTTCAGGTACCACATTTACTTCAGCATAATAATAACCAGCATTACCATAT
Source organism: Acinetobacter gyllenbergii (assembly GCF_001682515.1). Classification (NCBI taxonomy): domain Bacteria; kingdom Pseudomonadati; phylum Pseudomonadota; class Gammaproteobacteria; order Moraxellales; family Moraxellaceae; genus Acinetobacter; species Acinetobacter gyllenbergii. Next base: position 81,002 of record NZ_KV575268.1, on the reverse strand, counting down.
TTGCGAAGCAAAAGCTGTTTAACTGCGTTGACTCTTTCTTGAGAATAGGTTTCGCCATCTTTATAGAGCTTAAGCATTTGTAATTCTTCAGGCTTATATAGTGCATCACCTAAGAATTTTGTTTCGCCAAACTTAAATTGACTACCTTCATCGACTGAAACCTCAATAAAGATATGCTTTTTATCTTCACTGATGTTCAATTGAGAGTTGATGATATTAAAGTTGATATAACCTTTATTTAAATAGAGGGCACGTAATGCTTCTAAACTTGCAGCCATCTTTTCACGGGCATAGCGGTCATTACGAGTTACAACGGAAGCCCAACCACTTTCTTTCACCGCAAAGGCTTGTTTGATATCGCTATCACTGAAAACAGTGTTACCAATAATATTGATATCAAATACTTTAGCCGCTGTACCTTCATTAAAGTTCAGCTTTAACTCAACACGGTTATTGGGACGAGCAACCGTTTCAACCGTCACATCCGCATCATAACGGCCTTGCTGGGTATATTGTTGTTCTAGCTCAGTTTCAATGGTCTGTAATGCAGACTTCTTAAATACCTCACCTTCAGCAATGCCCATCTTCTTCAAACCTTGTTCCAAGGCTTCTTTCGGAATGAGCTTATTGCCTTTGAATTCCAACTTTGAAATCACTGGACGTTCAACAACTCTAAACACTAAAACATCATTTTCTTTATATGTTTTAATGTCATCGAATAAACCAGAAGCATATAGCGTACGGATTGCCTCAGCAATCATTGGATCACTGACTCTATCGCCACTATTTATTGGTAACATAGAATAGATACTTGCAGGTGTTAAACGCACTAAGCCATCAATTCGTATATCTCGTGCAAGAAACTCATCTGCTGCGTATGCTTGTTGTACCACTGCCATCGCACTAACCAGTGCCAAAGGCATTAATAAATGTGTGTGACGCATGCCCATATATTTTCCAGTAAGTTAAATTCCATTTGCGTTTTTTTATAAACGCATGAAGTCGTTAAATAAAGCCAAAAGCATCATGCTACCGAGCAGTACCATACCAACTTTTAGACCAAACATCTGTATTTGTTCAGAAACAGGTTTACCACGAATTGCTTCGATAAAGTAATAAACTAAATGTCCACCATCCAACATTGGAATCGGCAGTAAATTTAGAATCCCCAAACTCACACTCATCAAAGCCATGAATGAGATAAATGTTTGCCATCCCATTTCTGCGCTTTGACCAGCAACTTTAGCAATTGTGATCGGACCCGACAAATTATCCAAACCGATTAAACCACGCACCATTTTAATGATGGAGTTAAAAATCATGCCTGAAAGCTGTGTGGTTTTTTCAAATGCAACACCCAGCGCTTCGATAGGTGAATACTGTATGGTTTGTTTATAATCATTCGGGATCGTGATTTTACCAGCATCACTTTTCACACCAAGCATTCCCGTCGTATTGCCCATATTATCGCGTTGCCCTTGAGGCATCACTTGTAAATGAACCAATTGACCTTGACGCATCACATCAATATTTAAAAGTTTCTCTGGTGATTTTTGCACCACATCCACCACATCAAACCAATCTTTCATTGCAACATTATCAATTGCAACAATTTGGTCTCCCACTTTCATGCCTTGGCGTATTGCAGCACCATCTGCACTCAGCTCTTTCACCGTTGCAGGAATGACTGGACGATAAGGTAAAAAGCCCAATACATCTAAAGGTGATTGACTCTGATCTTTTAAAAATTCTTTGATCGGTAAACTAAACTGTTTCTCAGTCCCTGCACGATCAACAACAATAGAGACCTGTCCAGTTTCGCCCACACGATTAACTAAAGCATAATTTAGTTTTTCCCATGTTGATGTTGTTTGCCCATCCACCATCAACACCTTATCGCCAACATGTAAATCAACCTGCGCTGCTGGTGTATTTGGCATGACTTTGCCAATACGGGTATTGAGTTGATCTTGCGCTGGCAGAAACAGAATCCAAAACAAGAACACAGCAAAAATCAGGTTAATCAATGGGCCCGCAGCAACAATCGCAATACGTTTCCATGGAGATTGACGGTTAAACGCATAAGGTAAATCTTGCTCAGCAACATTGCCCTCACGTTCATCCAACATCTTGACATAACCACCAAGAGGTAAAGCCGAAAGTTGATATTGGATACCAGACTTTTTAGATTGCCATTTCAGTAGTGTTGGACCAAAGCCGATGGAATAAACCAGCACTTTAACACCAAGTTTACGTGCAACCCAATAATGACCAAATTCGTGAATTGCGATCAGAGGACCAAGCAACAAAATCGCTGCAACAATCATAAATAGTGCATTCATACGATTTAGCCTCCTATATCCACAATATACTTTTCTGCAATTCGTCTTGCGATCATATCAGTCTGTAAAATGATGTCTATGTTTTCTGCTTTAGCATTTTGTACAGTTTGCAAGGTATTTTCGACCACTTGAGTGATCTGAGTAAATCGAATTCTTTGCTGCAAAAAAGCGGCAACTGCAATTTCATTTGCCGCGTTTAAAATCGTTGGTGCTAAACCACCTGCACGCATGGCCTGACGCGCTAAATCCAAAGCTGGAAACTTAACAAGATCAGGCGATTGGAAATTCAATTGAGCTGTCTCAAACAAATTCAATGCAGGAACATGCGTCGCTAAACGTTTTGGCCATGCCAATGCATGTGCAATCGGCGTACACATATCAGGGTTACCCATTTGTGCCAAAGTTGATCCATCCACATATTGCACCATGGAGTGAATAATACTTTGTGGGTGAACAACAACTGTAACAAAATGTTCTGATATTGAAAACAAATGACAAGCTTCGATCAATTCTAAGCCTTTATTCATTAAAGTTGCAGAGTCGACTGAGATCTTTTGCCCCATTGACCAGTTTGGATGTTTACATGCCTGTTGTGGCGTTACATCATGCAACTGTTCCAAGGAATGATTTAGAAAAGGACCACCAGATGCAGTCAGTAGAATCTGTGACACGCCCAATTGAGGCTGTCCCGTTCTTTCTGCATTTAAATAATCATGCGGTAAAGACTGAAAAATAGCATTGTGTTCAGAGTCTACAGGTAACAACAGTGCCTGATGCTCTTTAGCTGCCTGCATCATGATGTCACCCGACATCACCAGTGCTTCTTTATTGGCAAGCAAAACCCGCTTACCCGCTTTTACTGCTGCCAATGTAGGAAGTAAGCCAGCAGCCCCAACAATTGCCGCCATAACGATATCAACATCAGCATGTGCAGCGATTGAGATTAAGCCGGTTTCATCGGTTAAGATTTCAATCTGTTTTAAATTTTCTTGATCGAAGCGTTGTTGTAACTCAAGTGCTTTATCATTTGGCACAACAACAATTTTTGGATGATATTTTTTACAAATTTCTAAAAGTTCATCTAAACGACTATATGCAGAGACTGCAGATACAGTGTATTGGTCTGGGTGTTGTTCCAATACTTTTAAAGTACTTTGTCCAATTGAACCCGTAACACCCAATATACAAACAGCTTGAGTCATTTAAAGATCTACACCAATAAGTTTTAATATATACATACCTGTTGCAAAAATCGGTGCAGCGGCAAGTAAGGAGTCAATACGATCTAACACACCACCATGTCCAGGCAGAACACGGCCAGAATCCTTGATTCCTGCTCGGCGTTTAATCATTGACTCAAACAAGTCGCCCAATACCGAAGCAAACACAGTAATAATTGAAAGAATTAAGAACAGAATAAGCTGTATTGCAGTTAAATTTAAATAGGTATACTGCACAACCAACATGATAATCACGGTTGTCGCGATACCACCATATAAACCTTCAACAGATTTATTGGGGCTCACAAAAGGTGCAAGTTTTTTCTTACCGAATTTACGCCCTACAAAATATGCACCACTATCCGCGCCCCAAACCAGGAGGAACAAATACATCAGCCACCATGGTGAACTATGCCAAACAGCATAAAGCGCGGTGACTGCAGCAGAAATCAGAATAAACCCTACGATATGTAAGGATGCATTATACCAACTATCAGATTCGGGAAAATTCTTTACCCAATAGATACTGCCCAACCAAGTGAGAATAGAGGCAGCCCAGAGTAAAAGTGCTACATCATCAAAAAATAATGCCAGTGTCGCTACTGCTGCAACCGCGCCACCATAAATCCAAGCTTTAGGTTTTGATACCGGTGATGTTGCACGAGGCATAAGCTTAAACCACTCATAACCTGCAACCCCCGCGGCTAAAATCATAAGCATAAACATTGGATAATGTGATTGCGTTGCAAACATGCAACTTAAAACAACAGCAACTAACACCAATGCGGTAATAATCCGCTCTAACATTATTAATTCTCTATTTTCGCTTGTTGAATCTGTTCCGACGTTTTACCAAAGCGTCTTTCACGTCCTGAAAAAACACGAAATGCGTAATCCAACTCTTTTACAGTAAATTCTGGCCACAAAGTATCGGTAAAATACAATTCGGCATACGCAGCTTGCCATAACAGGAAGTTAGACAAACGGTAATCTCCACCTGTACGAATTAACAAATCAACAGCTGGAAGATCATTTAGACTGACATATTTATCAAATAAATCAACATTTATCTGATCTGCTTGAAGTTTTCCTGCAAGTACATCTTGAGCAATGTTTTTTGCAGCCTGCGCCATATCCCACATACCACCGTAACTAATCGCAATTGTTAGGGTCATGGAATCAAAAGCGGCCGTTTTTTGCTCAGCGAGTTGCATTAAATCACGCAATTCATTTGACAACCGAGAACGATCACCAATAAAGCGCAGCGCGATATTAAATTGCTCCATACGAGGCAATTGCTCATGAATTGTTTCTTCCAACAATTTCATTAGCAAATCAACTTCGTATTGTGGACGATTCCAATTTTCACTTGAAAATGCGAAAACGGTTAACGCACGAACACCTTCTTTTTTGCAATGTTCAACAATCGGATCCAAGACATTCTTGCCTTCCCGATGTCCATCGCCTTTTTGCATTTGCTTTTTTTTGGCAAAACGATTGTTGCCATCCATAATGATGGCAACATGTTGAGGAAGAAGCGCTTCTTCTTGCAAGGTCATAATAAAATCAGACCTTCATCAATTCTGCTTCTTTCGCTGCAAGACGTTTATCAACTTCTGCAACATATTTATCCGTAATTTTTTGAATATCATCTGATGCACGGCGATCATCATCTTCAGAAATTTCTTTTTCTTTCAATAATGCTTTGAGATCACCCAATACATCACGACGAATATTACGAATTGCAACTTTGGCATTTTCAGCTTCAGCACGCGCAACTTTTTGCATATCACGGCGGGTTTCTTCTGTTAACGCAGCCATTGGTACACGGATTGCATCAGCAGTGATAGGATTTAATCCCAAACCTGCTTCACGAATCGCTTTATCAATCGCAGCAACCATCGAACGCTCAAATGGTTGAACCAACAAGGTACGCGAATCTTCAAGCCCGATATTTGCGACTTGATTCAATGGAACATCAGAGCCGTAGTAAGAAACCATCACACCATTTAAAATAGATGGGTGCGCACGACCTGTACGAACTTTGGCAAAGCCCAACTCTAAAGAGTCAAGCGATTTCTGCATACGCTGTTCGCTATCTTGTTTGAGATCGTTAATCATATGATCTTCCTTACTTATTCATTAGGTATTACAAAATATTTAGACATTAGTATAAAGAGCTTTATGACTCACGTACATTAATTCGTGACGTGAGTACCTTCTTTTTCGCCCATTACAACAGAAAGTAATGCACCAGATTTGTTCATATCAAAAACTTGTAGTGGCACATTGTGATCACGACATAAACAAATCGCGGTCAGATCCATCACACCAAGCTTTTCATCAAGCACTTGGTCAAAAGTTAAATTGTCATATTTAACCGCATCATCATATTTGCTTGGATCTTTATTATAAACACCATCTACTTTGGTCGCTTTCAAGATCAGGTTCGCCTCAATCTCAATACCACGTAAACATGCTGCTGTATCTGTGGTAAAGAATGGATTCCCTGTACCCGCAACAAATACACACACTTCACCTTGGCTCAAGTGACGGATCGCATCACGGCTTGAATATGGCTCAACCACTGTACCAATTGACAATGCTGACATTAAACGAGTTTTGATATTACGGCGCACCAACGCGTCACGCATTGCTAAGCCATTCATTACCGTTGCCAACATACCCATTTGGTCGCCTGTTACACGACCAACTAGGCCATCTTTCTGTAACTGGCTGCCGCGGTATAAGTTACCACCACCAACAACAATACCCACCTGCACACCCAAACCAACCAAGTGCGCAATTGAAAGTGACATTTGATCTAAAACTTGGGCATCAATACCCATATCTTTATTGCCTGCTAAAGCTTCACCCGAAAGCTTTAGCAAAATTCGTGCATAACGTGGATTTTTAGAAGCTGACATACTTTTACTCCAAACCGACCAATCTCAAATTTCTTAAATTTAATTCAACATCAAGCAGATTTAATCTGAATTAACTTTGCAAATAAATCGTATTCATCTGCATCGGTAATTTCGACTTCAAGCAGATCACCTGCTTTAATCACACTCTTATCAATATCTTCAACAAAAACATTGCCATCAATTTCTGGCGCATCTGCATATGAACGTGCAACTGCAACAGGGAATTCATCTTCCAAGCCATCCACAAGCACTGTCATTTTCTGACCGATACGCTTTTGTAATTTTGCCGCAGAAATCGCTTGCTGAACTTCCATGAAACGCTCATAACGATCTTGCTTAATTTCTTCTGGCACATGATCAGGTAAATCATTCGCAGTTGCACCTTCTACAGGCGAATACGTAAAGCAACCCACTCGATCAAGCTGAGCTTCTTTCAGCCATTCCAATAAAATCTGGAAGTCTTCTTCTGTTTCACCAGGGAAACCAACAACAAATGTTGAACGAATCACCAATTCAGGGCATTTTTCACGCCACAATTTAAGGCGCTCTAATGTGTTTTCGCTATGAGCTGGTCGCTTCATCAATTTTAAGATGCGCGGACTGGCGTGCTGAAAAGGAATATCTAAATAAGGCAGGATTTTACCTTGAGCCATCAAATCAATGGCAGCATCTACATGCGGGTATGGATAAACATAATGCAAACGCACCCAAATCCCAAGCTGACCAAGCGCTTCACACATGTCATAGAATTTGGTTTTAACTGGCTGACCGTTCCAGAAATCTAACTTGTACTTGGTATCCACACCATATGCTGAGGTATCCTGAGAAATCACCAAGACCTCTTTTACACCCGCACGTTTAAGCGCAGCTGCTTCATCCAACACCTTACCTACAGGGCGAGACACGAGATCTCCGCGCATACTTGGGATAATGCAGAATGTACAGCGGTGATTACAGCCTTCTGAAATTTTTAAATAGGCATAATGCTTCGGCGTTAAACGAACACCTTGCTCTGGAACTAAATCAATAAATGGGTTGTGTTTTGGTGGTGCAGGCACATATTCATGTACTGCTTCCATCACATCTTGATAGGCTGCCGCACCTGTTACCTTAAGTACATTGGGGTGCATTTGGCGAATTTTGTCTTCATCTTTACCTAAGCAACCGGTAACGATCACTCGTCCATTTTCGCTCATGGCTTCGCCAATGGCATCTAAAGACTCTTGCACTGCAGATTCAATAAAACCACAGGTGTTAACAACAACCAAATCTGCACCGTCATAATCTGATGCAACCTGATAACCTTCAGTCTTTAACTGAGTTAAAATTCGTTCAGAATCTACCAATGCCTTAGGACAACCTAAAGATACAAAACCGACTTTGGGGGTCTTCATGAATCTGCGCTCCACTTGAATCGGCGTATTGTATGACTTTTCTTTGTCTACGCATAGCAGCAAAGCCATCTCTTTGTGTAATGCACCAAAATACGACCAAAATTTTAAACAAAATCTAACAACGCACCAATTTGAAGCATAATAAAATATTGAAATAAGCAGATGTATGTGAAAAATACCGTATAAATCGATTCTTTCAGATTTAAGTGATTGAAATTTAGTTAATACAAAGTTGGCTTGTATTTTGCATAAAGTACATTTTAGAAGTTAATGGCTCTTCATTAAAATTTATATTTATTGCGCCATTTTAAAACAGGACGATTCACAAATGGATCAACAGAACACTATCGACTATCGACTCTTAGTAGATAATCTGACAACTGCCATTTTATTGGTCGATAGTAAGCTTAATATTTTTTATTTAAATTCTGCTTGTGAAGCATTATTTGATATCAGCTTGTTACGCGCATCAGGTCAGCCGGTATTAAATTTGCTGCATGCACATGATGATACCTTCAATACGCAAGAAGCTTTATTAAATACCTTAGAAAGTGGTCAACACTATACGCGTCGTGAAGCAGTGATCAATGTGAATTTTAAACCCATTCATGTCGACTACACCGCTTCACAGCTCAATGCTGGTAAAAGTTATCACCCTTTACTCTTAATCGAACTTAATCCAATTGATCGGATGTTGAAAATCTCTAAGGAAGAAAACCTCGTTCAGCAACACCAAGTAGCCAGACAATTGGTCCGTGGCGTGGCACATGAAATTAAAAATCCTTTGGCGGGTATTCGTGGTGCAACTCAATTACTGGCACGCAGTTTAGGTGATGATAGCTATCGTGAGTTTACTGACATCATTATTAGCGAAGTTGATCGACTGACTAATTTGGCAGATACCATGCTTGGTTCTCGTCAATTGCCAAGTTATGAACTCAGCAATGTGCATGAACCCTTAGAACGTGTTCGCTCACTCATCGCAAACCAAACCAAGAAGAAAATCAAGATTACCCGTGATTATGACTTGTCTTTACCCGATGTCATGGCTGATCGTGACCAACTGATTCAGGTCATGCTCAACATTAGTGTCAATGCAGTACAAGCCATGACCGAAAATAAAGAATTCTTTACAGATTCAGAGCCTGAACTGGTTTTAAGAACCCGAATACAACGCCTTGTTACGATTAATGGTGTATTAAATCGTTCAGCTGTCCGTATCGATATCGAAGACAATGGTCCTGGCGTTCCAGAAAGCATTCTCGAGTCAGTTTTTTACCCCCTTGTTACAGGTCGTGCCAAAGGCACAGGACTGGGTCTCAGTATTGCTCAAAATATTATGCATCAACATAACGGAATGATTGAGTGTCAATCAGTTCCAGGAAAAACCGTATTTAGCCTATATCTACCTTGGGAGTTAAACCATGTCACGAAATAAAATTTGGGTAATTGATGACGATCGTGCCATGCGTTGGGTACTTGAAAAAACCTTCAAAGAAGAAGGTTTTGATGTCACCAACTTTGAAGAAGCACAAACTGCATTGGAACGCCTACATGACGATGCACCCGATGTGATTTTAACCGACATCCGCATGCCAGGGATTGATGGTCTAACCTTCTTATCTAAGGTGAAGAACACACATCCTGACCTGCCTGTGATTATCATGACCGCGCACTCCGATTTAGAGTCTGCTGTATCAAGCTATCAAACAGGTGCTTTTGAATATTTACCTAAACCCTTTGATATTGATGAAGCCTTGGCACTAGTCAATCGTGCCATCTTGCATATCAATAAATTGCAACAACAAGAAGCAACCAAAACAGCCTCACCACTACAATCAACCGAAATTATCGGCGAATCCCCTGCAATGCAGGAAGTTTTCCGAGCAATCGGTCGTTTATCACAATCCCATATTACGGTGTTGATTAATGGTGAATCAGGTACAGGTAAAGAGTTGGTTGCTCACGCCTTACACAAACACTCACCACGTCGTGCCAAGCCATTTATTGCATTGAATATGGCAGCCATTCCAAAAGACTTAATCGAAACTGAGTTATTTGGACATGAAAAAGGTGCATTTACAGGAGCAAACACTCAACATCAAGGCCGTTTTGAACAAGCCAATGGCGGTACTTTGTTTCTTGACGAAATTGGTGACATGCCATTTGAAACACAAACACGCTTACTTCGTGTTTTAGCAGATGGTGAATTCTACCGCGTCGGCGGACATATCCCAGTCAAGGTCGATGTACGTATCGTCGCTGCAACCCACCAAGATTTGGAAAAGCTGGTCAATGAAGGACGTTTCCGTGAAGACTTGTATCATCGTCTGAACGTGATTCGTATTCACATTCCAAAGCTGTCACATCGTAGCGAAGATATTCCAATGCTGGCGCAGCATTTCTTGGCTCGTGCAGGCAAGGAATTGGGTGTCAGCCCTAAAATCTTGCGTACCGAAACCACAGACTATATGCAACAACTGCCTTGGCCTGGTAATGTTCGTCAACTAGAAAATACCTGCCGCTGGTTAACAGTCATGATCACGGGGCGTGAAGTTTATCCAGAAGACTTACCGGCTGAACTTAAGCAAGCGTCTGTACATAAAACTAATGACGCACAAGCTGCATCAAATACCAGTCCTGCTTTGGTTGAACGTATTGCTGTACACCATTGGGATGAATTATTGGGTCAATGGGCAATTCAAAAGTTGAAAAATGGCGAAATGAAGATATTGGATATTGCTACACCCATGTTTGAACGCACTTTGATTAATGCTGCTTTACAACAAACCCGCGGTCGTAAACGCCATGCTGCCGAACTTTTAGGTTGGGGACGCAACACGCTCACCCGCAAGCTCAAAGAACTCGGTATGGACTCGACCGATGACGAGGAAGACGAAGAAGTTCGCTCTGCTTAATGAGCAGTCATAAAAAAGCGAATCCAAGTGATTCGCTTTTTACTAAAATTGAGATGTTTTGAAACACACATCAATGTGATTACCATACAAGAGATATGGTTTTTGTTATACTAAGGAGGATCCCATTACTCCAAAGTAGATAATGACTGATATTTGCTATCCAAGCTGTGCCAAACCTCAAACTCGTCGTGGAGAAGAACGTCGTTTTGCCCTATTACTGTGCGCAACCGATTTGTTTTTAGAGAAAGGTTATGAAGCCGTGTCTTTGGATGACATCGTCAATCATGCAGGTGGTTCAAAAACATCCATCTATAAATACTTTGGTAATAAAGAAGGACTTTTTACCGCCATTTGTGATTATCGCAGGGAAGTGTTTTTCAAAGGTGTCTGTTTCCCGTATATTCCAGAAAAAAGTAATTTAAGAGACTACCTCACACAAACTCTACACCGCTTTTATCAACATATCATCCAGCCAGAAAACATTGCTTTTATGCGCATGTTTACCGAACAAACGCAGAAAGATGTCCAGCTTGCACATTACTTTTATGATCAATGTGCCCTTAACATTCAAAATACCATTGCCTTTGCATTAGAGCATGCTCACACCAAGGGAGAAATTTTTTGCGCCCAACCTAAGTTCTCCGCCATGATGTATTTCGGAACTTTGAGAGATGTTGAGTGGCGCAATCTAATGGGTTTAGACCTCTCTGAAAATGATGCAGAAATCATTGATTATATTAACTATTCCGTAGATTTGTTTTTAAAAGCTCATCAAAAGGTCTAATTCTTTTGCATTTTCCCGAGCGTATAGTATAGTAGTCAATTCTTTTTTATTCACCACTCATCAAACAGCAATTAATTATTGTTTTTATTCAATAATTATTGTGGGAGTAGCTATGGCGCTTCGGCATTTCCTAACTTTACGTGACCTATCCTCATTAGAACTGCAACGCATTTTAGATCGTGCACAAGAACTTAAACGCATGCAACATAGCAATACGCTATACCAACCTTTTGCGGGTAAAGTTTTGGGAATGATTTTTGAGAAGTCGAGTACACGTACACGTATTTCTTTTGAAGCAGGTATTTGCCAGTTTGGTGGTAGTGCAATTTTTCTTTCACCACGCGATACGCAGCTAGGTCGTGGTGAACCGATTGAAGATTCTGCACGTGTGATTTCGAGCATGCTAGATATCGTCATGATCCGTACTTTCGGTCATGATATTGTAGAGCGTTTTGCATCTTACTCTACCGTTCCAGTGATTAATGGTTTGACTGATGATCACCATCCCTGCCAATTGCTTGCAGACTTGCAAACCTTCCAAGAGCATCGTGGCAGCATCGAAGGTAAAACAGTAGCTTGGATTGGTGATGGCAATAATATGTGTAATTCATATATTGAAGCCGCACACATGATGGGTTTTAAACTGAAAATCGCATCACCTGAAGGCTATGAACCTCAAGCAAGATTCTTAGCTGAATTTGCCGACTGCGTAGAAGTTTTTAATAAAGCTGAAGATGCAGCTGTGAATGCTGATCTGATTGTGACCGATGTCTGGGCAAGTATGGGGCAAGAAGAAGAACAGAAACTCCGCGAAAAAGCTTTTTCCGATTTCCAAGTCAATGAAAGACTCATGGACTTGGCTCACCCTGATTGCTTATTTATGCACTGCTTACCTGCTCATCGTGGTGAAGAGATTTCAGAACATATGTTGGATCATAAAAATGCGGTCGTGTGGGATGAAGCAGAAAACCGCTTGCATGCTCAGAAAGCATTGATGGAATTCTTACTCAACGAGAATCTTAAAAAAGATTGAGTTGAATAAAAACAGCATCATTTGATGCTGTTTTTATTTGTGCGCTTTAAATTGAACACTGAAATAAAAACACTTATAGTAAGACAAGCCCTTTAGAATAAGTTTCTCACGATGTGAGAACTTCACTCAATACACAGCGGATGTTATGACTTCACTTGAACAAGCCTTATCTCAAATACCAAATTTTGCTTTGGTGCATGAGCATCTGTTTAGCTCTGCTCAACCGACTGCTGAGCAATTACAACACATTAAAGAATATGGTTGCAGCACAGTGATTAATCTTGCAACCAGCCAATCTGATCATCATTTGGCCAAGCAAGACCAGATCTGTTTAGATTTGGGGCTAAACTATATCCATATTCCAATTGGTTGGGATGTGCCTTGTTCTGAGCAATGCCTGTTTGTTTTAGATCTGATCGATCATCTAGTCCAAAACGAGATCATTTGGCTACACTGCGATGACAATATGCGTGTCAGCAGCTTAATGTACCTCTATCGTCAATTCTATATGAATATTGATCTACCAACAGCCCAAGAGCTATTGCACCAAATTTGGGAACCCAATGAAACATGGACCGGCTTAATTCATAGTATTACTTTACAACTGCAAGGTCGTAAAGCAACGCAAGAACTCGAACAATCATTGATCAACAGCAATCATTTCGCTTGATGTGAGACCAACACAGTTGCGGTCGCCAAAATCCCTTCTTGGCGACCAGTAAAACCAAGCTTTTCAGTGGTTGTGGCTTTAATACTAATTTGAGTTACATCAACATCCAATACATCGGCAATACTTTGACGCATCTCTAAGTTATGTTTTGCCAACTTAGGGCGCTCACAAGCGACGGTAATATCAGCATTATTGAGTTGATAACCACGATCTAAAATCAATTGATAGACATGTTTAAGTAACAGGCGGCTGTCAGCGCCTTTGTACTCTGGATCTGTATCTGGAAAATGCTGTCCAATATCACCCAGTGCCAAAGCGCCCAATAAAGCATCACTTAAGGCATGTAACACCACATCACCATCTGAATGTGCCTTTAAGCCGTGTGTATGTGGGATTCGAATACCAGCTAAGGTAACAAACTCACCTTCTTCAAATGCATGTACATCAATCCCTTGTCCAATACGAATTTGAGCAACCATATGATTTTCCTTTTACAATATACTGAACAAATCTTGTATTCAGGCTTTCTATTTCGCTATAGTACGTTGAGCAAATTAGACTGAAAGTATAAGTGATTATGCTGTTTAACACTGTAAGAAATCAATTAAAGAAAGCTGGTTACATCATCACATTGAGTTGTTTTTGCTCAACATTTGCCTATGCAGAAGCAATTGACTGCAGCAGCAATGATTTAAACGCTAAAAAAATCTGCTCTAAACAATATCAAGAGCAGCGTTTAAAGCTGAATGCCAAGTTTCTAACTGCTTATTTAGTAACAGATGCCCCACTACAGTTATTACATGACACCCAAAACGTGTGGCTGAACCAGGTGCAACAGTGCAAAAGTAAAAATTGCTATCAGCAGCAATTTGATGCGCGTTTGGACGATTTGAATTTTTACACCTCGATGAACCAAACATTGACACAGCATTATCTAAAATATGAACAAGGTAAGTTAGCCTCACAACCCGTTCATCTACAAATTCACCAACTGGATAAAGACAAACTTAAAATTGAAGGGACTGCTTATCGCAATCCGAATAACCGCTTAGAAACCCAAACACTTTCGTTACTGGCCTACAGTACGCCAGAGCAAAGAAATCAAATCATTGATAATGAAAAAAAATGCCAATATCAATTTGACTTCCAGAAAGCATTATTAATTATTAAATCCAAGCAGAAAGACTGTGACAGATTTACAGGGGTTTATCGTTTATACGATTAATCAAGATAAGAAAAAAGCCGATGTTCTAACATCGGCTTTTTGATTTAGTTTGGGTATTTTTGTGCAATTTCTTGGCTAATCAATACTGCTGTTGCTGCTGACAAAGTCCAACCTAAATGCCCATGTCCTGTATTGTAAAACACCCGTGGTTGTTTGCCTTGTCTAACGACAGGTAACATATTCGGCATCATTGGTCGTAGGCCTGCCCAAGGTACAACATGCTCGGTGGAGATATCAAAGTTTTGGTTGACCCAATTAATTAAAGGCTGGATACGATCAGCACGAATATCACGATTATATCCATTAAATTCGGCTGTTCCCGCAATACGTAAACGATCTGCACCCAAGCGAGAAGTCACAATTTTTGCGCTTTCATCCAATAAACTTACCCATGGTGCATTGTTTACACTACGTTCATCTTTAAGCTGCACAGTAATGGAATAGCCTTTTACAGGATACACATTCACATTATCCCCCAACATATCAGCGAGTTGATAGCTTCCTACACCACCACAAACCAAAACCAGATCAGCAATAATTTCAGTGATTCCATCCGCACTTGGATTGACATTTTCTGAGCTGTTTTTACAGTGAACAACCGCTTTATCATGGGTAAATTTAATATCCACTACATCCAGACCAAAACAGTATTTCACCCCGTATTGCTGTGTTCTTTCAGCCAATCCAACAGAAAATTTATGGATATCACCTGTCGCATCGCCCGCAGTGTAATAACCACCATAGTAGTCACCTGTTAATGTCGGCTCAATTGCTTTCATTTCTGCGGGTGTAATTGCATTTCGCTCTAACTTACCCTCAACCAAAACATCATTCACTTGCTTAGCAATTTGATAGTCTTCTTTGGTGTGGTACATATGTAAAATGCCACGTTTTTCCAGATCAAAAGCAATACTTTCTTTTTCCGCCACCTCAAACAAACGTTGTCTTGCCAATAGTGCTAAACGTACTGTTTCAATCGTATTGGCTTTATAGTTTTTAATATGGGTCAAAAACTCAACCAACCAACGATACTTATGTAGGCTAAATGAAGGGTTGAGCAATAATGGTGCATCTTTTTTACTCATCCATTTGATGCCTTTCAGCACCGTTGCTTTTTGGTTCCAAACCTCAGCATTACAGGCAGACAATTGCCCACCATTGGCAAAAGATGTTTCCATCGCCGGAAAAAGATGACGGTCAATTACGGTCACCTCATAGCCGAGTTTAATCAATTCATACGCAGACGTTACACCTGTAATCCCCGCACCAATTACAACTACATGTGGCATAGCAAACTCCTAGAAATGCATAACATTTCTTAATGCATAGCCCCATCTGTCATGGTACCTGAGAGTTTCGGCAGATGATTACCAATTAATCATTAAGCCTTCCCCTTCGGTGAGTGTTAATCGTAGAAGAAAAAAGTTGTTGTATATTTCTACAAGTTGAGCACTGCTCTCCAGATTGTATTTCTATTATTACAGTCCTTCTGCCTGAGAGTTTCCGGGGTCGTTGCTCCTTCGGCGAGTTCATTGAAGAACTTCTCTCCCGCAATAATATTTATATCCTTATAAGCAATATATATGCCGCATAAAAATACAGACACTAAATTCTTGTAATTGTTTGTAGACGAAGATTTGTTCTATTTGACTCAGGGTTAATATCATAAAAAAGCAGGCTAAAAGCCTGCTTTAATGCTTAAAACTTGCATTGCAAAATTTGATCTGAAAAATGTCCTTTCCAAAGCTCACGCAATGTTGGCAAATAGAATTTTTCTCCGATCATCACCAGTTCTGCATCAATCAGCGCATGAATCTCATGCATCAATACATAATCCAATGCAATCATGGACAACTGTGGCTGTGCTTGTGCAATCTGTTTCCGTTTTAGTTGCGCCTTTTTCACCAACTCATTGGCAAAATTTTTGTCTTTATAAGTCGTTATCGCACTTAAACGCAGCTCAATGATACCCCAACCTTCTAATAATTTTTTGAAAATTTCAAAGTCTTTGGACGTTGCTTCCCAAGTCACATTTTCCAAGTTATTGTCTTCGGGCAAAACGGGCAATAATAGATCGGCAGTACTTGGAAAAATTTTCTTTAAATTCAACAGAAACTTAACAGGATTTTCGTTTGGAAGATCAGAAAATTGGATGTTGGTTTTGGTATCTGTTAAATAGATATTGAGCATTAAAAAATCCTGAAATAAGACACTGTTTTGTATATTTAATTCAAATTTCGCAAAACACGAAACACAAATAAAATTAAAACAGAATGGAATGATCATTTTAACAATTATCACGATTTATTCAATGTCGGTTACTGCAATAGGTTTATTCACAAGCAGACAAAGAGATTGAAAACCTTCATGACCCTCGTTGGCCTATTCATAAATCAAACGTTTTACTTTTGACACATCCTAAGCTTAATCAACATAGTAGGCTTGACGTTAAGCAGATCATTAAAAATCAAGCCTCATCAACGACAAACTCAGCCCCATCAAAATAAGAAAACAGTTCAGTTCTCCCACTGATGATGGTTAAAACTGATTAGAGTTCTATCAACCATCTACACCTTCGTGCAATCCATCAAAAAAACCATAACATTTCAGTTATGGTCTTTTTTGATTAACATTTTAATACTGGGCCAGTATCAGACATAGAGCCAATTTCCCTTACAATATTAAGAATAAGTGATATCAATCTATGTTTACCACAAGCTTCAGTTAAAACATCATTTAAATAAAGCGCAGGGAAAATTTTACCCCCACAGTTTAATTAGGATTAATAACGTAAAAATACAAAATAAGTGTCGCTAGCAGAACGCTGGCTAAAGTTAGATAAAACCCCACTGTATTGAAGCTCTTTACAAATTTAACAATATTCATACCACCCCCAAATTACGCAGCAATTATCACAAAAAATAAGGGCAATGAGAACTACTTGTCGATAAAATATCATTTTTTGCTGACCGCTTGTTCTATTTTATAGCTTTATAGAACTTCAAGTCATAAATTATTCAAGTGAAATATACTCTAGTTTGAGTTTGGTAACGGTTGTAGCAATTTACTTAGCAGTACCGACGAGATACTGCTTGATAATGTACGGAAAATTTTCACAAGGTTATTTAAATAAAGATAACAGACGCTAATCGAAATAATTAGGCTTTTAATATGGAAATGACATTCTATATGAACTAGTTACTCTGTTCTTCTCATAATCAACTGTTGAATAAGAAATGAAAACCACTAAAAAGTCGTCATATAATTCAATCTCCGAAGAAGCAGGAATATAAGCTGTTTTATCAATTAAGAATGTTCCAATATGATCAGCTGTTTTATTGATTAATGCGACGACATCTTCTTCTTTGAGTACTTTAACTGCATCGCGCTCAGGTTTAATTTTTACATCAATTTTTCTCTCTCTATTTTGCCCGTCTTTGACCGATACCCTGATCGTTTCACTCACCTGTTTTTCTATAACATTTTTTAGTTTACTTTGATTTAGACTTTGCTGATTACTCGTACTACAAGCAACGAGACAACCCATCAAGCAACAAAATATAAACATCTTAGACATGGTGTACGACTAACCCTATTATGAAGCACATCATTGTAACGCTTGAACTGAATAAGTTTCAAATTTAGTCATTTACAGCAATCATCAGATGCCCCCATAGAACCAGACATAAAAAAATCCCTCTATTAAAGAAGGATTTTTTTTATTCAGCTATCTGGCTTATTTGCTATTTGGAGAAACCATATTTTCGGGCTTCACCACTTCATCAAATTGCGCTTCAGTCACCAGACCAAGTTCAACCGCAACCTGTTTTAAGGTTTTATTTTCCTTATAGGCAGTTTTAGCAACTTTGGCAGAGTTCTCATAACCAATCACGGGGTTAAGCGCAGTAACCAACATCAATGAATTATGTAAGAAATAATCAATTTTCTCACGATTCGGTTCTATACCTACCGCGCAATGATCATTAAAACTATTGCATGCATCACCCAACAACTGAATCGATTGCAGCAAGTTATAAGCAATCACGGGCATAAAGACATTGAGCTCAAAGTTACCTGAAGCACCTGCCACATTAATAGTGGTGTCATTACCTAAGACTTGAGCGACGACCATCGTCATCGCTTCGCTTTGCGTTGGATTCACTTTACCCGGCATGATGCTTGAACCAGGTTCATTCTCTGGAATACGAATTTCACCGAAACCACAGCGAGGGCCACTTGCTAACCAACGAATATCATTAGCAATTTTATTTAAGCTTGCCGCTAGTGTTTTTAATGCACCTGATGCAAAGACAGCTGCATCACGTCCTGCCAAAGCTTCAAATTTATTTGGTGCAGTAACGAATGGTAAGCCAGTAAGTTCGGCCAATTGTTCAGCTGCTTTTACGGCATAATCTGGATGGGCATTCAGACCTGTCCCTACCGCTGTTCCACCCAAAGGTAGTTCATATAAGCCTGCAAGTGCTTGCTGCAAACGTTTCAAGCCATGTTCTAGTTGAGACACATAACCACTAAACTCTTGACCTAAAGTCAAAGGCGTTGCATCCTGCAAATGTGTACGACCAATTTTAACGATATCATCAAATTCTTCTGACTTACGCTGTAGAGTTGCTTTTAGCTGCTCTACCGCAGGAATCAACAACTCGTTAATTTGAATACTGGCTGCTACATGAATTGCTGTTGGAAACGAGTCATTGGTCGATTGCGCACGGTTAACATGGTCATTCGGATGGACTGGTTTCTGCGCACCCAAAACTTGACCTAATTTCTGATTAGCAATATTGGCAATCACTTCATTACAGTTCATGTTACTTTGTGTGCCCGAACCCGTTTGCCAAACCACCAATGGAAATTGAGAATCCCATTGCCCTGCAATCACTTCTTCAGCAGCGCCAACAATATACTGACTCAAATCCTCAGGCAGTTGTTTTAACTCAGCATTAGTGATTGCAGCAGCTTTCTTCACAAGCCCCATTGCGCGAATCATGGCACGCGGTAAGCGTTCCTGGCCAATCTTAAAGTTCTGTAAACTTCGTTGCGTTTGCGCACCCCATAAGGCCTCATTCGGCACTTCGATTTCGCCCATGGTATCGTGTTCAATTCGCATTTGCATAAACAACCTCTGCTCTATTTGGTTAAAGTTCTCACGGGCTGAAGCAAAGTGATGCTTTGGCTAGTTGCCGTTATCCTAATCAAAGCAGTTATAATTGTAAATAATAATCATTATCTTAATTACCCTTTAAGGTATTTAAATAAAATCGCCATTCATCTTCAATCATCTGGACTAGAGTACGTTTTGGTGACCAGTTTAAGTTCGTTGCTGCTTTTTCTATTGTTGCTCCTAATTTAGCGAGCTCTTGATGCTGAAATACCGCAGGCTGAACATTGACTTGAGTTTGCGTCACTTTTGCAATTTCATCTAATAAGCTTTGAATCGAGGTCAGTTGCGTATGCGCAATATTGAATGACTCTAAACAATTGTTCTGCGACTTCAACCAATTCAATGTCATTAAAATTGCATCACATGCATCTAATACATGTAGAAAACTCCGTTCAACCGTACCATCTGCTGTAGCTGCCTGATTTTGCAACTCGATGTACTCTCGTTGCATTGCAGCAACTTGCAAGGCTAAAGGCACAATATTCTTAGGTAATTGCGTAACAAACTCACCCAACACACCATGCTCAAATGCCCCTACGATATTCGATAATCGCAAGTTCACAATGCGCCATTCAGGATCAACTTTATAGGTATCAGCAATAATATCCTCAACAATTTGTTGTGATCGAACATAAGGATTAGGATAGCTGTAGTTAAATTCAGTCAGTTCAGATAATTTTTCATCTGATTGACCATATACCGCCAAACTCGAGAGATTGATTAATTGTCTCACCCCCATCCGCTGCATGGCTCTTAAGAGACTCATAATACTACTGACATTATCATTATAATATTCAAGCGGTTTTAAAGTGGATTCTTCTAAGGACTTAAAGCTGGCAGTATGAATCACCGTATCAATTGAATATTGTTCAAAAACTTTATTTAGTGCTGGGGTATTTCGTACATCCAACTTTGCAAATGGAATATACATGCCTGAAATATATTCGAGACGTTCTAAGGTTTGCAAGGTTGAATTGGCTAAGTTATCAACAATAACGATCTCTTGCCCATGCGCCAACAGACTCAAAGCAATATGAGAACCGATAAAGCCTAAACCACCTGTCACCAAAATCATTGTATACTTACCTTCCTTTAAATCTGTCCATCATCATTTTGCCAACTACGACCATAGTGAATATTCAATGAGTACACTACTGCTAATCACTTCTGCGCCTACATCAATTATGGCTTGGCATGCTTTTGGCTTAGCTCAAGCGCTTCAAAATAAGCATGAAGAATTGCTTGTCTTCTTTTACCAAGATGGTGTTCAGGTTGCGAATGACTTACAGTGGTTTCCTGATGATCAACGCAATCTAAAACATGAATGGCAAAAGCTTGGCATTCGACTCCCTGTCTGTGTCAGCGCCGCCCTTGCTCGGGGAATCACTGATGCGGACAATGCAAAACGTCATTCACTCCAACATCACAACTTAGCCAAAGGCTTTGAACTGGTTGGGCTCGGAGAGCTTGCTGACGCAGTACAAAGCTGTTCTCGTTTAATTCAATTTTAATTAAAGTTCTTTACTAGAGTGTTGCTTTGAAAAGGTAAATTGTGTGAAATCTGTACTCGTCATCCTAACGCAACCTAACTTAACAAGTTTGCAAGTCAATGAAAGCTTGTCCGCTACTATGGTTTTAGCAACCTTTGGTATTTCTGTCAAAGTATTATTAAAGTGTGCAGCAATTAGCTTATTAGACAATAAATTAGAATTCGATCAACTTAAACATGAGTTCAAAATTGCAGCCAACATGGTCGAAAGTTTTGAGTTTTATGATTTAACCCCAATTCTGATTGAATCTAAAAATCAAGAACTTAACATCGTTAAAAATACGGATCAGGAGATCGAATTTATTGATCTTACTCCTGAATTTACCCAGTCTTTTGATCATATATTGTACTGGTAAGGTGTCTCATTATGGAACAAACAACGCTCTTTTTAGTCCAATCTGCGGCAGATCAGGTGTGGTCTGACTTAGTAAAAATGGCACAATCTGATGACTTTATCGTACTAATGGGTGAAGCAGCCATTAAAGTGAACAGCTCAATAATAACTGCCTATCCAAACATTTATTGTTTAAGTAATGAACACAACCTGATTATTGAAGAATTAAGCGCGCAAATTCTGGCGATTGACTATGCTCAATTTGCTGACCTTAGTTTAAAATTCAAGCGCTGTATTTCTTTGAAATAAGTTCTCTTCAATTCCTTTTATTTTTTTTAGGCTATTTTATGCAGTTAGAATTAGACCAAGACGGCCATTTAGTAGATTACAGTATCTGGAATCAACAGGTTGCTCAGGAGTTGGCAAAATCCTTAGATTTACAATTAACTGATTGGCACTTTGAAGTTCTTTATGCAGTTAGGCAGTTTTATCAGCAATTTGGCCATTCACCAGCAACACGTCCATTGATAAAATTTTTAATGAAAACGATTAGTCCTGAGATTGATAATGCTGTGCTACAGCAAAGATTTAATACAGGTTTAGTTGCCCGTCATTTAAGTCGGTTAGCGGGCATACCAAAACCTGCAAATTGCTTATAATTTTTTCCAGTTAAGCAAATTTTTTGGCACAAGCAACACAGGCGATTACCGCAACCGTGACCGCGAACATGGCTGCACTGACTTGTTCATGCAATAAAACCGCAGCAATGACCAAACCAAAAATGGGTTGCAACAACTGTAACTGTCCCACTGTTGCTATCCCGCCTTGTGCCAAACCCTTATACCAAAAGAAAAAACCAATCAACATACTAAACAATGACACATAGGCTAGACCCAGTTTTGCCGACATCGAGATTTGTGCAAAACTTGCTGGCATATACAAAAATGAAATGAGCAGCATGATAGGTAAGGTAATAATCAATGCCCAGCAGATCACCTGCCAACCACCCAAATGCTTCGAGAGCTTTCCCCCCTCTGCATAACCAAAGCCACAGAGTATGATTGCCAACAGCATAAAAAGATCACCATAGTTAAATGCCCAACTTCCTGTTTGAATCAGCATATAACCAAAAACTAGCGCAGCACCTAAAACGGCAAACAACCAAAATACTAGATTCGGTCTTTCTCCACCTCTTAACACACCAAAAATGGCGGTTGCCAAAGGTAATAAACCAACGAAAACAATAGTATGTGCAGCACTAACATATTGAAGCGCTAAAGCAGTAAATAATGGAAAGCCAATCACGACCCCTATCGCAACATAAAATAGTGGCAGCCAATCTTTGCGCTCTGGTAATTGCTGGCGTGATAGTAAAATCAAAGCCAAACCAAGCAGCCCTGCAATAGCCGCACGTGCAGCCGTTAAGAAGGTAGGACTGAAATCCATAACTGCAACACGTGTTGCAGGTAATGAACCTGCGAAAATAATCACCCCGATCAGACCGTTCATCCAACCACGACTTAAAGTTTTCATTTATTTTCTCCAAAGCTATATGGAGAATTTAAACTGTGATATGGTTTAAGCACCATACACAGTACAGTACAATTCTAAATAACTGTATTGGTTTATTTACCCATACAGTTATGGATGTATCGTTATGAAAAGTACTAAAATTGAATTCGTGATCCAGCATATTCATGAACAAATAAAAGCCCGCTCTTTACTTCCTGGCTCGCGCCTACCCTCAGTCCGTGCTTTAGCTAGCTTGCTGCATTTATCTGTTTCAACGATTGTTGAGGCCTATGAACGTCTTGCTTCTCAAGGCATTATTGAAGCAAAGACAGGTTCAGGCTTTTTCGTCGCAGGTCCACTTGCACCTCTATCCATCTCGGAAATTCATCCAAAAATTGATCGAAGTATTGATCCACTTTGGATTTCAAGACAAGCCCTCGAAGCCAAACAAGGTGTTTTAAAACCGGGTTGCGGTTGGTTACCTGATGACTGGATGCCCCATGAAAATATCCGTAAAGCCATTCGTAAGGTATCTAAAGCTCCTGCTAGCATTCTGACTGATTATTCAACCCCACTCGGTCTGGCACCTTTACGTGAATTGCTCTCACGCAGAATCTTGAGCAAAGGTATCGAAGCACGTCCCAGCCAAATCCTATTAACTGATTCTGGCACGCAGGCAATTGATTTAATTTGTCGTTATTTCCTTAAACCGAATGATGTGGTGCTGGTTGATGATCCTTGTTATTTCAACTTTCATGCGCTACTTAAAGTACACCAAATCCAAATTATTGGTGTGCCTTATACGCCGAATGGACCAGATCTGGAAGCGTTCTCCCAAGCCATAAAAAACTATAATCCACGCCTCTACATTACCAATTCTGGCATTCATAATCCGACTGGCGCTGTGCTCACTGCATCAACGGCTTATCAGGTTTTAAAACTGGTTGAACAGTCCAATTTGATTGTCATTGAAGATGATATCTTCGCAGATCTAGAACGACATAGTGCTCCGCGTCTTGCAGCTTTGGATGGCTTGTCGCGTGTGATTCATATTGGCAGTTTTTCTAAAACGCTGTCTGGTTCTGTTCGTACCGGTTATATCGCAACCCAATCAGAATGGATTGAGGACCTAGCCGATATAAAAATTGCCACCTGTTTTGGGGGGAATAACCTGTCCTCGGAAATTTTATATGCTGCATTGACTGATGGTAATTATCGTAAATATCTAGAGGAATTGAAAGTTCGCTTGGCCAAAGCGATGGATACAACCGTAAAACAACTTGAGAAACTCGGCATCAAAACATGGATTAAACCATCCGCCGGTATTTTTTTATGGTGTGAGTTGCCTGAACATTTCGATAGCGCACGTATCGCGCAGAATTGCTTAGAACACGGTGTGATTCTAGCCCCAGGAAATGCATTTAGCCAAAATCAAAACTTTAAGAATTTTATTCGTTTTAATGTGGCGCAATCACTTGAAGCTAAGATCTTTGAGGTCCTATCCCATGCTATTCAGCATGAAATAGAACGACAAAGGGTATAAACAAATCATGCTGTTTTTTGCTTTTGTTCGATAAAGGCAAAATAGCCTGGACCTGCTGCTACACGTACATCTTTGGCCTGAATCGGTTGATCACATTCCGAACACACCACTTTGGGGTTAATTTTCCGACCACAGCTTTTATGGGTGAACTCAACAGGTTTACCTAGCCCCATATCCATCCATTTATCGGCCCATTGCACCATTGAAAGAATAATCGGATATAGGTCTAAACCTTTGTCCGTCAGTTGATATTCAAACCGCTCCTGACGATCAACATAAGGCACTTTGGTTAAAATATCATGTTCAACTAAACGCTTTAAACGCTCAGAAAGTACATGACGTGTCAGTCCCAAACTCCGCTGAAAATCATCAAAGCGGCGTATACCCATAAATGCATTTCTTAAGATGAGCATTGTCCAACGATCACCCAACACTGAGAGCGTCCTCGCCACTGAACACGGCTGGTCGCCAATTTCGTCCCATTTCATTATTATCACCTAATCATTTTTTTAAAGTTTTATTTAAAAGACTTCTATGTCTTGAACCGTCATGTTTAGAAACTAAACAATATAAAATATACACTAAACCACCTTATCCATCAGATGCAATATTGGCACTTGGCTAAAAGTACCAATATTCAGTCATTTTACATAAATTCATCAAAACAATTTAGTTATGAATGAATAACCCAGAAAGGAGCTGTCCTGCTTCCAGTTGGGTATTGGCGGGAATACGCACCAGACTATTTGCTTGCATGAGGTTACTCAGCATATGCGATTGTTGTTTCGCCAAGCTTTGGAACTTGAGTTGCCCTTGATCAAAATAAGCCTGCATTCTTAAAAAACGTTCACGCGCATCCGATTTTAAATCATGGGTCAGCACACCGCTCAACCATTGCAAGGGCTGGCGTTGGTTTTGCAAGGCATCTAGCAAGGCTTTGCCATAGACCTGCATACACACATACACGGCAGCAGGATTGCCAGGTAAACCCAATAAATAGCAACTCTGGGCTTGCTGTGTGTACTCGGCAAAGAACAGTGGTTTACCTGGTTTTTGCTTTACTTTCCAGAAGATTTGCTCAAAACCTGTTTCAAATGCACATGGGCGAACAAAATCATAATCGCCAACAGAAACACCACCTGTGGTAATGATCAAATCATATTGCTGTTTTAGGCGCTCAAAACATTGCGTTACCTCCAGGGCTGTATCTGCAATGTGCAAGATTTCCGCATCTATGCCATAGTCTTGCAACCAAGCTTTCAATAGCGGCCCATTGGCATCAAAAACTTTCCCTGCCTGCAAATCTTCTGGCGTTTCCGCAACCTCATCCCCAGTAATGACCACAGCTACTTTAGGTGCTTGGAAAACATCGATACTTTGTACCCCTGCCATACTGAGTGCTGCGAGTGCGCCAATATTGATGCGCTGCCCAATATCTGCCAGTTGCTGACCTCGTTGTACTTCTTCACCCACAAAACGGATATCCGCTTGCGCTGAAATATGTTCAGTTAATCGAATCATTTGATTAGCTTCAACGGCGACGATTTCTTGTCGTGCAACATGCGTTGTTCCCTCAGGGGTTTTCCCACCTGTGAAAATACGAATTGCTTGCCCATCTTTAAGCTGATGCTCAGATTCACTGCCTGCCTTAATTTCACCTATCACGTCATATACCGTGCCCTGAAGATTCTCAACAGAACTATTCAAGGCATAACCATCCACCGCACTTTGCGAAAAACTTGGTAGATCGACATTGGAATTGATCGCTTTGGCTAAATAACGATTCAGTCCATCGGCTAAAGGCAATGTCTCAACTTTTAAAGCTTTAGGTTGGGTTTGCACCAATGCTAATGCTTCATCAATACTGATCAGACCTTTTTCAGCACCACATCCTGACATTATTCATAACCTCCCGGATGGGGTAGATCACGACAGACATCAAAAATATGCACCAGTGCAGGCAAAATTGCCGCCATGGATTCACTTGCGCCGCCACGGCTTCCCGGTAAGGTCACTAGCAATGAACGGTCTATAAAACCTGCAACACCGCGAGACATCGCCGCATAGGGTGTTCGTTTTTGTCCAAATGAGCGTGCTGCCTCCATTAAGCCATCGAGTTTGCGCTCCAATAGTGGCTCTAGGGTATCCACGGTAATATCGCGCTTGCCAATGCCTGTTCCACCCACCGTCATAATACAAGCATAAGATTTGGTCAGTTCTAGGACTAAATCTTTAAGCTGATCAGCTTCATCAGGCAAGATTTGATAATGAATCGGATCAAAACCTGCTTCGGTTAAGGTTTCAACAACAGACTTACCCGCAGTATCTGGTTTACGCCCTGCTGCAACCGTATCTGACAGTACAATTACTGCCGCTGAGACAGGTTGACGTAACGTACGTTTAAAATGTGATTTACCGCCTTTTTTCTTGAGCAATTTACATTGATCCAAACACAGTTCTTCGGGCTCACAATGTGGCTTAAGCATGTCATACAACGTTAAACCAGCTAGGCTTGCAGCGGTTAACGCTTCCATTTCCACGCCTGTTGGGCCAATGGTCTCAACTGTGGTCAGAATCACCACATGATCATCATATAGGTCATAATCAACATCGGCGCGGTAGATCGGTAATGGATGGCAGAGTGGAATCAGCTCGTCCGTACGTTTAGCCGCTAAAATCCCTGCAATACGAGCTGTTTTTAAGGCATCGCCTTTTTCAGTATTGCCATCTCGGAGTAACTGAATGCAATGCGCGGGTGCATGTAAAATCGCTTGTGCTTCTGCAACACGATAACTCTCGGGTTTCATCCCAACATTTTTCATTTTAACGTCCTAAACCCTTATTCGTGTATCTGCTCATGGCTACAATTTTCATGGTGGTGTGCATGTTGATGCGCCTTGACTGGAGTATTCGGTTCGACTGTATCTTTACGAATACAGCAGCCTTCGACATATTGACTGGTGCCATCCATAAAAAATTCTTCTTTCCAGATCGGCACTTCATGTTTGACCCGCTCCACGGCCTCTTCACAGGCTTGAAAAGCTTCACGGCGATGTGCTGCGTAGGCTATGGCAATAATCGCAGTTTCACTGACATCCAAATAGCCAATCCGATGCATCACCCGAACATAAGAGACTTGATATTTCTTTTGGATTTGCTGTTCGATCTCACGGATCATTTTCTCTGCAACAGGTGTATATGAGGTATATTTTAAGGCTTTAACCGCTTTACCTTCGTGATGGTTACGTACTGTACCAATAAATATATCAATGCCACCGCATTCAGGAAACGACTGAATTGGATCAAAGCTGTCTAGGCTTAAAGCCTGATCTTGAACTCTAGCAAATTCACGCATGTTTACCCCCCCGCTACTGGCGACAACAACACCAAGGTACACGAAGTTTCTAAAGCGGTTTGCCGTGTAATGATATCTTCGCCTATCGCACAGGCACATTTTTCCATGGCATGATTTGCCTCAGGATAAAGTGTCACAATATGCGCCAATACATCTTTGACCATTCGGTCTGTTGCAAACTCAAATGCCAGCGGCTTTGGTAATAATCTTTCGATTGCTCCAAACGCTTCTATTTTAATCTCAATGGTTTGCATAGATTCTCCAGACCACTTTTATTTAACCACCCAACATATGCATGCTGATTTTACGTGCTTGTTGATGCTGTAGTGCATGATAGCCTTTGGCCTTATGCCAAATATAAGGCTTAATTTTTTGATCAAGCTGTTGTAATGCATGCTGTTTAATATCCAGATTGGACTGCTTAACGGCTTCTAAGTCAGCTTTGATATTAAGCCCCTGCTGTGCAAACAGACAATTATATAGTTCACCCTGAGCCGTTAAGCGAATACGATCACAGTCACCACAAAAAGAATGCGTGATGGTTGATATAATGCCCAACAGATATTGACCATCCAATTGGTAGATCCGTGCAGGTTCATGCTGCTGTTGCAAGACTTGAATGTCATAATAAGGTTTGAGCTGCGCTAAAATTTCAGCCTCGCTCACCACCGCTTGATTGCTCCAATGCTGATCGCCATCCAGCGGCATAAACTCAATAAAACGTAATGGGATATTGTGCTGCTTTGCCCACTTTACCATTGGCAAAATCTGGTCATGGTTTTGACTTTGCATCAAAACACAATTAATTTTGAACGGAAGACCTGCCTTTTTTGCTGCTTCAATACCATTCAATACAGGGCTAAGCTCTTTTTTAGTCAATTGCTTAAATTGAATTGGATCAAGACTATCCAGACTGATATTCAGATCATCCAAGCCTGCTTGCTTCAATTGTTCCACATACTTCGCTAAATAATGGCCATTGGTGGTCATTGAAATGCGTTTGAGTCCCAAAGCCCGAAATGCCTGTAAATCCCGAATAAAGTGCACCACACCTTGTCGCATAAGAGGTTCCCCCCCTGTAATACGAATATTTTCAATCCCTTGTTGAACCATATATTTGCAAAAAACCAATAAGGTTTCAAAACTAAGTAAATCGTGTTTTTTCATCCATTGCGGGTGCTCAGGCATACAATAAACGCATTTGAAATTACAGCGATCCGTCACCGAAATCCGTAACTTACGCTTAGTGCGACCATACTGATCTTGCAAGATCGGTAAGCTCGTTTCAGGTCTCTCATGCTTCATCATACGCACTCATTTTGTGAATCTTTTTACTGGGTTTAGCACAGCTTCTGTGCATCCTTGTTTTGCTCATCACAGTGAATTATTTTTTTAAAGCAATAATTATTCCAATCACACAGCAACTTTATGATGATGTTGCTTATTTAATTGAATTAGTCACACTTTCAATCTACAAATAAAAATAGCGCCTGTCAGCATATTTTTGTTCAGTTTATATTGCACCAATTTCAAACATAATTTAAACAACATGAAAGAATTTGGTGCATTTAAGCAAAAATATCAATAGGCTAAAGGTCTAAGCGGTGAACCGCTCTAAACGTACAGGCACATATTTATGATAGGGTGTCTTAGATAATGGATCACAATGCTGAGCAGAAGTAAGACGATTCAGTTGTGGCCCAATCGGTTCCCCACCGCGATAGCGTAATCCATATCCATGCGGCAATGACACCACGCCTTTGCGCATTCCCTCATCAAGTTCGACCGTGACCTGAATCTTGCCATGCTCAGAAATACAGTGCAGCATCTGTCCTGTTTCGACCCCGAAAGTCTGAGCATCTTCAGGATTGATCCTTAAACGCCCTTCTGCATCAACTTTACGCCAAGCAGGATCACGATAAATTTGATTGGCGTTATAACTGCGACGTTCACCTGCCAATAGAATAAAAGGATAATCTGTGGTTAAAGTCATTGAACCTTGTTTCAGTTGGGCCAGCTCAATGAACATTTCAGGAATTGCCAAACGAATTTTCTTATCTTTATAGGCGATCAATTCCCAAACATCAGCATAGTCATGTTGTGATAACACCACACCTGAGCGTTGCTGCAAAATGTTCTGGAATAACTTAACGCCTAGGTTTAAACGATTGCCGACATAGCCTGCTTGCTTAACCGCTTGGTAATGTTGAGCTGCATATTGCATACATAAAGGCAATAATAAGGCAGTTGATGCGGCATCATTCGGCAACGTTTTGCCTAAAGTGCGATATACAATTGACGCGGCATAGGGAATTAACTTTTTATTTTTCGCAAAACTGACACCAAGCGCACCAAAATAGGCAAGATAAGCCGTATTGGCTGAATCTTTTTCTGCAATTTTACTCAATATCGGAAATCGTTTAGGAATGACCTGCATGGCTTCGAGCAGACGGGTATAGATTTCTGCTTCAGGTAGACTGTTACCTTGAGCCTTAAATAAGGGGTGACGTAAATGAAAGCCATTCTTCGGAAATTCCAGATTAAATCCTGTAAATTCCCACTTTTCAAATTGGCTATGTGCAGGCAACACATAATGCGCCATCCGCGCTGTTTCAGTCATGGCCACATCGACCACCACCAAAAGCTCTAAGGACTGAAAAGCCTGTTCATAGGCAGCCGTATCTGGGTAGGTCAATAAAGGATTACAGCTATCTACAAATACCGCACGAACTCGCTTTTCTCCTGCTTTTAGAATCTCATCAGGCAAAATATTCGGAGGAAAGAAGCCTGAAATCGGGAACATTTTATGATGTACAGTACGGCGATATTTAGGATTACGTTCATCGGTATTACTTAGAATTGGAATAAACATGGTATGCAGGTTATTAGCACCTTGCTTACCAAAATTTCCTGTGAGTAAATATAAAAGCTTTTCCAAATAACCATTTAAAGTGGTATTTAAGGTGTGTTGAATACCAAGATCAATCCGGACACAAGCACGTTGCGCTTTAGCAAAATCACGGACGATCTGATAAACCAGCTCCACAGAAACATCAGCTTTTTGGATATACTCTTCAATTGGAACCGCCAAGAAGGCTTGTTTGACCTGATCAAAACCGTGCGTATGTTGCTGAATAAATTGTTGATCATACAGCTCTTCTTGCAGCATGATTGCGATCATAGCCGACATCAGATAAGCATCTGTTCCTGGTTTTAATTGCACATGGATATCAGCTTGTTTAGCGGTTTCAGTTACGCGTGGATCAAACACCACCATGGTCCGATTCGGATCTTTTTTAATATGTTTTAAAGTGTCTCGTGCATTTGGAATCCCATGTGCCTGAAAAGGATTAGTGCCAATAAACAGCACATAATCCGCATGTTCAACGTCTTCGGTGGTATGACAAGCCTGACTGCCGAACAAACGACCATTCACCCAGAAATCACCTGTTTTTTCCTGCGCCAAAGAATTGTAGGAATAGAAACTTTTCATGGCATAAAGCAACTGACGACCATACGCAGCACCTAAATGATTACCCTGACCGCCACCACCTACAGATGCAAAGGCAGTTCCACCATGACTATTCCGAATCTGTACCAACTGCTCAGCAATTTCCTGAATGGCTTGTTCCCAGCCAATCTCTTTAAACGAACCATCTGCCTGACGTTTTAACGGCGAAGTTAAACGATCAGCATGTTGTTGGTAATGCTGCAAACGTGCGGCCTTTTGGCAGATATAGCCTTGCGAGAAAGGATGATCATCATCCCCTTTAATTTTCTTAAACTTGTTATCTTCAATTTCTACACTGAGCCCACAATTGCGTGAACACAAAATACAAGCCGTTACATCCTGTCTTGCTACTGTTAGTGTCGTCATTGGTCTCACCTTATTATTTATGAATATTGTCCCATTAAACAGATTTGCCCTGCTGAATCAACAACACGGAGATACTTTTGTTCCTGCTCGGTACTGGTTTCAACACGGTTATGCTCTGAAGGAAGTTTGACAGGTTTTAGAAATCGGACATCAATTTGCTGAATCGGTTGTGGCAGTAATTCAAAACTACGTGCAAACACCCCAAAGCCATGCAGCACTTTTTGACCAAAGTTTGAGAGTTTGGCTAATGGTGTAATCCAATGAATCGGATTAAAGTCACCTGTGAGTAAGGCAAATTTCAAACCATCATCTGAACGAGTCGACCATTCGCCTAGTGTCTGCCAAAGCTTAGTGTCGCTCGTTTCCGAGCGTTTGGTTTTTTCAAAATGAGGCAGGATAAAAGCCATATGTAGTACTGCTTCTACCAATTCAGGTTCAGCAATCGTACCTGTGGTAATTTGAACTGAAACACGTGCCAAACCATTACGTTCATCCACCTGTGCGATCTTGGCTTGAATCATGAGTTTTTCAGTTCGTGGAATCATGCCATGAATTTTCAGGCTGACACCCTGATTGATCACTTGACTCAGTGGGTAGTGAGTTTGGAGCAATAATCGTGTTGCAAAGGACAGTCCCCATTGTGACACCATATGTGGGGGGATTGAGTCTTGATACTTACCAGGCTCAGCACCACTCCATTGGATGTAATGCTCAATCAAATCTTGACTCGGCGCATCAATCACCTTATTGATCGGTGCAAGTGTCTGCCAGTCGACTTGAGCAATCTTGGATTTTTTTAGACTGCGTAAGCCTATTTTCCCCAGTCCTGCCAAAGTTGCCTGATGTTCAAATAAAAATTGCCATGGAATCTGCTGGTAACGAATCGCAAACATATGAAACTCCTGTTCCTTTTATTTTTCTCACTTTTCAAACCATATTTGGGTTAATTCTAGTCCTGATTAGATATGCCTGATATGGTCAAAAGTTAATTAAGTTCCAAAATAGAACTCATTTTAGCAAAGGTCAAGCCCTTCGGTCAGAAATTCATAGAAAGCGAATCAATAAAGTCATGCCGCTCGCAAAAAATCTGCGTTTACAGCGTGAAAAATCATAATGCTTAGTTTAATCTCAGCTGTACTGGAAGACTTATCTAAGCGTATAGAATCGCTTTGGACAATTCGCTGTTATTGATGTATTTAAATTTTATGAGAAAGCACATGAATTCGAATTACGTTCAAGACCTTGTTTCACGTTACCCAATTGTTAAAGACTTGATCGAACTTAAAGAGACAATCTGGTTTAACTCTGAATTCACCACACTTGAGCAAGGCTTGCCCTATGTTGGGTTGACGCAACATGATATTGATGATGCTCATGACCGTTTACAGCGTTTTGCACCCTACCTCATGGCTGTTTTTCCAGAAACGCTTGCAACTCAAGGTATTATCGAATCTGAGCTAATTGATATCCCAAATATGCAGCGGTCTCTTGAAACGTACTTTGAGCAAAAAATTGCAGGCAAACTCTGGCTGAAAAAAGACAGTCATCTGCCAATTTCGGGATCAATTAAGGCACGAGGTGGTATCTATGAGGTACTTTATCGAGCAGAACAACTTGCATTAGAAGCCAATCTACTTACTCTTGACGATGATTATGCAAAACTGGACAGCCCAGAATTTAGAAATTTTTTCAGTCAATACAGCATTGCAGTTGGCTCTACAGGTAATCTTGGCCTTTCGATTGGCATCATGAGCGCAAAGTTAGGCTTTGATGTGACGGTACATATGTCAGCTGATGCCCGCCAATGGAAAAAGGACAAGTTACGTTCACATGGTGTAAATGTTATCGAATATGATCAAGATTATGGTGTGGCAGTTGAACAAGGCCGAAAAGCAGCATTAGAAAATCCAAATTGTTTTTTTATTGATGATGAAAATTCCAAAACATTATTCTTAGGCTATACCGTTGCGGGTGAACGTTTAAAGAAACAACTGGATCAACATCATATTATTGTGGATCAAGCACATCCTTTATTTGTTTATTTACCTTGTGGTGTCGGTGGTGGGCCTGGTGGTGTTGCATTTGGTCTCAAAATGGCCTTTGGCGATCACGTGCATTGTATCTTTGCCGAACCCACTCATTCACCCTGTATGTTACTCGGTGTAGCCACTGGTTTACATGATGAAATTTCAGTTCAGGATATCGGTATTGACAATATTACGGCGGCAGACGGTCTTGCAGTAGGACGTGCTTCTGGCTTTGTTGGTCGTGCCATGCAACGATTATTAGATGGTTTTTATACATTGGATGATCAAACCATGTATCGCTTGCTCGGGATGCTCAACCAGTCTGAAAACCTAAAACTTGAGCCTTCTGCGCTTGCAGGTATGCTAGGGCCGATTTTAGTCAACCAACATCAAGCTTATATCGATTTGCATCAATTTACTGAACAGCAGTTACAGCATGCCAATCATATTGTATGGGCAACTGGAGGTGGGATGGTTCCTTCAGAAGAAATGCAAAACTATCTGGCGAAAGCATAAACCTATCTCAATCTGAGCGATGAACAGAGAAGTTATGCTTCTCTGTTCATCGCTTGAATCAAGCTAGTTTCGCTTTTGATATTGACTAGATCATCAATTTTAATTGTTTAAAGAAATGATGCATATTGGTCGCCCATGTGCTCATATCCCGATGCGCAATCAGATAGGTATTGATCTGCGCTGTAGCTGAGTCGATGGGATGAATATTCACACTCTGGGCAAAATGGGATTGCTGGACATAACTCATCGGCAGGATGGCAAGACCAACATCCAAACTAACACAGCTAATAATGCCATCTAAGCTGCCCATTTCAATCACATTGGCCGCAGGCAAATAATGAGCAGATAAGAACTGATCAATAGCTTTGCGATAACTGCAGCCTTGCTTAAAAGCAATAAACTTCTTTTGCGTTAAATATTCGTTTGAGAGCTGTTGCGGTGCATGTTTTGAGGAAATTAGTACCAGTTGCTCCGTCCAGACATGCAAATTGAACAATCCTGCAATTGGCTCGTGATTCGCGACAAATGCACAGTCCAATTTAGATGCTGTGACTAAATCAATTAAGTCTCGGCTTGGTGCAGTGCTGAGCGCAAACGGAAAGTTTGACGCATGCTGTTGTAAATTGCGAAATAAAGAGGGTAGCCGAACTGCTGCCGTGGTTTCCATACTCCCGATTTCCAAAGGCAAATTGGCGGCAAGATGATGATTGGAAAAACTATCCAAGAGCTCTTTTTGTAGATGCAGCATTTTTTCAGCATAACCATACAGCTGCTGCCCAGCTCTGGTGGGTTGAATTGGGTTCTGCCGATGAAGCAATTCGACATTCAATTCTGTTTCCAGTTTTTTGATATGACTTGTGACATTCGATTGCACCGTATAAAGCGTTTTTGCCGCCTCAGAGAAACTCCCTAACTTCACCACCATCATAAAAATTTCTAAAGACTTAATCTGCATTTCCATCACTATTAGAGATAGTTGGTATCAATTCAAATCATTTTACATGATTAATATCTCTTGTTTAAATCTTATTGAATTTTTCAAGATGTAAAAATGATTCAAAATGAACACTTCTAAACTTCTATTTTTGATCTGTATTTTAAGTTGCTTTAGCTATGGACTTTATTTACTTGATTACAAATTTCTTGCCAAGGCTCCACCTCTAGAACACATGCGTCATAGCGACTAAGGTTTGGAATAAACACGTCATGACAGAACTAGGAAAAAACAGCAGCAGCTCACTACAATCAGCAATCTGTGCCGCACTGATTATGGCAATTGGTATGGGTTTCGGGCGCTTTGCTTTTACGGCAGTTTACCCACATATGATTGATGAAGGCATCATCAATTTACAGCATGCCAGCTTAGCTGCTTCAGCGAACTATGCAGGCTATTTATTTGGGGCTTTATTTGCGATCAAGATTAAATCCCAGCAGAGTTATCTCGGTAGCATTATTGCCACTTTGGGTACGGTAGTTTGTCTGATCCTACTCAGTTGTATTGACACGATTGGCCTAATCATCTTGATTCGTGGTTTGGCTGGGGTTTTTAGTGCTTTCGCCATGGTATCCGCCTCATTATGGTTGCTCGAACAGCAGAAACAAACACATCAAGCCCCTATTTTGTATGCAGGAGTTGGTCTCGGGATTGCCCTCTCTGCCGAGCTTTTGGTTTTTGGCACACATCTGAGTTGGCACAGCAAAATACTATGGTTATTGCTCGGTCTATCAAGTCTGGTCTTTAGCTGTATTGCAATGTTTGGTTTATCACAGGCTCAACAACCTAACGCTGTTTCAACTCAGCAGATCTTGAGTACAAATCGCAAAGCTCCCCATGCCTACGCCCTGATTCTGATTTATGCCTTGGCAGGCTTTGGCTATATTATCACGGCAACTTATTTACCTTTACTGGTCAAACAGGCCTTACCGAATATTGATGCAGCACAGATCTGGGCGATCTTCGGCTTGGGTGCGATCCCTTCCTGTTTTTTTTGGCATTATCTCCATGACAGACTTGGGACTCGAATCGCTTTATCTTCTAATCTGGGAGTACAGGCTGTCGGCGTTGTATTACCCATCATATTGCCAACCGCTTTGGGTTATCTGTTGAGTGCATTACTGGTGGGTGGAACCTTTATGGGAACGGTGACCATTGCCATGCCTGTGGCACAGCGTATCGCTCGCCAAGCACAAAGTAATTTAATTGCCTTAATGACCGTCGTCTATGGCTTGGGGCAGATCATTGGTCCAATGCTATCAAATGTATTATTTTCTATTTATCACACACTCAACAGTTCCTTGCTGGCGGCATGTTCTGCTTTATTAATTGCCACAGCGATCAGCCTAAAAGCGACGTAATTGAATGAGATAAGTTATGCACAGATTAATCTGAAAACATCTGCTTAAAGGCTTTCATCTGCTTGTATTGCTGTAACTCATCCAAGGAGTTAATGCTGTGACAAAACAGACTTTGCTTTTGAAAATGTACTACTTGGGCATTGAGCTGCTTGAAACAGTCTCGTAGGCTTAAACGATCCTCAGCAATGGCGTGCGCCAACACAGGCAAACTCTCTCGCTTTAGCAAACAAAATGGATATAAAGCATCTCCATTGATATTGACATAAGCCACTTGTGACTGCGGCTGCTTTTGCAAAGCACGATGCAGTTTGAGCACAACCTGATTGGGAATATAAGTCACATCACAGGGAATGAATAAAGCATAGTTGGCTTGCAAATGTGACCATGCACTTTTCATCCCCATCAACGGACCAAGGAAACCATTTTGGTCATCTATATAACATTGAATATCAGGTTCAATTTGTTTGTAAATCGAACGATCACGATGGCTATTTACCCAAAGCTGTTGTACCTCAGTCTTAAAATATTCGCAGATTTTTAACAGTTGAATCTGATCATCAAACTGTTGCAACAGCTTGTTCATACCATTCATCCTGCGAGCTTGCCCTCCCGCCAAGATCACCAGATCTGTAGCGGGATATTCGGTATTCATGCTTCTGCCTCCAATTGACAAGTTTTAATCAGACCACGAATTTCAGGTAAACAAGAACCACAATTGCCACCTGCTTTTAAACATGCCGTGACCTGCTTTTCATGCGTGATATTTTGCGTTTTAATGGCTTCGATAATCTTATTTTTACCCACTTTAAAACAACTACAGACCAATGGTCCATCGTTATTTGCAGCAGACATCGGCATCCCAGCCAGCAAAGCTTTACGATGCAATGCACTCAAACGCTCACGTTTAAACAGACTCGCCACCCAATCCCGATCTGGCAATAAATCCGCAGGTGCAATATAAAAACTGGCAATCAGAATCCCATCTTTTAAGATCACACTATGACTGAGCTGCGATGAAATATCCTCTAGACTTAACCATTCATAAGTTTCATCCACAAAAGGCAGGAAGCTTTTCAGATTCTTTTGGGTCTCATCGATACTGTGACGATCAGCAATTTCATAACGGATGGCTTTTGCAGTTTTGATTTTGGTCCACCACGCACAACGTTGCAAGGATGCTTTAATCTGATGTTCAAAGCCTTCACGGACATAGAGTACCCCTTGCCAAGTGGTATGGAATGGCTGAATGGCCACAGGGGTATGTTTAAACTCAGGTTCGCCTGAAATCGCATCCACCACAGGATTAACCACTTTGCCGATCCGCGCATCAGAGGCCACTTGCTCAGTCCAGTGAATCGGTGCAAAGATTTGACCACGACGCACCCCTTGCGCCAAGGTTACACGTAACACACAGCAGCCCCATTCCGAGCGGACTTCAACCAAAGCTTTATCACGAATACCAAATTTTAAAGCATCATTCGGGTGGATCTCGCAAAATGGTTCAGCACGATGTGTGGTGAGGTTTGCCGATAAACCGGTACGGGTCATGGTATGCCATTGATCACGAATCCGCCCCGTATTCAATACCAATGGATAATCTTCAGAGATCGCATGCACTGGATCGATGGCAACAGTGGGAATCAGTTTGGCTTTTTTATTTTGATGGCTAAAACGCCCCCGATCAAACAGCTGTTCAACCGCAACACTTTGCCCTTTCTCCCAGACTGGCCATTGGATTGGGCGCAGATGGTTATATTCATCAAGACTTAGATTCATTAAACCTTTTAAATTGAAATAACGGAAATTTTCAACTTGGTCTCGTTGGTCAACACTGGCATTTTGATAAGCCGATAAAGCCGCATGTTCATTAAAAATGTCACAGGCATTGCTAAACTCAAAACCAGTAAAACCGAGTTTTTTTGCAACTTCTGCCACCGCCCACCAATCCGCTTTGGCTTGCTTTGGCGGATTTAAAAAAGCACGTTGTCGTGAGATACGGCGTTCAGAATTAGTGACTGTGCCATCTTTTTCCCCCCAACCCAGCGCAGGTAACAATACATCTGCATAAGCCGTGGTATCGGTATCTGCACAAATATCTGAGACCACGACAAACGCGCATTTTTCCAATGCGCGTTTGACCTGATCTGCATCGGGTAAGCTCACCACAGGATTGGTTGCCATAATCCAGATCGCTTTGATTTTGCCACTTTCCACAGCTTGGAATAAATCCACTGCTTTTAAGCCTGCATTTTTGGCGATCACAGGGCTGTTCCAAAAACTTTGTACCAGATGTTGGTGCGAAGGATTATCTAAATCTAAATGTGCTGCCAGCATATTAGCGAGTCCACCGACCTCACGACCACCCATGGCATTGGGTTGACCCGTCATTGAAAATGGCGCTGCACCTAATTTACCAATTTTTCCAGTGAGTAAATGGCAGTTAATAATGCTATTGGCTTTATTCACCCCTTGAGAGGATTGATTAACCCCCATCGAAAATAAGGTGATCACCTTTTCTGTTTGCGCAAATTTATCAAAAAACAGCTGTAATTTTTCTGCGGATATTCCTGTGCGCTTCACTAAAGCATTAACATCTTGCTCACTTTCACTCGCTGCTAATAAAGCCTCCAAGCCCTCAGTGTAAGTCTCTACAAAATGATGGTCGGTGTAATCATGATGATAAAGATGCTGAAACAGGCCATTGAATAAAGCCACATCCTGACCGGGTAAAATCGGTAAATGTAAATCTGCTTGTTCGCAGGTACTGGTAAAACGAGGGTCGACCACCACCACAAACAAATCTGGATTCTTGCTCTTTGCTTGCATAATCCGTTGATACAGCACGGGATGACACCATGCGGTATTGGAACCAACTAAAACCACCATGTCAGTATGTTCAAAATCCTCATAGCTGGCTGGAACAATATCTTCACCAAAAGCACGTTTATGCGCTGCAACCGCAGATGACATACATAAGCGTGAATTGGTATCAATATTGGCAGTACCCAAATAGCCTTTAACAAACTTGTTCACCACATAATAATCTTCAGTCAATAACTGGCCTGAAACATAGAAAGCAACACTGCCTGCTCCATACTGGTCAATACAGGCTTGAAACTGATCTGCAATTTTCTCGATAGCTTGATCCCATGTCTTCACTTGACGATGGTTTTTACGACCAAACATCGGATGCAAGACACGAGTTTCCAAACCTAGGGTATCTGCTAAGTTACTACCTTTAATGCAGAGTCGTCCAAAGTTTGAAGGATGATTCATATCACCGGCGACTTGTACCGTCGTGCCATGCGTTTTATGTTGGACACTGACATCCACACCACAGCCCACGCCACAATAGGGACATGTTGTTTTTGTTATGTTTGTTTCTGCTTGATCGGAGCGACTGTGTTCTAAATTTTGAATACTGTTCATGACTGCCCCTTTTACCTAGTTAATCCGCTGAACTTTACACTCAACTAAAAAAATCATTCTGAGTTCTTCTCCAGTTTCAGCTTATGGATAAACTTTCTAAAACTAGATTTTCTCATCACACACTATCGTGATAGGCGGCATGGATGCCGTCTTGTAGAGCTGCGGTAGCAAGGATGTACCGTCAGCTCTACAAAGGATTTTTGTTACTTTTCATCCTTGAAAAGTAAGGCAATGCCTTTACAAAAATTAACTGCTCATACATTACATATGCGGCAATGCCATTCATCCTTAACCTATTCTTCTCGAATGGGGTCAGCTTTCACCCTGCCTTTTTCATTGCAAAATCCTTACCAAATAACAGCTTGTTTCTAAATGTTGAAACGGGTGTTTGATCTGCAATTAACTCGGCATACCACATGCCATCCTCCGTATCACCAAACAGAACCGCACCAATCACTTTGTCTTTTTGGATAATGATACGTTTATAAATTTGACGCTTATCATCATTGAGGATGATGTCTTCATAATCTTCTTTCGGTTCAAAATTCCCAGCAGAGAATACGTCGACACCACTGACTTTTAACTGCGTTGGTACCGTCGGTGATTTAAAGGTTAAGCTGCCATGTTCAGCCAAATGTGTTGCACAGATGAATGCTTGTCCCCATAACGGCTCAACTAGACCAAAGGTTTGATTACGATGTTCGATGCATTCGCCCACAGCATAGATACTTGGATCAAAGGTTTGCATGGTGTCATTGACTAAAATACCTCGGTTACAACGCAGTCCAGCACTTTGCGCTAAAGCAATATTCGGACGAATCCCAACAGCAAAAATCACCAAATCAGCATCCAACACAGTTCCATCTTTAAGTCGGACTTGACTGACGTGTCCCTCTTCGCCAATCAACGCTTCGGTATTGGCTTCCGTAATGATATTGATACCCTTTTGCTCAATACTATGGCGCAACATGCGGCTGGCACGACCATCCAACTGACGCTCCATAATACGATCCATCAGGTGTAGAACCGTCACATTCATACCACGTTGTTTCAAGCCATAGGCCGCTTCCAGACCCAACAAACCACCACCAATCACCACCGCATTCTTTTTGGTTTCGCAATATTTGATCATGGTGTTGACATCATAAATATCACGGAAGCTAATCACGCCTTTTAAATCCACACCTTGCACAGGTGGAATAAACGGCGATGAACCAGTTGCAATGATCAAACGATCATAATCGACGCTTTCGCCTTTCTCGGTATGTACCACTTTACGAGTACGATCAATTTTGATCGCAGGATCATCCGCAATGAATTGAATCCCTTTGTCGCGATACCATGCATGTGGATGCAGCATGATGTCATCAATGGTTTTTTCACCTGAAAGCACTGGCGATAGCATAATCCGGTTGTAATTGCCCCAAGGTTCCTCACCAATCACCGTCACATCATAGCGATCTGGCGCCATATCCAGTAAATCTTCTAGGCAACGCATCCCCGCTAGACCATTGCCAATCAGCACCAGTTTCAGCTTTTCTTGAGCGGCACCATTGTTGGTAATATAAGTCTTTTGCGGAACAGACCCGACCCAAACACGACCATTTTCAATTTTGGTTGGGAAAACCAAGAGCTTTTGATCTTTATCTTCCAAACAACGGCCCGTCGCTAAGCTGAAATGTTGTTTATAAATCGGCGATGCAATCACACGCTCACCTTGTAAATCACCAATGATGCCGCGACACATCACATTGGCTTGGCTGAACGGATCCTTATTGCTGAGCGCATAAATTCGCTTTTCATGCCCGACACGGAACAGTGCAACCGATTGACCTTCAATTAGTGCGCCTACGCCTGTGTTTGGTGTGATGTCATCCAACGCACATACCTCAACCCATTGATTTTCTGGCAGCATATCGATATTCTTTAAACTGGTCATTTGAGTTCTCCTTATGCTTCAACCATTGGGATACGATCGACTGAGCGTTCAGCGTCATTCAAAGGGCGAATCTGGTCACGTACTTGGGTAAATTGAATATGTGGATCAGCTTGCTGTTCTGCACTGGCATTGATATAGGTTTGGAAACGTTTCCGAATCTCAGGGTCTTCAACCGCAGTACGCCATTCATCTTGATAAGTGCCAATCACATGGCTCATACGGCTTTCCAGCTCTTCAGCCAATCCTAAGGAATCATCGACAATCACAGATTTGAGATAATCCAAACCGCCTTCCATATTGTCACGCCATACGCTGGTACGTTGTAAACGATCTGCGGTTTGAATATAGAACATAAAGAAACGGTCGATATAACGAATCAATGTTTCGGTATCAAGATCTGACGCCAATAGCTCGGCATGGCGTGGTTTCATACCGCCATTTCCACAGACATATAAGTTCCAGCCTTTCTCAGTGGCAATCACCCCAACATCTTTACCTTGGGCTTCGGCACATTCGCGGGTACAACCCGACACCGCCATTTTCAATTTATGTGGTGAACGTAAGCCTTTATAGCGATTCTCAAGTTCAATCGCCAAGCCAACAGAATCATCAACACCATAACGACACCATGTACTACCGACACAGGATTTCACGGTACGTAAGGATTTACCGTACGCATGGCCAGATTCAAAACCTGCGGCATTGAGTTCTTCCCAAATAAATGGTAACTGATGGATTTGTGCACCAAATAAGTCGACACGTTGTCCACCGGTAATTTTGGTATATAGGTTATATTTTTTGGCAATTTGACCAACAGCGATTAAGCCATCAGGTGTAACTTCCCCACCTGCCATACGCGGCACAACCGAGTATGAACCATCTTTTTGAATATTACCCAAGTAATAATCATTACTGTCTTGTAGACCCGCATGGCTTGGTTCCAGTACAAAATCATTCCAGCACGATGCCAAAATATTAGCCGCCATTGGCTTACAAATATCACAGCCTAAACCATGACCATGTTGATGAATCAAATCATCAAAAGTCTTGATTTCATTGACACGAACCAAGTGATAAATCTCTTGGCGTGAGTATGGGAAGTGTTCACAAACATGGTTATTCACCGTTACGCCTTGGCGTTGTAGCTCAGACTTCAACACTTGTGTGACTAAAGGTGCACAACCACCACAGGCTGTCGCTGCTTTGGTACATTTTTTCAAAGCACCCAAAGAGGTTGAACCATCACAAATCGCTTGGCAGATATCAGCTTTAGAAACGTTGTTACATGAACAAATGGTGGCACTATCAGGCAATAAATCGACACCACTGCCACCTGCTTTAGCGCCAGAATCAGCAAAGCCTGGCATGATCAAACTTTCAGGCGTTTCTGGTAGTGCCAGCCCATTCAGCATCATTTGTAGTAGGTCATTGTATTCTTTGGCATCACCGACCAAGACCGCACCGAGCAACTTGGTTTTATCTGCATCGACCACGATCTTTTTATAGACCAAGCTATCTTCATCGGCATAGAAATAGCTGAGTGAGTTTGGTGTCATGCCATGCGCATCACCGACAGAGGCAACATCAACCCCCATCAATTTCAACTTGGTGCTCATATCTGCACCCGCAAAACAATGGGTTTCTTCGGCTAGGATATGTTTTGCGGCAATACGTGCCATGTCATAACCTGGTGCGACCAGACCATAGATTTTATTATCCCACAGCGCACATTCACCAATCGCATAGATATGTTGATCTGAGGTTTGGCAATAATCATTGATTTTAATCCCGCCACGCTCACCCAATGCCAACCCACTGAGTCGTGCCAATTCATCACGTGGGCGAATACCTGCCGAGAATAAAATGATGTCTGTTTCCAGTTCGCTACCATCCGCAAACTTCATGACATGGGTTGCACTATCACCCGACTCAATACATTGTGTCGCTTTTTGGGTATGAACTTTGACCCCAAGATTTTCAATTTTACGGCGTAATACTTTACCGCCAAGATCATCAATTTGTACTGCCATCAAACGCGGAGCAAACTCCACTACATGCGTTTCCAGATTTAAATCACGCAGTGCTTTAGCCGCTTCAAGACCTAATAAGCCACCACCAATCACCACACCTGTTTTAGCATTTAAACTTGCAGCACGAATAGCGTCTAAATCCTCAATGGTACGATAGACAAAACAGTTTTCACGATCATTACCTGAGATCGGTGGAACAAAGGCATAAGAACCTGTAGCTAAGACCAGTTTGTCATAATGAATCACATCACCGAAATTGGTGGTCACTGTTTGCTCAGCTGCATTAATTTCCACCGCTTTGGTGTTCAGTCTGAGGTCAATACCATGTGCATCAGCGAAATCAAAACGTGCTAAGGATAAATCTTTGGCTGTTTTACCAGAGAAATATTCAGTCAAATGGACACGGTCATAGGCAATACGTGGTTCTTCAGCAAGGATGGTAATTTCTAGTTCATCATCAGCTTTCTCTAAGATGGCTTCGATGAATTTATGCCCCACCATACCGTGACCAATCATCACTAATTTCATTGTGTTTCTCCTCAAATCTAATCTTTGATT
The DNA here is from genome assembly GCF_001682515.1 of Acinetobacter gyllenbergii. Classification (NCBI taxonomy): domain Bacteria; kingdom Pseudomonadati; phylum Pseudomonadota; class Gammaproteobacteria; order Moraxellales; family Moraxellaceae; genus Acinetobacter; species Acinetobacter gyllenbergii. The sequence continues at coordinate 36,286 of NZ_KV575268.1, read as the reverse complement.
AAGCTGCGCTACTTTGTTCTGAACGACGTTCCAATACCGCCTGTTCAAACAGCTGTTGTTCTTTTTGTTTATGCTCTACCGAAAACCGAATGAGCATTACTGAGCTTGCAGCAATCACCACCAAGCCACCTAAAACCATTAAACAGGTTTGAAAATCGACCATTCCTTTTAGCAAGAATCCTGCTGCGACTGCACCGACATTGCCACCTGCACCAATAATGCCTGCCACACCACCGAGTGCTTCACGATCAATAAATGGAACCAAGGCATAAGTTGCGCCACATGCCATATGGGTAAACAGCGCAAAGATAGTCATACTGAGAATTGCAAGAACTGCACTGTTCATATGCGCGAATAGCATTAGGAAAAGTCCTTCACCCAAGATCAACAGAAACAAGATTTTGGTGCGACCATCCAAACCTTTTTTCAGTGCGACTTTGTCTGAAACAATACCGCCAAGCGCACGGGCAAACAGTGCTAACAAACCAAAAACCCCTGCTGCCAGTCCCGCTTCTTTTAAGCCAAAGTTGAAGTGTTCGACGTAATACATCGCAATGATGTTGTGCATGAAAATTTCGATACCAAAGCATGCCGCATAAGAGCAGAATAGAATCCAGACCCGATAGTTACGCGCTGCATGCATTAGGATTGCCAAGCCACCTTTTTTATCGCTTCCCACCACCACACCTTGCGCGCGCAGTTCTTTAAAATCGCCTTGTGGACAGTCTTGGGTCAGCTTCCAATAAAGCACACCAACGATCACCATCATCACACCGGGCACAAGTAATGCAATTCTCCAGCCCATGGCTTGTTCAACACCGAACATCACTAAGGCCGCTAACAGTAAAGGCATCAAGGCTTGTGTCGCACCACCACCTGCGTTACCCCAACCCGCTGAAGCGGCATTCGCAGTTCCAACAACATTAGAGGCAAACATGACGCTAGTATGGTATTGAGTGATGACAAAGCTGGCGCCAATTGCGCCAATCAATAAGCGGAAGAACAGAAAAGACTCATAACTGTTTGCTGCAGCAACACCAAATACGGGAATACTTCCAAGCAGGAGTAAAGCGGTGTAAGTTTTACGTGGGCCATATTTGTCACACAATGGGCCAACAATCAAACGAACCACAATCGTGATTGCGACAGCAGCAATGTTAATATTGGCAATCTGATCTTTGGTGAGATGAAACTCACCCGCAATCACGGGCATTAAAGGTGCACAAGCAAACCAAGCAAAGAAACACACGAAGAAAGCAAGCCAACTCATGTGGAATGCGCGCATCGCAGGTGCAGAAAAGTTGAATAACTTAATTGATGTGGCTTTTTTCGCCGATAAATCTAAAGACATTGCCATCTCCCATACTGAACGTATCTTGTGTTGTTGACACATCACGCTGTATCAACAAACCGATCAGATCGGACATCGTTGGCCGTCTTACAATTTTGCAAGTCATCTTTGACTCAGAAAATAAATAGCAATTGCTGTGCCAAGTATGATAATCAACCTAAAAAAACCATTAATCATTGTTTTATATCATATTTATATATTTTTAATTTATTAAGAAATATCATCAAGCGAGTTCTATCTGATACATTCAGTGCAACGCCCTGTTTTAAATCACAATCTGCACTGCTTCAAAACAACTCTTTTACGCACCAAAACAGTGCAATCCTTATTCTGAAATAGATAAATCCATTTTCTCCATTTCTTCTCTTCCTTCATAACGGTACAATAAAGCGCATAAACAATACGCCAATGGAGCGATTGCACCGAATAAGAAATCAAAACACGTTGACTGGCACTAATTTTGCTTCAAAAACAATACGCACAGCACTTTATATCTGTGCACAACCCATCGTTTGACCTAAATACTATGCCGAAACTCAAGATCGCACTTATTGATGACGACCAGGCTCGGGCTGAATACATAAAAAACTGTTTAATTGAACATGACTTTGATGTAGTTGCTTGTTTTACCCTCGATCATCTCAATATTTTTAAACTCGAACATCTTCAAGCGGACGTCATTCTGCTTGATATGGATCATCCTCATCGTGATGTGATTGAAAGTTGTGTCAGCAACTTTGACCTACCAACAGTCTTGTTTACCAAGAACACTGATAAAGACACCATTAAACAAGCCATTGATGCAGGGATTACCGCCTATATCGTCGATGGCATTGATCCCAGTCGCTTACACACCATTTTAGACATTTCGATTGAGCAATATAAAAAGCATAAAAAGCTGGAATGTGACCTCAAAGATGCCAAAACCAAACTTGCAGACCGTAAAGATGTTGAAAAAGCCAAAGTATTGCTGATGCAACTGCATGGCTTAAGCGAAGATACTGCTTTTCAATTACTCAGAAAAAATGCTATGAGCCATCGTATGACCATTGGAGAAATGGCTCGACGTTTACTGGATGCCCAACAGCTTTTAAATAATCAACTAAAGGATGAATAGATGAGCCATTTAGTCGAATTAAAGAAAGTAGAAAAAACCGAATTACAACTGGGCTATATTCCATTACTTGATTGTGTTGCATTACTCTGGGCTAAACAGCGTGGTTTTTTTGAAGAGGTCGGCTTAAATGTCAATTTAGTCAAAGAAGCATCTTGGGCCAGCCTACGTGATCGTTTAGCTTTTGGCTTACTCGATGCCGCGCATTGCCTGTCTGCCATGCTGCCAGCAGCAGCGGTCGGAACAGATCAAATCGGGATTCCACTGCAAACCCCGTTAGTGCTCAGTGAAAACCGTGCCTTTATCAGCTTAAGTCAAAAGCTCTGTTATGCACTGGATATTCAGAAACAAGATTCTGCGGAAAGTTCAGCCAAGAAGCTGACGGATTATATTCACCAGCACCAAAACGTCTCTTTAGCACATGTATTCCAACACTCGATTCATCACTATTGTCTGCGAGAATGGTTAGCCTTGGCCGATCCTAAACTGGCGCAATCCATTCAAATGAAAACCCTGCCGCCTCCTTACATGGTTGAAGCGATCAGTAACCATCTCATAGATGGATTTTGTGTCGGAGAACCGTGGAATACTCAAGCCGAGTTACAAGGTTTAAGTCACCTCGTCTGTTCGAGTCAGCACATTATTCCCAATGTTGCAGATAAAGTCTTAGCGGTCACGCAGGAATGGGCGCAACAACACCCAGATACCTTGATTGCCTTAACCAGCGCGATCATGAAAGCCCAACATGAATTGCGACTGCTGGATGATTTCAGTCCAGTATGGCAACTTCTGATTGAATTTGATGTGATTCAATTCGATTGCTCGCCAGAAGTCCATGTTGAAAAATACTTCACCATCCAAAATATCATTCGGAATTTTGTACAAGCTAGTGCCGAACCTAAAGCACAAGATTTTGAATGGCTGTTTCAACAAATGCAGAAATGGAATGGCTTCGCACTCGATGAAACGACTTATCGTGATCAGGCACAAAACTGTTTACTCGCTGAAACCTTTCAAGCAGCTTCGCTCCTGTCATAAAAGCAAAACTAAAAAAAAAAGCTGTCTTGACATAGCAAGACAGCTTTGAAAGACCCATAAGAGACTGCCCCAATCAAAAGCAAGCTCTTAAGTAGTGTTATCTTATTCAAAGCATGGATATCTTTTTCGGACATTTTTATGTCATTAACTGCCATCTCAAATGTGAAATTTCATCATTTCTGCCAACTGAATCATGCATATAAACGTTCAATCCATAATCACCAGAGTCAATACCATTCAAGGCAATATTTCATTTGCTTTTCTCTGGTTGTATAGTCGCTAACAGTGGATCTGCAGATTTTTTCAACTTTAAGTGGAACATCTGCAAAAAAATTATTAATACATGAAAAAACAATATGTTATTATTTTAAAGTCAGAAGATTTTTCTTATTTAGATACACAGTAACCTGTTTTTTTGCTGATATTTAATTCAGGTCAATCGATATAAATCTAAATCATTTGACTGCTGAGTTACACAATTCCCATGAACGAAATGGGGCAATTCAGTTTAAAATGTTTAAAAATTAAATTACGCTGAATTTTGTCATATTTTAACATTGCCAATTCCTTGCAAAGTTTTCATTATATGCAGCATGATTGGCATGCAAATTTCTTCATGGATTAAAACAAATTATAAAAAAATTGCAGAATTTTGTGCCATAATAAGCAAACTTTGCAGACATCTTGCAAAAAACTTTTGCAGATTTAGAATTGGAGCAGGCTGAATGAGCTCAACCATTTTGGTGATTCACGGACCGAATTTGAACTTGCTAGGAAAGCGCGAACCAGAGGTTTATGGTTATCTCACTTTGGATGATATTAACCAGCAACTCACTGCTCAAGCTCAACACGCATCACTTACACTTAATTCTTTTCAGAGTAACTGGGAAGGTGCGATTGTCGATCGCATTCATCAAGCACAAACCGAGGGTGTGAAATTTATTATCATCAACCCTGCTGCATTGACCCACACATCTGTTGCTTTACGCGATGCCCTACTTGGTGTCGCCATCCCATTTATTGAGGTTCATTTGTCAAATGTTCACGCCCGTGAATCATTCCGTCATCACTCATATTTATCAGATAAAGCCATTGGCGTAATTTGTGGCTTAGGTGCAAAGGGTTATTCCTTTGCTCTCGATTACGCTATCGAAAAAATTCAATCTTCTAACTAATTTTAAACACATTAGGAATGCTCACTCATGGATATCCGTAAAATCAAGAAACTCATCGATTTGATGATTGAATCTGACTTACAAGCGATTGAAGTTAAGGAAGGTGACCAATCCATCTCATTAACTCGTCCTACTCCTGTTTATGCAGCAGCGCCAGTTGCAGCAGCGCCAACCGCTTCTGCTCCAGCGCCAGCAGCAAAAACCCCTCGTGGTGCTGTTGAAACGTCTCCAATGGTTGGTGTGTTCTATGCAGCACCAAGTCCAGGCGAAGCGCCATTTGTAAATGTAGGTCAAACAGTTTCTGCGGGTGAAACATTGGGGATCATCGAAGCGATGAAAATCATGAACCCGATTGAAGCGACTAAGAGCGGTGTCATTGAAGAAATTTTAGTGAAAAATGGTGAAGTGATCCAATTCGGTCAACCACTTTTCCGCTACCGTGCCTAATTAGTCTGGGGATTCCTATGTTGCAAAAAGTATTAATTGCAAACCGTGGTGAAATCGCTTTACGAATTACTCGGGCTTGTAAAACTCTTGGCATTAAAACAGTGGGTATTTATTCAGATGCCGATAAAGATTTAATGCACTTACGCTTCGTTGATGAAGCAGTATGTATCGGACCGGGCGCAAGTAGTGAAAGCTATTTAAATATTCCTGCAATTATTACTGCTGCGGAAATTACTGGTGCGGATGCCATCCACCCTGGTTATGGCTTTTTATCTGAAAATGCTGAATTCGCTGAAATTGTAGAAAGCTCCGGCTTTATCTTCATTGGCCCACGTCCTGAACATATTCGCCTGATGGGGAATAAGGTTTCTGCGATTATCGCCATGAAAAAGTCAGGTGTACCCACTGTACCAGGTTGCGACCATGCAGTAACCATTCACAATGCGCTTGCTGAAGCCAAAGAAATTGGCTTCCCATTGATCGTCAAAGCTGCTTCTGGTGGCGGTGGTCGTGGAATGCGTATCGTAGAGCGTGTTGATACCCTGCTTGAATCTGTTCAAGCGGCACAACGTGATGCTGAAATGTGGTTCGGTGATGATACAGTCTATATGGAACGTTTTTTACAGAAACCACGCCATGTCGAAGTACAAGTTCTCGGTGATGGCAATGGTCATGCAATCCATTTATATGATCGCGACTGCTCTTTGCAACGACGTCACCAGAAAGTGCTAGAAGAAGCACCTGCTCCAAACTTACCAGAACAAGCACGTGCAGATATTCTTGAAGCCTGTGTCAATGCTTGTAAGTTAATGCAATATCGTGGTGCTGGAACATTCGAGTTTTTATTTGAAGACGGTGAATTCTTCTTTATCGAGATGAATACTCGTGTTCAGGTGGAACATCCTGTCACTGAGATGGTGACAGGTGTTGATATTATTGAACAGCAACTTCGTATTGCAGCTGGTTTAGGTCTAGAACTTGAACAAGAGCAAATCGAAGTTAAAGGTCATGCGATTGAATGCCGTATCAATGCTGAAGATCCAACCACCTTCTTGCCATCTCCAGGGAAAATTGAAAGTTTCTATGCACCTGGTGGCGCAGGAATCCGTTTGGACTCACATATTTATCAAGGCTATAACATTCCGCCTTACTATGATTCAATGATTGCAAAATTAATTGCGCATGGTAAAGATCGTGAAACCTCTTTGGCTCGTATGCGCCAAGCTTTAGATGAAATGATTCTAACCGGTATTAAGACCAATGTTCCATTGCATAAAGATCTGATCTTGAAGGATAAAAACTTCTGTGAACAGGCAATGGATATTCATTATCTTGAAAAACATTTGCTGAAACAGCTTGAACAACAAGCTGAAAAAGCCTAAATAAAAAAAGCCTCTTATTGAAGAGGCTTTTTTTATAACGCAATCAATTTAAGGTAAAACACGGCGTAGCGTTGCAAAGCATTTATCGCCTTTTTCACTGGCACAAAAATCGATGGTCGAATCATTCGCCCACTTCACGAAATATTGAGAAACCTCACCTGTTTGGTCTTGCTTTTGACCCGAACAGTCCATTTCATTATTGTCATATTTGATTTGTAAAATCAGTGCAGGTAATCGCTCTTTATGATCTTCAGATGGCTGATAGTCATATAAGCCATAAGACCATTCTTGCCCACTTTTAACCACAACATCGCTTGCGCCACGGAAATTATAGTACTCGACACATTTTTTATTGTTCGGAATTTCCATTCCCCACAACCCCATGATTTCTGGACGAGTAGTGACACGAATTGCATTCGCTTTGGCGATCTGCTGCGGTGTTATTGCTGCTTTGTCATTTACGACCGTCTCTGCCATAGTCCATGTTGAGCAAGCCCATAATAATCCAATAATATAAATATTTTTCATAGATTTAATTAAGTCGTCATCTTAACGGTGCATAGGCCTAAATTAGCATATTTTTGGATAAAAACATGCATTCATAACCATATAAACACAATATTTTTACCATATCATTTAATTGCTTAGTTTGGCATTTTTTCAGGTATGCTATTTTTCAACTTGTATGTAACTTTTTACTTTATAAAGATTTAGCTTTAGGGATAAAAGCCATGAAATTTTCAGAATATATACAGTACGATGGTCTTGGATTAGCCCAGCTGGTCAAAAACAAAGAGGTTCATCCTTCCGAGTTGCTTGAAATTGCATTGGAACGGAGCAATCAGGTCAATCCGAAACTGAATGCCATCATTATCCCAATGTACGAACAAGCCAAACGGCGAGCGCAACAAAACCTGACAGGTACATTTGCAGGTGTTCCATTTTTAGTTAAAGACCTATTTCAAGAATATCAAGGTGTGCCCACCTCTTATGGCAGTCAAGCACTCAAAAAAATCAATTACACACCAGACTTTAATGCAGAAATTGTCAATCGTTGGGAGCAAGCTGGAATTGTTAGCTTTGGTCGCACCAACACCCCCGAATTTGGTATTAAAGGGATTACAGAACCAGATGCTTGGGGTGCATGCCACAATCCATGGAATTTAAAACATAATAGCGGTGGTTCTTCAGGTGGTGCAGCGTCTGCCGTTGCAGCTGGGTTAGTACCAATTGCAGGTGCTGGCGATGGTGGTGGCTCAATTCGTATCCCAGCATCTTATTGTGGTTTATTTGGATTAAAGCCAAGTCGTGGACGTACACCGTGGGGACCACAATTTAGTGAAGCCATGCACGGCGCTGCTATGCAACATGTACTCAGCAAAACCGTGCGAGATAGTGCAGCCATGCTGGATGCAGTGCAAGGTCCTGAACAAACTTCATTATTTCGAATTGAAGCCCCTGAACAAAAATATTTAGATGTTATTCAGCAAGCCCCTAAGAAACTCCGCATTGCTTTCAATACCCAATCACCTATTGGCAGTAAGATTTCTAAAGACGCTATCCAAGCCGTGCAACGAACAGCGAAGTTGTTGGAATCATTGGGTCATATTGTGGTTGAAGATCGTCCGCAAATTGACGGGCTGGAACTGGCAAAAGATTTCGTCACCACATGGTTCAGTCAGTTCTCCTATATGCAGAAACAAATCAAACAAATGGCAGGCGCGACTGATCGTGATTTTGAACTCGATTCGATTGCTTTGGCCGCGTTTGGAGCGAAGACCACGGCAACAGAATATATTCATACCTTAAATAATTGGGGGCTATACAGTACCCAGATGAATATTTTCTTTGAAAATTATGACTTGTACCTCACCCCAACTACGGCTTCTGTCGCACCCAAAAATGGTGAAATCGCCACACCCGCTTGGCAGAAACCCATTCTAAAAGGCTTGCTCAAAGTTGGTAAAGCGCATTATCTGGCGCAAGGTAAACTGGTTGAGAAAATGGTGCAGGACAATTTAAGTTGGGTACCTTTTACCCAGCTCGCCAATGTAACAGGCCTACCTGCCATGTCAGTGCCATTATACTGGAATAAACATGGTATGCCACTCGGTAGCCAGTTTATTTCACCTTTTGGACGTGAAGACCGCTTGTTGCAACTTGCTGCTCAACTCGAACAAGCACAACCGTGGCTGCCACAATATAAGAATATCCAAATCTAGCTTAACTTTTGGCTGCTGTTTCCACGTGATTCGGCAGCCATACTACAAGCAACAAACCTAATAACACGGCAATACTGGCGCAGAAGAAAATCGTCGCACCTGAAAAAACTTGCCAATAGTGCCCTGCCAATAAACTTCCAGATGCCACCCCTAAGCCCCACATGGTGCTATACAATGCCTGTCCTCGGCCTTGCTGCTCGGGTGTAAAGTTTTGGAAAATCACTTTCATCGCAATCAGGTGGAACAGGCCAAAGCTAAAGGCATGCAAGCATTGAGCAAGCAATTGCCCAATATAATTGCTCTCCAAGATACCAACCAAGAACCAACGTAAACTGGTCAACACTAAGCAAATCACCACCAACGTCCGCCATGAAAAACAGGTAAAGAACAGCTTTTGTGCCACAGCAAACATGACGATTTCAGCAATCACCCCCATCGCCCATAAACTACCAATTTGTGTAGTGCTAAAGCCTATTTCTTTTAGATAGTTACTATAAAAGCTATAAAACGGCGCCAATGAAAACAGCAAAATAAATTCAATGCTAAAAAATGCCGCCACAATAGGTCGTTTTAAAATCGGCATTAGCGGTTCAAGTGTTTTTTGTGAACTTGGTGCATGCTCTGGTTCTTTGATACTAAATGACCAGAGGAAAGCCAGAAACGAAACAGAGAGCAGTAAGATTGGCAGCATTGAAATCGGAATGATTTCCAACAAAGCCCCTATGACAAATACCCCCACAATAAACCCGACTGAACCCCATTTACGTACTTTGCCATAGAGTTCTGCACGTTTTTCACCTAACCAAAATAGGGTCACGCCTTCAAACTGCGCCAAAATGGCATTTTGGAAGAAGCTGAAAATCAGCATCAATAAAGCCACTGATTGGAAGCTATTCGGGATGACGAAGATGGCAAACCAGATACAGGCTTCCATCCATGTCGCAATACGAACCAAAAGCATTCGTTTACCTGATTTATCGGCAATCCAGCCCCAAATCAGCGGTGCAAAAAAACGGGTAATAATCGCAATTGAAGAAAGAATGCCGATCTCTTGATAATTGAAACCTTGATCTTGTAGATACAAGTTCCAATACGGCATGAATGTCCCGACTATGGCGTAGTAGAAGAAGTAGAAACCTGCGAGTCTGGTATTGATGGTTAGTGATGGCATTGATTCATTTTATTCGTTGGCTAAACCTGAAATAACGGCTTATATCGTTCTATTTGAAGCTTCAACTCGCATTCAAACATATATGCTTTCGTCATTCATACTGGCTTGTATCCAAGCATCATACCCCTAAACTATCTCGAATAATTGATCCGATGAACATAAATCCGAATATAGAGCCTGCGTTCATTTCAATGTGAATAAAACTTCATCATTGTTATTTATTTTCGCATCCCACAAAACCATCTTTTGCGATGGCCCTAGCTCCAAAGTTTAAACTCTAAAAAAACTTTTTAAATCATATATTCATCAGAGTAAATCATGGTCTACGGTGATCCCAAGCCATGATCGGATAAGAAATCCATGACTCATGTAGCTTTTCTTCTTTCCAAACATTTAGCATTGCTTCCGATGCGGGAAATAAATTAGAGGGTAAGTCTGATAAGCTAAACCAAGCCCATTTATCAAAAATATCTGGTTCGGTGACCACAATTTGCGCTTTCATCTTGTTATTGTGCAACTGACACGACAGCCCTACCGTAGTATTTACAACGGGCGAAGACTGATTAATAAGTAGCGTAAATGGTTTAATATTCTGTTCTTCTAATTTTAAGCCTGTTTCTTCAAATACTTCTCTTAGCGCTGATTGTTCATACCTTTCACCAGCTTCAATTTTTCCACCAGGAAAACACCAAGAAGCCTCTTCACCCGCTTTAATACGCAAGCCCAACAAGACCTGATCTGCATCATCCAATATCATCACGCCAACACCGACTATCGGCGCTAAATTTAAACTCTCAATCATGATGTAATACCTTTTATCTGGACGAAGTTATTTGAGATCCTATACAGAATATCAGCACTATTATGGCGACTTACGATTGCAGTAATAATACTAACTGAAAAGAACACCTCAATATAATTTTCCCATCATAAAAAATAGCATTCAAGCTAGATCTGCTAACCCGTTTTCATCACCAATCTGGTAACCCCATTCACAATCATATCAATTGCAATTGTGCCAATAAGCAATGCCGCCAACCGGCCAACAATGTCAAAATAACGATCAATATATTTAGCATGCTTATAACGCAAATGATCATGCGAGAGTTTCATCACGATTAATACACTACATGTTAAAAAAAGCGTACATGCAATCACAATTGCTGCTTCAGCCATTGACATGCTCATGCCTGTTACAACGGCAGCACTGATTGTTCCAGGGCCAATCATAAAAGGCATAGCCACTGTACCCGCTAAATGCTCTGGAGCACCTCGCATTTCGCCAATCGTATCCGCCCCTTGGAAAACATAGCGATAGCCAATGACCAAAAAAATAAGGCCACCAAATATCTGGAACGATTCAAATCGTACATTTAAATACTTACTAAAAATTGCCTCTCCTCCCCAAGCAAAAAGTATAAACACAACATAAGCAATCAACCCACCTTGTATCAGTGCACGATTAAATATTTTGGTCTCTGTATGTCGAATCAATCCAATCATATAAATACTCATCAGAAATGGATTCAACAATGAGAAAAATAAGAGAAATGTGCTCAGATAAGAAGAGGTCATCGCCCCACACTCCAATGCGTCTTCAAGAGGTTAATCAACTTTCTACGGAAGATTGAGTCCATACAGTTGTTTGCAAGTGATTAAAAGTTATAAACAAACATGACATTCAGCAGCTTGTTCCACTGACCATCATCGCCGCCCGCTAATGAGTTTGCAGTTCCCCCAATAAATGGGTCATTTTTACTGATGATATATTCTGAATAAAGCGAAATTTGCTTATAATTCCAAGCTGCGCCGATGATATTACGTTGAGAGCTTTTATAATTCTGCTCATCTTTATCCAATCCACTTAAGACCACATAAGGCGTAATATTCAGGCCATTTATGACATCTTTAAAAGTATAATTCACATCCACGGAATAAAAAGTGCCACTATTTGCAATGTTGTACGCAGTATCAAATGAACCAAATGTGGAGTAATTAGAGATTACATCCTTGTTATCAATTTTGATCTGTCCAGCAGTCAGGGTTATTCCCAGGTTCTGATAGTTGAGCGAATTAAATAATGACCAAGCTTTACGATTGCCGTCTTTATGATTCTGTTGATTCTCAAGTGTTGAATACCAATAACTTCCGCCAACAGCCATATCTAAGTCATCATTATTGAAAAAGCTAAGCTCTTGTTTGGCTCTCATTACAAACATATTTTTTTCTTTTAAACTTGTCATTTCAGAATCATTGGTTTTCACCATATTTGCGGAATAACGAGCCGTATCTTTATCTGCGGTCCCAGTATAATGACCACCATCGCGAGAAAAGTATGCTAAATCAATCTTAGTGGCTGAAGGTAATTCAGTATGATAATTAATCCCTAGATTGAGTACATCTTGAAGCCCCATTGTATAATTGAGTCCTGCATAAAAGCTGCTATCCCAAAACCGACTAGGACCAAAAGGTACAGGCTGTAAGCCCAGTGTAATGTGATCTGTACTGTTTAAACGATAACCCGCATAGGCCGACACTAAGGTTGAAAAGTCACATAATTCAGACCATTGATAACAACGCCACTGTACACTCCCAAATACTTTAGGTGATTCATAAGCGATATTCACAATCGCAGCATCAAACTTAATACTATTATCCGAGTCAATATTTGGACCATAATCTTTATAATTATATTTGGCTCGCAATGCACCTGAAACCGTCACAGCACCTGTATCAGTTTTTGGGTCACCTAAAGTCATTGCGGCAAAACTAGGAAGTGTCACCCCAGCTGCAAATAATCCTACACTTAACTTGCTAAATACGGTATGCATTCATATCTCCTTGTATAGATGTTGGAGAGAAATCTGTGGTTATTTCTCCCTCATTTTTAATCAAGAGACTTTGCTCATATGAGTCATAATCTAAAAAAACCAACACTGAAAATTAATTTTCAGCTTAAAGTGGTGGAATTAAGTTCAAGATAAACCATGTATTTCTTTCCAATTACCTGGATATACTACATAACCAAAGCACGCATGCCCACCATAAATAAGTTCTGTACCCTCAGGTATCCAGAGCATCTGCCCTGGCCGAACTTCGTACTTCTGTCCATTTGCAGTGAGTTCAAAACAGCCTTCAATGACAAAAATGACTTCGTCATAAAGTAACTTCCAACTCACTTCCGCCCCTTCCCAACGTGCAAAACCGATACCCATATTTGGAGAAACATCGGCTCCTAATGCTCTAGCAACATAAGCAGTACCTTGAGGTGTTTCACCACGTAGGTTAAAAATCAATTGTTTACTATCAACTAAACGAACTTCACTCATTATCTTTTACCTTACAACTCACTACGACTACGCCATTTTTCAAATCGAATACGGGTCTTCACGCCTAGACCTAAAAATGGTTCAGGTGGGTTTAAACTGGGCATACCCGTCACAAATTGAATATCACTTAGCGCTTGAGAGTCTGCACCTACAACCAAATCAGCTAAAAGCGTTCCTGAAATTGTGCCCCAAGCTGCTCCAACCCCGTTGTCACAAGCACTTGCATAAACACCCTCTTCTAATTCACCAAAGAAATTGGTGAAGTTTCGAGAAATCGCGTAAACACCGCCCCAAGTATGCGTAAAGGGCACATCCGCTAACTCTGGATAACGTGCTAAAAAGGCTTTACGATGATCAGCCTGTATCCAGTGACGATTATCATCACTGACATTGGCGCCGTATTTCGGTACATGTTTATAAGTATTACGGATCAAGATACGACGATCTGCTGTCATACGTAATGTTGTTCCAGCATGATCTGCTGGTGTTAGTCCCCAATCCAACTCACCTAGATAAATATTCATTTCTTGGTCTGTCAGTGGACGTGTCCAACTCGCAAAGGTCATGACGGGTAATAAGCGATTTTTCAAATATCCAAATTCACGCGTGAAAATACTTGTTGCTAGAAGAATTTTTGGCGTGGCGATCAGGCCATGATCACCTTCTAATACCCATTGATTATTATTTCTTTTTAAATCACGGATTGGTGATTGCTCTAATAATTCAACATTAGCTGGTAGATTATCCCCCATACCTCTTACTAAGGCTGCTGGTTGCATTAGGTAGGAACCAGGAGTAAAAATTGCACGACTATAAAAATCTGTCCCTAATACTTTTTTCAGCTCGGCCTTTTCAACCCAACGATAGGGTTCACCTAGATCTTTCATCAAATGTTCAAAATGATTGAGATGAGCTTCACCTCTTTCACCCACTGCGCCTTGATATTTACCTGCTGCCGACCACTGACAATCAATATTATGGCGCTCGACTAAACCTTGTAATTGTGCAATTGCAGATCGGTTTAGACTTAACAGCTTTTGTTTATGCGAAGGATCTGAATGTGATAATGCAAATTTATGGGGTAAATCAATTACAAACCCTGAATTACGACCTGAGGCACCTTCAGCCACATGCTGAGCATCTACTAGAATAATACGGGCATTTGGCTTGAGTTCCGCCAATCTACGGGCTGCGGCTAATCCTGTGAAACCCGCTCCAATAACGACATAGTCTGCTTTTTGTGGACCGATTAACTTTTTAACAGGACCCGCTGGAGGCAATGCTGTATACCAACCACAGGTACTATCATCATTTGGTAAAGCAATCATTTTGTTATTCCTTTAACTTAAACTGTGGATGAACACGAATCTAGTTTCTCTAGCCATTCACTACGATGATGTTGTAATTGACGACCGAGTAAGGCAAAGCCTGTTAACCTGCCTTGTTCATTGTAGAAACCAGCAGCAAACTCTCCGTCATGTTGTTCCACTCTCCACTCACCTGTCCCCATTGCAGGTAAAACAGAGAGCGGCAAAATTGGTGTTTTTACTAAAACAGGTGTTGATTTCAAATCCGCAGCCGTTGACTGACCTAAAAGATTATTCACTAAAGCAGGTAAGGCTTGCGTGATTGGATTGATATAAGGCGCCCACTGACCATTCACTTCCGCACAATCACCCAAAGCAAAAATCGTAGGATCGCTACTGCGGTGATCTAGTCCCGTACAGATTCCGCGTGCTGTTTCTAGGCCAGCGGCTTGAGCAAGTGCAATATTTGGTCTTAAACCGACTGCACTTAATACCAAGTCAGTTTCAACGGATTGACCATCCTGGAGAGTTAATTGGTAATGACCATTAGCTGAATGAATAGAACGGATACTATTTTGTAATTTCCACTCTACGCCTAACTCACTTAGCGCATTTTGTAATGCATGACCTAGAGGTTCTGGAATAAGACGTTCCATTGCCCATTTGCCAAGCCCTACAACCGTAACTTTAATGCCATATGCAGCTAAATCATTTGCGAACTCACAACCAATCAGACCATCCCCAAGAATTGTGACGTGTTGTTTATCTAATAATTGCTGACGAAAACGGCGATAATCCGCGAGGTCATTTACGCTTATAGTTGCCGTAGAATCGCCATCAATCGGAATGACAACTGGTGTTGCACCTGTAGCAAGTACGAGTCTGCCGTAAGGATAATTACCAATTGTGGTTTGAAGCTTTTTATTTTCCCGATCAATATGAGTCACTTTGGTATGTGGATAAACGCGGATATTTAAACGTTGTTCCCAGCTCAGAACAGATTCACGAACTAGACTATCTCCATCTTTACCTAATGCCAAAGCATTCGATAATGCGGGTTTGCTATATAGAGCACCATCATCAGCAGTAAATACGGTAATAGACAAGTCTGCAGATTTGGCACGTAAAGCCGAAGCCAATTGATAACCCGCATGACCGCTACCAATAATCACCACGGGTTCAATCAATGCCGCTGCTACTTGAGGGATTTCGTCCTCCTCAACATCTGTGATATCGAGCATTTCAAAATCAGCTTTACCCACCTGACATTCTGGACACATCCAGTCATCAGGAACATCTTCCCACTTCGTTCCTGGTGCTATCCCATCATCAGGCCAGCCTTTCGCTTCATCATAGATCCAGCCACAGACAATACATAACCACTTTCTCATCTTGTCTATTTCCTTATTTCTTACACATTACACGCTATGTCTCAAACGAATACCGATGTTACGAGTCTGAACATAACTGTAGATGGCTTCCTGCCCTTTTTCACGACCAAAACCTGATAAGCCCACGCCACCAAACGGTGTTTCAATACCACCTGCAAACCATTCGTTAATAAAGACCTGACCAGCAATAAGACGATTTGCAACTCGAAGTGTTTGATTTAGATTTTCACCAAACACACCAGCAACAAGACCGAAGTCCGTGCCATTAGCAATTGCAACTGCTTGGTCTTCATCATCAAAAGGCATAATCACCATGACTGGACCAAACACTTCTTCCTGAGCAATCGACATGTCATCTTTTGCTTCAATAATCGTAGGTAAGACAAAATAGCCGTCTAGATCTGCTGCTCTACCACCTGTTAAGATTTTTGCACCTTCTTCACGCGCTTTATCAATCATGGCAAGAATCTGTTGCTGCTGATCTTTAGAAACAACTGGTGTAAGTTCGGCATTACTTTCACCAATTCCTATTGTTAGGCTTTCTGCAAGATTAACGACCGCTGCTTTAACTTCTTCATAGCGACTACGGTGTACTAATAACCGTGACATTGCTGAGCAAACTTGCCCTGAGTTATAAAAAATTCCGACTTTAACACTACGCAGTAACTGTTCTAAATCAACATCTGCAAAAGCGATAGCCGCTGACTTACCACCTAACTCCATTACAGCAGGTGTTGCACGTTCAGCCGCATCTTTCAAAATGTGTTGGCCTGTTGCAACGGAACCCGTGAATACAATCTGATTGGTCTCTTGGTGTTTAACCAGATGAGTACCCACTTCGGAGCCTTTACCGCACAGTAAGTTCACTGCACCTTGTGGAAAACCAGCTTGCTCAATGGCTTTGATGAGTAAAACCATTCCTAAAGGCGAAACTTCGGGTGACTTGATCACCACGGCATTACCAGCTGCTAAAGCTGGTGCAAGTGAACGTGCACAGATCGAAACAGGAAAGTTCCAAGGTACGATCTGAACCGATACACCCATTGGAATATACGAAGTGAAATCAATATAATCTTTACCTAAAGGGACTGAGATTCCTTCAATTTTATCTGCCATACCTGCGTAGTATTCAAAATAACGAGCTGCTTCATCGAATTCTTCACGTGCCGTATCAACATTTTTACCGTTTTCACGACATAGGATTAATGCGCCCTCTTCTGCAATTTCACGAATTGCTTCTGCTGCTTTTAACATCCAAGTTGTACGTTGTGCAGGACGTACATCAATTAGTGCACCACTGTTTACACAACCTCTAGCCGCAGCCATTGCTGCGTCTGCATCTTCGATACTTGCACGTGCTACGGTTGCAAAAACATGAGCTGTTGCAGGGTTGATCACCTCAAATTGGCGTGCAGCATCTCGCCACTGACCATTCACATAGTTCAGGTAATGTTGCATGTTATGCCTCCAACGCAGCTTTGGCCTGAGTTGCTAACCACTT
This sequence comes from Acinetobacter gyllenbergii, assembly GCF_001682515.1. Classification (NCBI taxonomy): domain Bacteria; kingdom Pseudomonadati; phylum Pseudomonadota; class Gammaproteobacteria; order Moraxellales; family Moraxellaceae; genus Acinetobacter; species Acinetobacter gyllenbergii. The sequence goes on along the minus strand of NZ_KV575268.1, from coordinate 18,858 downwards.
TTGAAAAAAGTGTGTTGGTAAATCCATTTCAGGAGAAAAAACCCCTCCACCAAAACCTGGTGAATGACGACCTTTCTGCATGTTTTCGACAGCAAAAACATCTTCAGCAAAAACTACCTTCCATGATTCCAATGTTGCTTCACGGCATGCATCATATTTGGCATTTAGAGACTCATCGCTGACGTAATATAGACGAAGCCTTTCTATGGTCTGTTCTGGCGCAATTGGATCAATCATCATGGCAAATGCATGATCAGCTTGAATACCTAACAATACGTTTGGAAATACAGCAACATATTCTGCATGGCGTAATTGTTCTTCAGGCCAAGTTGGGAATTTTGGTAAATGGGTGCCTGCTGTCGCTGATAGGTTATATTTATAACTACCCTGACCTGCAAAGCGATCTTCAAACATAATGTTGTAATGATCTTCAAGTTTGGAGTAAGTATTTAGCGCTGGATGTACCCAAGGCAAATGATAGGCTTCGCAATAATTTTCAACAGTCAACTTCCAATTGCTTTTTACTGGAAGTTCAAAATGTGAACCCACATTGCTACTGCGGATGAGCTCTAAACCGTTTTCACCTAAGAAAGGTTTCCAACGCTCCACCAACGGTGCAATATGCGATTCAAATGTTGCGGCATCGCCAGAAATATTAACGAAGACCATATCCATCCAAATTGCTGAACGAAGTGCCTTTAAACCATGTTTTTCACACTTAAAACGTTCATCTTTGTGCTGACCAATTCCACCGACATGCGGAGTACCTTTTAAATTACCATTCAGGTCATAGCTCCATGAATGATATGGACAGCGAATAACGCCTTCAATCGCACCTTGATCATGTACCAGTTGCATGCCACGATGGCTGCATACATTATGAAATACTTGAACTAAGCCATCACGGTTACGCATCATAACCAATGGCATACCCATAAAATTCACGGGCTTTACATAACTATTTTTAGGTAAATCCGAAGCAAAACCCACACACACCCATGTTTTACTTAAAATATTGTCGCGTTCGAAGTTAAAATATTCATTGCTGGTATAAGCTAAATTTGGCATACCATTAGATTCAGTAATTGAATTTAAAACATTATCAACTTGCTGAACCGTAATTAATTGTTGGCTAACTCGACTATTCATCTGATGATCTCCCTTATATTTGAATGAATGCAGAACTCCCTGCGCTGAGATGATTTGCACACTCTGCTATTTCTTTGGAGATTGTGTTAAATATCGAGTTGTCTCACAAACGACTTTTTAGCTAGGTATCTATGAGTTTTAATCATGCTCTTCAGATTTATTTTTTATGATCAAATTAAATATTAAAAAATAGCGTTCTTTGAAAAATCGAAGAATGATCCATCATTAATAAAAATTGTTGCTGAGAGTTCCTTATTAGGATGAGGGGGATTCTTCATATAAACTCTCTCCCGCTTGCGCGTAACGATGCTCATCCTTTTAACAGGAAAAGGGACTTTCGTTGCGAATTCACTACAGCTTAAAAATGACTTATGCAAGAGCGCTAATCATCTCCCATGATTAAAACTCACGGATGAATGAGAATAAATCAGTTGAGTGTTCTTCCTCCTCATTACTACTCTGTATTATTCGCATCTGATAGCTAATAGTTTTTAGCTATTTGCAACGCATCCAAGGAGGAGTTATGCGTACAACAACAGGGGCCACTGATTCTCATTCAGTTGTTTCAATAATTTCAAAAGTATTTGTAGTTGCATTCGTTATATTTTGTGCTGTTTTCGCAGATTCCGCGGGAAAAATATTCGCCGATCTATCCAGTGTTTTATTACACAATATGAAGTGGTTTATTTTGTCTTCTGTATCGGCAATGTGCTTTTTCCTGCTGTATGTAATGTGTAGCAGATACGGCTTACTTAAAATCGGGAAAGATACAGATAAACCTGAATATAGCTATTTTGCATGGATCTCCATGCTATTTTCTTGTGCTATGGGAGTTGGTTTGGTGTTTTGGGGGGTCGCCGAACCGATGAACCATTATGCAAGCAACCCATTCACCAAAGGCTTAAGCGATGAAGCAGCCAGCATGGCAATGCAAATTTCCTATTTTCATTGGGGTTTACACGCCTGGTCCATTTATTGTTTAGCCGCTTTAGCCATTGCCTACTTTTCATTTCGCAAAGGCTTACCCTTTTCATTACGTTCAATTTTGCATCCTATTATTGGCGATCGTATTTATGGCCCAATCGGGCATATCGTTGACATACTTGTGATTATTATTACAACCTTCGGCATTTCACAAACACTCGCCATCGGTGTATTACAGATTAATGCAGGCTTGCATAAAGTTTTTGATATAGAAGTCAGCGTTACTGTTCAATTTATTCTCATGATTTCATTGTCGAGTATTGCAACCTTCTCAGTAGTGCGTGGTATTGGCACAGGTATGCGCCGTCTTTCAGAAGTTAATATTATCTTATCCATCCTACTCATTTTGATTCTGATGTTTATCGGCCCTGCACGCTATATCACCAATTCATATATCGAAGGCATTGGCAACTATACATCGCACTTTATTGGGATGAGTTTATGGAGTGATGCCCAAAAAGATTCAGAATGGCAAAATTGGTGGACCGCTTTCTACTGGTTATGGTGGCCGACATGGGCGCCGTTTGTAGGAATGTTTATTGCCAAAATTTCTAAAGGACGTACCATTCGCCAACTCATTTCAGGTGTGCTAATTGTTCCAACTTTAGTGACTTTCTTTTGGTTTGCAGTATTTGGTGGTTCAGCCCTCAAAATTGAACAAGATGCCCGTAAAAGTTTTGAACAACAAACCGCATTGATTGAAAATCAAATCGCGCCATCTGCGAATACGATTGCACCTCAAGCATCAGCAATCACACCTGCTGCTGTTGAATTTAAGGGTGGACCCATTGTAAAAGCAACTCAACAAGATAATACGCTGGCTGTATTTGAATTATTTAATGCCATAGATAGTGGATTATTCGGATCAATCCTCAGTATGGCGACCTGTTTGTTACTGATTACCTATCTCGTTACTTCACAAGATGCGGGTACGCATGTGCTGTGTTTTCTAGATACGCGTTCCGAAAAGGATACACCTATTCGTATTCGAATCATTTGGTGTCTATTCGTTACCGCAATTAGTTTAGGTTTACTCTATGCTGGTGGCCTAAAAACAATTCAAGCCGCTGTTATTCTGTTTGGCTTTCCAATTATCGTTTTCCTCACCATTTCAATGTTTGCCTTAATGAAGGCATTTAAACAGGAAGATATTGCTAATATTGGTGTTGTGCCAAAGCATCCAGCAAGTGAAACCAAAATTTAACTTTCTGGAATCTACATATAAAAAAGAGAACCCTTTTTAAGCGGTTCTCTTTTTTATAGCATAAGCTGGAAAAGCTATTTTCGCTTAAATACTTTGCTAGTCCATTAACAGCTCATTCAACCCTTTTTGCCCAACTTGTCCCGGCAACTGCTCTAAAAGCCAATGACGGAACTGTTTGACTGTAGAAGGAATAACCCCTCGATCGGCAGGTTCTAACATGCAGAAATTCGCTTGGGTACGTAATACAGTTTCAACAGGACGAACCAATGCCCCACTTTCTAAATAATCATCGACTAAAGAACCCCATGCCAAAGCTACACCCTGCCCATTAATAGCAGCCTGAATGAGTAATGGGTAATTGTTTATATTGACTCTGCTTTTAGGCTTGAACATCGGATATCCTACCAAAGCAAACCATTCAGCCCAATTTACCCAATCTTTTTGCGATTCATCCAAAGACAATAAACTCTTTCCAAAGATATTTTCAGGGCTTTTGTCGTGAAATTGAGCAAGATAAGCAGGACTACAGACAGGAAAAACTTCTTCAGGGAATAAAGGTGTAACTTTCATCTCGATTGGGGGTACTTTGCAATAAAATAAAGCTAGATCACAATCCATTTTATGCAGGTCAAGAATATTCTCGGTAGTTAAAATTCTTAAATCAATGCCTTCATTTTGCTGAAAAGTAGCCACTTTAGGTAACAACCACAAGGCTGCCATAGCATTGGTTGTAACGACTGTGACTTGATGCTCACCCTGCCATTTTTTAATTTCGGCGGTTGCCTTAGACACATCCTGTAAAGCACTGTATATCGTTTGATAATATTGTAAGCCTGTAGGCGTTAAAACAAGATTGCGATTGGCACGGACAAATAACTCCTTCCCTAGATATTCTTCGAGTTGCCTAATCTGACGACTTATTGCACCTTGAGTCACATTCAGTTCATTCGCAGCCTGAGTAAAACTCAAATGGCGTGCTGCTGCCTCAAATACAATCAAACTATTCATAGGTGGCAATGGTTTAATTCTCATGGACGCTCCTTATTTGTCCTCTATGTCGATGTCGAACATCTGTGTTAACCACCTTGTTCAAGTAAAGATGACTACAGCTTCAAACGGACTTCCTTGTGATGTTGCTCAATTAACTTATTATCCAAGTAATAAATTATTTCATTCTTTTAATTTCGATAAAGTCTCATAAATCACAATCGATAAAAAGTGAGAAAAACGAATAGATGCATGAGTTTTTCTCATTCAATATAATTTTCCCAACATAAAAACAAAAAGGGCTGAATTTTCAGCCCTTTTTAACAATCAATTTACAACTTACGCATCCGTATTCAGCGCCACACTTGGTTGAGCATTTCTCAATTTTCGCTGCTTCAAATAATAGGCCAGCATCAAACAGAGAATCCATGCAGGAATCATCATGACCGCGATACGCATATCTGCAGTCATTGACATCACCACCAGAATACTCAGCATAAAAATAATGCATAGATAGTTACTGAATGGATATGCAATACTTGGGAACTTAGTCGTTAGCCCTTGTGCTTGCATGGCTTTACGGAATTTTAAATGCGTCCATGAAATCACCACCCAGTTAATCACAATCGCAGCAACCACCAGCATCATTAACAAACCAAATGCCTTCTCAGGAAATGCATAGTTCAACAAGACACACAGTACGGTGACGAATGCAGATACATAGACCGCATTGGTCGGAATACCACGTTTGTTGATTCTCTTAAGGAACTTAGGTGCATTGCCTTGTTGGGCCAAGCCTAAAAGCATACGGCTACTACAGTAACTGGTACCGTTATAAACAGACACTGCCGCAGTCAAGATCACAAAGTTCAACATGGTCGCAACGCCTTGGCTATCTAATGATGCAAAGACCATCACGAATGGGCTACCACCTTGCGCCATTTGGTTCCAAGGAAACAATGCAAATAAGATGAAAAGCGTTGCGATATAGAAAATCAAAATACGATAGATAATTTGATTGACTGCTTTCGGCAAGGTTTTATCAGGATCACGTGCTTCTGCCGCAGTAATACCAAATAACTCGATGCCACCAAAAGCAAAAATGATCACTGCCATGGCCATCACTAGACCCTCTACACCAAATGGAAAGAATCCACCCAATGCCCAAAGGTTGCTGATTCCAGCTTGTGGCCCTGCCGTTCCTGTTGCAAGTAAATACGAACCAAAACCAATCATGGCCAAGATTGCTAAAATTTTGATGATAGAGAACCAAAACTCCATTTCACCAAAAAACTTGACATGCAAAAGGTTGATACCGTTAATTAAGATAAAAAAGGCCAATGCTGAAACCCATGTCGGGATTTCAGGCCACCAATATTGAATATATAACCCAATCGCTGTGAGCTCAGCCATACAGACCAGAACATTGAGTACCCAATAGTTCCAACCTGACATGAAACCTGCAAATGAGCCCCAGTATTTGTAAGCAAAATGGCTAAATGAACCACTGACTGGCTCTTGTACCACCATTTCACCTAGCTGTCGCATCATTAAAAATGCAATAAGCCCTGCAATCGCATAACCCAGAATGACCGATGGGCCAGCCAGCTTAATCGATTGTGAGATACCTAGAAACAAACCTGTGCCAATCGCACCACCTAGCGCAATAAGCTGGATATGCCGATTGCTTAAACCTGGGTTCAGGTTTCCTTGCTCCTGTTTTGACATATGATTATTCTCATCCGTGTCGCGTAATTTTTCTGTCTAAAATTACGTATATCATAAGTTAATCACAAATGCCTATATCTAACTCGAAAAATAATTAATTCACTTTTCGAATAACCGCGCATATAAACAGAAAATTCAATAAATAACAAATATTATGAATAATGTAATTAAATTATGTATTGCGTAATTAATTATTTTCAGTATGATAGAAATGAAGACGCAGGGATTTTTGCTCTAAGTAAACTAGAATTGGCAGATAAAAACTTAAATATCAATTTATCTTTCAACCACTTAATCAAAATACTCCCTAAACAAAGAGATTAGACCAACAGAATTAAAGACAAGGAAAGCGAATCATGGCCCATCATTTAACTTCTTTTCTTGAGATTGATGCCCAATCAGATTTCACAATACATAATTTGCCATACGGTATTTTTAGCGAGACCGCACAAGCTGAAAAACGCGTCGGCGTTGCAATTGGTGAATGGGTGCTTGACCTTGCCGCATTAGAGCAAAAAGGCTTATTACAGCTCACGACAGCAAACTGCTTTAATCAACCAACACTGAATAAATTCATTGAAACAGGCAAGCAAAATTGGCATAAGGTTCGCAGCACTTTGCAAAACTTATTGTCTGCGGAAAATCCAAGCTTACGTGATGATGCAGATTTACGTCAGCAAGTGTTGTTTAAACAAGAAGATGTGGTCTTACATTTACCGATTCATGTTCCTGGCTATACCGACTTCTATTCATCTAAAGAACATGCCACCAATGTCGGCACCATGTTTAGAGATCCTAAAAATGCACTCTTGCCGAACTGGAGCGAATTGCCTGTCGGTTATAACGGTCGTGCCAGTTCTGTAATTGTCAGTGGTAAAGACATTGTTCGTCCTTCAGGTCAAATCAAATTACCCAATGAAGAACGCCCTGTGTTCTCGGCGACACGTAAACTCGACTTTGAACTCGAGACCGCTTTTGTAGTGGGGAAAGCAACTGAATTGGGTGAACCGATTGCCATTGAAAACGCATGGGAACATATCTTTGGCATGGTGTTGTTAAATGATTGGTCAGCACGTGATATTCAACAGTGGGAATATGTCCCTTTAGGCCCTTTCAACGCCAAAACCTTTGCCAGTGCCATTTCACCATGGGTGGTAACGATGGAAGCGCTTGAACCATTTAAAGTCAAAGGTCCAGAACAACAGCCACAACCACTGGGCTATCTACAAGAAAACACCGCAAACAGTTATGACATTCACCTCAGTGTTGAAGTGCAGACACCTCATTCAGAACAAGCGGATGTGATTTGCCAAACCAACTTTAAATATATGTATTGGTCAATGTCACAGCAACTAACCCACCACACCATTGCAGGCTGTAATGTACAAGTCGGCGATTTAATGGGTTCAGGCACGATTTCTGGCCCAACCGAAGATTCTTATGGCAGCTTACTGGAACTGACGTGGAATACCACTAAACCACTCACCCTTTCCAACGGCGAAAAGCGTGGCTTCTTGGAAGATGGTGACCGTGTTGTGATGAAAGGCTACTGTGAAAAAGATGGCATTCGCGTGGGTTTTGGTGAAGTTGCCAATACCATTTTACCAGCACGTCACTTTCGTTTTAATGAACAAAAGGACGAACGCTATGAAACTGTATAGTTACTTTCGTAGCTCTGCGGCTTATCGAGTGCGTATCGCACTCAACCTGAAAGCGCTGCCTTATGAAACTGAAGCCGTGCATCTCGTTAAAAATGAGCAACAGCTTGCAAGCTATCGTGCACTGAATCCAAGTCAGTTGGTGCCAACACTGCTTGACCAAGATCAGACCTTTACCCAATCGCTTAGCATTTTGGAATATCTGGAAGAACGTTATCCAACCAAAGCGCTGTTACCTAAAGATCTGGTTGAACGTGCCAAAGTCCGTGCTTTTGCACAAAGCATTGCCTGTGACATTCATCCAATCAATAACTTGAGAGTGTTGAAGTACCTGCAAAATGATCTTGCGATCAGTAACGAGCAAAAAACACTGTGGTACCGCCATTGGATTTTAGAAGGCTTTCACAGCTTAGAAATGCAATTACAGCATTCCAATGGGCAATTCTGTTTTGGCTCACAACCGACTTTTGCAGACTGTTGTTTGATTCCTCAAGTCTATAACGCCAAGCGCTTTAAAATTGATTTAAGTGCTTTTCCCAAGATTGAGTCGATCTACCAACATTGCTTAACCCTTCCCGCATTCTTGAATGCCACACCAGAACAACAACCAGATTGGGAATAGAGATAAAAGGAGTTTTATCATGAGCTTTGCAATTAAAAAAATTCATCATGTGGCTTATCGCTGTAAAGATGCGAAAGAAACCGTCGAATGGTACAAAAAAATGCTGCATATGGATTTCATTCTGGCTTTTGCAGAAGACCATGTGCCATCTACCAAAGCCTTTGATCCGTATATGCATTTATTCTTAGATGCGGGCCAAGGCAATGTATTGGCATTTTTTGAACTGCCGACTCAACCAGATATGGGCCGTGATGAAAACACACCGCAATGGGTACAACATATTGCTTTTGAAGTGGAAGATTTAGATGCACTGATGGCAGCAAAAGCGCATCTGGAAGCGAATGATGTGAAGGTATTAGGGGTCACCAACCATGGTATCTTCCATTCGATTTACTTCTTCGATCCAAATGGTCATCGTCTAGAACTGACCTATAATGATGTCCATGCCGATGCCAAGATTGCACGCATTACCGAAGAAATGAAATTAGAAATGCTAGATGAATGGAGTCGCACCAAACGTGCACCGCACCATACTCATTTCTTACACGAAGATGAACTTGGTGCATAAATCCAGTTCCATGAAATTGGCATTAGCGTTGTAAAATGCTAATGCCTTTTTTTATGGTCTAAATTTAAAGCATTTTGTGTGTTTTTAAGGCATAGTAGGCTCAGCAAAATTGCGTGCAATCTCTCTAAAAACAATTGTATGCTTATGCAATTCGCCGATTTGATACATTTAAAAAGATGATTTCTATTTTGCCCGATGCTCAGGCATTATGTGCTGGATGTAAATTGTCCATGATTGAAAGCAACAAATACTGCGTGAATGCGCGCAGCTTAAGGGTTATTGAATGATTGAAGAAAAGTTATCTGGTGGGGTTCAATCACTTGAGGTCGGTTTAGCCGTACTGAATGCCCTTTTAGAACACAACAAGCCCATTATATTAAAAGACCTATCCAGCAAACTGGATATGCACCCTGCCAAGGTACACCGTTATCTGGTCAGTCTGATTCGTATGAATTACGCCAAGCAACTCACCGACGGTCAGTATGCTTTAGGCGATCAAGCATGGCGTTTAGGCTTGAACTGTATTCAACATACCGATGTGTTACAGCTGGTTCAGCACCTGATTTATGAATTACAAAACAAGATAGGCTGTGGTATTCAAATCAGCAAATGGTCGCCTAAAGGGCCTTTAGTGGTGCAATCAATTGAATCCAACCATCCGATTTCAATCGTGACCAAGGTTGGTTCAATCATGCCTTTGGTCAATTCCGCAGCGGGTCGTGTATTTGCCTCTTATATGCCTGAAGCCGTGATTAAGCCGTTGATGCAAGCGGAATGGGAAAAAGCGGCTCATAACCATTATCCGATTAAACCGACTGATTGGGATGAATTCTTAGTATTAAAAGAACATGTATTGCAACACGGTATGTCGATTGCTCAGGGCGACTTGTTGGTGGGAATCAATGCGGTGGGTCTACCAATCTTTAATGCGCATCATTCAATGGAATTTTGTATTGTGGCACTGGACAGTGAAATGTTTTTCTCGGTGCATGACGGCAGCGAGAACTTAGAACTGTTTAAACGTGAAGTTGCAGCAATCAATCAATATATTCAAACCCGTTAATGTTTCATCCATATAAAAAAGCCAAGAAGCGAACTTCTTGGCTTTTTTATTTCATTTGAATGCAATTACTTTGCTTCTAATACACCACGGCGGATCTGGTCACGTTCGATGGATTCAAATAATGCTTTGAAGTTACCTTCGCCAAAACCATCATCATCTTTACGTTGAATAAATTCAAAGAACACAGGCCCAAGCATGTTTTGCGAGAAAATCTGCAACAACAGTTTTTTCTGACCATCTTTGGTATTGCCATCCAGTAAGATACCGCGTTTTTGCAGTTCTTCTGTTGGCTCGCCATGATTCGGTAAACGTTCTTTCAACATTTCATAATAGGTTTCAGGCGGCGCTGTCATAAACTGCATGCCGATTCCTTTTAATTTATCCCAAGTTGAAAGCAAGTCATCGGTAATAAACGCGATATGCTGAATACCTTCACCATTGAAATCTGCCAAGAACTCTGCGATTTGACCGTTGCCCTTGTCTGAATCTTCATTCAGTGGAATACGAATCATGCCATCTGGCGCAGTCAAGGCTTTAGATGTTAAACCTGTATATTCGCCTTTGATATCAAAGTAGCGGATTTCTTGGAAGTTAAAGATTTTTTCGTAGAAGTTCGCCCAATACTCCATACGTCCTTTATAGACGTTATGGGTTAAATGGTCGATTTCGTTCAGGCCTGCGCCTTTAGGATTTCTGTCCGCATCATCAAAGAAAACGAAGTCATTTTCATAGATATCACGATCCACAAGGAAAATTGGCATGCCACCAATCCCTTTGATCGCTGGGATATTGAGTTCCATCGGCCCAGCTTGAGAGTACATTGGCTCTGCGCCAAGCTCCACGGCTTTGCTAAATGCTTTGGCTGCATCGCGGGTTCTAAAACCCATTGCACAGGCTGAAGGACCATGTTCTTTAAAGAAGAATGAAGCATAAGATTCAGGCTGGTAGTTCAAGATAATGTTGATATTACCCTGACGCCATAAATAAACTTTTTTAGACTTATGCTTTGCGACTTTAGAAAAACCGATGGTCTCAAAGATCTGATCTAATCCGTTTTCCGTCGAAACAAATTCAATAAAAGCAAAACCACATAGTTCTAATGGGTTATCTAAAATGTCCATCTAGTTTCCCTTATTTAGATAAATTCATCCGTTTAATGCTCTGTATAGGTCTTATTCTTCAATTGCTTAATCGCTATCTAAAAGCATCAACCTATACATGCGTTATTAGAAAAGGCAACCGGTGTTTTTATAAGTATGTAAAAGCATCCGTGTTAAAGCCCTTTCCGTCCATAAGTCAGCCAAATGAAGAAATCATGATTCTTGATCTTGGCTCTCAGCTATAAATTCATGCTACAAGAAAGTCTGAATTTATGCAATACATAATTAAATTATGTTATGTGTAATTTTATTGCTATTTGAGTCTGCCAATGAAAGGTCGCTATTAAAGAGGAATTGGTTATCTGGCTAAATCAGACCATGGTCTCAAGCTGATAGGAGTAACTGTATTGTGAGTAGACTGCCTGTCTTATTTCCTTAACAAAGTTCGATTAGCTTAAGCCTATGAGCTACGTAGGCGAATGAGATAGATATGACGCAAACTTCGATTTTAGAACAGTTAACTCAACTCATTGAAAGCTATAGTCATGAGCATAGTGGTAGACCACAAAAGATTTTGATTGGTTATAAAGCCTATTATGACTTGATGGGAAATTCGAGCTTTGCTACTGAGGTCACTGATTCGGCTTTAAACCCCAATAAAAGAAAGTATAAAAAGATTAAAATCAAAGTCACCAAAGATGACTATCAGCTTGAGCTAGAGTAATTTTTCTGGCTTGTAGTCAAATCTTTAGCTTTCTTACCATACAAATACTCGGCAAGTAACGGCGCTGCGACCTCAGAACCACCTGCTGCAATACCAGCACTAAAAGTATTATTAGCACCTATCACAAGAACCGCTGCACCTAAAATCGCATGGCTGACCAGTTGAGCCGCTTTGTTCTTGTCTTCACCATGTCCAAACTGCTGCCACATAAAGTATAAAATACATCATTTATACGGTAATTTACTAAATAAATGCCTATCTGCTGGCTTTGTAACTTTCGATAAATTTTCACCCCAAACTTTTTTAGCTGCGCTAGATAAATTCAAAAGATCATCATCTCGATGAATATTATTCTCTATTATCTGCTTTTTCTTGGCAATTTCTTCAGCTTTAAGAACTTAACTTTTTTTGCTGCTTCAATAACAACGCCACCACCTTTTTTGGCAACTGTAACGGTACCTGTACTAATTTTCGCTGTCAGAGCATTTAATCTACATTCGAGAACGCAAGTTTAGTGAAATGACATAGAGTTCTAAACCCTACCTTTTGACACAGATTTTTGAGCACCACCGCGCTTACTTTTTTTATCCCGAGTTCAGGTTACATAGCTCTATGTACCTCTAACGAAAAAGGTATCTACACTTAGATACCTTTCAACTTTTTAATCTATCAAAATTATTTTATTCACAAAAACTTTAATCTCAGATCAAATTTACTCCATAATTCTTTTTCTATTTCTTCAATCCAGTCAATTACCAGATTTTCTTTGGTATTGGAGCTATACCATATTTATTAGCTCCTTTCTCTCCACCTTTAAATAAGCAATATAATCCTGATACTATGCCTACCAGAGGAACAAAACTTAATAATATAAACCATCCAGATAGACCTATATCATGCCACCTTTTCACTTGTATAACGACAGCAGAGTATAAGCAGACTAATAAACCTGCATAAATTACAGATATATTTTTTACTAAAAAAATTAAAATTAAAAAAATAGCCAAAATACTTAACAGAGCAAGGAAGTATGGAAGCCTAGCTACTCTCCCATTAAAATTAAATAGAAAATCAAACATAAAAAACCTTCAAAAATTAAAAACAGTACTTATAAAAACTTATTTTTTAAATAACTTAGACCAAAAACTTTTTGGCTTCCAGTTCGGATCTAAAAAGTCATAATGGTAGTCATAGTGATCCAATGGTTTTACTGGCATTAACTCCATGGGAACAAGCGGATTATCTATTTCAATTTCTAGACCATTCATCCACGCAAGCTTAGTAAACATGACTGGGTGATGCGACCAAATCTCACCATTAAATTCTTCAACGAGATGCTGATTTAAATATTTGTGTATTTTAGGCTGCAAATATTCATTAATTATCTGCTTTGCAGCATTTGCATCTTTATTTTGTAAAGCATCATAGAAATCAACTTCCCATACTTCAAAGTCTTTAGGTTTTTTAACTTTTTCATGAAATATTTCTTTCATTTGATTGACCATATTCCAATCTTGTCGCAAAACTGCTTGAAATCTTGCAACATTAAAACGACCTTCTGTTGGATAATTGATTGCTTCTAATAATGATTTATGATGGTCATTATCATTTACTGTTTTCAATGTACTATAGGTTTTTATTAAATCCACATTGTCAGTTAACAGCGGAAATATAAAAGCATGTGGCGTCCACATATTCCAACCACCATCATATTTACAACTTTCTGCTCGCAGTAAGCTAGATACATAGAACCATTGTTTCGTATCCACTGAATTCTGTTTAGAATATAATTCATAGAATCCATAATAAACAGAGTCTATCGCCAAAAAGTCATACAGAACACCTTTTGGCTTTTTTTCTTTTAGATTGGAACGAATAGCATCTATTCGTCTTTCGCTTCGTCCATCTGCAACTTCTTTACCATTTTCAACAATTTCTTTTTTATCAACACTTACAATCATTTTACATTATTTCCCAAATTGAGTGTTACAGCACGCCCCTCATTAACACCAACAACAATCTTATTAATCGGTTTTCCATTTTCAATCGCTTGTAAAAGTTTATCTCCAGTAGCCTTAGCAGCTGAATTATTTTTTTGATTAGAAAGTTCATTTGCTCGACTTTTAATCCACGCATCAGACATCTGTACATCTAGCCCAGTAGACGGATTTGCTGAGCTTAACTTAACTGAACCTCTTTCTTTCAACGGCTTTACCTCTACTATATAAATTTCTCCATTCTTTGTGTAAACACCATCAAAACAGTTACTTCCACACTTACTTTCAAGCTTGGTATAGCCACCACTCTTAAAGTAACTATCAGAAATCTGCTCCCTTAATGCACCTGTTTGATTATGGTTTGAATTATTCAACAACTCCTGTTGCTTACTCAAAACCTCTTTCGGTGGATCAATGATCTTACCATTTTCAGATATTTGTTTAGCACTTATGTTCCCTGAAGATGATACTTTAACTGAAGGTAATTTGGCTGGGTCATTTTTTAAGACACGATTGATATCTTTAGCTGCTTCAATAACAATGCCACCACCTTTTTTCGCTACTGTAACAGTGCCTGCACTAATTGCCGCTGTCAGAGCATTTAGTGATACCGTCATTTCCACATTGCCCAATTTTTCAAATTCGGCTGGGGTATCTCCTACTGTATTCACAGTGGCTATTGTTTTACCTGTGTCTATGAGGTCTCCTGGGATTTGTTTTACCCCTTCATAGATTGCCTTCGCTGTACCTTGAGGATCATTTTTCAGAGCATCATATAGCTCTTTGGGTACATTAGGTAAATTCTTCAAATCATTAACAAACTTAGTGACCGCTTGATCCTTACCTTTCTGATAGGCTGCTTGCTGTGCGACATCTAAGTCTTTATATCGCTGACGGCATTCCGCTCCCCAACAGGTTAAAGCATGTTTAATATCCTGTTTAACAGAGGTTTTATTATTCTCCACTGCATTCTGGGCAGACTGTCCACCTTGAACTGTACTTGATACATCACCTGTGGTTGCACCAACAGCACTCCCTGCTAAACCGACAATAGAGCTAATTGTAGATTTCTCACTTGCGGTTAGATCTTTAGCTTTCTTACCATACAAATACTCCGCAAGTAACGGCGCCGCCGCCTCAGCACCACCTGCTGCAATACCCGCACTCAAGGCATTATTACCACCTGTCGCGGCAACTGCTGCACCTAAAATTGTATGGGCCAAGATATGCGCTGCACTGCTTTCAGCATCTTTACCCTTAAAGTATTGACCAATTTCATAGCTTGCAGCTGGACTCAATGTAGAGGCTGCAATACCTGCACCACTCGCGATAGGTGCAGACAAACACACCAACACCAATCTTTCCAGATCAAAGGTGAACTCTATGTATAAAGCTGCTTGATATTAGCTAAACCGCTTGAATTCTAAATATATAAGCACATGTCATTCCTTTTTACGATAAAACTCAACCAATATATTAAAATCTTCATCTTTAAGATATTTCTCCGCCCCAATCACTATTTCACAATTAATATCGTAGTCTTCAAAATCTTCTTCATCACCCATTAACATTTCAAAATCAGGCATGATCTCAAATTTAATATCATCTATCTCATCCTGATTTTCTACTTTCAGTAAAAAAAATACCGTTATATCTTTCTCATTTACTGCAAAATAAATCCTTTGAAAGTTATCAGAAATTTCACCTAAACAACTACGACTTAAAAAAAATGTAATTTGAAAAATATTCATAATTTCACCTATTTTGGACCTTTAGGACTTGCTGGAACTATACTAACTTTTTTAGTACCCTTAATTAAAAAATAATTTGTTGCTGACTCAAAAGATTGGCCTTCTTTATTTTTTGTTGCGTATACTCCTTTTACTCCATCATATTTAATAATAGGCTGACCTTGTTTGTTATAGCCAACTATTTTTACTTCTCCTTTGTGAAAAGCATCTAATACTTTTTGTGCTTCTTGAGTATTGTTAAAATAACTTCCATGGCTATGTTGAGCATCATCTTTGATATGCTTTCTCTGTGATTGTGCAACTTTAGAGTCTATTTGACTCTTTAACTTTTCATAAGCCTCAATTTCTTTTGCTTTTTGATTAAAGTTGTTTAAATTAGAAGCCTCTCTGGCTTTTTGACTCTCAGCTATATTTGCTTTAATCGTTTCTTTTTGCTTAGCTGCCTCACTTGCTTTTTCTAATAGCTTTAAGTCAGAGGCATTATTAGCTCCAAGTTTTTTAATACTCGTTGCACTCAACCCCAAACTCGTAAACACTTCCGCTTGAGTTCTTTGAGCATTTGCTACTTTTTCAGGATCTCCACTATTTAAATCTTGATAAGATTGTTTAATTTTATTTGCTTGTTCTTTTAAATCTAAGTTGGTTAAAAAATCAACGACAGCTTGGCCTTTTTGACGGTTATTCTCCATCGCATCTGCACAAGCTGATGTGCCTAATGGACAATGTATTGCTGATACGGCGGTATCACCAAATGCATCTGCTATCATCAACAAACCATCGGCAACACTACCAACACCCTTGATAGCACCTTGATCTATTGGATGTTTTGCTTTAGATGAAAGTCCGTTAAAAAATTCATTTACTTTTTTACGAGTATCGTCACCTAATAAAGAGTTATTCTCCACGGCATTCTGAGCAACCACACCAGAGATCTGAGCTTCAAATGCCGAATCTCCAACTGTTCCCCCAACCACTGCTCCAATGGCTGCGGTCAAGTCTCTGATTTGAGTCTTAGCATCTTCTGGCAATAAATTAGGGTCAAACTCACCAGTTTTAGGATTTATAGCTGTTTTACCATCATTATACTGTTTAGCTAAATAATCCGCTGCTGCTTCTGTACCACCTGCCGCCACACCAGCACTGAAAGCCTCAACCCAAATAATTTCATATATTTTAAAACCCTTATTAACATTATTAACATTAATAATAATATCCCAAGCCTTTTATTATTATAAAATCATCTTTAACAACCACACTATCAATATTATTAATTGAAAACCCAGAACCAGATAGAGCATTAGGGTTCTTATCAAAATAAGAAACAAGCATAATAGGATATTGATACAATAATTCGCAGAATAAAGTAGAATCTTCTTTTAATAGTTTGCGAGAATCTGGGTAATTCAACCTATATAGAAAATCAATATCAGGTTCTATTTGATTTCTATCATCAATCCGACATTGCTCAATAAAGTCATCAATATCTATCTCACACACCTCCATAAATGAATCTAAAGATTCCGTCCAAACAAAATTCTTCGCCCTGTCTTTTAAATCATTTCTACCATACCCTAAATCTCTATGACTAACTTGTTTTTTTATATCAAAAAAATTACCATCAACTTCAAACATTTTAATTTCCTTTGTAATTTGGTGGCATTATTTCTATACGACCATCTGGAAATACACTAATAGATCCTGAACCCAAGTAGACTTGACCAGCTTTACTATCATTAACTCCCCTAATACCATTCCGTTGAAAAAACTCTTCAGGAGATTTAATTAATGGGATAGATTTTGTTGAATTACCAGGTGTAATTCTTGTTTCCTCTAATTTAAGAGCTCCTTCCAGTTTATTAGATTTACTCTGAATTTGTTTAATCGCCTTCCAGCCTTGATTTGAATTTAATGAACCAAACCCAACATCGATATCACTATTTATCGTATTGTCACCTCTAATACGACTTCCGCCCAGCACTATTGATGTATTCTTATTCACTCCTGTTTCTAAAATAATCTTAGCTTGATTAACAGATAATCCCTCAATTGAATTTGACAGAAATTTTGCTTGTTCATCTATTGAGTTAAATTTCAATTCAGTATAGTTCGGGTATTTATTAAAAATAGATTTCTCACTATAACTATTTGATGTTTTACCTGTAAATTTACTAGAAACATTAGCTTCAACTAAATTTAATGCTTCAGCACCAGTTGTCGTACCACCTTTAGGTACCTTAGTTCCCCCTAATACACCTAATGCTCCACCAATCATAGCTCCTTTGATATCACCATCTTGGCCAGAGCCGACCAGAGCTCCTATGGCTCCTCCAGCTATCTTACCTAACCCAGCTCCACTTAAGAACTCCGCTCCAGTCAAAACATTTGGTGCCACATCATTTATAAATCCATTGCCTTGAGTATGATCTGCTGGCAACAAAGAGTGTTTAGGTAAATTAGTCAACAACCCTAGATTTTGCTTCTGCTCTTGCGTTAAAGCATCTTTATATTGAGGATCTGTCTGCTTAAAGAAGAAGGAAGTCGCAGCATCTTTTAGTTGAGCTTTAAGTGCCTGACATCCTAATGATGTTGGGTTTGAACCACATACCTCGATTATTTTAGCATCTGTAACTTGATCTTTTCGTTCCAATAACTGCAACGACAGCTCTAATTGACTAATCTCCGCACTATTACATTTTTTTGATTGATTACATTGAGCCAGTTTAGCTTTTGTTTGTTCTCTACTAAGCGCCTCTTTATATGTAAGATAATTATTCTCCACCGCATTTTGCCCAACCACACCAGAGATCTGCGCTTCAAATGCCGAATCTCCAACTGTTCCCCCAACCACTGCTCCAATGGCTGCAGTCAAATCTCGAATTTGTGTCTTCACATCTTCGGGTAACAGATTTGGCATAAATTCGCCCTTCTCATTTTGATAAGCAGGATTATCCTTATACTGGTTTGCTAAATAGTCTGCTGCTGCTTCACTTGCAACCGCTGCACTGCCGCCTGCTGCGGGATTCCCACCATTCACATAAGCAAGCGTTGCGCCCAAAATCGCATGGCTGACCAGTTGAGCCGCTTTGTTCTTGTCTTCACCATGTCCAAACTGCTGCCCGATTCCTTGTGCAACATAAGGTGCAAGTGTATTCGCTACAACCTGCATATCCGTTTGTCCACCCAATGCACCTGTCACAGCCATCGTGACCGCATTCACCGCTCGACTCTTATTACCGCCCATGCCCCAATCTTGATTGGATTGACTCGCTTTAGCATATTCAGGGGAATATTGACGTAAATATTCTTCCTGTTTAACTGGATCA
>NZ_KV575267.1:0-207858 GCF_001682515.1 Acinetobacter gyllenbergii | reverse complement strand
CTCCAGTTGCTCCACAACCACAAGAGTTAACTGAAGATCTTAACATGGAACTTCGCGTATTCTTCGATACGAACAAGTCTGTTATCAAACCACAATACAAGTCTGAAATTGCTAAGGTTGCTGAGAAGTTAGCTGAGTTCCCGAATGCGACAGCTCGTATTGAAGGTCACACAGATAACACTGGTCCACGTAAGTTGAACGAACGTTTATCTTTAGCTCGTGCTAACTCTGTTAAATCTGCACTTGTAAATGAATACAACGTAAACGCAACTCGTTTGACAACTCAAGGTTTCGCTTGGGATCAACCGATTGCTGACAACAAAACTAAAGAAGGTCGTGCTATGAACCGTCGCGTATTCGCTGCGATTACTGGTAGTCGTACTGTTCTTGTACAACCAGGTCAACAAGCTCAATAATTTGAGTTTATGAACTGAAAAAAAGCGACTCGTCAGAGTCGCTTTTTTTATATGATGGATCTAAGTCATAAAACATTGGGATTCTCCTTTTATTGAATAGGTTTAAAATATTTTAATCACTATTAATTATTTACCATATTTCTTTTTTAAGCTGCTGCTTGGTATTTTGTCTTTCACGTCGATGCTGTGCTCGAGGTTTCTCTGTTTCATGAATTCCACCTTTATGTAATAAAGGCGAAAGCGCTACAGGGTTACGGACTTTAATTTTTGGCATTTCTTTGAGTTTCATTTGATTATCCTTTGATACATAAAATCTGTTTGAGGGTATGTACGATTTCGATCAAATCAGATTGGTTTGCCATGACTTGATCAATATCTTTATAAGCAGCTGGAATTTCATCAATCACAGCACTGTCTTTTCGACATTCAATCCCTTGGGTTTGCTGAATCAAATCATCCTGACTAAACAGTAGTTTGGCTTTGCTGCGACTCATTTTACGTCCTGCGCCATGTGAGCATGAACAGAAGGACTCAGGATTGGCTTTGCCTTTTACAATATAGGAGCGTGCTCCCATTGAGCCAGGGATAATGCCTAATTCATCTTGACCTGCTCGAATTGCACCTTTACGTGTAATTAAGAGATTCTCACCAAAGTGAGTTTCTTGACTGACGTAATTGTGGTGGCAGTTAATTGCTTCTTTGGTCATTTGAAACGGTGGTAGCAGTGGGCGGATTGCTTCTAAAATCAGACGCATCATTTCACGTCGATTTTCAAAGGCATATTCTTGTGCCCATTCCACGGCTTCAACATAATCGTCAAAACTATTTGAACCTTCTGCAAAGTAACTCAAATCTTTATCTGGCACATGACCAAAACGATGTTGTGCTTCTTTCTTTGCCAATTCAATGAAGTAGGTTCCAATGACATTGCCTAAACCGCGGCTACCAGAATGCAGCATGACCCAGACGTCCTGATTTTCATCCAGACACAGTTCGATGAAATGATTGCCACCGCCTAAGGTACCGAGTTGTTTTTGCCAAGTGGCATCGAACTTTCTGAGCATCCGAACCAAACCTGGATGTTTTTTGATGATCGGTTGTAAGCGTTTCTCCAGAGGAATAATGCTAGAAGCTTTTGCTTTTACTTGTTTATGCAGTTCAAAGCCCACAGGAACCTTACGTTCAATGGCATGACGTAGCGGTGCGAGGTTGTCTGGAAGCTGTGAGGCCTTGAGGTTGAGTCGAATCGCATTCATCCCACAACCAATATCAACACCGACAGCTGCGGGGATGATGGCATTTTTGGTAGGAATGACGCTGCCTACGGTCGCACCTTTGCCGACATGTACATCAGGCATCACCGCAATATGTGAATAAACAAATTGCAGTTGTGCCATTTTTTTCAGTTGTTCAATACTTTCGCTGTCAATATCGGTTGTGAAAATTTTCACTGGAACACCATATTGCGCATCTGCATTGAGTATTTTTTGTATGCCCATTTTCTTGTCTCGGGTATTTTAATTGTTGGTCCGAATAGGCATAAAAAAACCTAGCGAATGCTAGGTTAAATAGAGCATTCGGACAAGTGATCAATTGATTTGTACACTTGTCCGTGAGTCGACAGTGCCAAATCTTATGGTGTAGTTCCTAGTTGTAATGGCATGTTGTCATCCTCCTATCAGTGGTGCCGTTGAAAATATGAGCGAGATTTTACTCATATTTTCATTTGGGTCAAGTAAAAAGCGGTTTTTTTATTCGCCTTCTTTGACATTCATGTCTTTGTAAGCAATCAGTTTGGTCTTGTGTTTCCACTTATAACCCAACCAGATCGCCAAAAATAATGGAATGCTGATATAGGTTGAAACTAGACCTAGCCAGTCTATTTTACCACCAAGTAACGCTTGATAGTTTTGACCTAAGATAATGATTGAACAAAGAATAAATGCAAACCATGGGGCAAATGGGAAGAACTTGGCGCGATATGCCAGATCTTCAACTTTATAGCCTTGCGCAATATAGCCCTTACGGAAACGATAATGTGAAATCGCAATACCTAACCATACAATGAAACCACACATTCCTGACATGTTGAGTAACCAGTTAAAAACTTGTTTCTCGCCAATAAAGGTGGTTAAGAAGCACAATGCCGCAACTGCAGTGGTTGCATAGAGTGCATTCATTGGTACGCCACGGCCATCGAGTTTGGAGAACCATTTCGGCGCACGACCTTCTTTGGCCATATCAAATAACATACGGGTAGAGGAGTACATTCCCGAGTTACCCGCAGATAAGATTGCACTGAGAATTACCGCATTCATTAAGCTTGCTGCA
This sequence comes from Acinetobacter gyllenbergii, assembly GCF_001682515.1. NCBI lineage: Bacteria > Pseudomonadati > Pseudomonadota > Gammaproteobacteria > Moraxellales > Moraxellaceae > Acinetobacter > Acinetobacter gyllenbergii. The sequence goes on along the minus strand of NZ_KV575267.1, from coordinate 205,111 downwards.
AAGGCAAAGCCTGCTTTTTCATATAAAAGCGTAAATGGAGAGAGTGCAATATCTTCGCTCTGAGCTGCTTTTAACAGTAGAGGATCGTCATAGCTGACCAAGGTACCAATGATGAAAATACATAGGATATAAAACAGTAAAATACGCCAGAAAATTTGTTTAATCGCCAATGGAATGGTCTTTTTAGGGTCTTTTGATTCACCTGCGGCAACCCCCACCATCTCAGTCCCTTGGAATGAGAATCCAGCAATCATGGCAACCCCGATTAAGGCTTGCAAACCACCGACAAAAGGAGCTTCCTTGTAAGTCCAGTGCTGAAATACCGAGACATTTGGTGTCATCATGATTTTAGCAATCATCCAGATACCAATCACGATAAATACGATAATGGCAATGACTTTAATCAAAGAGAATAAGAACTCACTTTCACCAAAACCTTTCACCGTTAAGGCATTAATCCCAAAAATAATGGCAAGGAAGATCGCACTCCAGTAGAAACCTGGAATATCAGGGAACCAAAATTTCATGATGAACTGGACGGCAACCAATTCGAAAGCAACGGTAATGGCCCAGTTATACCAATAATTCCAACCTAAGGCGAAACCAAAGCCATCTTCGACATAGCGGCTACCATAGGTAAAGAACGCACCTGATGTTGGATTATGCGTTGCGAGTTCACCTAAGCTGGTCATCAAGAAGTAAATCATGATCCCGATGAGGGCATAGGCCAATAACGCACCACCTGGACCCGCAGTGGCAATGGTTGAACCTGAAGCAAGGAATAAGCCTGTGCCGATCGATCCACCAATGGCAATCATGTTCAGGTGTCGAGCCCCGAGCTTGCGCTGAAGGTGTTGAGGAGCAGATGTATCGCTCATAAAAATTCCTTAAACTGTATAAGGGTCTGTTGACACTTTATATCTGGGTTGCGTTATAAGCTGAAATTTCATTAATCAAGGCATGAAACGAAAGTAATAGCGACTCTATTGCTAAGTTTCATAACGAAGAGTGAGGAAATTTCAACCATAACCCTTCGGGGCAGGAATATTTTTTGCCGCTATAGCGTTATGGCTGACTCATTTAGAATCACTAAATTTCATCAACCATGCCTTATACCGCCTAAAAAATATTCTCTGCCGCAACCATAGATAAAGTATCAGCTGCCCCTGTTTGCACAGGCATATAACACCTTGAATCCTTGTTGATCGGCTTTCACCTGACATTCACCAAAACTCTGTTCAATCAGAGGAGGGTAGTTTAGAAAACGATTTGCCACGATCCATAATTCACCTGAATTTTTCAGATGTTTTTTCGCACGTTGGCAAAGTTCCTCACTCGCATCGTAATTGGTATGAATTCCCTGATGAAAAGGCGGATTGCTGACGATCGCATCTAAATCATTCGGTGCATCTACAAAACCAGTGACAGCTTGGAGATTTAACTGAGTTAAATTCAGACCATTTCGTTGAAAGGTCAGCTCAGTAGACCGTAATGCAAATGCATCAACATCAAGTGCAAAAATTTGCCGATTCGAATCTAGTTTGGCCAAATAGGCACTAATAATTCCAGCGCCACAACCAAAGTCGGCAATCTTACCTGATTTTACTTGACTAAGGTAAGGGACTAATACGGCTGTACCGACATCTAAATGATCTTGACTAAATACACCAGGCAAGGCACAGATATTTAACTGTTCTTGATCTATTTGAACTGTATAAGTTTTTAACCAGTGTTCAAGTGGTTTTAACTGCTCTGTTCGTTCGATCTTCATTTGCCAAAGTTGGCAGTGACGTGCACTGTCAAGTTTTAGTGTTTTGCCATATTGCAATAATTGTTTTGCTGCCCGCTCAACGCCCCCTTTTTTTTCACCAACCAGAAAAATATTGTGATCAAGTTTTAAATGGCTAACGACAACGTGCAGAATATAATTTAGTAATTCTTTCGACTTGGGGACGAAAATAACAACCTGATCAAACTGTGCTTGTGGGAATTCCACGGAAAAATGAGAGCGAATTCCAGAGCTGATAAAACCTTGATGATCAGCATAATTCCAAGTCCATACTGAGGCTTGGACTTTATTGGGTAAAGTTTTGGCGAGTTGATCATTTGGGGCATTAATCAGTAAAACTTGCCCGCTTAAATAATCTTGTTGTCTGATGACAACTTCACTACGTGGATCCATTTTGATCTCTCATCAAAAACAAAGCCCAGTCGTGAAACTGGGCACTTGTGATGGTTGGATGATTATTTATGTGTTTCAGGTAAAACAATATTTAAAATTAGTGCAGCGATACCGCCTGTTGCAACACCAGAACTAAAAATATTTTTAAATAGTTCAGGTAGATGCTCGAGGATTTGAGGTACTTGTGCAACACCTAGACCTAATGCAAGTGAAATCGCAATAATCAACAAAGCACGACGGTCGAGGTGAATACTGGAAAGAATATTAATACCAGAAGCAGCGACTGCGCCAAACATGACCATGACAGCACCACCAAGTACCGCTTGTGGTACGGCCTGAATCACGGCAGCTACAGCAGGGAATAAACCTAAAATCACCAATAGCACGGCAATCCAAATCCCAACATATCGACTTGCCACACCAGTCAATTGAATCACACCATTGTTTTGTGCAAATACAGAACTTGGGAAGGTATTAAAGATACCTGCTAAAAATGAGTTGGCGCCATTGACCAACACACCACCTTTGATCCGTTGCATCCAGATTGGGCCATCGACTGGCTGATTTGAAATTTTACTGGTTGCTGTAACGTCACCAATTGCTTCGAGTGAAGTGACCAGATAGATAAATGCCATCGGGATGAACAGACTCCATGAGAAGCTGAGTCCAAAATGCATTGGTGTTGGAATTTGAATCAAGGGAGCATCACTGAGTACTGAAAAGTTTAAATGGCCCATAAAACCAGCAAGAATATAACCAATCACCAAGGCAATTAAGATTGCTGAACTTTTGACCCAAATAATTTTGATACGATTGAGCAGAATAATAATACCCAATACGGTACATGACATGATCAGGTTATCTGCATTGGCAAAGGTGTTGTCCTGCATTGCGGTATAACCACCGCCCATACTAATCAGACCTTCTTTAATCAAAGTAAGACCAATCAACAGCACCACAATACCTGTGACTAACGGCGTAATCAGCTTTTTTACCCATGGTAAAATTCGAGAAACGCCCATTTCAATAAATGAACCCGCAATCACCACACCAAAGATGGCAGCCATCACCTGCTCAACGGGTGTACCCGCAGCAACCATTGCGCTCCCGATACCAATGATTGGACCAATAAAGTTAAAACTTGTACCTTGGACAATGAGCAGTCCCGCACCAAATGGACCTACCTTTTTACACTGTAAAAAGGTTGCAATGCCTGAAATGATTAAAGACATCGAAAGGATCATATTGGTGTCTTCGCGGGAGACGCCAAGTGCCAAACAAATCAGTAATCCAGGGGTGACAATTGGGACTAAAATCGCCAAAAGATGCTGTAAGGCGGCTAAAAATGCAACAAAAGGTTTCGGTCGATCATTGAGTCCGTAGACCAGATCAAGCTGCTGCTGAGGTTGTGAATTCGACATGGGAGTATAAAAAGCGAGAGGCATTAGTGGAATATTCTAATAGAGTTAGCTCGCTTTACCAACGATTCTATAACACTTCGTCAGAAAAAAAGTGCACTGTCAATAAACTGTCACTACTAAAGTTTAGTATTTTTCTGTATAATTTGCCCTCAAATTTAAAGCGTATCGAATTTTACATGTCAGATATTAAAACTCTCCGTAACATTGCCATTATTGCGCACGTCGATCATGGTAAGACGACTCTAGTCGACAAACTTTTACAACAATCAGGTGCTCTTGGTGATCGCGCAGGCGAGATTGAACGTGTTATGGATTCTAACGCGCTTGAGTCTGAACGTGGTATTACCATTCTTGCAAAAAACACTGCAATCAAATGGTTAGACGCACGTACAAACACCGAATACCGCATCAACATTGTGGACACCCCGGGACACGCCGACTTCGGTGGTGAAGTGGAACGTGTAATGTCGATGGTTGACTGTGTATTGCTTCTTGTAGATTCACAAGAAGGTCCAATGCCACAAACTCGCTTCGTAACGCAAAAAGCGTTCGCGCGTGGTTTGAAGCCAATCGTGATTATCAACAAAGTTGACAAGCCAAGCGCGCGTCCAGATTGGGTAATCGATCAAGTATTCGATTTGTTTGATAACCTTGGTGGTTCTGACGAACAGTTAGACTTCCCAATCGTTTATGCTTCAGGCTTACGTGGTGTTGCTGGTCCTTCACCAGAAGAATTAGCGGAAGACATGACACCGTTGTTCCAAACGATTGTAGATATCGTTGAACCACCAGCAGTTGATGTTGATGGTCCTTTCCAAATGCAGATTTCATCACTTGACTATAACAGTTTCGTTGGTGTTATCGGTGTGGGCCGTATCCAACGTGGTTCTGTAAAATTAAATACACCAGTTACTGTTATCGATAAAGATGGCAATACACGTAACGGCCGTATCTTAAAAATCATGGGTTACCACGGTTTAGAGCGTGTTGATGTTGAATCAGCTTCAGCTGGTGACATCATCTGTATTACTGGTATTGATGCATTAAACATTTCTGATACGATTTGTGATCCGAAAAATGTAGAAGCATTACCAGCATTGTCTGTAGATGAACCAACAGTTTCGATGACATTCCAAGTCAATAACTCACCGTTTGCGGGTAAAGAAGGTAAGTTCGTAACTTCACGTAACATTCGTGAGCGTCTTGACCGTGAATTGATTCACAACGTAGCACTCCGTGTTGAAGATACTGACAGTCCAGACCGTTTCAAGGTTTCAGGCCGTGGTGAACTTCACCTTTCAGTATTGATTGAAAACATGCGTCGTGAAGGCTTCGAAATGGGCGTATCACGTCCACAAGTAATCATGAAAGAAATCGATGGTGAAAAACAAGAGCCATACGAAAATGTAACGTTTGACGTTGAAGAGCAGCATCAAGGTTCTGTAATGGAACAAATGGGCTTCCGTAAAGGCGAAATGACCAATATGGAAGTTGACGGTAAAGGCCGTATCCGTATTGAAGCAACTGTACCTTCACGTGGCTTGATTGGTTTCCGTTCTGAATTCCTAACCATGACTTCTGGTACAGGGATCATGACATCAAGCTTCTCGCATTACGGTCCAGCAAAAGCGGGTACTGTTGCGAAACGTCAAAATGGTGTGTTGATTTCTATGGTTCAAGGGACTTGCTTGGGCTATGCACTGTTCACACTTCAAGACCGTGGTCGTTTATTCGCGAAGCCACAGTTAGAAGTGTATGAAGGGATGATCATTGGTATTAACTCACGTTCTGACGATATGGTTGTAAACCCAACCAAAGCGAAGCAGTTAACCAACGTTCGTGCGTCAGGTACTGATGAAGCTTTAACTTTAACACCTGCAATGGAATACACGCTTGAACAAGCGCTTGAATTCATTCAAGATGATGAGTTGGTTGAAGTAACACCAAAATCGATTCGTATCCGTAAGCGTTACTTAACTGAAAACGAACGTAAACGTAACCGCGATAAATAATTTTTCTTCACTGAAAAATGACAAAACCGCTAAATTTATTTAGCGGTTTTTTATTGCATAAATCAGAGGGGAGGAACATGCTTAAACACATATTTTTATGAAAATAAAAAGTGTTGTTAAAGTGTGAAATAACTTTCTTTTTTTGATAAAAATATTAAATTATCAACATTATGTGGATAACTGCGCCTGTGTAATAAACAATGCAAAAACAGGTTGCGATCAAGTTCAACTCTGGAGAGTTATAGATGAGTATTATTAAAGAATTTAAAGAATTTGCCATCAAAGGCAATATGATGGATTTAGCGATTGGTGTCATCATTGGTGGCGCTTTTGGTAAAATCATTGATTCATTAGTGAAAGATATCGTGATGCCGGTGATTTCATGGATCTTGGGTGGTGATGTGGATTACACCAACTGGTTCCTTATCCTTGGCGATAACCCAAATAATGTGACAACCCTGAAAGCGGCACAAGATGCAGGACTGAATGTATTTGCTTATGGTAGCTTCTTAACCATTCTGATTAACTTCTTGTTATTGGCATGGGTGGTATTCTTGTTGGTGAAAGTGATGAACCGTATCCGCAAACAAGAAGAGGCTGCACCTGAGCCTGAAGCAACACCAGAAGATGTTCAATTGTTACGTGAAATTCGTGATGAATTGAAAAAACAAGGTTAATTCAGCTTGAATAAAAAAACGGCATTTGAGATGCCGTTTTTTTATTGCCTATTGGAATAGATCATTTCAGGGTAATGATGTGAAAATCGTTATTTTTCATAGAAAAATTGCTACTTTCATTTTAAGATGCTGTGCATATTGCGAAGGGGATCAAGCAACATGAATCGATTATTTGTATATGGCACACTGTGCCCAAATCGAGAAAATGCCTATATTTTGGGGGAAATCGGCGGTGATTGGCGGCAGGCGTCGGTGCATGGCACCATTCATATTCTGGATTGGGGACCAGATCAAGGTTTACCTGCAATCGTGTTGAATGAAGCAGATCCTTTGGTTGAGGGATATTTGTTTAGTACCGAAAAATTAGAACAGAATTGGCAGATGTTGGATGATTTTGAAGGGATGCAATATCAACGGGTAGAGGTTCTGGTTCAACTGTCAGATGGCGGCACAACCTTGGCATGGACCTATGTGATGAAACCCCAAGATTAAATTCGTATAACCGTACAGTTGAGCTTAAATCTAAATTTAAGCTCAACGAGATCAATTATCTTAAACTGCCCATACGGAATTTGACTTCAACCAAATGAAAACCAAATTGGCTTTTAATTGGGCCATGTAAAATGCGTTCTGCGGCGCTAAAAACCAGTTTATCGATGACGGGCACCAGTTGACCTTTTTTCACCTCGCCCAATTCTCCCCCCCGTTTTGCTGAGTTACAGGTTGAGTATTGCTTGGCGACCTTGCCAAAATCAGCACCAGACTGAATGCGCTTTTTTAGCTGTTCAGCCAGATCTTTGTCTTTGACTAAAATATGTCGAACAATCGCAGTTTGCATGATATGTTCTCCTCCGTACATCTTAATAAGCTTACGCTTTTTTTAACTTCAGTGGTTGGCATTGCGGGCAGAATACACTGGCACGTTGGCCTAATTTCAGATTTTCCAAAGTCGTTTCACAATTCACGCACATTTCGCCTGCACGACCATAGGCCAAAAGCGTTTGTTGAAAGTAACCATTTTCGCCCATGGCATTGCTATAGTCGCGCAAGGTCGAGCCACCTAAATCAATTGCCTGCTTTAAGATGCGTTTAACTTCGATAACGAGTTTGTCGACTTGTCCTTTGCTTAAGGTTGAAGCTGGTTGTGCTGGGTGAACCCCGATGTTGAATAAACTTTCTGTTGCATAGATATTGCCGACGCCAACCACCACATGGTTATCCATTAAAGCAATTTTAATGCCTACATTCTTTTTACTCAGCTTTTCACGGAGATAAGTTGCATTAAAATCTTCGCTTAATGGCTCAGGGCCAAGTGTGTCGATTAGTTTGCTTTGATTGTGTTGGTCTAACCACAAAATGCAGCCAAAGCGACGTGGGTCGTGATAGCGGAGTTGCAAATCTTCAAAATCAATCACCAGATGATCATGCTTTCTGAGTGCTTCATTGGGTTCACACAAACGAAAGCTGCCTGACATACCCAAATGCCAGAGCATATGATCTTGTTCAAACTCAGCTAAAATATATTTAGAGCGACGTTTAAGTTGAGTCAAACGCTGTCCGACTAGTTTGTCGAGATCGTTTGGAATTGGCCAACGTAAACTGGCATTGAATACTTTGACGGCTTGAACACGTTGTTCTAATAGCGGTAGCAAGCTGGTTTTGGTGGTTTCAACTTCAGGAAGTTCGGGCATAGAAAGCTCAAGTTGTTTCAACAACAATACAATGAGGGCAAATGTTTCACTTACAATTATGACGGTATTTAATTTTATTTACCAATGCCAATCAGTAACCAGATTGATGGTTTTGGCTAAAGTGAATGATGTAAGACAAATATAAAATAATCAGATGCTTACTTTTAAAAATCATCCTTTTGAAATTTTGAGAAATAAGGAACCTTCATGCCTTCACTGAAAATAAACCTTTTATATGGTTGCGTCGCAATGTGTATGGGGGCGAGTAGTAGCGCTGTCTGGGCAGTTGAATCCGATGCAGATCAAGCGGTGCAGCTTCCAACCATTAAAGTTGAAGCAACACGAACCAATACCCCTTATATGCAAACACCTGCATCGATCTTTAGAGTGGATATGCCTCAAAATGATCAATCTGCGCAGGTGAACTTAACCGAAGTGGTGAAAGGGATTCCAAGTGTTCAATTACGCAATCGTGAAAATTACGCTCAAGATTTGCAGCTCTCGATGCGTGGTTTTGGTGCGCGTTCTACCTTTGGTGTGCGCGGGATCCGTTTATATACCGATGGTATTCCAGCAACGATGCCAGATGGACAGGGCCAAACCTCGAATATTGATTTAAGTAGCCTCAGTCATCTTGAAGTATTAACTGGTCCATTTTCATCACTATATGGAAACTCATCAGGTGGTGCGATTTTGGCAACGACCAAAGAAGGTCAGGGCAAAGATTCGATTGAAATGAGTTATGCGGGTGGCAGCCATAACAAGAATCGTGCAGGAGTAGTACTACAGGGCGGTGCAAAAAATCAAAATGAACCGAGCTATATCATTAGTTCATCTTATTTTGATACCGATGGCTATCGTGACCATAGCAGTGCAGAAAAAGTCTTAAATAATGCCAAACTGACGTGGAACTTGGATGATGGCACTAAAATCAACTGGGTCACCAACTATGTCAAGATTCATGCCAATGATCCACAAGGGTTAAATAGAGCTCAATGGCAGCAGAATCCACGTCAAGTCAATGATGCGAATAATACTTATAATGTCCGTAAAGATATTGAGCAAACGCAAACGGGTGTGACGTGGTCTAAACCGATTAATGATCAGCATGAGCTGTATGCCATGGCTTATTTCGGCAATCGTCAAGTGACTCAATATCAATCGATTCCTCAAACAGCTCAAGCCAATCCAAATCATGCGGGTGGGGTGATCGATTTTGAACGGAATTATTATGGTGCTGATTTCCGTTGGACAGGGAAAGAGCTGTTACCGAATACAACCTTCAGCGCAGGGCTTGCTGTTGATAGCATGGATGAAGACCGCAAAGGCTATGAGAATTTTAATCTCGTTAACGCTAAGCCAACTTATGGGGTGAAAGGCACATTGCGTCGCGATGAAGACAATACTTTATGGAATGTTGATCCCTATTTACAAGCCTCTTGGCAGTTTTTACCAGCTTGGCGTTTAGACACAGGTGTACGTTATAGCAATGTGCATTATAAATCTAAGGATCACTATTTAAGCAATGGCAATGATAGTGATAAAACCGATTATAACAAGGTGTTACCGTCGGCTGCTTTAAGCTGGCAAATTACACCTGCGTTATTGGCTTATGCGAGCTACGCCAAAGGCTTTGAAACCCCAACGTTTACTGAAATGGCTTATCAGGCGGATAAGGATAAAGCTGGATTTAACTTTAATCTAAAACCATCTAGCAGTGATAACTATGAACTCGGCGTAAAATCACAAAACCTGCTCGGTGATTTTACTTTGGCTGTTTTTCAGAGCAAAACCAAAGATGATATTGTTTCAGCAGGCACTTCAAATGGACGTGCGACCTTTCGGAATGCCGATAAAACACTTCGTCAAGGGCTTGAGTTAGCATGGAATAAAAAGCTTTGGAAAGATCTTGAGATTAGCAGTAGTTACGGGTATTTAGATGCTAAGTTTGATGCTGCAATTCCAGCTATCGGTACGGTTAAGGCTGTTGAAAAGGGCAACGCAATCCCCGGTATTGCGAAGAACCAAGCTTCTCTTGGTTTAGCGTGGAAACCAGAGCAGGGCTTCTATGCGGGTGCAGATGCGCAGTATATGGACAAGGTTTATGTAGACGACGTGAATAGTGATACAGCGCCAAGCTATACCGTTGCTTCAATTTATACAGGATATGCATGGAAATATGCAGATTGGGGGGTTAATGGCTTTGCGCGTATTGATAATTTATTTGATAAGAACTATGCAGGCTCTGTGATTGTCAATGATAGCAATAGCCGTTTCTTTGAACCAGCGGATGGGCGTAATTGGAGTGCTGGAATTAAAGTAAGCAAACAATTCTAAGTGAAAAGAGCAGCATGTGTATGCTGCTCTTTATTTTTTACTTTTTGGGTGCTGCTTTTTTCGCAGCAATTACTTCTTCAACTTTGGCCAAAGACTCTTTCGCATTGGGGTAATTTGCTGCTGCTAAACGAGTAAAAATATTTTTTGCCTGTTCTAAATCTTGATCGATAATATTCCCGTTGGCGAGCATATTACCTAGAATCATCAGTGACGGTGCATAGTCTTTCTTGGCAAGCTCTTTTAAACTTTCAACCGCTTGTTGCTGCATGAATGGATTTTTATTCTTTACACCAATGCCAAGGTCATACACCGCTTTTAGATTTTTAGCAGGATAATAATCTTTTCTCAATAAAGGCAATAATTTCTGAATAGCAAGTTGATCATATTCAGGCTTACCTTGCCTAAAAAGAATATCAGCAAACTCAACGGTCGCTTCATCAGAGCCTTGAATTGAGGCTTTCTCTAAATATTCTTTGTATTTTTGTGGATTTTTACCTAGCCCAAGTGTGCCTTTATGGTAGGCCTGAGCGAGTGCAAAGGTTGCAGGGCCATAGCCTTTGTTTGATGCATCTTGATAATACTGCAATGCTTTCTTCTCATCTTTCGCTGTCCCTTGCCCAGCTTGAGTCATATAACCTAAATTAAAGATCGCTTGTTTATTTCCAGTATCGGCCAAACGTTGCATTTCCTGAAAGGCTGCAGGGTAGTCTTTTGCTTCGTAAAGTTGAGTCGCTTTGGTGAATAACGGATCGGCCTTGACGGTTGTTGCTTTAGTGTCTGCTGCAAATGTTGTATGGCTTGCAATCGTAATTAAACTCGCGATGAGCAATTTTTTCATGTTTATTTTCCTTTCATGTTGATCTGCTTTCATCCTTTGCATAGCAGAACTCAATATGCTGCCTTCATCATAAAAGTTTGGGCGAAAATGTAAATAAGGATTTTGTATAAATCGTAGTGAAATGGAAGAAGGGGAATTAAGTCTGTAAATTAAATAAATAAAATTAAATCAATAATTTATGTTTAATTTTTTGAATGAAAGCTTGTGACCCTTTGTGGCAAAAAAGTCAACAAGCCTCCATCATTGCGTATTATTTGTTACTGCTGGCTTCCTGTAAAAGCTGCTCAATCTGTTCCGCATTTTGTGGGCTACCAGAGAGGCGCATCCCATTTTGCAGGAATAGGGTCGGGGTACCATCAATTTGTAGTTTTTGACCTAAGGCAAGATTCTTTTGTATTGGGGTTTCACACTGTACTGCTTTTTTTGGTGCTTTACGATGCAGCATATAATCCTCCCAAGCTTCATACTGGTTTTTTGAACACCAAATTTGATTGGCAACAGCTTCAGCTTGTGGATGTAAACTTTTTAGTGGGAACAAGAACAGATAAACCGTGACATTATCGATAGAGGTCATGTTCTGTTCAAGTTTTTGGCAATAGGGGCAGTCAGGATCGCTAAAGACGTAAAGGATACGTTCTCCCTTACCTTTTACATATTTGATTGCTTGATCGAGCGGTAGTTGTTTGACATCAATTTTGCCAAATTCAGCTAAGCGCTCTTCGGTCAAATTTTTCTTGTTTTTGACATCGAGAAGGTTACCGAAAAACAGATATTTGGCTGTTTCATCTGTATAGATGATTTTGCCAGCAGCATAGACTTCATAAATACCAGGTAAAGGTGAAGGACTAACTGATTTGACTGGAATATCTGGATAATTCTGTTTGAAGTTTCTTTCCAGTGTTTTGCTATCGGCATGTAGGCTTTGTAAGCTGAGCAGACTCAAGCTGAGTGCAGATAACCATGTTTTGATCGTTATTTTCATGAGGAATCGGTTGTGTTGAGAATAAAGGAACAATAACGTTGATTTGTGCTTTCGACAAGAATTTAGCCCAAACTTTATTTTAAATATGGTTGCATCGCCAATTGAAGTAATTCAATCAGCTCCGGGTCCATATAGCGATAGTCATCTGGAATATCGAGCACAAACACTCGTTTATGTATGAGTTGTTTAGAAAACTGTTCTTTGATCTGTTGCTTGTGTCGAGACTCCATTACAAAGATTTGTTCCGCCCAAGCAATATCCTTTAACGAGAGGGTGTGTTTGGCGTGACGACTGGTTCCCCGCTGATCGGGTATGTAGACCATAGCCTTGAGCGAAAATGCGCTCAGCTGTTGGGCTACGCCATTGATTACGACTACAAATAAACAGGGTATTCAAACAAGTATCTCATTCATGATCGACAGTATTAATAAAATTTTCTAAGCCTTCAAGTTCGGGTACCCCAACAACTCGATGTCCTTGTGAATTAAATATTGTCGGTGTTAGATTAATTCGATATTTTTTGGTTATTGCCATATTTTGATCGATGGGTTGATGACACGAATTTGCTCTTTTATTTGGTTTATCCCCATCTAATAAATATGCCTTCCAAGCTTTGACAGGATCTTTTGAGCACAAAATATTCTTGGAGGTTTCAATGGCCGTGGGGTGTAAATGTGCTAATCCCATTGGGAAAGTGTAAATTGTTGTGTTATCAATATCCTCAAGAATCCCTTGTAATGCCTGACATGCAGGGCAGTCGGGATCTGCAAAAACATATAAAACTCTTTTACCATTCCCTTTTACTTCTTTTAATGCATTGGCTGTAGGGAGTTGCTTTGGGTTGATTGCATAATGTTTTTGATAATTATAGTCTGCTATGTTTTGCATATTCTCAAGATCAATCATATCCCCATCAATTAAATATCGGCCTGAAGCATCAATCAATATAGAACCTCTAATATTTGAAAGAGTATATAGATTGGGAATCGGTGTCTTATCTATAAATTCAGGTTTGAGCTCTTTTGGAAGGCTTTTTATTCGTTGGTGAATTTGTTCTGTATTTGCAAAAATAGATTGTGAGCTCAATATTATTGCAATTGTCATAATATAAAGTGAATTTAATTTATACACAGAAATTTCCCGTAAAAAAAAGAATAGGCATAATTGTTTTAAATCAGTATATGTTGAATTTGAAAGGAAATTTTATTTTAATAATTTTACACATAATGCAAAAGCCCTAAGAGGGCTTTTGCTAGGGTTTTATGATTGCGGGCGAGCCACATCACCATTCAGTGCATCTGGTAGATCCAAAGCGGTTACACCGAGCTCTTCTAAAGCAGCGGGTTTTGCAATGACCAGTGCTAAATAGCCTTCTTCAAATGAAACACTATTCACCACCTCAACATCTTTGCTGAGTTGAGTTGCTGGCGCAGGCAGATCACCTTGGGCTTGAATTAAATGCAACCAATGCTTCGGCTTTGCTTTAAACCAAAGACGCGCCACGATTTCCTGACCGAGATAACAACCTTTATCAAAATGTACGCCATCACGTTGATGTAATCGTAATTCTTGTGGTTGAAATAAATGCTCTGTACTTTGACTAATCCACGCTTGTCCAGACTGAATTGCCTGAATTTGCCAAGTGTTGAGATCACTTTCTACTGATGAAAATTCGGTTTGAATGCCATTTACCGTTGGAAAGACAGGACCGATTTGTTCTAACTTCATTTTAGAGAAGGCACCAAACTTTTTAATGTGCTTAGCAAATTCTTCAGCTTGGTCTTGCGTGGTTACAAGTTCAAAGCTCTCTGGGCCAAGTCGTTTAATCCATAAACCAAAATGAATACGTCCTTTTAAATCACAAATAGCGGTATAGCGACTTTCATTTTCAGGTATACGCTCTACATGCACGGTCACCTGACCTTGTAAAAATTTTTGTGCATCTACACCATTTAAGCTAAAAGCAGTAAAAGCAAGCTGACTCATAGATCAATCCTAAATCTGCATTCTAATCACGAAAATATGGATTGTTATTTTGCGCTATTTTTCACAAAAAAGCAGCTTGAGATTCTCGATATTCGTGCTCAAATGAGGGATTAAAGGCATAGCATTTGTGCACCAAATCGCTATGATAAATCGATCCAACACAAGAATCCTAAGATTGGAGAATAATAATGACGGGTACCGTAAAATTACATCGCGTATTGAATGCGCCACCTGCTCGGGTTTATAAAGCCTTTTTAGATCCTGATGCCTTGGTAAAGTGGTTACCACCGCATGGATTCACCGCAAAAGTCCATCATCTTGATCCTCAAGAGGGTGGTAGCTATAAAATGTCATTTACCAATTTTTCAACCGGACGCTCGCATTCTTTTGGTGGAACCTATGTTGAACTGGTTCCCAATGAACGCTTGCGATATACCGATCGCTTTGACGATCCGAATTTACCGGGTGACATTCAAGTCACGATTCAATTAAAACCAGTATTGGTCGGTACCGAAATCCATATCACTCAAGAAGGCATACCAGAGGTGATTCCTGTCGAAGCGTGTTATTTAGGGTGGCAGGAATCACTGTATCTGCTTGGCTTATTGGTGCAGGCTGAGATTCCAGATCAGTAATCGAAAAGAAAAATCAGCTTAAAAATATAGTTTATGATGATGACATCGGGGGATGCTATGTCAGAACAAGCAATTGTTGAACGCCGTGAGCAGCTTGCACGCCTTGCAATGCGGGAAGCTTTAGAAAATCAACAGGCCGAAGACAGTGTAGAGTTATTTATTCAACATCATCTTGAAGAGATTGAATCTGCATATTGGCAAAAACATTTTGGGACATCGACCCCAACGCCGTTGCAGGTATTAGCGTTTTTGGTTCTTGAACATCAATGCGAGGAGGAGGGCTTAGCGCCACATGATATGCTTGATTTTACCTTGCCCGATGGGGTTACCAATTATGTGATTTGTGTCAGCTTTGATACAAAAGGGCAGGTGATGGATATTGCAATGGAAAGTTAAGTCTAAGTTGAAGGCGAGTGAGTATGCAAATCGAGATTAAACGTATTTATGATCCTGTAGCCGTATCTGATGGAAAGCGGATCTTGGTTGATCGCTTATGGCCTAGAGGGGTTTCCAAAGAGCGTGCGCACTTAGACTTATGGTTAAAGGAAATTGCCCCCTCAACGGCATTGCGGCAGGCTTTTTGCCACAAGGCTGAGCATTGGCTTAGTTTTCAGCAAGGCTATTATCAAGAGCTTAAAGAGAATCCTTATGTACAGCAGCTCCGAGAAATGGCAGCGCAACAGCAATTGACGCTGATTTATGCAGCCAAAGATCCTCAACTGAATCATGCTTTAGTTTTGAAGAATTATTTACTTGGCATTGAGATTCAAGCCTAAAATTTTGAAAAATTACATCTATCCATCATAATAGCCGTTTTGAGTTTCTTTTATGTCTTTTCCACATTGCCCACAATGCCAATCAGAATATACTTACCAAGATGGCGATTTATTGATTTGTCCTGAATGTTCACATGAATGGAAGGAAGGGGAAGTAGCGGCTTCAGAATTACAGGACATCATTAAAGATGCCAATGGAAATGTGCTAGCCGATGGGGATAGCGTAACGGTTGTGAAAGACCTAAAAATTAAAGGTTCATCTTCTGTGGTGAAGGTTGGAACAAAAGTGAAAAGTATCCGCTTGGTTCCAGATGCCAGTGACGGTCATAATATTGATTGTAAAATTGATGGTGTCGGTGCGATGAAGCTAAAGTCAGAGTTCGTGAAAAAAGTTTAAACGATTTCTATTTAGGAGCATGAAAATGCTCCTTTTTTATGTTTGATGATAATTACCAAAAGCGAACAAAATTTAATCTTTTTAAACTTTCACAGCTGTTCTATATTGGATGAGATAACAAACAACACTAACTCCAAAAAATAGAGGTCCTTATGGCAGGATGGTTCGAAGTCAGTCAAGCAAGTGATGGGCAATATCGTTTTGTGTTAAAAGCCGGAAATGGCGAGCCCGTATTGAATAGTGAGTTGTATAAAACCAAAGCAGCGGCCTTAAATGGGATTGCATCGGTACAAAAAAATAGTCCAGATGATGGTCGTTATGAACGATTGACGTCTAAAAATGAAAAAGCTTATTTTAATTTAAAGGCTGCCAATCATCAGGTGATTGGAAGCAGTCAACTGTATGCAAGCGAACAGTCTCGTGATAAGGGGGTTGAGTCTGTGAAAAATAATGGCCCATCAGAAACCATTAAAGATCTGACTGCTTAATGAATAAAAAAGCCGTTTCATGGAAACGGCTTTTTTATGTTTAGAATTTAGATTAGCGAACAAGTTTTGCTAATAATTCTTCTTTATTGAGATTGCTTGATTCAGCATCACGACGACCTTTGTACTCGAACGTACCTGCATCCAAACCTTTTTCACCAATCACGATACGATGTGGAATTCCCATTAATTCAAGATCAGAGAATTTCACACCTGGACGTTCGTTACGGTCATCTAGCAGGACATCATAACCTTGTGCTTGTAGCTCAGCATACAATGCTTCTGCTGCTTCAAGCGTACGTGGTGATTTATGTGCATTCATTGGCACAATCGCAATTTCAAAAGGAGCAATCGTTTGTGGCCAGATAATGCCTTTCTCATCGAAGTTTTGTTCGATCGCCGCAGCGACCACACGTGTTACACCGATGCCGTAACACCCCATGGTGACGGTAAATGGTTTACCATCTTCGCCAAGAACCTTACAGCCTAACGCTTCTGAGTATTTGGTGCCGAGCTGGAAGATATGACCGACTTCGATCCCACGTTTAATCAGGATTGTGCCTTTACCATCTGGAGATGGGTCACCTTCAACCACATTACGCAGGTCAAATACTTCTGTGAATTTGGCATCACGATCCCAGTTAACCCCAGTTGCATGTTTGTCGATTTCATTTGCACCTGCAACAAAGTCAGACAAGACCGATGCAGCACGATCCACAATCACGGTTAAGCCTTTTTCCACTAAACCTTGTGGGCCGCAGAAACCAGCGGTTAAACCATGCTGTTGCAATTGCTGTTCAGTCGCAAAGGCTAATGGTGCAGCAATCAATGGATGCTTTTCAGCTTTAATGTCATTAAGTTCATGGTCACCACGGAGGAACAAGGCAACAACTGGTGTATGACCTTTATCATCGGTCGGCCCTTGTACCAATAATGCTTTAACGGACTGTTTCGCATCAGCATTGAGGAATTGGCACACATCCGCAATGGTTTTTTGATTCGGTGTTTCGACTAGAGTATACGCTTGAGTTGCAGCAGCACGGTCACCCACTAACAGGGCTTCGGCCATTTCAACATTGGCTGCAAAGTCAGATTCTGTTGAGAAAGCGATGTCATCTTCACCACTTGACGCAAGTACATGGAACTCATGTGAAGCTGAACCACCAATTGAACCGGTATCTGCTTGTACTGGACGGAAGTCCAAACCTAGACGAGTGAAGATACGGCTATAAGTGTCGTACATCACATCATAGGTTTCTTGTAATGATGCTTGGTCCGCATGGAATGAATATGCATCTTTCATGATGAATTCACGCGAGCGCATTACCCCAAAGCGTGGACGAATTTCGTCACGGAATTTGGTTTGAATTTGATAGAAATTCAAAGGGAGCTGTTTATAGCTTTTGAGTTCATTACGGGCCAAGTCGGTAATTACTTCTTCGTGAGTTGGACCGAGCACAAATGGATTGTCATGACGATCTTTAAAGCGTAATAGTTCTGGGCCGTATTGTTCAAAACGACCCGACTCTTCCCAAAGCGAAGCAGGTTGAGTCACTGGCATAAAGACTTCTAATGCGCCTGAACGGTTCATCTCTTCACGGACAATGGCATCCACTTTCTTTAAAACGCGCGTTCCCATGGGCAACCAAGAGTATAAGCCAGAAGCGAGTTTACGAATCATCCCCGCACGTAGCATGAGCTGGTGTGAAATCACTTCAGCATCATTTGGGGTTTCTCTTAACGTTGCAAATAAAAAGCGGCTTGCGCGCATGGAAACTGTCCTAAAGTTAAGTGTTATTTAAAAAGTGCTATCAATGAGCAAAATAATCAGCTCAGTTTTGAGCAATGGGCATTATGACATGAATCATTCAATTTGGCGCAGTATAAAGTACAGGCATGCGCTTAAGTATTGGAATTGTTTAAAGATTAATGTCGAGATGGTCAGTGCGTGGTTGTATATTTAGGGTTTAGGTCGAGCCGAGTGCATTTAAGCGATTGATAATATCGCTATATTCTATTTCGGTCTTATGATAGGCATTACGTAGGCTTTCAACGGTTTTTTTGACGTTTTCGATATTTTGAGCATTATTTTGTAGATTGCTTTTAAGTTGGGTCGGTAGCATTTCACCTTTGCGATGATATTCCATCTCTTGGCGTTTAAAAGCAATCTTGTCCTTTTGTAATTGCTGTAATTGTTCTTGCTGATAATTCAGTTGTTTTTTGAGATTTGCTAAGATTTGATCGCGTTTTGCTGCTGCGATTTGTGGACTACCATAGGCGCGTTTGAGTCTTAAATCTTGTTCGCGACGACGTGCGAGAGATTCACGTTGAGCCGATTGCTGAACATCGGCAGCGGCATTATAAGCACGATTGCGTTTGATCACCTGCATATTACGATCAAGTGCTTCATAGCCATGTCGGATATGTTCTGGGGTGACGGAGGTACTGACATTGGCAACGCCATTTTTGTCATAATAACGATACCAAACTGGTTTAACTTGTTCAGTAGCTGCAAGGCAAGAATGGCTGACAAATAGCAATAGAAAAAAACCACAAATGTAACTACGAGTAATCGTTGTAAAGTGACCAATGCGGAAACCGCACTTTAACGAACCAGTCATTACATTCCCCGAAAAAAAGTTAATTAAATCACTTATTTTTAAATAATAATCAGTTGTATATTAGTGCTAATTTAGACATTTAAAAATAGTTATTCAGCAAAAAAATTAGGAATTTAATCAAAAGTGTGAACTGTTTATGATTGTTAAGCGAAACTGATAGGTTGGTTCAAAAAACTTCATTGATAATGCAAGTAAAGATATGTTAAAAATATCAACTAATCTGTATAAAACAAATTAAACCAACCATAATTTGTATTGAGTATTGGGGCAGGACAATAAATGGAAGATAAATTTCAAAATTTGAAGGTCATGGTGATTGACGATTCAAAAACGATTCGTCGTACAGCTGAGACTTTATTACAACGTGAAGGTTGTGAAGTAATTACAGCGGTTGATGGCTTTGAAGCATTATCAAAAATTGCAGAAGCTAATCCAGATATCGTTTTTGTCGACATCATGATGCCTCGTTTAGACGGTTACCAAACCTGTGCATTAATTAAAAATTCTTTAAATTATCAAAATATTCCAGTCATTATGTTGTCAAGCAAAGACGGTTTGTTTGATCAGGCGAAAGGGCGTGTTGTGGGGTCGGATGAATATTTAACCAAGCCATTCAGTAAAGATGAGCTGTTAAACGCGATTCGCAACCATGTTAGCGCATAAAATTTAAGATTGAGGAAAAAATGGCTCGCATACTTATTGTAGATGATTCACCTACTGAAACATTTCGCTTTAGAGAAATTTTAACGAAGCACGGTTATGACGTTATTGAAGCAACCAATGGCGCTGATGGGGTGACCATGGCGCAGGCAGAATTGCCTGACTTGGTGCTGATGGATGTGGTGATGCCAGGGATGAATGGCTTTCAGGCAACGCGTCAAATCAGTAAAGGTAAGGACACACAGCATATTCCTGTTGTGATTGTGAGTACCAAAGATCAGGCCACAGACCGTGTATGGGGTAAGCGTCAAGGGGCTTGTGATTATTTGACTAAGCCCATTGATGAACAGCAACTTATTGATGTCATTAAACAATTATTAAGTTAATTTTTTGCTCAAGATGAGCCTTCTCATTACTCAATACGGGATAGGGTATGGCAGCAAATGGATTTATCGAGTTGCTTCGTTTATCCAAGCGAGGCAATAAACAATACACTTCAACTCAAAATGAAGTCAGCCGCTGGTCTGGTATCGCATTTGAGATGTTAGGGCAATATTTTGTTGCGCCTTTAGGGGAAATTTCGGAGGTAATCTATCCTCCGAAATACACACCAGTACCAAACACTCAGGCGTGGGTGCGAGGTTTGGCCAATATTCGTGGACGACTACTTTCGGTTTCTGATTTAACACACTTTATTTCAGGGCAGCGAAGTCAGTTTTCTCCAACGCAAAAAGTGATTTGTATTAGCCATCAAGACCATTATGTGGGGTTGGTCGTCGATCAGGTTTTGGGGATTCAACACTTTAATAAGAAGAGTTTTTTCTCTCAAAATAATGAGCTGGACAATAAATTGAAAGATTATTGCCAAGGTCATTTCCATCAACATAATCAACAATGGCATGTGTTTTTATTGAGCCGGTTATTAAACAACCCTCAGTACATGAATGCATCAATAAAATTTATAAACTAATTTATACGCTACGGAACATAAGCGCGTATTCAGGGGAGAAGCTGAGATGGGCTTTAAACTTAAAAAAAAGAACGGCAATGGCGATAGTGCAGGGCTGAAAAAGGGTGGGGCGTTCTTAGACAATATTCGAACGCAACTTGACCAGTTTTCGCGCTTATTCGGTGAAACTGAGAAATCAAAACCGATTATCTATCGTGCTTTAATTGCTTTGGCCCTTGCAGCGATCCTCTTGATTTACTTATTCGTGAGCGTTCCGCGTTCAAACCAGTTGACCCGTAGTTTGGGTGAATTGCGTTTGTTATCGCAAACCATTTCACGTCAAGCAACTGAAGCAACTGCATCTGGTACGCCAGAAGCCATGAAAAAATTGGTCGAGTCAGAGAAGCAGTTTGCTGAAAACCTAGACACTGTTGAAAGTGTTTATGGTAAAAGTTCTGATGAGTACAAGAAAGTCAGTGGTCTTTGGGACACTGTTGCCAAGAATATTGATCTGATTGCATCGCAACAAAAAGTCATTAATCAACTTTACGACACCAATATCTCGATCAGTGAAACGATTCCTGAGATTCAGGCGGAATATAACCTGATGGTCGACCAAATGGTGCGTGAAAATATGCCGAGTAGTCAGGTAATTATCACCAAAAACCAAGTGTTCATTGCAGAACGTATTTTACGTTCGATCAACTCGGTACTGGTCGGCACAGACAACTCAAGCGTTTCTGCAAATGACTTTGGTGCGGATATTGATACTTTTGGTGTTTATCTGAATGCACAATTGAATGGTAGTTCAGAACTCGGTGTAGACCGCATTAGTTCAGCAGCATTGCGTGAATCTGTAGACAGCATTAAGTCAGATTATGATGCTGTATTGAAATCAGCAGCAGCAACCGTATTGCAAAACGCCAACCAGATTGTTCGTGTACGTCAAGCATCCTCGCAGATTTTCTCGCAGTCTGATGCGCTGTTGACTTCACTCAATGATTTATCAAATAAAGCCGAAGGTGGTTGGGATAACGTTGTTGCAGGTATTTTCTTAATCCTCTCTTTAGCGGCTCTGGTGTTTTTTGTATTACAACTCTTAATGTTACGTAGTAATACCGATAAAGAACGTGTAACGCGTCTACAAGACGAATATGACCGTAACCAAAACGCGATTTTACGTTTACTGGATGAGATTGCCGACTTGGCGGACGGTGACTTGCGTTCGTATGCAACAGTATCTGAAGACTTTACGGGGGCGATTGCCGACTCGATTAACTTCGCGATTGATCAGTTACGTGACCTTGTTTCTCGTATTACCGACACTTCGCAAGAGGTTGCACGTTATACCCAAGATACTCAGAGTATTACCAACCAGTTAGCAGAAGCATCTGAACATCAGGCACAAGAAATTGCAGGTGCATCAGCGGCGATGAACGAAATGGCGTTGTCGATTGACCAAGTATCTGCCAACGCATCTGAATCTGCTGACGTAGCACAACGTTCGGTACAAATTGCAACCAATGGTGCGCAAGTGGTAAACCGTTCGATTGAAGGGATGGATCACATTCGTGAACAGATCCAAGAGACCTCAAAACGTATTAAACGTTTGGGTGAATCTTCGCAAGAGATTGGTAACATCGTCTCGTTGATTAACGATATTGCCGACCAAACCAACATCTTGGCATTAAACGCAGCGATCCAAGCATCGATGGCGGGTGAAGCAGGTCGTGGTTTCGCGGTTGTAGCCGATGAAGTCCAACGTCTTGCGGAACGTTCTGCATCAGCAACCAAGCAGATTGAAAGCTTGGTAAAAACCATTCAGACCGATACCAACGAAGCGGTCATTTCGATGGAACAAACCACGTCCGAGGTTGTTCGTGGTGCGAACTTGGCGAAGGATGCGGGGATTGCACTGGATGAGATTCAAACCGTATCGGGTGACTTGGCAAAACTGATTGCGAGCATTTCTGATGCAGCAAAACTGCAGTCTGCATCTGCCAGTCATATTGCAACCACGATGAATGTTGTACAGGAAATTACTTCACAAACCACAACTGCAACGTTTGATACAGCACGCTCAGTATCTGAGTTGGCAAACATGGCTGAATCATTACGTGAATCGGTAACGGACTTTAAGTTACCTGATTAAACCGAATTGGAAAGGCAGATGGGGGTGTCTGTCTTTCCATTTTTAGAGATGTTGGATATCTCAACAAGGTGATGGCGAAATGTAACTACATCTTGTGTGATAGATAGACGTAATTTTTACCCACATTGGTGGATAAAAACGAAAGAAGCAGCTATGAAACAAATATTAAAAACGTTAGTTGAAACGATGACGCTTCCTGAAGACAGTTATCTTGAACAAGATGCAGAGATTCTTGAGATTTTTATTGAAGAATTAGATGAAATCTTTGTTGAGTTAGAACCATTACTCGTTCAATGGACAGAACAACCACATCAACACAATGTGCTGAGCGATATTCGCCGCCATTTTCATACCTTAAAAGGTTCTGGAAGAATGGTGGGTGCTAAGTCATCAGGTGAGTTGGCATGGACGGTTGAAGATACTTTAAATCGTGTGATCGCTGGAACGATCGTGCTCAATAGCGATATTCAACGCTATGTCCAAACAGTATTTAATCTTTATCGCTTTAAGCTTATACATGATTTTAAAGCAGTTCGAAGTCATCTCATTGATTTCAGACCATTGGTTTTATTGGGACAACAATTACAACAGCAGCAAAGTCCTGAACCTGCTTTGGCGGAGCTTCTGAATCTAGCCACCAACCTGAATCAAGCGCAGGGGGCGACAGGTCTTGAACTTGTTGTAGAGACTACGCTACTTGAGCAAGAACAGCTTGAGCCTGCTACCGAACTTGAATGGGCGGCACCATTTGAAGATGAGGCACTTGCTAAAGAAACGTTGGCCATCTTCTTGGAAGAAGCGGAAGAGCATCTTGCAACGATTGATCAGTTCTTAAAGAATGATCGCCCAAGTAATGATCACTACAATACGCTCATTCGTGCCTTACATACCTTGCGTGGTAGCTCGGCGATGGCGCATGTCGATCATGTGTTTGAGGCCAGTGCTAAAGTTGAAAATCTGTTTAAAACATTATTACAAGAAGAGCTGGACTCAAGCTCGGATGAAACAGCTTTACTGACGCATTATGCGCAATTTGTACGTGATTATTTGCATACCTTGAAGCAACAAGCGCCACAGCAACAGTTTGACGAAATTTATCAAACCTTCAATGTTGCTTGGGATAGCTATGACTTCCAACTTGAAGAAAAGAACGGAACATCTGTGCGGCCGCAAGGCTTGGTTTCTGAATTACTTGAATTGAATATCAATGATCTATTAGACGTTGAGTTTGATTTTGAGAAGCGTGCCCGTCACGAGTTCCCACAATATATTCAGTGCTTGAGTCAGCAAGCAGAAACCTTGTTACAGCATACCCATCACCATGCCACGATCGGGATGTATCAATACACCAGCTTGCTGCGTTCCAGCTATCAGGATTTGATCTATAAGCCAAGTTTACTTAATCTTGATTATGCCTTTGAGCTGTATCATCAGGTTCATCAACAGTTTATTCAACTGTTTGATACTTTGGCGGCGGGACAGCGTGTCACATTGAGTAAAACACATGAACGTGTTTTGAATGAATTAAGTTCGTTTACCCAGCAAAATATTGAGTCTTTGGAACAGGCTGCTGCGGTGGAAACAATGGATGTGCCTGTAGATGCATCTGTTATTGAGCCCGTTAGCGCAGTGAGTCATGCTTCCTCAGATGTGGCGACACAGTTTGCTTTAGATAAACAGCAACTCCAATCAGCAGATGCCAATCGTGATTTTGATCCAGATGTATTGGATATCTTCTTGGAAGAAGCAGATGAGTTACTCGGTGGTATTGATAGCGATCTAAATACATGGGCAACAGATCATCAAAACCTCAATGCCTTAAAGAATTTGATGCGTTATTTGCACACCTTAAAAGGTGGTTCAAATATGATTCAAGCGCGTCATATCGGTTTGATTGCGCATGAATTAGAAACAATTTATGAAAAGCTGATCAATCAACAGATTCAGGCAACGCCACAATTGATTGCGACGATTCGTTCAGTGCAAGATGATATCGCCGATCGTATCCAGATCATTCGTGATCAACAGGTAGATTATCCAGCGACGCACACGTTGATTGTACTTGCTGATTTATCTAAAACAGCACCCGTTGCTGATCAGGTTGGAATTGAAGCTGTATCAACAGTGGAACAAGATCAATCAATCGTGAGTGAAGCAGATGCCGAGCCAGTCGAAACATTGACGACAGCCACTTCTGTTCAAACTGAGTCTACTGCGATTGATGTCACTGCTTTTGCGGCACAGCTTGCCTTGGATAAGCAACAGCTCCAGTCAGCAGATGCCAACCGCGACTTTGATCCAGACCTACTGGATATCTTCTTAGAAGAAGCAGATGAGTTACTCGGTGGTATTGATAGCGATCTAAATACATGGGCTGCGGACCATCAAAACGTTAATGCCTTAAAGAATTTGATGCGTTATTTGCACACCTTAAAAGGTGGTTCAAATATGATTCAAGCGCGTCATATTGGTTTGATCGCGCATGAATTAGAAACCATTTATGAAAAGCTAATTAACCAACAGATTCAAGCGACGCCACAACTCATCGCGATTATTCGTTTGGTACAGGATGATATTGCAGATCGTATTCAAACCATTCGCGATCAGCAAACAGATTATCCATCGACGCATGTGGTGCAGTTATTACAACAGGCAGATCAATCAATTGAGTCTGTTGCTGTAGAGCCAGTGCCTGAGACAGCACAAGAATTTGACGCAGTTGAAGCGATTCAGGTGGAACAGCCTGCGTTGGACAACGTTGAAGCCGTAGTTGTTGAACAAACGATTGAGCTTGAGTCTTCACCTGTTGAGGCAGAAGTGCTTGAGGAGATTTCCGCAGCACAATTGGTAGAAACCGTTGCTGATACGACAGATGATGATGTTCGTAATCTAGTTGAACAGACTTTCCTTGAAGAAGCAGAAGAATTGCTTGAGCAAGCACAAAGTTTATTGAAGCAATGGTTCGATCAACGGGGTAACCGTAGTTTGCTATTACAGTTACAGCGTAATGCCCACAGTCTGAAAGGTGGTGCACGCATGGCAGAAATGGATGCCATTGCGATTATTGCCTATCATTTAGAGAATGCTTTTGAGCAATTCGGTGTACATCACTTCAGTTCGAATGTGTATGACAATTTACTCAATACAGCATTCGCATGGTTGCATGATGCGATCTTTAAGCGCCAATATGCCAATTTTGACGGCTTAAAACAAAGTTTGGAGAAGATGGAGTTTGTCGACGTTTCGGCACAACTTCCACAGAAACTCTCTGCTAAGGACATCTTTACGCCTGAATATACGATGGAGTTTGTTCAGGGGGATGGTACTGAGCCGCCGTCAATGTTGGGTGAGTGGGAAACCGCTGAACGTATTGAACAGAATAATGAAATGATCCGTGTTTCTGCTGACGTCATTGAGAAAATGATTGATTTGTCAGGGGAGAATGCGATCAACCGTTCACGTATCGAGATGGACTTAGGTCAATTGGGCGGTACCTTGACGGAAATGGAACTGGCGATCAAGCGTTTGGCGGATCAGTTACGCCGAATGGAAGGTGAGTTGGAAAGTCAGATCATTGCACGACATGGCGGTGAAAATTCGCGTTATGCCGACTTTGACCCACTGGAAATGGACCAATATTCATCGTTGAACCAATTGTCCAAGTCTTTAGCTGAGTCAGCATCGGATTTGGTTGACTTCAAAACTACGCTGTCTGAAAAGATTCGTGATACCGAAGGTTTGCTGTTACAACAGTCTCGTATTCAAGCTGAAATTCAAGAAAGCTTGATGCGTACTCGCTTGGTCCCATTCTCTCGTCTATTGCCGCGTTTACAACGTATTGTGCGTCAAACAGCATCGACCTTAAACCGCCCAACAGAACTGGTGGTGAATAATACCGAAGGTGAATTAGACCGCAGCATTCTTGAACGTTTGGTTGCGCCGTTTGAACATATGTTACGTAATGCGATTGACCACGGCATTGAAGACCGCGAACAGCGTTTACAAGCGCAAAAGCCAGAGACGGGTCATATTGTGCTGAACATTGGCCGTCAAGGCACAGATGTTGTGGTGACCTTTAGTGATGATGGTAAAGGCATTGATGTTAAGCGCATCAAGGATAAAGCGTTACAAACAGGTCTGATGACCAAAGATCAGAAACTTGATCAGGAAGAAATTCTGCAATTTATCTTCCATCCAGGCTTTAGTACCGCGGCTCAAGTCACTCAAATTTCTGGACGTGGTGTAGGTCTCGACGTAGTACAAAGTGATATTAAAGCCTTAGGTGGTCACGTCAGTGTCGATTCAAGCTTAGGTAAGGGCACAACCTTTACCATTCGCGTACCGACCACGGTGGCAGTGAGTGATGCCTTGATGGTAAAAGCTGGCGATCAACAGTTCGCCTTCCCATTGGCGCAGATCGACCGTATTGTACGTATCTCACCTGTGGCTTTAGAACAGTACTTTGAAAGCCAAGAAGATTACTTCAGTATTGATCAAGAACGTTATCGTTTACGCTACTTGTCTGAGTTCGTGGCTGGGCAGCCAATTCCACGTTTAAGCGGCGTGGTACATTCCCTACCTGTGCTATTGATTAAAGGGGCTCAAGGTCAGACCACGGC
Organism: Acinetobacter gyllenbergii; assembly: GCF_001682515.1. Classification (NCBI taxonomy): domain Bacteria; kingdom Pseudomonadati; phylum Pseudomonadota; class Gammaproteobacteria; order Moraxellales; family Moraxellaceae; genus Acinetobacter; species Acinetobacter gyllenbergii. The sequence goes on along the minus strand of NZ_KV575267.1, from coordinate 177,691 downwards.
ATTATTGGTTGATCAGTTGATTGGTTCGCGTGGACAGATTGTGGTCAAACCCGTGGGGCAACAGTTCTCAAGTATTGGTGTGATCGCAGGTGCAACGATTCTTGGTGATGGTCAAGTGTGTTTGATCTTGGATGGTCAAAACATTGCTCGACAAGCGCAGTCAACAGCACGCAGTAAGCAGGCCGATGAGATTTATACCAAGCAACGTTATGATGAACGTCGCTTGATTATGATTGTCGATGACTCAGTGACAGTACGTAAGGTGACCTCACGTCTATTAGAACGTCAAGGCTATGATGTTGTGACCGCTAAAGATGGTGTGGATGCAATTGAACAGCTTGAAACTGTGAAGCCAGACTTAATGTTGCTGGATATCGAGATGCCACGTATGGATGGTTTTGAAGTGTCTAACCTAGTACGACATCATGAAATTCATCGTGACTTGCCAATTATCATGATTACATCACGTACCGGTGAGAAGCATCGTGAACGTGCATTATCGTTGGGTGTAAACCAGTATATGGGTAAACCATTCCAAGAAGAGGCGCTCTTGGAAAATATTGAAAGCTTACTTGCGGTGCGCTAAGAGGTGAAAATTAATGGCTAAGAAAAGCGCAAACTCCACACTGGGCCAGATTGACCAGCAAGAGTTACAACATTTAATTACGGTCTCAACGGGATTTATTGATGCATATATTATTCAGTGCCATCAAAAAGTACCGATGCTGTTACCCCAAAATATTGTGTTATCAGCAATGGATACCCAAACCAATGTTGATCATATTGAATGGCATGATCTAAAACTTCCTGTCTACGCTGTGAATGATCCAAAGCAGAAACACGGTGTTGCATTGGTGATTGAAGGCGATGACGTTTCTGAACGATTTGCACTGGTCTGCAATGAAATGCCTGAGTCGATTCGTGTGCGTATTTCTGAAATTGTGGATGAAGAGCGTGAAACCGATGATGATAAGGTGTTTAAATATGTGAAGATGGGAGAGCATGAATTCTATGTTCCCCATCTGCAAAATATACAGACCCAGCTTGGGCTATAATAAAAAAGGAACTCATTTGAGTTCCTTTTTTTGTAGCTGTCTTTTTATTTTAAGCAAGCAGCTCGATTAAGATTTGCTCATAAATTTCAGCCAATGGTTCAAGCTCGGCAACATTGACGTGTTCATTAATCTGATGAATGGTGGCATTCAACACACCGAGTTCAAGCACTTGAGCGCCTGTTGGTGCAATGAAGCGACCATCCGAAGTACCTCCACTGGTTGAAAGCACGGTATCGATGCCCGTGACATTCTTAATCGCGGTTTTTGCAGCATTGACTAACTCACCGACAGGCGTCAGGAATGGCAAACCAGATAAAGTCCATTGGATGTCGTAATTGAGTTTATGTTGATCTAAAGTCTCAAGTACGCGTTGTTTCAAGATATCGGCAGTGACTTCAGTCGAATAACGGAAATTAAAGGTCACTTTTAATGTGCCTGGAATGACGTTGGTTGCGCCAGTACCTGCTTGGATATTTGAAATCTGGAATGAGGTTGCAGGGAAATATTCATTACCATTGTCCCAAACGGTTTCGCAGAGCTCATTCAGTGCTTTAGAGGCCGTATGAATCGGGTTTTCTGCCAGATGTGGATATGCCACATGGCCTTGTTTACCATATACAGTTAAGACTGCATTCAAAGAACCACGACGGCCATTCTTGACGATATCCCCCAATTGATGGGTACTAGATGGTTCACCGACCAAGCACCATGTCATTTTTTCATTACGTGCTTCTAATGTTTCAACAACTTTTACGGTACCGTTGATGGATGGGCCTTCCTCGTCAGAAGTAATCAAGAAGGCGATTGAGCCTTTATGGTCTGGATGTTTAGCAACAAAACGTTCAGAGGCAACCACCATCGCAGCCAAAGCTGTTTTCATATCGGCAGAACCACGACCATATAATTTACCATCACGGATACTTGGTAAAAATGGATCTGAATTCCAGTCGTCTAAGTGACCTGTAGGGACTACATCGGTATGGCCTGCAAAACAAAATACAGGATTTTCTGTGCCACGACGTGCCCATAAATTATCAACATCTTCAAAACGCATGTTTTCGATATTAAAGCCAATCTTTGCCAAACGTTCAGCCATGATATTTTGACAATCATGGTCAATAGGCGTTACAGAGGGTTGACGTAGGAGTTGTAAACTGAGTTCGAGCGTATCGGAATGGTTCATGCGGGATGTAGCTAAATCTGGTGAAATATGAACCGATATAATAGGGGAATATGCTAAAGAAAGGTATGTAAAAATAAACCTTATCTAGGTTTAGATAAGGTTTTACTAAGCTGCTTTCAAGGATTACATTTTATCTTGTGTTTTTTCAGCAGTTTGAGTGACTTTGTCACCTGCCTTAGACACATCTTTACCAATACCCTTGAATGTATTACAACCAGTTAAAACAAAAGCAGTCATGATTGAAGCAACTAAGATTTTTTTCATCATCTTCTCCGTTTGAATGTAATTATGATGTACTTAAGAGGCTAAAAAATTTACCAGAAAATGAACATAAGTGTTTGATGGTAGAAGTGTTATGAAATGTTATCTTATTGGGCAGTTACTTTGTTAAGCTACACTAAATAATAACGAGGGCTGACGAAACATATAAAAGTTTGGTTCAGCTGTTGCTTGATGATACAGACCATTGCTCCACCAGACTGCGGTTTGTGATGAGGGCTTTAGATCAGGGCAGAGCCATTCATGTCGTTGTAGGCGGTAATAAGGCGTTTGTGGGATGTGCGTACCCCAATGCCCTAAACGTCGTGATGCATTGATCCAAGATGGTAAATTTAAGTTATTTTGCTCTTGGGGTAGATAGAGTTGGCCTTTCATCACTGCAAACTTTCTTTGAATTTGATGGTGATTGGCTTCTGAAAACTGAAATTGCCGTTCAGTAAAATGTTTTAACTTTCGCTGTAAAGTATCTTCTCTGTTTAGGCCATACCATTGCGCTAAATCTAATTGTCCTTCGCCTAGATAATATTTTAAGGCGACTTCCCAATGTTCAACTTCTGCGGTCTGCTGATTAAATATCACGAAGTCGAGTTCACCCAAAGTGATTGCACCCGCAATTTTTTGAATACTGTGTCCTAGCAACTGATAGGGATGATAATCATCATCCAATAACCAAAACCAGAGCAAATTTTCAAAACGTAGACCAAGTCGGGTACTTTTGAGTTGTGCCAGAAAATCAATCAGTGGCTGGGGCTGTTGATCGAGCTGCTTTAAACGCGGTTCATAGTTTTGATAATGAGTGTGCCAAATCGAATCGTGGTGAAGCTCAAAATGATGTTTTACATGAAGCTCATTAGGAATTTCAGCCAATATATTAGGGCTGGCAATACAAAATGCTAAATGTCGTACGATTGGGTTGTTAAACTGTAACCACGGTTCAAAATAACTGGAAGTGGTAATCAGGTTAGGCATGAATTAACTCAATCATTGAAATAATAAGTGAAGTTGAAGAAAGAACGATAAAAACACTTTATACTAGCACGGTTGTAAATCGGTGTTGGTTAATTGCTCAATGAAAACATTATTCTGGCGTAGTTTGGTCGTGATTTTTATTACGTTAGGAATCATTGGAGCAATTTTACCTGGCATGCCAACCACCGTATTTCTGATTCTTGCCGCATGGGCCGCTTCCAAAGGCTGGCCTGAAATGGATGCATGGCTGTTGAATCATCCCAAATATGGACCGACCTTACGCAATTGGCGCGAGCATGGTACTGTTCCCCGTAAGGCAAAATGGATTGCTAGTATCATGATGCTGATCAGTGGTATTTTGATGCTATTTACCAATGCGCCATTTTGGGTAAAAGTTTTTACCGATGTCACCATGTTTATCGTGGCTGTGTGGTTGTGGTTACGCCCCGAGCCTGAGCAGCGTTAAGAAAAGCAACGCTCTTGCGAAATGTATTTCTCATGCGCAAGACCTTGCGCCAAATATGGCTCATATGCTGCGAGTGGCGAGTTTAAACAAAGCAACGCTTTGTCCGAGCGCAAGACGAGAACTATGTTCGAATGGCTAGTTAAGAAAAGCAACGCTCTTGCGGAATAATTCCTCATGCGCAAGACCTTGCGCCAAATATGGCTCATATGCTGCGAGTGGCGAGGATAAATAAACTTAAAGCAACGCTTTTAGCTTATCCCAAAGATAAATCATACTGTTTTGTTTTTTTATATTTAAAACCGACGAACAATTAAAACTACTGAAAAGCACAAGAAAAAGCTGACAGTCTATGTTGAAATAAAATTGTTCTATCAGTTTTCGAGATAAAAATGAGCTATACCCTAGATCAGGCAGACATCATCATTGACTTGGCACAACAAACCTTACATTTGCCAAAACATAATAAATTCTATGTGATCTCTTCGGGTAAAAACGGTATTGGTGAACAAGAGAATAGTGGCAAAACGCCACGAGGTTGGCATCAGGTCGCGCAAAAGATTGGTGGTGATGCGCCTAAAAATGCGGTATTTATTGCTCGCCAACCCACGGGTGAGGTGTATGACCAACAACTGGCACAGCAATTTCCGCAACGCGATTGGATCTTGTCACGAATCTTATGGTTGGATGGTTTAGAAGAAGGCTTTAACCATGGGGAAGGGCAGGATACCTTTAAGCGTTATATCTATATTCATGGTACACCTGACACCGAACCGATGGGCATTCCTATGTCGCATGGTTGTATTCGAATGAATAATGATGAAATCCTAGAACTATTTGAACTGGTTTCTGAACACGCCTTGGTGTATATATCGGAACATGCCATTAAAAATGATGCATGAAAATCGCAATAAGTGCTTAAATAAAATACGAAAATATCGGTTTTTGCATGGAATTACTTATTTTTTAATCATTCGTGCGGTTTTTTCGGAAAAGAATGGCAAAAGCGTTTGACAGGCTGTAAAGATTCTCTATAATGCACCTCACAAACGATGAAGACGTTAAGGGCGCTTAGCTCAGTTGGTAGAGCGTCTGCCTTACAAGCAGAATGTCGGCGGTTCGATCCCGTCAGCGCCCACCAAGCTCTTTACGTTAAGACTCAAGTGCAGCGGTAGTTCAGTTGGTTAGAATACCGGCCTGTCACGCCGGGGGTCGCGGGTTCGAGCCCCGTCCGCTGCGCCACTTAAGTTTTAATCGTCGTTTGCTATGATTGCAAAATTATCGTGCAGCGGTAGTTCAGTTGGTTAGAATATCGGCCTGTCACGCCGAGGGTCGCGGGTTCGAGCCCCGTCCGCTGCGCCACTTTAAGATTGCAAGATTAGATAGAGTTGAGTACATTAGAATTTATGTCTTTTATATTCAAACAAATTTTTAAAGCGATGCTTTAGATTTGTTACCTCGCTCAGGGCGCTTAGCTCAGTTGGTAGAGCGTCTGCCTTACAAGCAGAATGTCGGCGGTTCGATCCCGTCAGCGCCCACCATAATTAGTGACATCTACTTCTCTATAGAAGTATACAGTGCAGCGGTAGTTCAGTTGGTTAGAATATCGGCCTGTCACGCCGAGGGTCGCGGGTTCGAGCCCCGTCCGCTGCGCCATTTTCTTGATTCCCTGTTCAAGGAAATGAAAATGTAAGACACTACGCACTCCGTTTGTCTTGCGTCATAAAAATTGATAGTCAATCAATTTTTATTCCTCAGGGCGCTTAGCTCAGTTGGTAGAGCGTCTGCCTTACAAGCAGAATGTCGGCGGTTCGATCCCGTCAGCGCCCACCATATTTCTCCCCATATCTCATACATTGTAATCCCAATAAAGTTATTTTATGATTAGCATCAATAATGATTCTAATATGAAGTACTTTATGAGAAACCCTTATCAACGCAAGGCTGCGTCGAAATCTCAAAATACACCTGCCAATTCTTCACTCAAAGATGCATATCGTCAGTTTATCCAAAATATTATTATGCAACGTCAGGTGATCGCACTTTATCACGACGGCTGGGCATTATGCTCAACACCCTCTGGACAGCATGCGTTATCGGTTTGGCAAAATAAAAGTTTGGCAAAACTATTAATTAAAGACAATTGGGCGCAATACGAAATTCAGGAAATAACTTTGCTGGCCTTTATTGAAAAAATGATTCCATTTTTAAAAGAAAACAATACCATCTTATCTTTGGATTTAACTCCAGAAGGCAATAACCTGTTGGTTTCTCCAGATGCTTTATTATTGGATATCAAGAATTTTTTATATCAAATCTATTTACAGCGTCCTGATGTGTTTGCTGAGTTAAAACTTCCGCTACCACGCGATATTCGTTTGCATAACTCAGCTTCATCCTCGTATTGAAGGAGGAGACCCTCAATCAATATTCATTTAAGATCCAACCACTGGCATAGGCAAAATATTCTCTTAGCCATGCATTGTAGCGTGTCGCAAGGGGTGTGGTTGCGCCAAGTAGGGTGATATTGCTGTAGCCCTGTTTCTTAGCAATCGCAGCAGCACGTAAAGTATGAAAATCACTGGTCACAATTGCAATCGGTTGTTGAATGCTAATCTGTTGTGCTTGCAAGAGCTTTTGGCTATTTTTAAGATTTAGCTCGGTGCTGGTGCTTTTATCTTCCAAGATGATTTGTGAGGTTGGGATTTGATAGTGCTGCTGTACATAACGTGACATCACCATTGCTTCACTATCATGTTCACCAAAATCAATCCCTCCTGTCATGACCAATTTGGCTTGTGGTTGAGCCAAAGCAATCGGGGCAGCGCGATCTAGGCGTTTAGCCAATGTGGCAGAAGGTTGGCCATTTTCAACGCCGCTACCTAATACAATAATCGCTTTGACGGGTGGAACATGTTGGGTTTTGGCATTATTGTTTGAAAGATAATCAAAGAAATAGCCTAAGCTCACTAACCAGATCCAGAAACATAGCCAGCCAAAGCGCCAAATCGAATGCAGGCGGAAATGATAGAAGAAGAAACGTTCAATATGATAATAGAAATAAGCATAAAGACAGAAAAATAGCCCAAGGAGGAGAGGGAGTACTGTTCCGATGTGAATCTTTTTAAAGGCGATTAGAATTGCGCCATCTAAAAAAAGAATTGAACCGATAAGGGCGAAAACAATACGAACCCACGAACTTATTTGCATAATCTTAATTGTGTCGATTTGAACCGTGCTAAGTGTATGCAAAATTCTGAGAAAGGCAAATTCTCTTATGCGCTGATGAAAAAAAACGAGTGGCTGGCACTCGTTTTTTAGATCGGAAAAAGATTAATAAACGTCTCGACGATAACGCCCAGCCTGTCTTAATGCATCTAGTTTTTCTTCGCTGAGAATATCTGTCAAAGCTTGATCAACACCTGAGGCCATGCCTTCAATGCTACCACAGACATAAATCACAGCCCCTTGCTCAATCCACTTGATCAGTTCATCAGCATTGTTGCGTAATATATCCTGAACGTAGATACGCTGTTGTTGATCGCGAGAAAAAGCCAAATCCAGACGTTGTAGTGTCCCCATGTTTAACCAAGCTTGAATGGTTTCTTGGTAGAAGAAATCATGTTCGCGTTGGCGCTCACCAAAGATCAGCCAGTTTGCCGTGTAATTTTGTCGATTACGCTGTTGTAACAGGCTCATCAAACCAGCAATACCTGTACCATTACCAATACAGATAATCGGGCGGTTATCGTCAATTAAATGGAAGGATTCATTGGTCCGAATACGTAAAGCAACCGTTTGCTTAAGCTCTGCAAATTCGGTTAACCAACCAGAACCAAGGCCGAGTTGATCATTTTCATCGCGTTTTTGACGAACCACTAGTCGCAGTATTTGTTGCGATGGAATGCTGGCAATCGAATATTCACGCGTAGGTAAAGTCGGCAACTGTTCCAGTAAATCTTCAAGCGAACTGAAAGGCTTGATTTCAACCCGCAAATTTTTATCCCAAAGTGCTTGTTCAATATTTTGGTTCAATGATTTAACGATACTGTGGGCTGGGGTTTGGTACTTGATCAAGAAGTTTTGAATTTCAGCTAGGCTATTGGCTGGTTGAATTTCTGCAATATCTCCCGCATGCCATGTCATATCAGAAGCCGAACGCAGTTCGATATTGTAGGCTGCTTGCCCGAGGCTGTCTGGATTGAGCAGGGAGCGTTCGCTTAAGGTCCATTGATCAAATACTTTCTCAATATTCATTGCATGTAGCTCATGCTGGGTTACCACAGACAAGCCCTGATTCCAACGCTGAATATCGTTGGCATTGGCATTATCCACTTCGATCAAATCGAACAATGGTTGTGCTTTGCATTGTTTTAACCATGCATCGACTGCATAGCCGAAGCTGCAATAACTATCAGAGTATTCTTTTGAACCGAGCGCGAGTACAGCATAGTGCATTTGGCTAAGATCAAGCTTTTGTTGCATCAGTTTCTTGCTAAAACTTGCAGCGAGATCGGGTGCCTCACCTGTGCCATAGGTACTGATCACAAATAAAACTTGCTCCGCCTGCAATAGGTCTTGCTCAGTCAATTGCTGGATCGGTTTAACCGTCGTTGGCTGTTGCGCTTCCTGCAAGCTGGTCGCAGTACGCCATGCCAGTTGTTCAGCCACACCTGTTTGCGTCGCATAAGTGATCAGCCAAGGCTTAGCATTTGGATCAATCTGCTGTGCGCTAAGTGACTGACGTGCAGCTTGAGTCAGCTTTTTCTGTTTGCGACGTTTTAGATACAGCATCCAGCCCGTTACAAAGAATAGTGGCATTGCCAATGAAGCCAGCATGGCAATAAATTGATAGGTCGAACCAAAAAAGCTGCCGCGATGCACAGGCAACATGCTGCTCATGATTTTTTCGTTGAGCTTCTTGTCTTCATACAATTCAAATTTTTCGAATTTATTGTCTTGGTAATTATAGACTGCTTGGTTACGCGCACGTTCATGTTGAGGGGTGGCATCGACAAACGAGAGTTCAACTTTTGCATCCGCATTTTTTGGAATATTCAGGGTTAAGCTTGAGTATTCACGGCCAATCTGCGCATTTACCCCAGTCCATGTCTGTGTCAGGATGCTGTTAAGCTGTGCTTTTTCCAGCTCAGGCTGTTTATTTTTGCCACGTTCATTGTTTTGTTGATTACGTTGTGGTTGTTCAACGCCCATGACTTTGAACATGCCTGCACGCCACCAGTCATAAGACCAATATAAGCCGGTGCAAGCAAACAGTAGATAGAACACCACCACCCAGGTTCCAACCACTGCATGTAGATCCCAAATAAAATTACGACCTTTCAGTTTTGGCTTAATAAACAACCATTGTTTGATGCTATGTTTCTTTGGAAAGCGCAGATAGATGCCACTCAATACAAAGAAAATCAGCATCAGCGTAGATGCGCCAGTAATCTGTGCCCCAAATTCTCCTGCGGTTAAATTACGGTGCAATCGCTGAATAAATTGCAGCGTGTCACGACCTTTAATATCAGGTAGGACCTCAGCGGTATAAGGATTTACCATCATATTATAGCCACGACGTGCACCTTCTTTTTTGATATTGACGGTCGAAGATGCCGTTGGGTCAGAAGCAATGGTAATGCTGTTAATTTCAATCTCGGGTTGCTGCTGATTGAAATGTTGATACAGCTGAGCAGGCGTGAGTTTTGGGGTTTGAGCAACCTCAACAACATAGCTGTCTTGGTTGATCCATTTTAGAATTTGTGGTTCGTATGAGTAGATTGCACCTGTTACCCCCATCAAAGAGAGAATAAGCCCCGCAGTAATCCCTAAAAACCAATGAATTTGGAAGAATGCTTTTTTAAACATGGTCAAAAAATGGAAAGATAATGAAGTTCATGTAAGAAATTATAACCTAAGAATAAGTACATAATATGGATTTTGTAGGTAATGTTGATTTTGATTCTCATTTCTTTCAGTGCAATCAGAATTCTCTTTAAAGCTGTAGAGGTTTACTTAATTTTACTAATAAGATGGACTGGTCTGTATACAGGTGACTTTTATTGTTTATAATTTAGTTAAATTAAAAACAATGATAAGGATATCTATATGGCTCTAGCTATAATTGTGCAAGGTTGCAAAACTGATCATGGCGGTGTGGTCATACAAGGACACCCAAGTATTTCAATTAATGGTATCGGCATGGCGGGCAAAGGCTATATGGTTGCCTGTCCGAAATGTAAAGGTGTTTTCCCGATTACCCAAGGTGAAAATAGTTTTATATTGCCCGATGGGCGGGCTGTTGCCCTAGCCAATATGAAAACAGCATGTGGTGCAAGCTTGTTGCCCAGCCAATATTTGGTGATAGTTGACCCAAGTTCTCCATTTTCTTCTTACCTGATAGGAAATCCGAACGATGAAGATGCAGAGACGGTCGCTGCGCCTGAGCACCAAAACTATAGTGGCCGATTTCAAATCGTCGATCAAAAGACAGGTGAGCCAATTGCGCATCGGCGTGTCAGAGTTACGACAGAGGATGGCACAAGCACGATTTATGCAAGTGATGAAAATGGGTTTACTGACTGGATTTATACACCGTCTGAGGCAAAAATCTATCTGGATTTAGTCGGTGAGTTAAATTATGGCTAAGGGCGGAAAACCACTTGGAACACTCACCACGACGCAGTTAGAACCCATCAAAGTCATTGCGCTTGATCAAGGGGCTTTAACGCCACAAGATAAAGAAGTGTTATGTAAGGCGATTTGTTATTGTGGTCTGAGACCAAATAAAGGGAAGACTGGGCAAAATCTGCATCAGTCCTGTGTCTCGGAACGCTTGCGTGAATTGGATAAATTTATGAGGCATCAAAGTCCTTATAAACCCGAGGTGACCTACGATATGACAACCTCTCCACCTGAGCCAATCATGAGTAAGCGTCTGCTGACAAAAGTTCATGAATATGTGCCTGCTTGGATTCGTAAATATTGGGAGAAAGAAAAAGGGTATCCTTATGAAAAAGGACAGAATTTAACTAAACGGCCCGATGTGATCATTGTCAAAGATCCAAGCAAGCCACCGACACAGGAGAATATTAAGAATGTGGTGGAAATTAAATTTGGTAATGATGTGTATGGCCGAGATCAAGAAAAAAGCTATACAGAGATTGCTGGGGATGCAAATAAAGTTAAAGTTTTAACGCCAGAAGAGTGCGATTGCGGCAATCTGGAAGAGAGTACTGTAACTGAGCTATCTACGGCTGCGGCTTGGGCTGCTGGAATTGCAGGCGCATTATTATATGTTATCTCTCGTGGGAAAACTCCAGCGCCGAGATTTCCTGTACCTGTTTGGTAGAACAAAGGAAAAAGTATGTATTTAAAAACGCAAGAGGAATATGAGGCTTGGGCAAAAACACAGTCAAAAGGAGCTTTGGGGCATGGCTTATTTGTTGCACCTGCCCCTGAAGATTATGTAGGGGCTAATCTAGCGATTCGTGCGGTACTGTATTTTAAAGAAGGCTATAGCGATGAGATGCGTGAAGCGATTGCACAGTGTTTTGATGATTATCAGACTTATGCCAACGAGCATCTCACTTGGTTGTGGCAAGGTTCGCCACCTAAAGGTGCTGGGGCAGATTGTATTGCCTACAGCAAGTTAAAACCAATCCGTGAAATTTTTAAACTCTATAGCCCAATGACACCGATTAGCTTTTTATATACCAGTGGTAAAGAAAAATTTGAGACAGGGGCTTGGGAGTTTAATATTGGTGGAATTAGCCGTTGGCAATTTGCAAAGGGAACACAACAAAGCAACTCTAACCTTGCACTCTAACCTTTGCCATGCCGATTGAATGGGTAGAAGAGCACAGTAAGGCATTTATTGAACTGTTTTTGAATTGTGCTCGCCGTTTAAAAGCACATCATGGTTATGCTGGTTATGCCTGTTTAATCTCAGAAATTCGCAGTGATAAAAATGAACCAACTGAAGCTTTCTTTTCAAGAAAAATGTGGGCAATGGATATTGGTAACCCTTATCTAGAATCAGATAATTTAATTCATGGCATTAAAACTGTAAATTGGTTAACTGCGATTAACACGGAATGGTTTAATCAAATTCGTGAAGAAAAAGCACTAAATATTGAATTACCGATGAGTTGGTTTATCGGTTATGACTATGGCGCAGGCGTAGTGATTCAAGCAGGAAGATTACCGCTGTCGGGTTCAATTGAAACAGATCCATTACCAGCGCCTTATGTATTAATGAATCGTGTTTTAAAACCGTTACGGGTTGAAAAGATTGGCAGTTTCCATCGCGGTAACTACTCCACTGATGAGATTCCGTTGGTCAAAGGCTATCTTGCGGACAATTGGTTAAAACGTTTTGATATTCCAGAGAGTGACGTACTGGATTATTTTGAAAAATTACAGGCAGAACCTAAACTAAGCTCTAAATATGCATTTTTAGATCGGCGTGTGGATTGGGGATAGGTCTTTGCATTTTAAAAATCAAGAAGATTATAAAGTTTGGGCAGATCAACAGGAAAAAGGCGCAATTGGTGGAGGGATTTTCACTCCACAAGGACCTGAAGATTATGTTGGGGCAATCCCTGCCATTCGTGCTGTGCTTTATTTTAAAGAAGGCTATAGCGCTGAAATGCGTGAAGCGATTGCACAATGTTTTGATGACTACCAAGCCTACGCCAAAGAACATTTGACTTGGCAATGGCAAGATGAACCACCAAAAAGTGAAAGCGAAAATACAACCTTCGATAAAGCAAAACCTATACGAGATAGTTTAAAAAAATATAGTCCTATGAAGGCTTTCTATTTTTTATACACCAGCGGCAAAGAAAAGTTTGCAACAGGTGCTTGGGAGTTTGCTGTTAACGGCGTTAGTAAGTGGCGATCTGAAATGGGAATATATCAAAGCAGTTTAACTTTTTCTATGCCAATACATTGGGTTGAAGAAAATACTCAACTATTTATTGAACTATTTATTAACTGCGCGCAACGCTTAAAAGCCAATCATGGTTATGCAGGCTATGCCAGTATTATTTCTCAAATTCGAGAGGATAAGAATGAACCAACCGAAGCTTATTTTTCTCGAAAGTGGTGGGCCATGGATGTTGGAAGTCCTACAAAAGAATCTAATAATTTAATTAGTGGAATAAAGACTGTCAGTTGGCTCACTGCAATTAATTATGAATGGTTTAATAAGATTCAAGAAGAAGCCCTAAATAGTGAATTACCGATGAGTTGGTTTATCGGTTACGACTATGGAACAGGCATAATTATTCAGGCAGGTAACTTACCTTTAAATGGATTTGTAGATGAAGATCCATTACCAGCGGTATATGTACTTTTAAATCGAGTTTTAAAGCCGTTACGTGTTGAAAAAATTGGAAGCCTACATCGAGGGAATCATAATAATGAAGAAAATCCATTAATTACAGGTTATCGAGCCGAAGCATGGATGAAACGTTTTGACATTAAAGATGATCAGAAGCTTGAGTATTTCGGCAAGCTACAATCTGAGCCAAAGCTAAACTCGAAACATGCATTCTTAGATCGGCGTGTTGATTGGGGGTAGGTCTTTGCATTTTAAAAATCAAGAAGACTATAAAGTTTGGGCTGACCAACAGGAAAAAGGCGCAATTGGTGGAGGTATTTTCACTCCCCAAGGTCCAGAAGATTATGTTGGGGCTATTCCTGCCATTCGGGCTGTGCTTTATTTTAAAGAAGGCTATAGCGATGAAATGCGTGAAGCGATTGCCCAATGTTTTGATGATTATCTAGGTTTTGCTAAGCAACATCTCACCTGGTTTTGGCAAGAAGAGCCACCCAAAGGCGCAGGAGGTGACTGTATACAATTCGACAAATCAAGATCCATAAGAGAGGTATTTCAGTTTTATAGTCAAATGAGTCCATATAATTTTTTATATACCAGTGGTAAAGAGAAGTATGAGACGGGAGCATGGGAGTTTTATATAGGGGGCATAAGCAAATGGCAAAGTAAAATGGATATTCATCAAAGTACTCTAACTCTAACCTTCTCTAACCTTTGCCATGCCGATTGAATGGGTAGAAGAGCACAGTAAGGCATTTATTGAACTGTTTTTGAATTGTGCTCGCCGTTTAAAAGCTCATCATGGCTATGCCGGTTATGCTTGTTTAATTTCTAGAATTCGTAGTGATAAAAATGAACCAACAGAAGCTTTCTTTTCAAGAAAAATGTGGGCAATGGATATTGGTAACCCTTATCTAGAATCAGATAATTTAATTCACGGCATTAAAACTGTAAATTGGTTAACTGCGATTAACACGGAATGGTTTAATCAAATTCGTGAAGAAAAAGCCTTAAATAGTGAGTTACCAATGAGCTGGTTTATTGGGTACGATTATGGGGCTGGCATCGTGATTCAAGCAGGCAATCTCCCTTTAAGTGGTTCTGACGAAGTTGACCCTCTGCCTGCACCTTATGTCTTACTCAATCGTATTCTGAAGCCATTACGAGCCGAAAGGATACAGACGCTGCATAGAGGCAATTACGATACAGAAGAAATACCTCTGCTTAAAGGTTATCGAGCCGAAGCATGGATGAAACGTTTTGACATTAAAGATGATCAGAAGCTTGAGTATTTTGGCAAGCTACAATCTGAGCCAAAGCTAAACTCGAGGCATGCATTCTTAGATCGGCGCATAGACTGGAATAACTAGCCGATGCATTTTAAAAATAAATAAAATAACGACCTTATCCTTAAATTTTTCTTTTATTCATCCAGTAAAAAACCTCCCATCAAGGGAGGTTTTGGATCAATCTTTAAGGTTTAGATTGATTTGGCTGCGCCAACTGTTTCATTCAAATGTCTACGTATGGTATTGAACGAGAAATTCTTTGAGTCCATACGTTTTGGCAAAATATAGGCACCTTGTTGTTCTTCACCTTTTGCTTTTACTTTGAAGTTCACCAAAATAAAGTCAGGAGAGCTATACCATTCGTAAATGTCTTTCCAACCAATGGTTGCAGTACCTTCTTGCAGGCCCATTTTTTGGCGCATCACAATACCGTGAGGTTGTACACCTAAACGTAGACCTTTAATTTCCTGTACAGGGAATTCAGTCATCTTGCGTTTAACGTACCATTCCAGACCAAAACGTTTGATCAAATAGAACAGCACCACACTCACAATCACCACCCAACAAATCACGGTTGAGTAGGTTGAATAATATTTAATAAGTCCTGCAGCAACCAATGAAAGCACAACCAGTGCAATCATAATCATCCATGCTTTGCGGCTGAATTTGTTGGTACTACGCCAAATCATCAGTTGAGCTTGACGTTGTTCAGCTTCAGAAACTTCGTAAGGAACAGGTTGTAGCGTATAAGCGTATAGCGTTTTGGCGGTCATAGTATAAAAAATGAGTATATAACTGGGTTTAGTTTAACATCTATTGGCATGCAAAGATATTATGCCAATGGCGAACATCGGTGGCGATTGCATTCACAACAGCCTTTAAAGTGAAGCAAATTCGGTACCATCTTCATTCGGTTCATGGCTCAGACTTTGTTTCAACATACTTAAGCGTGTTAATACACTCAGCATGAGCGAAAGTTGCTGCAAAATAATCAGCGATTTCGGGTCGTTGTCATCATTGCGGCCCAAGCGTTCACGAATGGTTTGCATTAGATTTTGTGCTGATAAATCAGGGACTTCATCTCTGAGCAAGGCACCTTGAATATCATCCAAAGCTTGATCGAGTAAGCTCAGCACTTCCTGATCTTGAATTTGTTCACGATGTGCCCCCAAGGCTGCGATATAACTTAAAAAGGTATGGCTGAGACATAAAAATTCAAAAGCCAAACTTTTTCGGTTCACATCAATGTTGGGTTCAGTTGCAATGGTTGAAATCAATGAAGCGACTTCTGCATCGGTATTGTGCGCAGCGCGTCGAACCACTCGGTAGTTCAAGGCATTGTTACGGCCCTGATGATATTGTTCCACCACCTCGGCCAGATATTTACATTGCGCCTGTAAGGAGCGTTGAATTGAGCGGGGCAATCTACGGAACTTCCAGTCTGGCCAGATAAAGCTAACCCCAAACCATGCCAAAGCACAGCCAATCACGGTATCAATAAAACGGGGTAAACCTGCTGCGAATGCAGAGCCATCTAGGTTAAAGTTGATTAAGGCGAGAATGGTAATAAAGGCAGTGGCTTGTGCATATTGTTTACTGCGCAGTTCCAGAAATAGGACACCACTCAGGATCAGCATGACCAATTGACCTTCGATTGAAGGAATAAAATAGATAATCGCTAAACCCACAATAATCCCGATCAGGGTTCCGATGATACGTAGATATAAACGTCGCTTGGTGGCGTTGAAGTTGGGTTGGCAGACAAACAATGCCGTTAATAAAATCCAGTAACCATAAGCAATATTGGTCATCTGGATAAACAGATAACCAATAAAGAGGACGATGGATAAACGCACGGCATGACGGAAGAGTACCGATTCAGGTGTGAGGTGCTGTTTCACCCGAACCATGATGTCATTCCAGCCTTTGAGATCATCATCTTTGAGCTGACTTTCTGCATGTTCCGCATCGATCTTTTGCAGATTCCGTTCGGTCTCTAGGTTCTGTAATTGCGCATCAATTGACTTCAGGTTTTGATAGAGCGCAAATAAGGCATTTACCCGCACCTGATCATAATGTCCGTCTTCACGCAATTTTTCTAAGGACAGCCTTAAATTTTCAAAACTGTGTTTAAAGCGCTTGTTATGCACATAACGGGTACGGCTTAAAATGGATTGTGCCAAGTCCTGACAGGCTTTGCCTTGAATAGATAAAATCCGTTGAAAGCGGAATAAGATATCGCTGTGCTGAAAGACCTTTGCCAGCTTTTGATAATCGATATGGGCTGAGTCCGCGCGTTCATGAATATCTTGAGCCACAAAATAATATTGCAGACTGCGCCGAGTATCTTTTTGTCCTCGGTCGCCCTTCAAACGAGTCAATAACGACATACGGAGGTCATTGAAGATCCCCACCAATTTGCCATTTTCCAAGGCGATATCAATCATGCTTTGTTGATAGCTTGAAGGCGTCATGTCCACATCAAATAGATTTGACTTAGCAAATAAAAAGCTACCGAGGGCTGAATAGGAAGCTGAAAGTTGATCCTGAACTTTTCGGACAGGGAAAAGCAGAAAGCTAATGGTAGAGAGCAAGCCATACCAAGCTGCACCTGCGACTAAAAGTGCAGGCTGAATATACCATTGATCAAATAAATGCACGCCCAACATGGTGTAGACAGATGTTACTAAGCAACCATAAGCGATGGTGGCATAACGGCGACCCAAAGAACCCAATAAGATCCAGCCGATACATGACGCAATGAGCCCAATGGCAAAGGCAACTGGGTAGGGGAATAACAATTGAACTGAAGCAGCAGTAATAAAGAAACCAATATAGGTATAGATCAGGTTCTGGATACGTACAGAAAAACGGTCGTCGATATCACTGATCGCGGCTGCAACTACACCTAAAGTCAGTGGAATAGTAGCTAATTGAAAATTTAAAAGGTAGGGAACAAAAGCAGTCCCAGTAAAGGCAATGAGCATGCGCACGTTATACATCAACGTGGTGTTATAGGTTGTTTGTTTTAAACGTCCGAACCAAGGATTCAAGGGGTGTCCTTCTTGTATTCTACAATCGATTTTATCATTCTTATTATGCACAAATTCATGGAGGATGCTAAGCTTAGAATCCAGATATAGATGAAAAGTAGCGTATTATGCAGACAGAGCAAACCAATCAGCGTCAATATTCAACAGCATGGATTTTGTTGCTTGCTTTGTTAACCGCATTAGGGCCGCTATCGATTGATATGTACTTACCTGCACTGCCGCAAATGGCAGATGAGTTTGGGGTCAGTACACAAATGGTGGCCAATACCTTACCTGCGTATTTCTTGGGACTGGCGATTGGTCAGTTGATCTATGGCCCAGTCAGTGATCGGATTGGACGAAAAAAGCCTTTATATTTTGGTTTGGCCTTGTATGCAATTGCCAGTTTGGCCTGCGTATTTGCGACCAATGAGTGGGCCTTGATCGCCGCACGTATTTTTCAGGCCTTGGGTGGTTGTGTAGGTGTGGTGATGGCACGGGCAACCATTCGTGACCGTCTGGATATGCAGGGTTCTGCACAAGCATTTTCCAGCATGATGATTGTGATGGGGCTGGCTCCGATTCTTGCGCCCATTTTTGGGGCATGGATTCTGAATTTCTTCCCTTGGCAAGCAATTTTTATCACTTTATCGATGATTGGCGTAATGTGCTGGCTTTGTGTGCATTTCTTCTTTAAAGAATCACTTCCCGCTGAGCGCCGTTTAAAATTATCAGCCTATCAAGTCAGTACGCTGTATGGGGCAATTTTAAAAGATGAAAGTTTCCGTGTGCCGATGTTTGCAGGTTGTCTAACTGGGGCAGCCTTATTCTGCTACATCAGCTCGGCTTCAGAAGTGTTTATGGGGCAATATGGATTGTCGCAACAGCATTTTTCTTATGCCTTTGCCTTAAATGCCGCTGGGATCATGTTGATGTCTTCGCTGAATAAACATTTGAATACTCGCATGGGAATTTTTCAACGCCTACGTTTGGGTGGTTTAATCCAATGTTTTGGGGCATTGATTGTGCTGACTGCTGGATTGATGGTGGATGCACCGCTATTACTGCTAATGTCAGGTTTATTCTTGGTGGTATCAGGAATTGGTTTAACAGGGCCGAATGCCATGGCTTTGGCGATGTCTCAGCAAGGCGCACGTGCAGGTACGGCCAGTGCCATCATGGGCAGTATGCAGTTTGCTTGTGGTTTACTGGCAGGGATTATTTTGAATTTCTTGGTGTGGAAGGCATCTCTAAACATGGGCATCATGATGCTTTTATTTACCAGTGCTGGTTTTTTTGCCATTTTAAAAGTTGGAAAACAGCAAAGCAGTCTCTCAGCTTAGAGAAACTGCTTTGTTTAAAGGTCTAGTCTAAAAACACCGTAAAGTTTTCAACGGGTTCACGCGGTGTAATAAAGGTATTCACAATATGCTCAGGGTCAGCATGACCTAAAGCCACTGCACAGACCAGTTCTTCATCTTCTGGTGCGCCCAAAATATCCAGCACGATTGGATGAAAATGATTCCATGCCGCCTGTGGACATGTGTCTAAGCCACGCGCTTTAGCAGCCACCATGACATTTTGAATCATCATGGCAATATCCATTTTTGAACCGATGCCCATAACTTTATTGACGGTAAAATATAGGGCCACGGGTGCATCAAACAATTGGAAGTTACGCAATTGCTGCGCTGCCATTTTTTCTTTTTCACCTTTTTGAATGCCTAATAAGCCATACAGTCCCCAACCATTGGCACGACGACGATCAATAAACGGTGAAATCCACGTTGCAGGATAATAGGCAAAGGTTTCTTGATATTGCACTGCCAGTTCTGGTTTTTGTAATAGTTCAATCTGTGCGGCACAGACACGGTCTATCATCTCTGCGCGTTTTTGCCCTGTCACCACATAAACTTTCCATGGCTGGACATTAGTCCCTGAAGGTGCGCGACTGGCAACCGCTAAAATATCTTTAATGGTTTGCGTCTCAATCGGGGTGTCTAAAAATGCACGGACTGAATGGCGAGATGTAATCGCTTCATCTACATAGCGGACCTGTTCCGTGTTCATAAAAACTCCTGATCATGTTGGTTTTGTCGTATCCGCAGACTATAAATCAATAAATAAACTTTAGTGATGATTTTCACGGAAAAATTTAATTGAGTATAAAAAGTGACCGCTAAAAAGAAAGAATTAATGTGTCTTGTTACTCATTTTTAAAGTTTTGTGCAGTTTGTGTGAAAAAGAAAACTATTAGTAACATAATGAAATCGAAAAATTATTTTTTTATTGTCATGAAAATGGGTAAAACTCCTTAAATAAAAAGTACACACAATATCCGAAATTTATGCATAATACGCCCTTTTTAAAAATTGATTAGGCTTTCCTTACTGATTGGGTGAGGGGGAATTTTCTATTTACAGATGTATTGAATTTATCCAATTTTACATCTGTGGGAAATGTTGAAATATACACCATATACAAGGAGCTTCTCATGAGTTTATCTCTCATCCGTAAGCCGTTTATCATGCAAGGTTTAGCACTTACAGTTGCAGCCTTAATGATGAACAACACGCATGCTGCTACTGAGCAAGAACAGATTCAGCAACTTCGTGATGAAGTGAAGGAATTAAAAGCGTTATTACAGCAATATGTTCCCCAAGCAAAACAACAAAATGACCTTGCTCAAGTAAAGGAACATTCTAATTTTAAGGAAACACATCCAGATCACCCTGCAAATGCAGCGGTTGCACCTGCGGTTCCAAAGAAATCACAATTGGTGTTTAACACTGCTTCTGGCGCAGAAGTTAAATTACATGGTTTCTTGCGTGGCGATGCTTCTTATCAAGCCAAAGGTGGTGACGGGATCTTTAACCGTATCAATAAAGTGGATTTAGAAGGCGCTGAAAAGAACAGTGATCGTTTCTATAGCACGGCAACGGTTACGCGTTTAGGGCTGGATTTTAAAGCGCCTGTGGAAGGCGCAGAAGTCGGCGGTAAACTGGAAGTTGACTTCCGTGGTGGTAGCAGCAATGACACCATTCGTATCCGTCATGCTTATTTAACCTTTAATGATTGGTTATTTGGTCAAACCACTTCGACTTTCTTGGCAACAGATTTACAGCCAGAAATGCTAGATTTCAACTCACCACTGGGTATTGGTACTTACCGTACACCAATGGTTCGTTATAGTGGTGCATTTAATCCGAATACACATTATTTCGTTGCCTTAGAAAAAGGCAATGATGATAACCGTGCACCTGCGTTAACTTCAAAATTAAAATATGATTTTGCTGAAGGTCAGGGTACAAGTTCTGCACGTGTGTTACTTACTGAAGCCCGCAGTAAAGCTGCCTATAACAATGACAAACAGCTCAGTGCTGATGATTCAGAATTAGGCTGGGGTGTTGCGCTTGGTGCGAAATATAAGTTCAGCGATGCTTTACAGGCGATGATTGATTACTCGCATGTCAAAGGTGACAGCAAATTCTTGTTGTATACCAACAATGCTTACAACGTAAACCCGAATAATTTGGGTTTAAACCTAAATGAGTTTGATGCGTTGACGCTCGGTGCGACATATCAAATTAATCCTAAATTACGTAGCACGTTGGCTTATGGCGCCATGTTTGCTGATGATAGCAATGACTTTGCTAAACAAGCGGTGATTGCAAAAGATGCTGCACAGAACAAAACCTTGCAACAAGGTTGGTGGAATATCATGTATTCACCAGTCACACCGATTACGTTTGGTCTAGAGTATGTCTACGGCGAACGTAAAACCTTTGATGGACAAAAAGGTAAGGATAATCGTGTAGGGGCCATGGCTCGCTATAACTTCTAAGCCATCTATCCTGTAGGTGTAAATCATCCGTGAAAACTGATCAACTGAACAGACCTCAGTTCTTGCTTAGAACTGTATGCTTTTTATTAAGTTGATTGAGTTTTCACTCATTTTGAGAGTTACTATTTTATGCGTTTCAATGTGGTGAAAAAACCATCGCTAGAACGAATAAAATAAACGGAAGAAGATATGGAATTTACTTTTAATGGTTTCTATACCCTAATTTCGGCGGTCATCGTCTTGTTATTAGGACGTTTGCTCGTTAATAAAATTGACTTCTTAAAACGCTATAACATTCCTGAGCCAGTCGCTGGTGGTTTGGTTGCAGCGGTACTTTCACTACTTGTACACTCACTTTGGGGTTACAGTATTGTTTTTAGTAGTGAATTACAAACCAGTTTCATGTTGATCTTCTTCGCTTCGATTGGCTTAAGTGCGAACTTCATGAAGTTGAAAGAAGGCGGTATTGGTTTAGTGATCTTCTTGGTCTGTGTCGCATCCTTTATTGTGGTACAGAACGCTGTGGGTATGAGCCTTGCGACGATGCTGGGCATTGATCCTTTAGTGGGTTTGATTGCAGGTTCAATCACATTGACTGGTGGTCATGGTACCGCAGGTGCGTGGGGTGAAATTCTTGAGACTCAGCATGGGATTCAAGGTGCGTTGGCTTTAGGTATGGCGAGTGCAACTTTCGGTCTGATTATCGGTGGTATTATCGGTGGTCCATTGGCGAAGTTGTTAATTAACCGTTATAGCCTTGCTCAAGCACAGACCCCAGCTGAAATCAAAAATCGCGATACGCATTTAGATCAACATCCTGACGAGCTTGCACCATTTGAAAATCCACATCAGGTTCGTTTAATTACGGCTGATAATGCGATTACCACGTTGGGTATGTTTGCCGCATGTTTGGCGTTTGCAGAATTCATGACAGGTTTCAGTAAGGGCACTTGGTTCGAGTTACCAACATTCGTTTGGGCGCTTGGCGGGGGAGTGATCTTACGTAATGTCTTAGAAAGCGTATTAAAAGTAGATATCTTTGACCGTGCAATTGATGTGTTTGGTAATGCATCATTATCACTTTATCTTGCAATGGCATTGCTTTCACTGAAATTATGGCAGTTGGCTGATTTGGCTGGCCCGCTGGTCGTTATTTTAGGTGCGCAAACCATTACCATGGCATTATATGCTGCATTTATTACCTTCCGCGTTATGGGTAAAAACTATGATGCAGCGGTATTGGCGGCAGGTCACTGTGGTTTTGGTATGGGGGCGACACCAACTGCGGTTGCAAACATGCAAGCGATTACCAATATGTATGGACCATCTCATAAAGCCTTCTTGATTGTTCCGCTTTGTGGTGCGTTCTTCGTCGATTTAATTAACGCAACAGTAATTCAATTAATTTTGAAATTCTTTGCCTAAGTCGGATCAAAAGCCCCAAGCGGGGCTTTTTTGATTCATCCATTGTTATCGTATATGTACGGATGTACATAAAATAGTTAAAAGCGAATAAGTGATGAATGAAAAATTAAATGACACCCTGATGGCTTGGGTAAGTTTTTTCAATGATCCTTTATGGGACTTCCTCGTTGTTTTCCTGCTTGCGGTTGGTATTTTCTATACTGTTGCAACAAAAGCAGTGCAGATTCGAATGTTCTTCCACAGTATCAAGGTGATGAAGGGCAGTCGTACTAAAGGTGAAGAGAAAGATTCACATGGATTGACGCCATTCCAAGCATTTGTAACGGGTTTAGCCAGTCGTGTTGGGGTCGGTAACATTGCGGGTGTAGCCATTGCCATTGCAATTGGTGGTCCGGGTGCGGTGTTCTGGATGTGGTTTACTGCATTATTGGGGATGAGCTCGGCTTTTATTGAGTCTTCGCTTGCGCAGCTCTTTAAGGTACGAGATAGCAATAGTAAGCAGTTTCGGGGTGGACCAGCCTACTATATTACCCAAGGCTTACGCAGTAAAACTTTTGGTGTGATCTTCGCGCTGGCCTTGATCTTTACCTATGGTTTCGTATTCAACTCAGTTCAAATCAATGCGATTGCCAATGCATCTTCACATGCTTGGGGTTGGGACAAAGCCAATCTGGTAGCACACTTAGGTGGTGTTGATCTAGAAATTTCATGGGTAGGCCTTGCACTGGTTGTTATGGTTGCCTTGGCAATTTTTGGTGGTATCAAACGTATCGCCAAATTCGCAGAAATGTTTGTCCCACTCAAAGCTGGTCTCTACCTTGCAGTGGCGATGTATATTGCCATCAGCAACTATGAACTGCTACCTGGTATCTTTAAACTGATCTTCACTGAAGCATTCCAGTTTAATGCTGCAGCTGGCGGTTTCTTTGGCGCCATGATTTCGATGGCGATGATGCAAGGGATCAAGCGTGGTTTGTTCTCTAACGAAGCGGGTATGGGTTCTGCACCAAACGCTGCCGCAGCATCGGATGTGAAACACCCTGTGAACCAAGGCTTGGTGCAAATGCTTGGTGTATTCGTTGATACGTTCATTGTGTGTACCAGTACTGCGATCATTATCTTGGTGTCAGGTGTTTATCACGATGCGGGCTTTGTCGGGGTAGAGCTGACACAGCGTGCCTTAGAGACTCAAGTCGGACATTGGGGGGCTGACTTCCTAGCAGTGCTGTTGTTCTTATTCTGTTATTCCGCTGTACTTGGTAACTATGCCTATGCAGAAAGTAATGTGCAGTTTATCAATAACAATCCGAAAGTGATGTTCATCTTCCGAATCTTTGTATTGGTGATGGTGTACTTCGGCGCGATTGGCAGTGTTCCATTGGTTTGGTCAATGGCAGACTTGTTTATGGGGATCATGGCGACGATTAACTTGATCGCAATCTTATTGTTAACCCCTATGGCACGGACTCTGTTAAAAGACTATACCTCTCAGTTGAAGCGCGGCATTAAAGAGCCTGAGTTTAAGATTGATAACTATCCAGAATTAAAGAAAAAAGTTGATTCTGATATTTGGTAATACAGTCAAAGCAAAACTAAAATCATAAAAAAGCTCCTTTCGAGGAGCTTTTTTTTTATGTCTTTTTGATGACAAATACAAAAAATTGCTACAGTTTTTAGATGTGCTAAACGCTAAAATTCGGATCTGAGATATGGTTAATATGGCAATCGCGGCGTATGAAACAGCTTAAATTATGGATGTTGGGTCTTTCAATGGCAATTTTGGCTGGTTGCCAAAGTACCTCACATTTAAAACCTGTCATTGAAGATGCCCAAGCTCAAGCTGTAAGCCAACCCTTTAATGCCATCAAACAGCAGCAAAAGCGTCCTGTGATTGCATTGGTGTTGGGCAGTGGTGGCGCGCGTGGTTATGCCCATATTGGTGTGATTGAAGTCTTAGAGCAGCAAGGCATTCGTCCAGATTTTATTGTGGGGACCAGTGCAGGCAGTATTGTTGGTTCAATCTATGCCAGTGGTAAAAGTCCTGCCGAATTACGCGATATTGCGTTAAAACTCAAAGCCAATGATGTGCGCGAAGTCAATGTCAGTCTAAAGGGCTTTTTTGACGGTAAAAAAGTGGAAGACTATATCAATGAGCAAGTGCATAACCTGCCATTAGAAAAGATGAAAATCCCAATGTATGTGGTGGCAACTGAATTAAAAGATGGCACCCGAACCGTCTTTAATTATGGTAATACCGGGCAGGCAGTGCGGGCTTCTGCATCCATTCCAAGTATGTTTGTACCGACTAAAATTCATGATGTTGAGTATGTTGATGGTGGTTTAGTCAGCCCTGTACCTGTGCAGGTTGCACGTGAACTGGGTGCAGATGTGGTCATCGCCGTGGATATCTTGGCTCAGCCGATTCATACTGAAACCAGTAATGTCTGGGGTTTGTTCAATCAGAATATCAATATCATGCAAGGGCGTTTGGCCGAAGAGGAACTTAAAGAAGCAGATATTGTGATTCAACCTGACTTGCGTGAAAAAGCACATATCTTTGATGTCAAAGGTCGAGAAATGACCATGCAGGCAGGTGTAGATGCTGCTAATGAAAAACTCGCCGAAATTCAATGGGCAATTCAAAGCAAGAGCTTCCCAACGCCAAGCGAGCAACAGGATATTGCCTTAAAAATGAGTACTTCAGCGCCACGCTAAGCCTTTATTTTATGAGCCTTGTAATGGACTTAAGTACTTGAGTCCATTTACTAAACTTATGTTCGGGCAAAAACAAATTGTAAATCATCTACAAAAAGCTATTAAAAAGGCGAAAAAACAGGTAAATAACTACAAATCATCAAACTTTCTTATCAGACAGTTTTAAGTTTCAGGTCATAGGATGGCTTGTTCAAATAACTCGCTACATAACAAGGATTGTTAAACAGATGTTTAAGTCTTTCTTTCCGAACCCGCGTTTGTTTTTTATTTCCGTCATCGTATGGTTATCCCTCAATATGTTGCTGTGGTACACCGGTGGTCATAGCTGGGGTGAATATCTAGGTTTTGCCAAAGGTTATGCCAATGCAGAGTTGCCAATTGGTGTTAGTCGCTTCTGGGCACCTTCTTCGCTTTGGTTCTATTCTTGGTTTATTACCGCAACAGCACTATTTGCTGGTTTTTGGCGGATATTTTCAGCCAATAAATGGCAACCTTGGTCGATTTGGGGATCCGCCTTTATCATCTTTAATATCTGGTTTGCCGTACAAGCGAATGTTGCGATTAATGCATGGTATGTACCATTTTGGGATTTAGTCCAAAGTATGCTCTCTGCAAAAGGAGGGAATATTATGGATCTTTATAATGAATTGACGGTTTTTTTATGGATTGCTATGGTGTATGTGACCTTGGCAACGATCAATGTATTCTTTACTAGCCATTATGTTTTCCGTTGGCGTACAGCGATGAATGAATATTATGTCGAGAATTGGGAAAAATTGAGACATATCGAAGGTGCTTCACAACGTGTGCAAGAAGATACTATGCGTTTTGCAACGATTGTTGAGGACTTGGGTGTAGAGTTTATTAAAGCGATTATGACGCTTATTGCATTTTTACCATTACTTTTTATCTTATCAAATCATGTACCTGCATTACCTATTTTTGGCGAGGTTAAATATTCATTAGTATGGGCTGCTGTGTTATGGGCGGTCTTTGGTACCATACTTTTAATGGTTGTTGGGATAAAATTGCCAGGTCTACAATTTAATAATCAGAAAGTCGAGGCTGCTTACCGTAAAGAGTTGGTTTATGGTGAAGATCATATTGAATATGCTCAGCCCGCCAAGTTAAAAGAGCTATTTGCTCAAGTAAGAAAAAACTATTTCCGCCTATACTTCCATTATTCTTATTTTAATTTGACCGCAAACTGGTATGGACAACTTGATATTTTATATAAGCTAGTCGTGTTATTCCCATCTATTTCGGCAGGTTTGTTAACCCTTGGTTTATTTCAACAGATCTCGAATGTTTTTAGTAATGTTCGAGATTCTTTCCAATATCTGATTAGTTCATGGAAAACTATCATCGAGTTGCTATCGATTCATAAGCGTCTTAAAGCGTTTGAAAAAATATTAGATTAGTTTGAACAGTTTAGATTAAGAAAGCCTTGGTTCGATGCTAAGGCTTTTTTATTGGCTTAAATTGTGGTTTTTATGTGAAAAGTGAATATATATTACAACGAAAATGACTTTATTTGATCAAAGTACTTCACTATAGTCGCTTGATAAAATTAATGATCTTTCATTTCTCTCTTGTATCGCTTAAAACCTAAATAAATAGGATAAATCATGAAACCTATATTGCTCAAAAGTGCATTGGCGCTTGCACTGACTGCCTTTACTGTAACTGTATGGGCAGATCAAGCAATTCAATCCTCCCCAACACAAAAAATTTCAGGTATAGACCAACAATATATTGATCAAAGCGTGTCTGCCAATGATGACTTTTATAACTATGTGAATGGCACATGGTTAAAAGAGACTGAGATTCCCGCAGATAAATCACGTTGGGGCGCATTCAACGAATTACATGAGCTATCGACCAATCAGTTGCATACTATTGTTGAAGCGCTGAGTACAAAAAAATGGGCAACAGGAACGGTTGAACAAAAAGTTGCAAGCCTGTATGCCAGCTTTATGGATGAAAAAACAATTGAAATGCAAGGAATTACACCATTAACGCAAGAATTGGTAGGTGTGGATGCGATTCAAAATAAACAAGAGCTTGCTCAATTAATGGGGCATTTCTCACGTATCGGGGTTAGAACGCCGTTTGATATCAGTATTGATCAAGATATGAAACGCTCTGATGTGATGATTGCAGGTCTGGCACAGCGTCGTTTGGGTTTACCAGATCGGGATTATTATTTAAAAGATGATCCGAAGTTTGTCGAAACTCGCGCCAAATATCTGAAACATATTGAGCGGATGCTGCAACTGTCTGGTGATCAGCAAGCGGCACAGCATGCACAAGACATACTCAAGCTCGAAACAGAACTTGCCAAGATTCAGTGGAGTAATGTTCAAAATCGTGATTTATCCAAGCGTTACAATATTTACCCGCTTAAAGATTTGAATCAGTTAAGTCGTAACTTTGATTGGGATACTTATCTGAAGGCGGTTGGCGTCAAAGACAAAATTCAGACTATTCAGGTGCATCAATTAAGCTATTTCAAAGCACTTGATCCAGTCATCAATAAAACGCCTTTAAATGTATGGAAAGCGTATTTTAAATGGAACTTGATCAGTAATTTTTCACCCTTCTTAAACAAGGCTTTTGTGGATGAAAGTTTTGAATTTTACGGCAAAACCTTGCGTGATGTTGCAGAACAAGAAGTGCGCTGGAAGCGTGGTGTACAAACCGTGAATGCAGTATTGGGCGATGGTCTGGGTAAAATCTATGTGGAGAAACATTTTTCTGCGGATAAAAAACAGCGTATGGATGCCTTGGTGCAGAATCTGATTCAAGCCTATGATCAAAGCATTAGCCAATTGGACTGGATGAGTCCTGCAACCAAAGTGCAGGCTAAAAATAAATTAGCCAGCTTATCGATTAAAGTCGGCTATCCAAACAAATGGCGTGATTATTCTGCACTTGAAGTCAAAGACGGAGATTTGGTTGGCAATGTAATTCGTGCCAGAGAGTTTGAGCATCAAGACAGTTTGGATAAGTTAGGCAAACCTGTGGATCGTGATGAGTGGTTTATGACCCCTCAAACCGTGAATGCCTATTACAATCCATCCTCCAATGAAATTGTCTTTCCTGCTGCAATCTTGCAACCGCCATTCTTTAATATCGATGCTGATGATGCAGTGAACTATGGTGGAATTGGCAGTGTGATCGGGCATGAGATCAGTCATGGTTTTGATGATCAGGGCAGCCAGTTTGATGAATTGGGCAATATGCGTAATTGGTGGACCAAACAAGATCATCAGAAGTTTAAAGCCAAAACACAAGCTTTGGTTGCACAATACAATGCCTATGAGCCGATTGCAGGCTATCACGTCAATGGTGAACTGACCTTGGGTGAAAATATTGCTGATAACTCGGGTCTATCGATTGCTTATAAAGCCTATCAAATTTCGTTAGCAGGGAAGACTGCGCCTGTGATCGAGGGACGTACGGGTGAGCAGCGTTTTTATATGGGCTGGGCGCAAGTTTGGCGTGCCAAAACCCGTCAAGCACAAGCAATTGTGTATTTAAAAACTGATCCGCACGCACCAGATAAAGTTCGTGCCAATGGTGCTTTAGTCAATCAAGCGCCGTTCTATGATGCTTTCAAGATTAAAGCGGGAGATAAAATGTATTTAGCGCCTGAAAAACGAGTCAGTATCTGGTAATTCGAGATTCAATAAAAAACCTGCATTCAGCAGGTTTTTTTTGCCCTTTTAAAGGAAGGCGATTCCAAGCCCTGCTCCTGCGGCCATGACCCAAAGCGGATGAATCTTTTTAAACATGCCGAGAATCGCTGTCAAAATCACGATGATGACCAAGAGCAGATTTTGTGCAGAAGCATCGGCAATCAACCATGCACTGACCAGAACCAAACCCACGGTAATCGGTTTC
This sequence comes from Acinetobacter gyllenbergii, assembly GCF_001682515.1. Taxonomy (NCBI): domain Bacteria; kingdom Pseudomonadati; phylum Pseudomonadota; class Gammaproteobacteria; order Moraxellales; family Moraxellaceae; genus Acinetobacter; species Acinetobacter gyllenbergii. The sequence goes on along the minus strand of NZ_KV575267.1, from coordinate 148,185 downwards.
AACGCTTTTTCAAAACGTGCCCGTAATGGATTGGCTTTAAAGCGTTCCCAGAATTTCAGTGCATAAATGGTGATGATTGAAGATGGACCGAACTTCGCCAACGACGTCACCAATAAACCTGCTGGACCTGCGACATGCCAACCGACCAAAGGCACAATCATCATATTGGGTCCAGGGGCAGCCTGAGCCATGGCAAACAGCGAACTAAACTGTTCTGCGCTCATCCATTGATGCACCGTTACCACTTGGTGCTGCATTTCAGGCAGGATGGCATTACCACCCCCAAAAGCCAGTAGCGAAAGCTGAGTAAAAACGACAGCAAGAGTAACTAAGATCATGATTTTTTTACTCCTAGAACCAGCATATTAATGCCCAGTAGAATCGCTAAAGTCAGTGCCAACGGCAGCTTGATCCAGATCATAAACACGAAAGTCAGGCCAATGGTGAAAATGGTCAGATAGCTTTTTAAAATTGGCTTGAGCATCTTAAATCCTGTCGCAAATAGCAAGCCTGCGGCGGCAGCGGCCAAACCTTGAATCATGTGTTTGACTGCGGGGAGGTACTGGAAATGCTCATAGACCTGATAGATGATCAGTACAATTGCAGTCGGGGCAGAGATTAAACCGAGGACTGAGCTGATCGCACCTTTCACGCCTTGGAATTCCATACCAATGGCAACGGCCATATTGATGATGTTACCGCCCGGTAATAGTTGGCACACGCCAAGTAAGTCGGTAAATTTGCCAGCATCAATCCATTTATGTTCTTCAACGATAATGCGATGTGCCAGTGGCAGCACGCCACCAAAACCCATCAATCCCAATTTCATAAATCCCGTAAAAAGTGCCTTACAATCAGGAGCAGTCGCTAGTGGTTCACTCTCTATTGATAGGGCTTGGGCTTTCATTGGACTACCTTTCTGTTCAACCTTGTGAGCTATAGCATGAAAGATTTGTGGTATATTCACAAATGCTATTTTTGGTGTTATCTATACTTTTAGAGTATGTATGATTGATATTCATAAACTCAATGCATTCGTTGCTGTGGTGGAAGAAAGCAATATTTCCAAAGCTGCGGTTAGACTGCATATGCAACAGCCGCCACTGACCCGATTGATTAAAAGTCTAGAAGAAGAGCTGGATACGGCTTTGCTTAAACGCTTGCCTCGAGGTGTGGAGGTGACGGAAGCGGGTAAGGCTTTATATCAGGAAGCGATTACCATTTTGGCGCATGCTCAGTCGATTCCGAAACGGGTCAAAAACATTGCGCAAGGCTTGGAAGGTCAGATCAATATTGGCTTTACCAACTCCGCAGGCTTGCATCCTTTCTTGCCTGCACTCTTGCGTCAATTCAGGGAGCAGTTTCCTGCAGTGGCGATTCATCTGGAGGAAGACAGCAGTACTGCTTTAACCGATGCGGTGATCAATGAAAAACTGGATATCGTTTTTCTACGTAAACCTGCACCGATTCATGCCGCAGTACAAAGCATTCATGTACTGGATGAGCCCTTGATTGTCGCTTTGCCGAGTAATCATCCTTTGGCTGAGCAAGCGGGATCAATCCGCCTAGTCGATTTAGAGCCGTATGAGTTTGTATTGTATCGCCGTATTGCGGGGCAAGACTTGTTTGATAATATTTTGGCAAATTGCTATCAGGCAGGCTTTAACCCCAACATTGTGCAGGAAGCTCCTCGTTTAACTTCGAGCCTGAATCTGATTGCAGCGGGGATTGGGCTGTCAATTGTTCCAGCCTCAATTCAGGACTTCTGGAATAAGCAAATTGTGTACAAACCGCTAGAAGCGAAAAAGCCCTGTATTGCCCCGATCTATGCAATTTGCCGTGCCAAAGGCAATAGTGTTCGGGTTGAGCATTTCTTGAGTCTACTCAAAGCCAGTCAAGCGGTTTGAAACGGCTCAATGGTTAAAGTGATAGAAGTTTAAAATCGGCCCAACCAAGTGCTGTTGTGATTTATCCAGCGTGACGATGATTTCTCTAAAATTGAAGGTGTCCTCGTCATGGTATTTCGCGACGCCATGAGTTTTATTATTCAGGTTTGGGATTTGATAGCTAAAGAAAGCCACTTGTTTGGAAGGATGCACCACGGTCACCAGTTTTTGTGGATCTTTATAGCCACCAAACTCATTTTCAATACTCTCTTTTAACAGATTGGGAAAGTAAAGCGTGGCATTGGGCATACCGCAACCGACACAGAAGGATGAATCGTATAATTCTATGGCCTGTTTCTGATTTGGACTCATCAGTAGGGCTGAACCCGTACCATTTGCACCTGCACTTGCCTCCACATCGTGCCAATCTTTGGGTACAAGTACTGCACCAATTTCAGGTAGCGCAACTAATTTGAGTTGCTTGGCCTGATGTGTATCCAGCTTAAAATCGAAATGGCAGCTTTTGGCTGTACAGCTTTTAAAGTCTTTTAATAAGCCTTCATCGGCAGGATTCAGCGCAGTCACTCCATAAAAGGGAACACGGACATCGTTGGCAAAGGACACTTCACCCAAGGCATAAATTTGGTTTTCGGCTTTTCGCTCTTGCGCGGTATTTGAAAATTTGGGAAAGATGGGCTTAAAGGTGCTGACCTCTGCATGAGTTGAAGTGGCTGATAATGCGAATAAAATAGTAAGAATAGAGATTAATGTTTTCATTTTTTAATTCAGTATCCGAGCTTGGATCAAAATTAACATATTGTTTGAGATAAGTGCATTTTCTAAATTTATATTAGCTTTAACTGAACCAATCACATGATGGTTTAAATGGTGTATTTCACGCTATAAATCATTTTTTATTCTTTTTGTTAATTTTAATTTAATGGTTTATTTAAATTAATTACAGAATTTGAGTGGGGTTGAACAAAACAATTACTATGAGTGTTATCTTTTTATGAAGAGTTTGCGATGAAAAAAATGCTTAGCATGATTGTCTCGATATTTCTTATCAGCTTTCTAGTGGTTGGGTGTATAGGTTATGGGGATCATAAAACAAATGCATTACTAAAGAAGCAAATTGGACATCCTTTAAATGGATTGGTTGCTCAAATAGGAGCACCACATGAGTCAGTAGAAGATGTGTTATCTAAAGAGAAAACTTATATGCATACATGGACGATTCAGAAATATGCTCGAGATAAATTTGTAAAGACGGGGAGTGAGTATGCAGGTACTAAAGTGACTACATTGTACTCAGCAGGTCAAGGAGTTGTTGCTGCTCAACCAATTTATGAAGATCAATATAGAGATGTTGGTTATAATTCTCCGACCTATTACACTTGCTTACTTCGTGTATTTACTGACGCTAATGGAATTATTATTGCGAAGGGAGGGGTTGGACTGAAAACTGAATCAATGGGAACTTTTTGTGATGAATTCTTAAACTTAAAATGATTGCCATCTTCTTATGGTTTATGTGAACCCACAATAATTTTTTATGCTTGGTATAATAATAAAAAAATTAGTGGCGTATGATTGAACAATAAATAAGTCATATCTAAAAAATTAGTGATCGGAACCTGACATTGAGTTTAGTTGTTTGGTTACCTTGCCTAGAGCATAAGTCTTATGAAAAAGATTCTTTCAGCCTGTTCCCTTATTGTCCTGAGTTCTAGTGCTTTTGCCCAAGATATTAAAGGCATTTCATTCTCGCATGAAGATTGGGAAATTTACTGTAGCAATACAGGCACTTGCCGAGCAGCAGGTTATTACAATGAATATAGTGATGATGAACCTGCATCGCTGTTATTGACCCGTCATGCAGGCGTACGACAGCCTGTACAGGTTGAATTTGCATTGGCTCGTTTTGAACAACCTTCTATGCCAGCAGCAAAGCTTAAAAATCTCCATTTCTATGTGAATGGCAAAGACTTTGGGCAAGTGTCCGTTGATGGAACAGAATTCCCACTGATGGGACAACTCTCTACAAATCAAGTCAATGCCTTATTACAGCAATCCAAGAAAAAGACCGAAATCGTGTTTAAAAATGCCAATCTACATTGGCAAATATCAGATAAGGGAATGACTGCGGTATTGCTAAAAATGGATGATTTTCAAAAACGTATTGGCACAGTGGGCGCTTTGATTAAAAAGGGCAAGGCAGATGAGTCGACGGTATTGGCCGCTCAACCCAAATTCAGCGTCAAGCAGATCAAAACATCCAGTAAGCCTTATCTGACCTTGCGGCCAACCGATAAACGCTATGCTGCACTCTATCAAAACTTGATGGCGAATCAGCCAGTGCCTAAAAAAGAAGGATTCTGTGAAGGGGTTTATGATGGTAATCAAACAGCACCTCAAGCGATTGATCTCTATAAATTGACCAATAAAAAAGTTTTGGCCGTCACGCTATGTTGGCGAGGTGCATATAACGAAGGTTATGGTGCATGGGTATTGGATGAGTCACTGGCGAATAAAGCTACTTTTGTGACGGAACATTCCTCTGAATTTTATAATGGGATTCTCAGCAGTTCGCAGAAAGGGCGTGGTATCGGTGATTGCTGGTCGAGTGATGAATGGGTTTGGGATGGGCAGAAGTTTGTACATACGCTAGATCGCTGGACAGGGATGTGCCGAGGTCTTGCTGCGGGTGGAGTGTGGGAACTTGATCAGATTGAAGCAATCGTCAAATAATATTATGAGTATAAAAATAGCCTAAGGAAACGCAATGCTTAAATATAAGATGGGTTTAGGTGGAATAATTTTAATAGGTGCATCTGCCTATTTTAGTGCATCTGTTTTTGCTGCACCTTTACAGATTCTTGACTTTAAAATGGGGCAACTGAGTGCAACGGAACAGACGCAACTCTGTGAACAAGTCAAAGAGCTATGTCAGCAGCGCACACAATTGCAGAGTTTGAAAACGCCAGATCAAACCTTATGGTTATTATCTGAGGGAAATATTGCCCAGTTTGCGACATCGAGCACAGGTTTTAAATTGTTAAAGCAGTGGCGTATTCAGTTGGCGGCTACGGAAGAAATGGCACGATCTAGCCAATATATTTTTCCTAAACTGTTTCCAATGGATCAAAACCGTTATGCGGTTGCAGTGATTGATACCTTTTCAGAAATGTATTCAGGTGGTGGGGCTGGAATTGAACGGGCCAGCTTTTATGAGTTAAAGGATTCAGGTAAAACGCATCGCTTTATTGAAAACTATCCTTTTAATTTTAGCCGTATGATTCGGGCCTGTTTCTCCGAACAGGATTATGAAAACTCTAAGGGCAAGTGCCATGATGAAGATAGTTTGAGTTTAGATATTCGTCCGATCAAGCCGATGTTATGGCAATTCCGTTATCGCTACAGTCTGGATGTATCACCTGCGTCAGATTCGGGTGAGAAATCATTTAAGGGCAGCCGCAATCTGAATATTGATCTAAATAAAGCACCTGAGCAGCCGAATATTCCAGAAGAATGGGATTATGAAGGTGCAGGCTGAGAATTTACAACCATGAACGCTTTTACATTTTGCCAAAGTGTTAAGGGCATGGACTTACGCAATTTACAGCGTCATAACAGATGATCTAGACAGAGCATGATACAAAGGGAAAGATTGCAATTTGGAACTGTGCTTATGTCTCGTGTTTATACTTCTACCCGCCGTAAATTTTCTCATTTGAGTCGTTCTGTGTTGATGGCTGCGGCTGTGTTGGGCACAACCCAAGTGGCAATGGCAGGGCCAACAGTCGATCAATTGAGTGATTGTTTAGTGAAAGCCACAACAGCAGCGGATAAGACTACGGTTTTGCAATGGACTTTTAGCGCTTTGGCAGCACATCCTGATTTAAAGTCTTTTAGTAATGTTACGCCTGAGCAGAAAACCCAGTTGGATCAGAAGTTGGCTCAGGTGTTACAGCGTGTGATTGTGGAGCAGTGTTCGACACAAACCAAAGCAGTGATTCAGGCTGAAGGTATTAAGGCTGTTGGAGAGGCTTTTCAGCAGTTAGGTCAGAGTGCAGGGCAGGATATTGTTAAAGATCCAGCAGTTAGACAGCAGTTGCAAGGCACCTTGCGTTATATTGATTTAAATAAGTTGGTCACGACTTTTTTAACGCCAGATATTTGGAATAAGTTGGGTGTGTTAAGAGGGCAGTGAAGGAATGTTTCTACTGGCTTTTTATAATATAAGATTCTTAATTTTCTTTGGAATATATTGGTTAAATGGATATGTAGCTAATAGCTTAGGTTTTAATTAAATAATGAGTAATAGTTGGTGGGTTTAAATTTAAAAATAGAAAATATAGTTTAAAGTAAATAATTTTGTTTGATTTAGTAGTAATATTTTAAGCCTTGTGGTTTTGTTTTTTTAATTGTTTTTTTGAAAGCTACTATGTTATAAATTCATTTTTCATTCAAAGGGGGTAAATATGTCAATTCTACCTGAAATGACTAATGATAACCAAATGGTACAAACACCATCAGGAGAATTAATAACTCTGGGGACATACAAAGAAATTTATGATCAAATAGTGAAATCAAATCAAAAAATTAATAAGCAATTTTTTAATAGCTTATTAATTGATTTTAATTCAATTAAAAGCTTGTATTTCAAAATAGTTCAACTGTCAACACAAGATCATTATCAGTGTATTGAAACAAAAACTAAAATTGTTGTATTGAGAGTGAACGATGAGTCCCAATCATTTTTGAATTTTCAATCATTTGAAAATAATGCAACCTCACAAGACCATGCTACCACACAGATAATCATTGAGTATGGTTTTTGTCTGAAAAATTCTACTACAGGAGAGATTTCTAATTATGAGATAACTATAAAGGTTTCATCAAAACTAGGTATTGAAGAAGACTTATCCAAATCAAATAATGTTCCAAAACATCTTCATTCAAATGTTCTGAAAATGGTGCCAACATTAGATTTTTCTATGAAATATGAGAGCTATTTCGTAACGATCCCTTTTGTGAAAGCAATTGAAGAATGGGTAAATACATCTAACTCTTCTGATGGTAAATTAAATTCACTTTTTAATTTTTTGCAACAATATTCTCATTATTTTACCGTTCTTTCAAAGATTATTGTTATTAGTCTTGTGGCTTTTATCTTTAATACAAAGCTTGGTTTAAATTTAGGAATTAGTGATTTCAATGGTCTTGCGATATTTTTAATTAATTTTGGTTGTTATTTCCTAATAATGCTTTTTATTGCCAATATCTTTGGTAATAAGTTAGAGCAAGTTGTTGATTCTTATAGAAATATTAGCTACATTAATTTTAATGCAGCTGATAGTAAATTAATCTCAAATGCTCAACCAAGTATGCTTAAATCTTTATTTACACAAACTATAGTTTTATGTCTTAATATTTTAGCTGGAGTGATAGCATCAATTATATTTACAAAATATTTCTAAGCCGACCCGCTTTAAAGCGGGTTTTTTGAAATGAGATCAGCTTAACTTAACCAAGCAACTTTTTCTTAGTTCATTGGCTTGATACTTTATTCGTTATAACTCACAAGCCTTGCCTTCATATTCGTAGCGATTAACCTTATAGGCTTGACCATTCCAGCGTAAAACTTCAAAACAGAAACCAGGCCCACCATTCTCAATATCAGGCCAGCCATCTGTTCCTTTTGTTTTTAAAAACTCAGGCATACCTGCTTCTTTTAAAATGGTTTTCCATTGACCATTTTTCTGTTGCGCTACAACATAGTAACCAACCCCTGTATTGCCATAACACATGGTGCCGTAATCTGAAACAACAGCATCCTTTAAGCCGTCACCGTTTAAATCGGCGTAAGTTGTAATTTCACCGACTGAGCAATCACTTTTCCAGCCTTTTTTACTTTTTGTAAAACCTGCCGCTTTGAAAATAGCATCAGCATCGGCTTTAGGGATTTGAGGGGTTTGTGCAAAATTAGAATTGCTGATCAAAAGCAAACAGGCACTCAGGAGTAATCTATTTTTCATAAGTTGAATAATCATGTCCGTTTTAGTTTAAAATTTATTGTGCAGATATTTTATCCTATAAAAACCAAAAAACCCGCTCTAAAGCGGGTTTTCTTTTGAAATTAAATCAGTTTAACCAATCAATTTCTTCATTAATTCATTCACTTGAGCTGGGTTAGCTTTACCTTTTGCAGCTTTCATGACTTGACCAACCAGACCGTTAAAGGCTTTTTCTTTACCAGACTTGTACTCTTCAACCATTTTTTCATTGGCTGCAAGCACGTCTTTGATAATCGCTTCAATCGCACCTGTATCGGTTTCTTGCTTCAAGCCTTTTTCAGCAATGATGTCATCCGCAGATTTTCCTTCTGCTTCCCACATAAAGCCAAACACTTGCTTTGCAATTTTACCGTTAATGGTATTGTCGACAATACGCGCGATCATGCCGCCTAACTGCTCAGCAGAAACAGGAGAGTCCGCCAATTCTAGGCCCGCTTTGTTTAAAGCACCTGAGAATTCACCCATCACCCAGTTTGCAGAAACTTTACCTTGCTTTGCACCGCCAGCAGCAGCCACAACAGCTTCGTAGAAGTCCGCCATTTCGCGTGACAGCGTCAATACATGCGCATCGTACTCAGTCACAGCAAAGTCAGCGATAAAGCGTGCACGACGCGCTTTAGGCAGTTCTGGAAGGGCAGCACGTGCCGCTTCGATCTGCTCATCAGCAATAATTACTGGCAATAAGTCTGGATCTGGGAAGTAGCGGTAGTCGTTCGCTTCTTCTTTCGAACGCATTGAACGGGTTTCCATCTTGTTCGGATCGAACAAACGAGTTTCCTGATCAATCGTGCCGCCGTATTCCAAGATTTCCATTTGGCGTTCAATTTCAACATTGATCGCTTGCTCAATGAAACGGAATGAGTTGAGGTTTTTCAACTCGCAACGCGTACCAAAAGGTTGACCCGGACGACGCAGCGACACGTTACAGTCAGCACGGAATGAACCTTCTGCCATGTTACCGTCAGAAATACCTAACCAACGCACGAGCGTGTGAATCGACTTGATATAGGCAACCGCTTCTTCAACCGAACGCATATCTGGCTCAGACACGATTTCGAGCAATGGCGTGCCCGCACGGTTTAAGTCGATACCAGACATACCTTCGAAATGGTCATGAATCGATTTACCTGCATCTTCTTCAAGATGGGCACGAGTCACGCCAATACGCTTCACAGTGCCATCTTCAAGCTGGATGTCGATATGACCCAAGCCTACAATCGGATTGTCCATCTGGCTAATCTGGTAGCCTTTTGGCGAGTCTGGATAGAAGTAGTTCTTACGTGCAAATACAGAGGCTTGGTCGATATACGCATCAATCCCCAAACCAAAGCGAATTGCAAGATCAACCACTTCTGCGTTCAATACTGGCAATACGCCCGGCATGGCCAAATCAACAAGGCTGGCTTGTGTATTTGGGTCTTGACCGAATTCAGTCGATGAACCTGAGAAGATTTTAGACTTGGTCGCCAACTGAGTGTGGATCTCAATCCCGATAACGACTTCCCAACCGTCAATCAATTTCAACTTTTGAGCTTCAGTCATTATGCATTCTCCTCAGCAATTGCCGCACGTTTGGTATGCCAGTCTGTATTTTGTTGATATTGATGCACAATCGAAAGCAATTGTGATTCTGACCAGTAGTTACCAATCAACTGTAAGCCCACAGGTAGGCTGTCTTTATCAAAACCAACAGGTGCATTGATGGCTGGTAGACCTGCCAAGTTCACTGCAAGGGTATAGATATCGCCTAAATACATTTCAGTCGGGCTGAGGTTTGCACCGATTTTGTAAGCTGTGGTTGGTGCAGATGGCGCAGCAATCACATCGACATTTTCAAATGCCTTGAGGAAATCTTGCTGAATCAAACGACGTACTTTTTGTGCTTTGACATAGTAGGCATCGTAGTAACCCGCAGAAAGGGCATAAGTCCCAATCAGGATACGACGTTGTACTTCAGCACCAAAACCTTCTGAACGTGAACGCTTGTACAAGTCCATCAAGTCCACTGGGTTTTCACAACGGTAGCCATAACGTACACCGTCAAAACGTGACAGGTTCGAAGAGGCTTCCGCAGGTGCGATCAAGTAGTACGTCGGCACATAAGCTTCAGTCATGTTAAGGTCAACCTCAACTAAGATTGCTCCCATCTCTTCAAGCTTTTTCAACGATTCTTCAACGCGTGCTTTTACATCAGCGTCTAAACCTGCCACATTGAAGTATTGCTTTGGAATACCAATGCGTAAGCCTTTCACCGCTGTGCCATTCAGGTTAGCAACGTAATCGTCCACTTCTTTGTTGATTGAAGTCGAGTCTTTTGCATCATGACCAGCAATCACATTCATCAAATAAGCACAGTCTTCCGCAGAACGTGCCATTGGACCGCCTTGATCGAGTGATGATGCATAAGCAATCATACCGAAGCGAGACACACGACCATAGGTCGGTTTTAAACCCGTTAAGCCGCAGAATGAAGCAGGTTGACGAATTGAGCCACCTGTATCAGTTCCTGTTGCGATCGGCGCGAGATCAGCCGCGACGGCTGCTGCAGAACCACCTGATGAACCACCCGGAACATGATCCAGTGCCCAAGGGTTAGACGTTGCACCGACATAAGAGTTTTCAGAAGTTGAACCCATGGCGAATTCGTCCATGTTCACCTTACCTAAAGTCACGAGACCCGCAGCTTTGGCTTTTGCAACCACAGTTGCATCATAAGGTGAAATGAAGTTATCCAGCATTTTTGAACCCGCAGTGGTTTTAATGCCTTGGGTACAAAAAATATCTTTGTGGGCAAGGGGAATACCTGCCAGCGCGTGTGCATTGCCTGCTTTCAGTGCTGCATCGGCCGCATTCGCTTCAGCAAGCGCCTGTTCTGCGGTAACCGTCACATAACTTTTTACTTTTGGGTCAATTTGGGCAATACGCTTTAAATAATGTTCAGTCAATTCGCGTGATGAAAATTGGGCTGTTTTTAAGCCTTCAGAGAGTTCACGGATTGATAAGCGATGTAAATCTGTCATATGAAAAATTTCTTTACATTCTAAATATAAAATATTGACTAATCGAATAAAACTTATTCAATTACGCGAGGTACGAGGTACAAACCTGCTTCTGTAGCAGGCGCGACCGCTTGATATTCATCACGATGGTTGCTTTCAGTCACAACGTCAGCGCGTAAGGGTTGCGGGTTGTCAAATGGGCTCTTTAAAGGCTCAACATCATCGGTATTAATGCCTTTCAAGCTTTCCATCATGCCAAGGATTTTATTTAAACTTTGAGCATATTCAGCAGATTGCGTGTCATTGAGAGATAAACGTGCAAGGTGTGCAATTTGCGAGACCGTTTGCGCATTTAAGTCTGTTGTCTGCTGAGCATCTGATGATGTAGACATAACTTTACCTAATTCAGTATTAAAAAATTTCAAAATATCGTGCGTTATAATAAGCGATTGACTTGTTCAAATCATCACATTTAGTTAAAGTTGCCACCTTGTATTCACACAAAGTTTAATTGAGAACGCCCCCGTGATTCTAAAACGACTAATTGGCTTGTTTTCGCCGGATTTAGCCATTGATTTAGGTACTGCAAATACACTTATTTATGCACCAGGCCGTGGCATTATATTAAATGAACCAACTGTTGTGGCAATTCGCCATAGTGGTTCACAAAAAATTGTTGCCGCTGTAGGTATTGATGCTAAACAAATGTTAGGCCGTACACCAGCGAATATTTCAGCAATTCGTCCGATGAAAGACGGTGTGATTGCTGATTTCGAAGTCACTGAGACCATGTTGAATCAGTTCATTGGCAAAGTGCATGAAAAGCGGTTGTTCCCGCCTGCACCGCGTGTTGTGGTCTGTGTACCTTGTAAATCGACATTGGTTGAGCGTCGTGCGATTCGCGAAGCTGTATTTAATGCAGGTGCGCGTGATGTACGTTTAATCGAAGAGCCAATGGCGGCTGCAATTGGCGCAGGTATGCCAGTTGAGCAAGCATGTGGTTCGATGGTGGTTGATGTTGGTGGTGGCACCACTGAAATTGCAATCATTTCATTACAGGGTTGCGTATATGCTGATTCATTACGTATCGGTGGTGATGTATTTGATGAGCAAATCATCAATTATGTGCGTAAAGCACACGGTTGTGTGATCGGGGAAACGACAGCCGAAGTCATTAAAAAAGAAGTGGGTATGGCTGTTGCTGATGGCAAGACCCTAGAGATCGAAGTTCGCGGTCGTAACTTGGCTGAGGGTGTACCTCGCGCGATTACAGTGACTTCTGATGAAATTACGCAGGCGATTTCTGATCCGTTGCAAAGCATTGTCAGCGCTGTAAAATCTGCACTTGAACAAACGCCACCTGAATTGTCTTCGGATATTGCAGAGCGTGGTATTGTGTTGACAGGTGGTGGTGCATTACTGCGTAACCTAGATAAATTACTTGCGCAAGAAACAGGTTTACCTGTAATTGTTGCAGATGATCCTTTAACTTGTGTCACTCGTGGCGGCGGTAAAGTATTAGAGTTCTTTGACAATCCAAACCACGACATGCTTTTCGTTGGTTAAATCATAAGGACTAGGCGGTGCAACCGAATCTTTTTTCAAGACAACCGCCATCTTTTCGCTCATTTGTCATTGCGGTGATTACATGCTTGGTGGTGCTTTTCTTTGATTGGCGCATGCCTTATGTAATTCAACCTGCAAGGGATGTCTTGTATGCCGCGTATAATCCAATTTATGCGCTGGCAAGCTATCCTGTACTGTCGCGAGAATGGCTTAACCAACAAACCAAATCTGAAGCTCAGTTGCGCCGTGAAAACACCGCAATGCAAGCTGAACTCCTTCAAGCACAAGTCCGTCTACAAAAGCTTTCAGAACTTTCTGCGGAAAATAACCGTTTGAGAGGGCTGTTGGATACGCCATTGATTATTGATGGTCGTATGCAAATTGCCGAAGTGATTGGAACCGATGCAGACCCATTGCGCCATATTATTATCATTAACCGTGGTGCGGTTGATCATTTAAGAACAGGGCAAACTGTTCTGGATGATAAGGGAATCATGGGGCAGATCATTAATGTCTATCCGCATAGTGCCCGCATCATGCTACTGTCTGATAAAGAACATTCATTGTCTGTGCGCTTAGAGCGTACTGGCATGCGTGCGATTGTTTCGGGTACAGGTGATTTAGGTCAGCTTAAGATGGAATATGTACCGACCAGTGCCAATATTCAGGTTGGAGACAAAGTGTTTAGTTCAGGTTTGGGCGAACATTTTCCAGCGGGTTATTTAGTGGGAACTGTATCTAAAGTGAGTCGTCATACTTCAGGTGAATTTGCTGAAATTGATGTCACACCAGCGGCTCAACTTGCCAGTGGTCATCATGTAGTGGTGCTTTTCTCTGAATCCTTAGCGCAGGAGCAACCGTATGCCGATCGCTAAGCTCAATTATGAAAAACGCAAAGACCCACTATGGATGATTATTTTATCCATTGTGATTGCTTCGGTATTGATGGTTTATCCAATGGCCTATGAGGCTTCAGGATGGCGTCCTTCGATCATGCTTTTGGTCATGCTGTTCTGGATTCTTTACCAGCCCGTCTGGTGCGGGGTCTGGTTTGCCTTTGGTATGGGGCTTTTTGCTGATCTGTTGCTTGATGCACCTTTTGGTCTAAATGCGCTGAGTTTCGTACTCATCACTTTTGGTATCCGTTATTTAATTCGTGAACGTCGTATTTTGACTTTTGGTAATTCCTGGGTGATTGCGGTGATTGCGGCTGTTGTACATATTACATTCTTGTGGATTAGTCAGACCATTGCGGGTACACATTTTTCGATTGCGCGCCATTGGCAACCGGTTGTGACCAGTGTATTGGCATGGCCTCTGGTTTATTATTGTTTACATAAATGGCGCATATAATTCTTGCATCAAGCTCGCCGCGTCGGCAGGAGCTACTACAGCAATTGGGTTTGGACTTTGAAATATTTAGTCCAGATGTCGATGAAGCGGTGCATGATGGAGAAGCGGTTGAGCATTATGTTGAACGCTTAGCCAGAGATAAAGCGCAAGTTGTTTTAAAGAAATATCCTGCTGCAATTGTAATTGCAGCAGATACGAGCTTAAGTTTTGCTGGACAGATTATTGGCAAGCCAGAATCAAAGCAACATGCTTTTAGCATCTGGTCGGCACTTTCTGGACAATGGCACGATGTCTATTCTGGCCTTTGTGTGGCAACTGCGACTCAAATATTGAGTACTGTGGTCAGAACGCAAGTTGAGTTGCAGCAACTCAGTCATGCAGACATGGAACAATATTGGGCCACGAGTGAGCCGATAGGCAAAGCGGGTGCATACGCAATACAGGGTATTGCAGCGCAGTATATTCCGCAAATCCGAGGCAGTTATAGTAATGTCGTCGGTTTGCCTTTGCATGAGACAGCACAGTTATTAGAAAGGGTTAAAGCACTACGCTGACACTTTCGGGTATAAGAATTTTTATAAAAGTTTTGAGTTTGTTATGGCAGAAGAGTTGCTGATTAACGTCACGCCGATGGAATGTCGTGTGGCATTGATTGAAAATGGTACGGTCAATGAATTATTCGTTGAGCGAACTGTAAAACGTGGGTTAGTGGGTAATATTTACAAAGGCAAAGTCGTACGCGTATTGCCGGGTATGCAAGCTGCCTTTGTCGATATTGGTTTGTCTCGAACCGCTTTTTTGCATATTAACGATATGGTGTGGTCGCGTTCGCAGCCGACTCCAAATGTCTTTGAGTTATTACATCCTGGGCAAATGCTGACCGTCCAAGTCATGAAGGACATGTTGGGCACCAAAGGTGCACGCCTGAGTACTGATCTTTCCATTCCATCTCGTTATCTGGTGTTGATGCCGTATGGCAACCATATTGGGGTATCACAGCGAATCGAATCAGAAGATGAACGTGATCGTTTACGTGGCATCATTGAACATATTCAGGCAGAACATAATTTACCAGGTAGTGTGATTGTTCGCACTGCCGCCGAAGGGGTAGACGAAGCTGCGATTGCACAGGACATGTGCTATCTCAGTAAGCTGTGGGAATTTATTCAACGTAAGCAGAAAGAAGCTGCGACGGCTGAACTGATCTTTGAAGAATTACCCCTGCCACAACGTATCGTACGTGATCTGGCCAGTGATGAAACCGCGAAGATTTATGTCGATTCACGTGAGATTCATGCCAAGCTCAGTGACTTTGTTGATGAATTTGTGCCGACCATTCAAAACCGTTTAATTCATTATCCGGGTGAAAAGCCACTTTTCGACTTGTATAACGTTGAAGAAGATATCCAGAAAGCCTTGCAGACGCGTGTTGCACTGAAGTCTGGTGGTTATCTGATGATTGATCAGACCGAAGCCATGACCACGATTGATGTGAATACTGGTTCGTATGTCGGTGGGCGCAGTTTAGAAGACACGGTATTTAAAACCAATATGGAAGCCACCCAAGTGATTGCAAGGCAGTTACGTCTGCGCAATTTGGGGGGAATTATCATTATTGATTTTATCGACATGCAAGAAGCTGAGCACCGTGAAGAAGTAATGCGTCAGTTTGATCGTATGTTGGAACGCGATCACGCCAAGACTAAAATTACTCAAGTTTCTGAACTTGGTCTAGTCGAAATGACCCGTAAACGCACGCGTGAATCTTTGGAACACTTGCTCTGTGAATCATGCCCAACCTGCCAAGGACGGGGATATGTGAAGACTGCAGAGACAGTATGTTACGAGATATTTCGAGAGATATTACGTTATGCCCGTGCATTTGATTCCAAGGGTGGCTTTACTGTTGTTGCACATCCAGCGGTGATTGATCGCCTATTAACAGCAGAAGCCCCAGCTGTCGCGGATTTAGAACATTTTGTGAATCGAGTGATTAAATTCCAAGTGGAAAATCTATATACGCAAGAGCAATACGATATCATTTTAACTTAAAGTTGTAACAAGATTTCGCTTAAGCCTTGTTACAACTGAAATTTTACTTTCTATCACGAATTTTAAATACTAGAACCATAAAATGAGCCATAGGTACTTTTGGGTCCCTTAGCAAATAATATGAGGTATATAACGATGAATGTGAGTGAAAGATTAGTGAACCACGGTTTCAAGCATGTTTTAGACAGTAACCCTGTAAATACATGTTATATGGTAGACAGCCAAGGTAAAGAAGTTCAGATTACCACGGCAATGATTCGTTCAGCCTGCCATCAACTACTACAGCGTTGCCGCACAATCAAAAAATAAGGGGCCACTGAAAGCCCCTTAATTTTTTCTCAATGATTAATTCGCCACTTTTTGTGGTAAATCTTGAATTGCTTGTTCAAAGCGTTGAATTTCTTCTTCTAAATGGGTGAGTAGATTTTGCATTTTTGGTAAAGCATTACGACATGCAATTAGACCCACTTCCAGTTTATCTAAATAACTAGTCATAGTGATATTCAGTGCCTGTCCATCCATCACAATCGATGCAGGATAGAGCGCATCGAGCTTCGCCCCATTCCAATACAAAGGTTCACGTGGGCCTGGGACATTGGAAATCACCAGATTAAATGCCTGACGTTTAGGCAGCATGCCTGACGCAATATTTAAACCTGCTGGTCCATACACCACCGCACTATAGTTCAAGATTTCATTGGCAGTCATACGACTAAAACGCTGTTTTGAGTTTTGTACGCTGCGGCGAATAATTTCTAAACGCTCAATTGGATCTTCAATATGGGTCGCCAGATTTGCCAAAATCATGGTAATACGGTTACTGACATCTGAATCATCAGTACGCAGTGATGCAGGGACCATCGCAATCAGCGGTTTCTTTGGCAGACTATTGTGGCTGAGTAGATACTCACGTAAAGCGCCAGAGCAGACGGCTAAGATCACATCATTCAGTGTTACGCCCAATGATTTGGCAATATGACGGAAACGACCAAGCTCAAACGATTGAGCAGCAAAACGACGTGAAGAACTTACTCGTTGGTTCAAAATCGAGGGTGGGGCTTGAAAGGTCGAGACATAGTCTGGATTTTTGCCCATTTCTCTAAATATGGTTTGAGACAGTTCCTGCATGACTTTAGGCGCAACTTCAAGCTGCGATTTAATCCCTTCCATCACACCTTTGATTTTGCTGACTGTTGGTGGTTTTGGCGCTTTGAGACGTTTGGTTCGTTTGCCTTCTACACACCACAATGGCACCACATGCTTTTCATTTGGATCTTGCGAAAGTGATTTTTCAATCAGACGCATACCTGCGACGCCGTCTACCATGGCATGGTGAATCTTGAAATACATGGCAAAACGGTTGCCTTCAATGCCTTCAATAATGTCACAGGTCCAAAGTGGTTTGGCACGATCAATTAAAGAGCTATGTTGCTGTGAAATATAAACCAGTAATTCACGGATACGCCCTGGATTGGGTAGTGCAATATGGCGGAAGTGGTGGTCGAGATCAAATTCGCTGTCTTCACCCCAGAATAAACCATTCAGTTGATTGTTAAATGGCGGTACAGGGATACTTTTTGATTGGCGAATTTCATTGACGAGATCGTGCACAAACGTCGGTGACGCATTCTCTGGAAGCTCAAATAAAAACAAGCCACCTACATGCATAGGCTGTTGTCTTTTCTCTAGCGAGAGAAAGATAAAATCAATGGGGTGTAGTGGGCGCATAGCAGATCTAGCCTCTCATCGCATTTTTTTCTAAGATACTCTCTAGGAGCTCTTATTAGAATTATTGGAACCGTTCTGCGCAGTATATACTGTTTGTTCTGGTTAAAATATGACTTTAGACAAGCGAGTCAGGAAAAATAAAACCACTGACGAATCAGTGGTTTTAATATACCAAATCTGTAATTGATTATTTTTTAAGGTTACCCGCATGCAAGCCACATTCTTTATGCGTAGCCTCTTCCCACCACCAACGACCTTCGCGTTCATGTTGATTTGGCAGTACCGCGCGTGTACACGGTTCACAACCGATTGAAATAAAACCTCGTTCGTGCAAAGGGTTATATGGAATTTCCATCATGCGGATATAACTCCAGACATCAGCACTGCTCCAATTCGCAAGTGGGTTATATTTGATCAACTGCTTGCCTTCACCAGAAAAACCTGCATCAGCTTGAACTACAGGCACTTCACTACGCGTTGGACTTTGATCTTTACGTTGTCCGGTGATCCATCCATCCAAAGTTGCCAGTTTTTTACGTAAAGGTTGTACTTTTCGAATTCCACAGCATTCCTGATGCCCATCTTCAAAAAAGCTGAATAAGCCTTTTTCGGTCACGAATTGCTGAACAGCAGCAGACTCTGGGAAACAAATTTCAATATCGATCTTATAGTGCTTACGAACTGTTTCAATGAATTGGTAAGTCTCTGCATGTAAACGTCCCGTATCTAAACTAAAAACACGGAAGGGCTTACCTAGACGAGAAGCAATATCAATCAAAACAACATCTTCTGCGCCTGAAAAGGAAATCGCGATTTCACCTTCTTGGCTTAATGCAAGTTCTAAAATTTCTCGTGGCGATTTATCTGCATATTCAGCAGCGAGCGCATCTACAAGGTCAATAGTCGGAATAACAGTCATGGATGTTCCTGGCGATAGGCTTGGGCACAATTGTAAATCATTCGAAGCAAAGCAGCGTGCTTGTCATTGATTTTAATCTTGCAGAATAAAATGATTTTATTCAACAACAGCGCAAAAATTGAATAATCTTAGTGCTATGATACAGCAATTTTTAACCAACATTGGAAGCATTCATGGAAATCGTATGCCTAGATCTTGAAGGGGTGTTAGTTCCAGAAATCTGGATTAACTTTGCAAAAAAAACAGGGATTAAAGAACTCGAAGCAACTACACGTGACATTCCAGATTACGATGTACTGATGACACAACGTCTGAATATCTTAAAACAGCACGGCTTGGGATTGAATGATATTCAAGCTGTGATTGCAGATATGGGACCATTTGAAGGCGCGAAAGAATTTGTTGAATGGGTGCGTACCCATTTCCAATTGATTATTTTGTCCGATACTTTTTATGAGTTTGCACATCCATTAATGAAGCAATTGGGATGGCCGACTATTTTCTGCCATAAGCTTGAAACTGATGAAAATGGCATGATCACCGCATATAAATTACGTCAACCTGATCAAAAGCGTCAGGCAGTAAAAGCATTACATGGCTTGAATTTCCGTGTCATTGCAGCAGGTGATTCATATAACGATACTACGATGCTCGGTGAAGCGGATCATGGTTTCTTATTTGATGCACCAGCCAATGTGATTGCCGAATTTCCGCAATTTCCACCATTGCATGGTTATGATGCATTAAAACAGGCGATTCGTTCGGTATCGCAACGTGATATTCCTGAATAATGAATTCTCCTCAGCTT
Organism: Acinetobacter gyllenbergii; assembly: GCF_001682515.1. NCBI lineage: Bacteria > Pseudomonadati > Pseudomonadota > Gammaproteobacteria > Moraxellales > Moraxellaceae > Acinetobacter > Acinetobacter gyllenbergii. The sequence goes on along the minus strand of NZ_KV575267.1, from coordinate 128,794 downwards.
TCTTTTAAGTATGTTGGGGAAAATTGAAAAATAAAAGGCGCCAAATAGCGCCTTTTATTTTGGGTCGATAGTTAGAATTTATACCCAATCTTTAAGCCATAAGCGATGGCATCATTATTTTCAAATTCAGCCACATAAGCAGGTGTATTGAATTGCGAACCTGATTGTGCTTTGGCATCGCCGAGCCAGAAGTATTTCACCCCACCCGCAATAAAGGTTGCAGGCGTAGGACTATATTGAACACCGATACCGACATTCCAATAGCCTTCTGTTGGACCTAATGTCGTCACAGGGTTACCTGCACCAGAGTCCCAACCTACCGATAAATTACCAGCCCATTGCTCATTCAGTTTACGACCGACACCCGCAGTAATCGAGTATTGATCTTCAGTATAGGCAACCAGATCAAAACCGTCTTTTTTACCTGTTGAAGCAACGATTGGCGGTAAAGTTGAAGCAGCACCAAATTTATATGGACGAATGGCAAAGTCTTTCCAGTTCACCCAGCGTAAATTCGCAAATGCAACGGTGTCTGCCATAATCCCTGTTTGGAAATCAAGATTAACTGACTGAGGGGTGGTGATTTCAGTTGTACCCTCTGAATGGTTAATTTTATTTAAAATCGCATCAAAACCCGCATTGCCAGTCATACCCGCAATGCCATGCGTTTCATGGGCATTCATTTCATGTTTGATTTTGGCGCGGTAAGTCAAAGATGCTTTGAGCGCAATTTCAGGAATTTGATAAGCAACACCCGCTAACCAGCCGACAGCTTCATCTTTACCTGTTTTAAAGTCATAACCGCTGTAAGCACTATAGCTTTGACCACGTAATAGCACAGTACTGTCTAAGGTTTGATAAACTGCCCCCGCGTAGAGGTTCCAGTTTTGATTTGGTTGGTAACCGAATAACAGGTTTAAGTTTTCAGTATCTACGGTAACGGAAGTACCACCTTTAAATGGTAGAGGTCGACTTTCGATAAAGTTACTTTTTCCCGTATATTCAGCATCAGCACCATAAGGTTGGTCATAGATCAAACCAATCGAGAATTTGTCGGTTGCTTGAATTTTTAAGGCAGCATTTGGCGAGTAGTAATGATTCGCCATATTGCCAGTATTGTTTTGTGATGTGTCCTGACCTGATACATTGGGATCAAGAACCGTAATACCCGCTTCAAAATAATTATTTGGCTGTAAAAAAGCGGCAATAGACTGGCCTGAGCGATCCAGTGCTGCGGCAAATGTTGTCGTTGTTGGAACTAAGCTAAGTAGAAGAGCCGTTTGAATAGCATTCAGCTTCATTAATATGTTCTCTCAAATCACTTTGTAACAGAATGGCGCGGAAAGTAACATAATTTTTATGCGCTTAAATATTTTACAAATGTCAATAAATGAACTGATGAGGTCACGAAAAATGGTTGAGCATTCAAGTTTTATCTTGGTGTTTCTATGATTTGAAATGAATGTTGAATTTTGATCTATAGTTTTGATTTTATTTATTAAAGCACAATAAAAAAGGCCATCCGAAGATGACCTTTCTTTTATAAATTCTAATTAGAATTTATAACCAATTTTTAAACCGTATGCGATTGCTTTGTTATCTTCGAACTCAGCAACATAGTCATTACCGCCAGCTTGAGCACCGGTTTGCGCTTTGGCATCACCTAACCAGAAGTACTTCACGCCACCCGCAATAAAGGTTGCAGGAGTAGGGCTATATTGAACACCTACACCTACGTTCCAATAACCTTCTGTTGGACCAAGTGTAGTTACAGGGTTGCCTGCACCAGAATCCCAACCTACCGAAACGTTACCCGCCCATTGATCGTTGAGTTTACGACCAACACCCGCATTTACAGACCATTGGTCATCAGAGTATTCAACTAAGTTAAAGCCATTTGGACGACCAACTAGCCCACCGACAGCTTCTGAAACTTTGCCAAATTTATATGGACGAATAGAGAAATCCTTCCAGTTCACCCAACGTACGTTTGCAAATGCAACTGTATTTGCCATGATGCCTGTTTGGAAATCTAAGTTAACAGATTGAGGTGTGGTGATTTTTGTTTGACCTTCCAATTGGTTGGCAGCAACTGCTTTACCAATTGTTTGCTGAATCGCACCAGCTTGAGCTGCAGTTAATTGACCAGCTTGAACTAGCTGTGTAATTGCACCACCTAACATTGCAGAATTTGCACCAATAGCATCTGCAAGTGCAATGGTTTCATTCGCATTGATTTTATGATCAATTTCAGAACGGTAGGTGATAGACGCTTTAAGTGCAATTTCAGGGATTTGGAAAGCAGCACCTGCTAACCATCCAGCAGCACCATCTTCTGGAATCGATGCATCGTAACCATTATAGACGCTGTACGCTGAACCACGTAAATTCACACTTCCTTTAATCGTTTGGTAAACACCACCACCGTAGAAGTTAAAGTTTTCAGTTGGTTGGAAGCCGAAGATCATCGAGATATTTTGGCTATCAACTTCAACCGATGTTCCGCCTTGAGTTCCACCTAATGCGCCAGTTGTAATTGGTAAGCTACCAAGAATTGGATCTGAAGGGCTTGCTACGAATACGTTATTGCCTTTGTATTGAGCATCTGCACCAAATGGCTGATCATAAAGAAGACCAAAAGAGAATTTATCAGTCAATTGAAGTTTTAATGCAGCACTCGGGAAATAGTAGTCATCACCCATATCGCTAATATTACGAGTTGTTTTTGAAGTGCCTGCTTCTTTACCTTTAACTGTCGGATCTAGAACGGAAATACCCGCTTCAAAATAGTTGCCCGGTTGTAAAAAAGCAGAAATGGATTGACCTGAACGGTCTAACGCAGCTGCAAAAACTCCAGTTGCAGGTAGCGTTGCTAAGATCATGGCAGTGCTAAGATGTTTTAATTTCATTGTAATCTTTCCTTGAACTTCAAGATTCTTAAGTGTTAAGAAGCTATGATCTGACAACAAAAAAGTTATCTATCGTGATTGGCTATAACTTCATGTAACAAAAATACCATAATTAAAATAAGAGTAAATGTTCTAAATGAACTAAACAGTACGCTGGTTTAGATGAAAATGGATAAAAATAAATCTTAAAAAATTTATATACATATGTGTTTTTATTTGTAAAATAATGATAAATATAAATTATTATTTTAAAATAATAATCGTTCTTTTTTGCATTTTTCCCAAAAAAGTTTTTTATTTGGTCAAAGATTTTTTGTAAAAAATGAGATTTATTTCTCCATATTTTCTTTTTAGCTAAAAATTTCAGCGTATTAGAACAAAGTTGAATAATTTTACGCAGAATTTACGTTTCCTGCTTTTTTCAATATAGAGAATTTACGTTCCCAATTTCCATACTAAAGCTGAACTATTTTTAAATGGCATATGCTATGTGGGAATTTATCTCTGTATTTGTCTTTTCATTACTGCTTGCGTATCCGCTAGGGGCTTATCTTGCCGATGTGATGCAAGCAAAGCCAATGAAAAGTGACGCGTTGTTTAAATGGATTGAGCAACCAATTTATGCGGTGCTAGGGGTTAAGCGTAGTGGAATGAGTTGGCGGCAATATTTAACAGCATTTGTACTCAGTAATATTTTACTGCTCGCTGCAAGCGTCACTATTTTAATGACTCAAGCATGGTTACCACTCAACCCTGATCATATCCCGAATATGAATTGGGATCTGGCCTTACATACCACCATTTCATTTCTGACCAATACCAACCAACAACACTATTCAGGACAGGCTCAACTGTCTTATCTATCGCAAATGACGGTGATTGTCGGCTTGCAATATTTGTCGCCAATTATTGGACTGGCTTTACTGGTGGCAATGTTGAGAGCTTTGTTTTTGCAATCTGGCAACGAAGAGGGCTCGAATAAAAAAGATGGAAATACGATTAATTTAGGTAATTACTGGATGGATATCATTCGACCATTATTTAGATTCTTTATTCCGCTCGGCTTAATTTTTTCTTTGCTGCTTACTTTTCAAGGCGTTCCTGCAACATTATCCGCTGGTCCAACTGCACAGGTTTTAGCGCCTACAGCAGAAGTACAAACTCAACATATTCCACTGGGTCCAGTTGCCCCCATGGTTGCGATTAAACAACTGGGAAGTAACGGTGGTGGTTGGTATGGTCCGAATAGCAGTGTGCCATTGGAGAATCCAACGCCGTTATCCAATGTGATCGAGATGATCGCGATCTTACTGATTCCATTGTCTGTGGTGTTTATGGTTGGCCGCTTTATCCAACGTAAGAAATTGATGTGGATGATTTTTGGCACCATGCTGCTGATGTCGTTGGCTTCAACCTCATTAACGTTGTGGACTGAAAAATCTTCGTTGATTGCAAACACGGCATTGATGGAAGGTAAGGAAGTCCGCTTTGGTACAGAGGCATCGGCACTGTGGGCAAGTTTGACCACGCAAGTGAATAACGGTTCGGTCAATATGATGCATGACTCTGCTTCACCACTGACGGGATTGGTTGAGTTGTGCAATATGCTGATTAATGCCATTTGGGGTGGGATTGGCTGTGGTCTATTACAGTTCTTTATTTACCTGTTCTTGGCTGTATTTATTGCAGGCTTGATGACGGGACGTACCCCTGAGTTGTTTGGTCGAAAAATTGAAGTCACTGAAATTAAGTTGTTAGCGCTGGTGATTGTATTACAACCTGTAGTGATTCTGGGTTTAACTGCGATTGCCATTGCATTTCCATCGATTACAGGGAATTCAAATCCAGCCTTCCATGGTATTAGCCAAGTGTTTTATGAGTATGTCTCTGCTTATGCCAACAATGGTTCTGGTTTTGAAGGTTTAGGCGATAACACGCTCTGGTGGAATCTGAGTGCCAGTATTGCTCTGTTGGCAGGCCGTTATAGCGTCTTGATCATCCCCGTGTTGATTGCGGTCAGTTTAGCAACCAAACCTCAAGCAACCGAAAGCAAAGGTTCTTTACATATTGAGTCACCGACCTTTGCACTGACCTTAATTGGGATCGTGTTGATTCTCACTTTATTGCAATTCATGCCTGTGTTGGTGATTGGGCCAATTGCTGATTATTTATCTGTGCTATCTGTGAAAGTTTAAGCGTGGAGCGACAACAATGAAACATTCAAATGCGACACAACAAATGGATATTTTGAATAAAGAAATTATTCAGCAAACTTTTCATAAACTGTTGCCACAGTATGCTTTTAAAAATCCAGTGATGGCCTGTGTCTGGGTGGGTACAATCTTAACGATTGTCGCAACCTTGATGGGGAGTACCAGTTTCGGTTTTGGTCTGCTGTTGAGTCTGATCTTATTGGTGACAGTACTATTTGCTAATTATGCAGAAGCGGTTGCTGAGGCCAAAGGGCGTGGGCAAGCTGCATCTCTACGTCAGGCCCGTGAAAATTTAACCGCAAATCGTATCCTCGATTTAAATGCTGTACCGAATACGATTTCTGCCAATCTGCTTAAAAAAGATGATCTGGTCATCGTCAAAGCCGGTGAAATTGTTCCTGCGGATGGCGAGATTATTCAAGGCTTTGCGACCATCAATGAATCAGCTGTTACCGGAGAGTCTGCGCCTGTATTGCGTGAAGCCAATACGGATCGTTCAGGCGTGATTGGCGGCACTAAGGTTTTGTCAGATGAAATTATTATTCGCGTGAGTAATGAAGCTGGTCATAGTTTCCTAGACCGTATGATTGCCTTAGTTGAAGGTGCCAATCGCCAAAAAACACCGAATGAGGTCGCGTTAAGTATTTTGCTCAATATTATGACCATTACTTTTATTGTGGTGGTGGCAAGCTTACCCTTTATTGGTTCAATGGTCGGGATTAAAATCAGCATCGTCTTGTTGATTGCTCTATTGGTATGTTTGATTCCAACCACAATTGGGGGCTTGCTCCCTGCGATTGGGATTGCTGGGATGAACCGTGCTTTAAAAGCCAATGTCTTAGCCAAATCAGGGAAAGCAGTTGAAGTTGCAGGTGATATTGATGTGCTGCTATTGGACAAAACCGGCACGATTACCTATGGCGACCGCCAAGCGACAGCTTTTTATCCATTGGCTGGTGTGAGTCCAACTGAATTACGTCAAGCCGCAATGTTGACGTCTTTCGCTGACCCAACCCCTGAAGGTAAATCTGTGGTGAGTTTGGGTAAAGAAATGGGCGAGAGCATTCGTGAGCCTCAAGATGCAGAATTTATCCAGTTTAGTGCATCAACACGTTTGTCTGGTGTGGACTTAGCGACTGGACAAAAGATTCGTAAAGGTGCTGTCGATGCCATCCTTAAATTTACCAATCAAGAGATCAAAGACAACATTGAACTCAAAACTCGTGTCGAGCAAGTGGCTTCTAAAGGTGCAACACCACTCGTAGTCGCTTCAAATCACAGTATTTTAGGGGTGATTGAGCTATCAGATGTGATCAAGCAGGGTATTAAAGAACGTTTTGCGCTGTTACGTGAGATGGGTATTAAAACCATTATGGTTACAGGTGACAATCCGTTGACTGCAGCAGCGATTGCAGCAGAAGCGGGGGTGGATGATTATATTGCAGAAGCCAAACCTGAAGATAAATTGGCTTGTATCCGTAAAGAACAAGCTGCGGGTAAACTGGTGGCAATGGTCGGTGATGGTACCAATGATGCACCTGCCTTGGCACAGGCAGACATTGGCTTAGCCATGAACTCAGGCACCCAAGCCGCGAAAGAAGCTGGCAATATGGTAGATCTGGACTCTGACCCAACCAAGTTGTTGGATGTAGTTGAAATTGGGAAGCAGCAATTGATTACCCGTGGCGCCTTAACCACCTTTTCTTTAGCAAATGATGTCTCCAAGTACTTTGTGATCTTACCTGCATTGTTTGCGGTGGCCATTCCACAACTTGGGGTGCTGAATATTTTGCAACTCAGTAGTCCAAGCAGTGCAGTAATTTCAGCCTTGATTTTTAATGCACTGATTATTCCAATGTTGATCCCATTGGCTTTAAGAGGGGTGCAGTTTAAACCTGCCAGTGCATTGCAATTGTTACGCCGTAATATGTTGATTTATGGGGTAGGTGGGGTGATCTTTCCGTTTATCGCGATCAAGTTGATCGACCTTATTGTGTCATTGTGGATTTAGGAGTGAGAAATGAATACTTTATTGAATCATGAGCAATTGAATCAACAGGACTTGGCATTATCGGGTCAAGGACATTCAGTTCTACGTCCTAGTCTTGGTCTGATAGCCGTGGGTTTCCTAATTGCAGGAGTGCTGTATGCTACGGCTAGTGTTTCTATTGCACAGCTACTCTTTCCAGTGCAAGCCAATGGCAGCTTAATCGAACTGGATGGCAGAATTGTGGGTTCTCGTTTGGTGGGGCAAAATTTTGTTGGTGAACAATATTTCCATGGTCGCCCTAGTGCGGTAAGTTACAATGTTGATGGAATGGCAGGTAGTAACTTGGCAGTCTCTAATCCTGACTTACAAAAACAAATTAAGGAAAGAACGGTGCAATTTGCCCAGAACAATCATATTTCAGAACAGCAGGTACCGAACGATATGGTGACAGCATCAGGTAGTGGGATTGACCCTGATATTTCACCTGAGAGTGCATTGTTACAGGTGAAGCGAGTGGCACAACAACGTCATTTAGCAGAGCAACAATTGCGAGATTTAGTACAACAACAGATTCAGCCTGCACAGCTTGGTTTATATGGACAAGCACGAGTCAATGTACTGCAGTTGAATCTAGCCTTAGATCAATTGTCATCTACACCTCGTTAATAGAGCGCACTTATGCAGATTGATCGTAATAACAAAGCAGATGCGTGGTTGGCACATAGTCAACGCGAACAATCTGGACGTTTAACCATTTTCTTGGGCGCAGCACCTGGCGTAGGTAAAACCTATGCCATGCTGACCCGAGCGCATGAACTGATGCAACAAGGGCAGCATGTGATGGTCGGGGTGGTTGAAACCCACGGTCGATCTGATACCGAGCGTTTGATTCAAGGCCTCAATGTAATTCCAAGAAAGGCTGTGGAATATCAAGGCCGTATGCTGGAAGAGATGGATCTTGACCAAATTCTTAAATTAAAGCCTGAAATCGTGTTGGTGGATGAATTGGCACATCGTAATGTGCCAAACAGTCGGCATGAATATCGTTGGCAAGATGTCAATGAACTGTTGGATGCAGGCATTGATGTTTATAGCACTTTAAACATTCAACACCTGGAAAGCCTGAATGATGTGGTCTATCAGATCACGGGCATTCGGGTTAGTGAAACGGTTCCTGACGCATTATTAAAACGTCTGAAAGACATTCGTTTGGTTGATTTGCCCGTACCTGAGTTATTAGAACGCATGAACCATGGCAAGATTTATTTTGCTGATGTTGCTCCTCAAGCATTACAAGGATTTTTTAAACCTGCACATTTAACCGCTTTACGGGATTTAGCGATTCAAACCGTTGCAGGGCAAGTTGAAATTGATTATCGGGAAAAATTTGTTGCACAAGGGCAGATTATCCCGATTCAAAATCATGTGATGTTAGCAATTGATGGTTCTGAGTTTTCTGAGGATTTGGTTAGGCGGGCACATCGTATCGCAGAGAGACGCAATGCGATGTGGAGTGTAATTTCAATTCAAAAGAGCCAGAAAACAACAACACAAACCTTAGCCGTAACCAAGGCATTTAACTTGGCGCGGAAACTCGGTGCAGATACCTATTTGTTACATAGCAATCATATTGCATCGACCATTTTACAGGCGGCCTATGATTATGGTGCATCCAATATTTTACTCGGTAAAAGTCCTCAAAAATCGTTTTGGCAGCGTCTGTTATCAGACCATATTGCGGATCAACTTTTAGAAAAACAGCACCCTTTTGAGATCACCTTCGTTCAACCATTAAAAACGAAATCTAATGAACCGAAACCGCAGACAGATAGCGCACGCGTATCGTGGTCGGCACAAGCACTGGTTTTTAACCCACGTGAGATCATTGAAAGTAGTTTGATTGTCTTATTGGGCTTAATTGCGGCAACAGTGAGTGATCATTTTATTGGGTATAGTGAATTGGCTTTGATTTTTGTGGTCACCGTGTTGGTGGTTGCGATGCGGGCGCGGATGCTGATCACCATTTTGAGTGTGGTGATTTGTTTCTTGCTTTATAACTACTTTTTTATTGAACCTCGATTTACCTTGCGCATTAGTGCTGAACGTGGCGTGATCACCATTGTTATCTTTATTGCTTCGGCCTTGTTGGTGGGGCGTTTAGCCAATCAATTACGCGCTCAAGTTCTTAGTTTACGTGCTGCCAACTCAGTGTCTTTACAAATACAGGAGTTGGAGCGGAAGTTATCTAGCTGTGTCGATATTGAACAGGTTTTAAATATTGCCAAACAACATTTAGAGAGTTGTTTAAATGCAACAGTGTGGTTGAGAATTGGCACACAGGAGTTAGGCGATAGCAGTGTGTTGAATGAAAAAGATCAAATCGCGGCCAATTGGACCCAGAAAAATGCCAAGCCTTGTGGGCGTTTTACCAATACGCTAACCCAATCCGAATGGTGGTTTAATCCACTAAATCTGGTGGGAGGCTATGGGGTGATCGCACTTCGATTTAATCAAAAAACAGAAACAATCAGTTTTGAGCAGCAACGGTTGGCGGAACTGATGATTGATGATATTGCACAAACCACGTCACGGGTACAGTTGTCTTTACAGTTAGAAAACTCCCGCGTGGTAGCAGAAACTGAAAAATTACGTTCGGCATTATTGTCATCTGTCTCTCATGATCTACGTTCCCCCTTGGCTGCAATGATCGGATCAGCAGATAGTCTGAAATACTATGGTGAGCAGATGCCAGCAGAGGATCGTGAAAGTTTATTGGACACCATTCATGTTGAAGGTGAGCGTTTGGATCGTTATATTCAAAATCTGCTGGATATGACCCGATTAGGTCATCAGGGTTTAAGTCTAAGTCGTGACTGGATTGGTGTAGAAGAACTGATCGGATCGGCGACACAGCGACTGAAGCGCTATCAGCCCAAGATTAATATTGACGTTACAATGACAGATGACTTGCCACAATTATTTGTGCATCCGGCCTTGATTGAGCAGGCCATCTTTAATGTGTTGGAAAATGCAGCCAAATTTTCACCTGATGATGTGCCGATTGAGGTCAGGATTTATCAAGAAGATCAGTTCCTACAAATTGATATTATAGATCAAGGCATCGGAATCCCAGAAGATGAGCGAGAGCAAATTTTTGATATGTTCTATACCATGCAACGTGGTGATCGGGGCAAAACGGGAACAGGTTTAGGTCTTGCTATTGTTAAAGCGATTATTGGGGCGCATATGGGCAGTATCGAAGCACTCGCAGGGACATATGGTCAGGGCACCTTAATTAGAATACGATTACCACTTCATCAGGATTAAAACCACTGTTATGCCGCACTCATTTAACTCACCAGCATCAATTCTGATTATTGATGATGAGCCACAAATCCGGAAGTTTTTGGACATTGCTTTACGTGCACAGGGCTATCAGGTACATGTGGCTGAAAATGGTATGAAAGGATTGGAGAGTTTAGCAACACGTGGCGCTGATCTGTTGATTCTAGATCTGGGTTTACCCGATATGGAAGGGCTAGAGGTTTTAACAGAATTGCGCCAATGGTCAGACATTCCTGTGATCGTCTTGTCGGCACGTCCAGATGAAAATCAAAAAATTAAACTGCTAGATGCGGGTGCCAATGACTATGTTACCAAGCCGTTTAGCATTCAGGAGCTCTGTGCCCGTATTCGGGTGATGTTCCGCAATAAGCCACAACAGGCAGAACACAATCTAATATTTAATGATGGACAGCTTTGGATTGATGTTGCTGAACATGCAGCCAAGTTAGCTGGCGGCGAAATTACCTTAACCAAAAAAGAATTTCAGTTGTTGGCCCTGTTGATTCGTCATCAAGGCAAAATCGTGACGCAAAAACAAATCATGACTGAGTTATGGGGGATTAGTCATGAAGAGGATACCCACTATCTTAGAATCTTAGTAAAAAAACTCAGAACTAAAATAGGGGATTCCGCAGTGACACCTAAGTATATTTTCACCATTGCGGGTGTAGGGTTACGCTTTGGTGAATAGTGAATTTATTCTATCGTGGTATTCAGCGATTATGATTTTAGTAAAAAATCACCATATTTTTCGCGCAGTTCTGCCTTCACAATTTTCCCTGTTCCATTGATAGGCAGAGCATCAACAAAAATCACGGCATCTGGAACCTGCCAAGATGCGATTTTATCGGCGAAGTATGTAAGCAAGTCTTCTTCAGTTAAAGTGGAGTGCTCTTGTTTTACCGCAATTAAAATTGGACGTTCATCCCATTTGGGGTGGCGTGCAGCAATTGCTGCAGCCATACGAATTTCAGGGTGGCCGACGGTAATATTCTCTATTTCAACAGATGAAATCCATTCACCGCCTGATTTGATTAAATCTTTGGCGCGATCACGGATGGTCATGTAACCATCAGAATCAATGCTTGCGATATCACCAGTATCAAACCAACCATCTGAAGTTAGAGAACTTTTTTCTTGATTAAAATAGTGATCAACGACCCATGGACCACGAACTTGTAGGTTTCCTTGGGTATGCCCATCATTTGCGAGTGGTGTTATGCTATTTTCATCAACAATACGTAGCTCTATACCAAAAGGCGGACGACCTTGGCTTTGGCGCAATTTCTCAAGTTCTGTCGGATTTAACGAGGCATGTTTTGCTTTGGGTTGATTGGCTGTGCCCAGTGGACTTATTTCTGACATTCCCCATGCATGAATCGTGTCACAATGATAGGTGTCTCTAAATTCACGGATGATAGAGGGTGGGCAGGTTGCACCACCAACCACATTGCGCTGCATACTTTCTAAGCTGCTGCCTATTTTTTTAGCAGCAAGCAATAATCCCTGCCAAATGGTCGGAACGCCCAATGCCACTGTCACTTTATAATCATCAATTAAACGAACCAGGCTATCACCATCTAAATGTGGTCCAGGCAGAATGAGAGAACTCCCGACCATTGCTGCTGCATAGGGAATGCCCCATGCATTGACATGGAACATAGGCACTACAGGCATGACAATATCTCGAGCAGAAATATTTAACGAGTCGGGGAGTGCAATGGCCATCGTGTGCAGTAAGGTCGAACGATGGCTATATAACACACCTTTGGGATTCCCCGTTGTGCCGGAGGTATAACATAAGGAGCTGGGGGTTTCTTCTTTGAATTGTGGCCAATCAAATTCTACCGATTGATCTTGAATTAACGCATCATAAAAAAGAACGTTTGGAAGTGCGGTGGCAACGCTTTCATCATAGGCGCTTAAACAGATCAATTTTTCAACCGAAGGAACTTGATCCTTAATTGCACTGATTAATGGCAAAAATGTAATGTCGAAGAAAATAACTTTATCTTGGGCATCATTAATAATAAAGGTCAACTGCTCTAGAAATAATCGTGGGTTAATGGTGTGACAAACATAACCACATCCGGAAATGGCATACCATGATTCTAAGTGACGGCGATTATTCCATGCGATTGTGGCAATACGATCACCCTCTGTTAAATTAAACGCCTTGAAAGCATTCGCTAAGCGTTTACTATTCTGCTGGATGTGTTTCCAATCTGTTGTGCTGAGCTGACCGTCAACTTCACGTGAAAAAATGGCAGTATCTGCATGGTATTTTGCTGCATGCTCAATTAAGTTACTAATCAATAAATCCTGATGTATCATTTTTCCAAACATTTTTTATCCTTTTTTGTGGGTTGATTTGTTCAATTAAGAGGTGAACATGAGCTTGATGTCTTACTGTTTATCGTTACTAGCTGAAATAAAATGATATTGAATAGGCAAATTTAGGGCGAATAATCTATCTAGAGATGTAGCACAGCTTGGCTATGGTGAGAACTTGAGGTCTAGCAAAATGAAAGTAGCATCGAGAAAAATAGTGGTCAATATGAAAGCACATTTTATTCATATTAAAACTCTAATGATCATTTCATCTGATTGAGCCAAGGACTAAGGGAGATTCTCGGTTATTCCAGCCGATTGAACCATAATCATGTACTTATAATATGCAATATTTATGAGACTATGGAATAAATTTTATTATAATTAATAATGGTTTAGTGTATTGATGGCGATAAACTGTTTTCAGTTTTTTTAGTATATACTAGTGAAACTTTTTTATATCTTGCTTATTTGAGTCAAAATGAAAAAATTATTAGCGGTTACAGTATTTAGTACTTTCGGCTTAATGGCCTGCTCAACCACAGAAACATCCAAATCAATTCAAAGCCCGCAAGTGACGGCAGCTGTTCAACAGATTAAATATAACGGGGTGAAAGTACCTGTTTCGATTGGTAAGTTTGATAATCGTTCTAGTTATATGAGAGGCATCTTCTCTGACAATGTGGATCGTCTTGGTGGACAGGCGAAAACGATTTTAGAAACGCATTTACAGCAAACGGGTTATTTCTCAGTTCTAAATCGCGATAATTTGTCTGAACTTAAACAAGAAGTGGGATTTAGCAACAGCACTCAAAGCATTAAAGGTGCACGCTATGTGATTACTGGCGATGTGTCTGAATTTGGTCGCAAAGAAGTGGGTGATCAACAATTATTTGGGATTTTAGGGCGCGGTAAACAGCAAATTGCTTATGCCAAAGTGAACTTGAATATTGTCGATGTAAAAACCTCAGAGATTGTACATTCAGTACAAGGTGCGGGTGAGTACGCATTGGGCGCGCGTGAAGTGCTTGGTTTTGGTTCTACAGCCTCTTATGACTCAACCTTGAATGGTAAGGTGCTTGATCTAGCGGTACGTGAAGCGGTCAACAATTTAGTGACTGATATTCAGAATAATCGTTGGACTGCGCAATAAGACTGGATCGTCCTAAAATGAAAAACATTGTTTGCACCAGTCTGATCAGCATCGGATTGGTCGGTTGTGCTGCTGGACCTCAACCTTTATATAGTTGGGGCTCTTATACACAGCAGACCTATCTGATGTATAACCAACCAGAAAAAGCCACACCGAGCGCACAAATTATCAAGTTAGAAGCGGAAATCGAAAAAGCCAAGGCGAAGAATCAAGGTGTTCCACCAGGCTTATATGCACATCTGGGCTGGTTATCTTTACAAGTGAATCATACACAAAAAGCCGTGGAATATTTTCAATTGGAACGACAGGTTTATCCTGAATCTACGGTATTGATGAATCGTTTGTTGCAGAAGATGAATGCCAATGGAGGAATTACAAAGCCATGATCAAGGCATTTTTAGTTTCAAACCTTCTACTTACAGGCATACTGGTTACAGGCTGTGCATCATCTCCAACGGTGAATAAGGATATGACGGCCTATAAACAGCATATGCCGAAATCTATTCTGGTGTTACCGCCAGTCAATGATTCCCCAGATGTGAAGGCAACTTATAGTTATTGGCCAACCGTGATTACACCCGTTGCTGAAGCAGGTTATTACGTCTTTCCGATTTCTGTGGTCGACTCGATGTTTAAAGAGAACGGCGTGACCAATGGCCATGATGCACAAAGCATTGCGCCGCAGAAATTACAGGAAATCTTTGGGGCTGATGCCGCACTCTATATTCGAATTAAAGAATATGGTTCTCAGTATCAAGTGATCCAAAGTGTTGCAACCGTCAGTGTAGAAGCAAAATTGGTTGATTTAAACAGCAATGAGACGCTTTGGACGGGTGAGAAAAAGGCTGTTCAATCCAGCAATAGTGGCAACAATGACTTACTCACTGCGTTGGTCGGGGCATTGGTTGAACAAATTGCGGGAAGCTTAAATGATCGGGCTTATCCGTTGGCATCGGTGGTGAATACGCAACTCTTTACCCCAACACAGCATAACCCAGGTTTAGGTTTACTCTATGGACCTCGTTCACCGAAATACCAACAAGATGGTGTTCTAAAGTAATTCATTTTTTCATCTGCAGAATAAAAAAGCCTCTTGATGAGGCTTTTTTATTCTTAAAGATTATTTGATATTTGGGTCACCTTGTTTCAAGAAGAAACGTATGGCCAACTTTTGTACCCAAGTACCGTATGGCGGATAGAACAACTGGGTTGGGAAGAAACGATGACGTGCAAACACTGTTTTAGCATGAGAAAGTTCACGGAAACCTTCTTCGCCATGATAAGAACCCATGCCAGAGTTTCCGATTCCCCCGAAAGGTGCATCGTGGTTGACTACATGCCAGCCCCAATCATTCAAGGTCACGCCACCAGAGTGGGTTTGCTTTAAGACGTAATCTCGTTCATTGGCATCGTGAGTGAAGAAATATAAAGCCAATGGTCGCTCACCTGCCTGAATATACTGAATTGCATCGTCTACGCTATCGTAAGCAACCACAGGTAAAACTGGGCCAAATAGCTCTTCTTTTAAAATTCGCATCTCTGGGGTGCAATTCAGCACAAGATGCACGGGCATACGACGTGCATCTTGGTCTCGATCATATTCACCACAGGCAATGATTTGAGCGCCTTTGGCTTGGGCATCATCCAAAATATCGAGTAAACGTTTTAAATGACGATCATTCACAATCGAGGTGTAATTGTCATTGTTGCGAATGTTGTTGCCATACATACTGGTGAAATTCGTTTGGCATTCTGTAACGAATTGATCCACTTTTTCTTTTGGCACCAGTGCATAGTCGGGTGCAACGCAGATCTGACCACAGTTGGTGGCTTTGCCGTGTAAAACACGTTTTGCTGCATCAGCCAAAGGATAGTTACGACTCACCAAAGCAGGGGATTTACCGCCAAGTTCTAAGGTGACTGGGGTCAGATTATCTGCGGCCGCGCGCATTACTACACGACCAATCGCAGGCGAGCCGGTAAATACAATATGGTTGAATGGAAGCGAAGTGAATTGGGCTGGGTCAAGGATTTCCTCACCAAAAACAGCAACTTCATCTTCACTGAAAATCTCAGCCAACATCCGTCGTACCACAGCATTAGTCGCAGGAGTCACTTCGGGTAGTTTGATCATCACCCGATTACCTGCTGCAATTGCGGCAATTAAAGGACCTAAGGCCAGATAAACTGGAAAGTTCCAAGGAACAATGACCCCAACAACACCTTTGGGCTGATACTGCACTCGTAAGCGATTCGATAAAAATAGCAATTCAGTGCTACGTTTGCTTGGTCGCATCCAACGGCGGACATGGCGAATGGCATGTTCCGCTTCAAGTACAGAACCAAGTAAATCCAGCAGTTTTGATTCATCTACAGAGCGTGAACTAAAGTCGGTATTAATTGCAGACGCAATCACATCTTGATAACGGATAATTTGTTTTTTTATTTGCAATAATTTGCGACGTCGATCATCGAGAGCAGGGTAGGGCTGAGCAGTAAAAGCAGCACGTTGTTGCTTGAAAACCGAATGCATATGCTCGGTTGCAGGATCACTGAAGGCCTGTGAAGTTGAAAGTGTCATTGTTGCTCCTTTCATGCTTATTAGTAGAATAGACTTTATGATTGATGCGTTTTGTAGTCGATGTTAAATTGAGACAACAAAAAGTAATTTAGTGCCATTATGCATCATCACTTAAGGGATGAGGTGAAAAAAATGCGTAAACAAGAGCTGGGCTCAACATTGGTCGAAGCACGTTATGATCAACAACAGATGGCTCAGGGAACACCGATTCTTGGTTTAACTAGTCTGCTAGAAGCGATGCAACAACAAGGTTATAGTCTGACAGAACTTTTGGCTGGTACGGGCATTTCTCAGGATGCACTGAATAGCGCAGCTTCCCATATTTCTCCCTATCAAAAATTACAACTGTTTAAAACCATTCAGCGTTTAACCACAGATCCGCTGATTGGTATGCGGGCGGGTCAAAAGCAACGCTTATCCGACTTTGGTGTCTATGGCTATGCGCTTTACGCTTCCCGTAATTTTCAACAAGCAGTGGAGTTTGGTATTCGTCATATCAAACTCGCTGCACCAGTCCTTAAGAAAACCTTTTCAATTCAAAAGCAAGTCGCCATTTTTGAAGGCCATGAGATTATTGCGCTCGGCAAGCTATTGCCTTTGGTCTGCGAGTTTTGGTTTAGTTCGATGCAAAGCTTGATTGAATGTGTTTTGGAAGCGCCATTTCAAGCTAAAAAATTATTACTGCCTTATCCAGCCCCAGAATATGCGGCAGAGTATGAAAAGGTATTTCGTTGTCCTGTCGAGTTTGATGCTGAGGTGATGCAATGGCATTTTGATCTTGATTGGCTTGATAGGCCTTGTCCCAATGCTAATCCGATTACTGCGGATATGTGCCAATCTTTTTGTGAGCGCATGTTAGCAACAGATGACAATGAGCAAGAGCCCGAGTTAGTTCGTACCATTCGACTCATTTTATTAGATGCTGTGGGAAGCTTTCCAACTGCACAACAGATGGCGGATCAATTACATTTATCTAAGCGAACTTTGTATCGTCGTTTGGCAGATGTCGATATCAGTTATCAGGAAATTTTAGATAGTACTAGACGCCGACTTGCCGATGAGTATTTAACAACCAGCTTGAGCATCGATGAAATTGCAGAACGTTTAGGATTTTCTGACACCTCAAATTTTAGAAAAGCCTATCGAAATTGGGTTGGGATTTCACCAAATGAGTATAGGCTACATAAAAATAATGAAATTGAGTTTAAATAAGTCGTTTTATTCTCGGAATATGAATTTTTAATATTATTTTAATATCCTATGATAATAATACTTATTATAATTTGAGAGCAATACAATAAGGGTTATTCTCCTGCTTTTATTTTAACCAGAATAGTAGTTTTGTAAATGAGTGATATTTGTTTTAATTATCATTTGTTTAAAAACGTTATTTTTTAATCAAAAATTGCACCATAATATAGCATTAATATTTTGAATAGGTTGTATTTTGTTTGTTTATTACTCGGATGTTTTGATCGATTGATCTAAATTGTTTGATAAAAATATATTAATAATTAAAGTCTTATATTAAAAAGTATATTTGCATACTTTTAAAGTATTTTTCATGTGAATGGCTGTGTTGACTATATAATTAAATTAAATGAATTACCTAAAGTTAAATCGCATAGAATCTGTGCTGGATTAGGGTAGGGTCTACCCATTAATAAAAAATTTATTATGCTAAGGATTGCGTTCAATGCTGACTTTTTTAGGTATCAGCATGATCATGTGCTTTATGTATTTGATCATGTCAAAACGTCTCAGTGCATTAGTTGCATTAATTTTAATCCCATTCATATTCGCCCTCATTGCTTGGGGTCTCGGTTTTTATTTTGACAGTTTGAGTCATATCCAGCTCGCTGAACTTGGCAATACCATGTTAGAGGGGATTAAAAAACTGGCGCCAACTGGTGTGATGTTGCTTTTTGCAATCTTGTATTTTGCATTAATGATTGATTCGGGCTTATTTGATCCTTCGGTCAGATGGATTTTAAAGAAAGTAAAAGGTGATCCGCTAAAAATCACATTAGGTACGGTTTTTTTGACGCTACTGGTTTCTTTAGATGGTGATGGTTCAACCACGTACATGATCTGTGTGGCTGCTATGATGCCGCTGTATAAACGTGTTGGCATGAATCCCCTGATTATGACCTGTTTGATGCTGCTTTGTAGCGGTGTGATGAACTTGACACCATGGGGTGGACCGACTGCGCGTGCAGCGAGTGCATTACAAGTCGATGCCAGTGAAGTGTTTATTCCAATGATTCCATCGATGATTGTGGCTGCTGCTTGGTTATTCTTCTTGGCTTATCTGTATGGCATGTATGAGCGCAAACGCTTAGGTGTGATTGAGTTGGTGGATATCAGCCATGCTGATGATATTTCAATTTCAAAAGATCCAGAAGCACAACGTCCGCATTTACGCTGGTTTAACGGAATTTTAACACTGGTGTTAATGGCGTCTTTGGTGAAAGGGATTTTACCAATGTCGATCCTGTTTATGCTGGGTTTCTGTATTGCATTGGTGGTGAACTATCCATGCGTGAACATGCAGAAAAAACGTATTGCGATGCATGCCGATAGCGTATTAGCAGTGGTAGGTGTAATCTTTGCTGCAGGTGTCTTTACTGGAATTTTATCGGGTACAGGTATGGTTGAAGCCATGTCTAAAGGCTTCGTCGCGGTGATTCCGCCAAGTTTAGGACCTTATTTGGCACCGATTACGGGTGTATTAAGTATGCCTTTAACCTTCTTTATGTCTAATGATGCCTTCTATTTTGGTGTGTTACCGATTCTTGCAGAAGCTGCATCGCATTATGGTATTGCCCCTGTAGAAATCGCACGTGCATCGATTATTGGTCAGCCGATCCATTTATTATCGCCATTGGTTCCTTCAACCTACTTACTCTGTGGTTTGGCTGCAGTAGAAATGGGTGACCATCAAAAATTCACTTTGAAATGGGCATTTATTACCTGCTGCGTATTGATGGGCAGTGCATTAATATTTGGCGTATTCCCATTTTATAATATGTAAATCTAATTATGATGATGCTTTTATATGCATAAATATATAAAAGCATTCATATTTATTCGTTCCCCCTTAATTTTAAATTTTGCTTGAAATAGAGCGAAATAGCGTTTTTTTACTTTTTTTTAGATGGTTAGGAAGATAACAATGAAGATGAAAATTGCTCTCGCAACGATGATGAGTATTGCGACCTGTTCTGCATTTGCAGCACCAAAATTTTATGGAGAAATTGATGCAAGTATTGATTATTTACCAGAAAAAAATGCGAATTCATCCGATCGTGATGTCTGGAAGGTAAGTAGTAATAGTTCATTTCTTGGGATTAAAGGTGAGGAAAAATTAACCGAAAATTTGAGTGCGATTTATTTAGCAGAATGGGCATTTTATGCGGATGGAGATCGAAATGATTGGTCACAACGAAACCGTTTTGTCGGATTAAAAGACGAACGTTTTGGTACGCTTAAAGTCGGAAAACATAATACACCATTAAAAGATTTATCAAGCCCAGTGGATAGCTTTAATAACTATATTGGTAATAAAGCTGACATCACTGGGATTATGACGGGTGAAAACCGTGTCAATAATGTGGTGGTCTATGATTCTCCTGAAATTGCGTTGAATGGTGGTAACGTAGAAGCCAGTGTTTTACTCGCAACAGGCGAAAGTAGAGGCATTGAAGATGACAAGCGTGGTGGTGTGAATGCCGCTGGTCGTGGACTAGGAGATGCATGGTCTGCATCACTCAGTTATAGCCATCCCGTGTTTTTGGTTGGTGTCGGCTATGATAAAGCCATTCCAAGTGATTTCTTGGGACATGGTTTGCTGAATGCAGCAGAGACAGAGACCCAAGTTGAAGAAGTATTTGCAGCAGCAAATACGGTGCGTGTAATTGGTCGTCTAACGCCAATTGAAGGTCTCGCTTTAAAAACGCTGTATCAAACTTCAAAGGTTGCGGATAAAAAAGGGAATGATGCAGGTGCCATCAATATTGATGATTCACAAGGATGGTTGATTGGCGCTGAATACAAGTTACCAAATCAGTCGAAGTGGACTGTAAAAGCACAATACAGCCAAAACAACACCAGCTTTAAAAGCAATGAAGCAGATTTTGACGCTAAGCAATTATTGCTAGGAACTGATTATTCATTTAACAAACAAGTCAAAGCCTATGGTTATGCTGGATACTCAACTTTTGAGCAGGCGAGTGCTAAAGATAAGCAACCGATTGCAGGCACGGGTTTAGAATTTAAGTTCTAATTTTCAGTTGATTAGCATCAATGAATAGCGGAGGTTTCTTCTATTTATTGGTGCTTTTTCCATGAATTTATATCTATTTTTCATGTAATAGCTCCGCTTAATTCTTTAGCAAGATATGAACAATAAACTACAGGAAAAATTAATAATTTCTTCATTATTATCCTGTATATTGAGCGCATTGATCTTCATGGATAGTGCGGATAGAAAAGGAAATGATTTTTAAAGCATTAAATATTTCGTTATTTAATAGTGTAAATTCTTTTGCGAAAGAAAACCCATTGCTTGATCAGCTTGCGGTTTTTTTAGCTGAGGATTTGAATACGGTCTTTATTAGTTTTTTGGTATTTTTGTTGGTCACGCAGTGGAAAATATACAATCTTATATTTGCCAAAGCACTTGTGATTGTCCTGTTTTCTCTGCTGCTAAGTGACATTATTGAATTCTTTTATCATCATCCGCGTCCATTTCAGCTCGATTTAGGACATAAGTTGATTGGTCATGGTTCTAGTTCATCTTTTCCAAGTCAGCATACGCTCACAATCGTGATTATTGCATTTTCTTATTTGTTAGCGGGCTTTAAGAAGATTGGCATTATTGGCTTGATTCTCAGTGCCATTGTGGGTTTAGCAAGAATTTTTGTAGGCGTCCATTTTCCCTTTGATGTGATTGGTTCTTTTGTGATTGGTTTTATGCTGGTCATATCTATCAATTATGTTTTAAAAGCATTGGCAATCAGAATCAGAAGGTTGAAAATCATTCGCATTGCGGATTAGAGATTTAATCGAATCAGAAACGGGGTTTGACTCCGTTTTTTATTGCCTGAGTTATAAGAAATTTATTCGATTTCCCAAAGAGTTTACGTACTGTTTACGTTACTTCTATTGGAGCCTCAACTAAGCTGAATCTATCTATATAACTTGAGCTTTCAGCTATGAGTGCTGTACTTGTTGAGATCAATCATCCATCTGCGTTTAAAAAGTATATTCAAACGGCAATCTGCAACAATGATATTGATGGTGTTACGCTAAAAAAACGATTTATAGAAGAAGTCGAAACTTATTTAAAACATTATCCCAATACCCAGCATGTCGACATTTATTTATGTGATTTAAATGGACACTTACGCGGTAAACGTATTGATGTCGGTTGTCTAAAAAATCTGAATAAAGGCTGTTATTTCCCATTGTCGATTTATGCCATGAGTCTGGATGGTAAAGTGATTGAAGAGACAGGACTCGGTAAATATATTGGAGAGCCTGATCATTTATGTGAACCTGTTTTAGGAACATTAAAACCACATGCGCTTGAGCCCGAAACAACAGCTCAGCTACTTCTAACAATGAAAGACAGTCATGCCCAAGATTGCCTATATGAACCTCGTAATATTTTAAAAAAGATGCTCTATCAACTTCACGATAAAAATTACGTTGCTTGCATCGCAGCCGAAGTCGAATTCTATTTACATCCTTTAACTGAATTGTCCGCTGTGCAAGAGTCCACAAGCCAGTGTTTTGATATTAATACCTCTGACATTTATCAACATATTCTGAATGAGATTGAAGCCGTTGCAAAAAGGCAGAATATTCAAATTACGGGAATTGTTTCTGAATCTTCTTCAGGGCAATATGAGATTAATTTACAGCATACAACTGATCTTTTAGCCTTATGTGATCAGATTATGTTGTTGAAAAGAAGCATTAAACAAATTGCCAATCAGCATGGTTTACGTGCAAACTTTCTTGCCAAGCCTGATATGCATAAAGCGGGCAGTGGTATGCACTTCCATATGAGTCTTTTAGATCAAAAGCAGCAGAATCTTTTTAGTTCGGCGCAAGATAAAATCTCTGATAATTTATTAAAAGCGGTGAGTGGACTGCTGTTATTGATGCCTGATTCAATGGCGATCTTAGCGCCTAACTTAAACTCTTTTAGACGTTTTAAACTTGGTCATCATGTGCCGCTTGAAGCCAATTGGGGGTTGAATAATCGTAATGTTGCGATTCGAATTCCATGTTCTGATCAAGAAAATCAACGGTTGGAATATCGTGTTGCGGGAGCAGATTGTAATCCTTATTTGGCTGTGACAATGATGTTGATTGGAACTTTACATGGTTTTACCCATCAATTAGATATTCCTAAGCAAGCACATCAGCTAAAACTGAAAAGTGAGCATGTATTATTGCCGACTGAGCAAATGCAGGCATTGCAATTATTCCAAGCCAACTCGGTTTTAATCGAATCCTTAGGTAAGGACTTTGCCACGCTATGGTGTACGCTAAAGCAGGCTGAATATCAAAGTGTTTATAGCCAAATTACAGCTATCGAAAAAAGCTGGGATATTTAGATGACTCATATTGACGATTGGGCAATGCGTAAGAGGGTTGATGGGTTATGCGCTCAGCGGGACTCGAACCCACGTCGGTCGCTTAGGAGGCAACTGCTCTATCCAGTTAAGCTATAAGCGCATAATTTTATGATTATAAACAAAAAAGTGATTGCAGAAGCAATCACTTTTTAATGAAACCGATCAACTGTTAATCTTCAGTTTTACGATTTAAAAATTTATAGAAAATAAACATCAATACAATCCAGATCGGAATCATCAGTACTGATTCTTTGAAGCCTTGTTGCCACATGATGTAGAGCACTACACCAATAAAAGCTAAAACTAAGTAGTTACTGAATGGAGACCACAAAGCTGGGTACGAAGTCTTGATTTGCGCTGTTTTGATATGACGTCTATATTTTAAATGGGTTAAGCTGATCATTGCCCAGTTTAAAACCAGCGCGCCAACAACCACATACATTAAATGTCCAAGCGCATCTTCAGGCACAAAGTAGTTTAACAAGACACAGCCAAAAATAAGGAAAGCAGAGAGAAGGACTGCTGGAACAGGAACCCCTTGCTTATTGGTTTTGGTAAAGATTTTTGGCGCATTACCTTGTTGAGCTAAACCAAACACCATACGGCTGTTGGCATACATTCCGCTGTTATACACGGATAATGCAGCTGTCAGGATAATAAAGTTAAGTAAATGCGCTGCCCAACCAATTCCCATTTGACTGAAAATCATCACGAATGGACTTTTATCTAAGCCACCTAAATCCAGTTGGTTCCAAGGTACAAGAGACAAGAGAATCGCAAGCGAACCCACATAGAACACTAAAATACGAATGACCACTTGGTTAATCGCTTTAGGAATAGTGGTCTTTGGATCTTTGGCTTCTGCTGCGGCCATACCAATCAGTTCAATTCCCCCAAAGGCAAACATCAGGAAAGCCAGCATATAGAACAGGCCATCGAAGCCATGCGGGAAAAAGCCGCCATGTGCCCAAAGATTGCTAAATGAGGCAGTTGAATTGGCATCCGCAGTGAAGAGTAGGAATAAACCAAATAAGATCATAGCAACGACAGCAGTCACTTTGATGATTGCTAGCCAGAACTCTGATTCACCATAGAATTTAACATTGGTCAAATTCACTGCTGTAATCACCACGAAGAAGAATAATACAGACTGCCAAGCGGGGATTTGTGGCCACCAGTAATTAATATATTTACCTACTGCCGTTAGCTCAGTCATTGCCACAAGGATATAGAGCACCCAATAGTTCCAACCTGTGATAAAGCCTGGAAATTTACCCCAATATTTATAAGCAAAATGGCTAAAAGAACCTGCTACAGGTTCTTCAACAATCATTTCACCTAAATGACGCATGATCAGAAAAACAATCAAGCCGCCAATTGCATACCCCAAAATAATAGATGGTCCAGCAGACTGGATAATTTGCGCAGAACCTAAAAATAAGCCCGTACCAATCGCTCCACCCATCGCGATGAGTTGGATATGGCGGTTTTTTAGTCCACGCTGAAGTTGAGAAGAATCGTTGTTCAAAGGACTGAGCTCGACGAGGAATTAACTGGATTATTCTAATAGATTCAAAGATTTTCGCCTAGTAAAAGTACAGTGATGCTATGACTGGAAAGTTGTTTTTAAAAGTCATTTAAAATCATTTATTTGTATGAATATTAAAATGAAAATTGCTGTAAATTTAGACGCTTAAATTCTGTCCTTGTTTTTCCCGACAGACGGATTGGAATTTCTGCCATTGTGAAAGTATGGAAACCGACTCAATATAAGGTCGAGATTTGAGCTCGTATGACCGATCCTAAAACAATTGGTCGTATGGTATTTTTGAATGCCATGCAGTAACTTTAGACTCAAAACCAATCTGCACCAAGAACATGATAAAAGGATGAAATTGACATGAGCTCAGTACCGCAAATCAAAGTCCCTGCGACCTATATGCGTGGAGGCACAAGTAAAGGTGTATTTTTCAAACTGGATGATTTACCTGAAGCGGCACAAGTAGCAGGCAAAGCACGTGATCAACTTCTTCTGCGTGTGATTGGTAGCCCAGACCCTTACGGTAAACAGATTGATGGAATGGGTGGGGCAACTTCAAGCACCAGTAAAACCGTCATTTTGGCAAAAAGTTCGGAGCCAGAACACGACGTTGATTATTTATTTGGTCAAGTATCGATTGACCAACCGTTTGTTGACTGGAGTGGGAACTGCGGTAATTTAACTGCTGCAGTGGGTTCCTTTGCGATTTCAAATGGTTTGGTCGATGCATCGCGTGTTCCTGAGAATGGCATTTGCACGGTACGGATTTGGCAGAAGAATATTCAAAAAACCATCATTGCACATGTTCCTGTGACTAATGGGCAAGTACAGGAAACTGGTGATTTTGAGCTGGATGGCGTGACCTTTCCTGCTGCCGAAGTGCAAATTGAATTTTTAGACCCAGCTGATGATGGTGAAGAAGGCGGGGATATGTTCCCGACAGGAAATGTGGTCGATCAATTGACCGTTCCTGAAGTTGGTACATTCCAAGCAACGTTTATTAATGCTGGGATTCCAACGATTTTCCTCAATGCCGAAGATATTGGTTATCAGGGAACTGAGTTACAAGAGCATATTAATAGTGATGCAGCAGGTTTAGCACGTTTTGAAAAAATCCGTGCCTATGGTGCAGTGCAGATGGGTTTGATTAAAGATATTTCGGAAGCAGCAGCACGTCAGCATACGCCTAAAATTGCTTTTGTATCACAGCCAAAAAGCTATAGCTCATCAAGTGGTAAACCCGTTGAGACGAGTGATGTGGATTTATTGGTTCGCGCTTTGTCGATGGGTAAATTACATCATGCCATGATGGGAACAGCAGCGGTCGCGATTGGTACGGCAGCTGCTATTCCGGGCACCTTGGTGAATTTAGCGGCAGGTGGTGGCGAGCGTGAAGCAGTTCGTTTCGGTCATCCATCAGGGACTTTGCGCGTAGGTGCTCAAGCTGAATTGATTGAAGGCAAATGGTCTGTGAAAAAAGCCATTATGAGCCGCAGTGCGCGTGTACTGATGGAAGGTTGGGTACGTGTCCCGGGTGATAGCTTCTAATTTGTGTGCCATGTTATTTGATAAAGCCTTCATTTGAAGGCTTTATTATTTTGAATTGATTAAAAATACAAACACAATTTCTTCAGATAAATAGTGTTATGATGTGTTCATTCTGGCAAGTCTTGTCATTTTCCATTCATTAAGATTTCCCGAGGCAACTGTGTCATCTATCTCTCAAGTTAATGCGGATGTTTTAAAACAAGCTCAACAACGTATTCAACAAGATTTATTGACAGCATTGGCTGCATTTTCAATTCCAGAACCTTTAAAAGCAGCCGTTCATCATACCGTGATGTTAGGTGGTAAACGGGTTCGTCCTGCACTCTGTTATGCAGCAGCGTCATTACGGCCAAATCACAACTTTGCAGCAGCGCGCCGTGCCGCAGTTGCAGTTGAATTGATTCACTGTTATTCGTTGGCACATGATGATTTACCATGCATGGACAATGATTTACTACGTCGTGGACAACCCACTTGCCATGTGGCATTTGGTGAAGATACTGCCTTATTGGCTGGTGACATTTTGCAGTCGATGGCGTTTGAGATTTTAGGCAGTCGTTTGTTCGATGAACAGGGACAAGCTACAGAGGCTGCAATTGTCTTAAAACAAGTGCAAATCTTAGCAACAGCAAGTTCAAGAATGGTTTGTGGTCAGGTATTGGATTTACAGGCTGAAGGGGAAGGAAAACAAGTTGATCAAACTGAATTGGAAAATATTCACCGCAATAAAACAGGTGCTTTAATTCAAGCGGCGATTATGATGGGCGCGGTGACCATTTTTAATGGGACTGATCAAGCAATTCCTAAATTACGCCAATTTGGGCAAACGATTGGTTTAGCCTTCCAAGTGCAAGATGACATTCTGGATGTGACTGCAAGCACTGAAACTTTAGGCAAGACGGCTGGTAAAGATGAGCAAGTTCAGAAATCAACTTACCCATCGTTGATGGGCTTAGCGCAAGCACAGGCCTATGCACAAAACCTACATGATCAAGCTTTTGAAGCCTTGGCTTATTTTGGTGATGATGCCAAAGAGTTGGTTGAGATTTCACAGTTTTTACTGGCGCGTAAAAGTTAATCTTTGGTCAGTTTTGATCAATGATTGAATGTTATAAAAGACCATCCTTGTATGGTCTTTTTTTGGGAGTAGCTATATACCTTAATACAATCAACAGAACAGATTTAAGCAGTTTATAAATCATTGTTTTAATATAAAAGTGAATCTAAGATAAATAGATGATCCATAGAAATAACAACAGAGCATCGCTTTATGAATGACGATCAATTAGAACAATGTGCGCTTGAATATGGACAACAACTGGCTTTTTCTATCCAGTCACAACCTTTTGGTCCAGACTGTGAGGTGTTTAAGGTCTTTGACAAGGTATTCATGTTGATTGGTGCTTATTCGGGCAAGTTGCTGGTGACGATTAAATGCAAACCAGAGAAAAGCTTGGAATATCAGGAACTGTATCCTTCGATTTCGGCAGGTTATCACATGAATAAGAAACACTGGATCTCGATAGCCAGTGGTCATGAAATTACAGCTGATTTACTGCAAGATCTGGTTAAAGATTCATATGATTTGGTGGTGGGGAAACTCCCTGTTAAAGATCGAAAACGGATTCAGAATGTATAAAAATAAAGCAGCGATAACGCTGCTTTATTTTTGGTTGGAAACAGGGCTTAGTGTTTACCCATAATTCCACGAATAGCATTGAGTACATCAGCTGGAAGTACCACAGTTTTTGCGTTGCTTGATTTAGAAAGATCCTGCATCGCTTTCACATATTGCTCACCGAGTAAGTAAGCAACAGGGATCTCTTTATCACCTACGGCAGTGGTAACCATTTCAATCGCACGTTGTGAAGATTCAGCAAGGACTACCTGTGCTTCTGCATCACGACGCGAAGCTTCTAAACGACCATCTGCTTCTAAAATCGCGGCCTGTTTTTCACCATCGGCTTTGGTCACCGTCGCACGACGTTGACGTTCAGCTGCTGCTTGCGCTTCCATCGCCGCTTGCATGGTGTGTGATGGTTGAATATCTTGAATTTCAACCGTTTTCAAGGTGATACCCCAATCTGAGATATCGTCAGAAATGGCCGCTTTGAGTTTCGCTTTAATATGATCACGAGAAGACAGCGCATCATCCAAGTCCATTTCACCCACGATTGAACGGAGTGAAGTTTGAACAAGGTTTTGAATTGCCCATGTATAGTTTTCAATCCCGTACACCGCTTTTTCTGGAGTGGTGAGATTAATATAAGCCACCGCATTCATGACCAATACCGCATTGTCTCGGGTAATCACTTCTTGTGAAGGAATATCCAGAACAATATCTTTGGTCGTGATTTTATAAGCAACTTCGTCTACATAGGGAATCACGAAATTTAGACCTGGCGCCAACGTGGTATGGTATTTACCTAAACGTTGCACAATCCATTTATAACCTTGGGGAACAATGCGAACCCCTTTAAAAATGGTTATACCAATAAAAGCTAAAAAAGCTAAAACAACAATCGTACCGACAGACATTGAAAACCCTCTTTGTGTTTATGACGTATGAGGTTGAACGACTAAATCATTACCCAAAATATCAACCACGCGAACGCGATCACCAACGTGTACTGGAACAGCACAACGGCAATTCCATTCATCAGAACCTAAGACAGGCATCGAGAAGCGTACAATGATTTGTCCATGTTCAAGACCAGTCTGGATGACCATACCAACTTGACCAATGGTTGCTTCGCGTGGGAGTCCTGCTTTGGTTTTATCAATTGACAGTGGTTTGATAAATTTGAACCAAAGAATCGTACATAAAATAGATAAAACACCCCAAGTAATCACTTGGGTGGTAAAGCCCATCATCGGGAAAAGCCACAGTAAAATACAGACCATGACTGCTGCTATGCCAAACCATAATGCAGCAAAAGCAGGCAAAATCAATTCTGAAAGAATCAGTAAAATCCCTAATACAAACCAGTGCCAAGGTTCAACTACAAATTCCATAGATTTGCTCGCATAATGAAACGGAGTGGAGGTGAAAAAATATTCACCTTTAGCACTGTAACAGATCATTATCTTGATGAATATACAAAGATTGTTTTTTTAGAGTTTAGGGCTAGCACTGCTTAAAGCACTGGTCCATTGGACAGGTTTTTATCAGCGGCAACAGCCCTTTAGCGGATTTTTAGAATTTAGATTTTGGTGCAGGTTTGAGAGCCGCAGGGGAGTTTTTAAATGTGGTAATGGCATTTCGAATTGCAGTGATCTTGGCTTGAGCCGCTTTTTCACCTTCTAAAATCGCTTCATTACTGGATTTTAGGTCTAATGCGCCTAAATGACCCACTTTAGGCTGAATCACGACGGTGGCTTGACTCAACTCTTCATTAATACTTTGTTGGCCCATGATATTAATGGTTTGATCTAGTAAGCCCCACATGCTTAAAGGTTTGCCACCCACTGGACGTGCAGAGATATCCACAGCAATCACGATATCAGCGCCCATATCTTTGGCTGTTTTCACTGGAATTGGACTGACGAGGCCTCCATCCACGTATTTGGTATTGCCAATCACCGCAGGCACAAATACATTTGGAATACTACAAGAAGCACGAACTGCTTGTCCGGCATTGCCTTTAATAAACTCAGCTTTTTTCCCATTATCCAAACGGGTTGCGACCGCAGCAAAACGAATTGGGAATTGCTCAATCGGTTTATTGCTCACCTGCGTATTCACATAATTCTGCAGTTTTTGACCGAGAATAATGCCTTGGCTATTTAACGTTAAGTCACGCAAATCGGATTCTTGCAGTTTTAACGCCAGATTCTGCATTTGATAAGGTGTTTGACCGCTGGCATAAATACTGCCCACGAAGCTCCCCGCACTAGTGCCTGTCACGATTTTAGCTTTAATGCCATGCGACTCTAACACCTTAATTACGCCAATATGGGCAAAGCCTTTGGCACCACCACCACCCAACGCGAGTGCAATGACAGGTTCACGTGCTTTAATCGCCGTAGTTTGAGGTGTTTTCTTTGCTGCTTGATCACAACCAAATAAAGCGAGACTTAGAACAGCCAAGCAAGACAGTCGAGCAATTTTCATATCAAATGCAGATAAAATGAACAAAAAGATGGGCACATCAGATCAGATTTGCCCTTAATTTTCTAGTTTTTTTTCACAAGTTTTTGTAATGGTTCTGCCAGCCAATCAGGGTTCTTGGGTGAGAAGTGCCCGACATAACGTTGCATGATCTGTTCGAGGTCCTGTTGATAATGACCTGTTGGGGTAAAAGCACCTAAACAGTAAATGGTTTTGTGATCATAATCAAAGGCAAACATCACAATTGGAATACCAGCAGCATGAGCGATATGGTAAAAACCGCTTTTCATTTTTTCGGCTTTTTTACGGGTCCCTTCAGGCGCCATGCCAATCCAGATTTTATCGTGCTGATGAATCGTGGCAACCACCTGTTCGGTAAGCCCGTGAGCACTATCACGATGAACAGGAATGAGTCCCGCCCAGTTTAGAAGTGGCTTCAAAGCTGGTTTAAATAAAGTATCTTTACCTAAAACCGTAATTTTTAAACCCAGACCACCTATCGCGAGAAAGCCATACCAGCCATCAATATTGGAGGTATGGGGAGAGATAATCGCAACCGCTTTGGGTAGATTGGGAATCTCACCGACAACCGTCCAGCCTTGGCCGAGAAAAAGTTTTTTACACAATGCACGACTATAAGCTGTACCACGTTGTGGAACTAGCGGAGGTAAATCTGGAAAATGCTGTGGCATAAATCACGATATGTAATGACAACTACAATTATGTTAAACATTCATGACCGTAGCTGCATTGGCAAAAAATAAGATTTTATTGCCTTAGCGATGAAAGGGTTGGATACTTGAGCGACCTTATCGTGCAGCCATGGAAAACTCGGAATGCCTAATCTTAGACAGATTTACATTTTATTGTTTTCTTTGTATTGGGCACAGGGTTTGCCTGTCGGTTTTATGACGCATGCATTGCCAGTGATTTTAAGGGCGCAGGGGGTGTCGCTGGCACATATTGGTGGCTTTGGTTTATTAATGTTGCCTTGGTCGATTAAGATCTTTTGGGCAGCCTATGTCGATCGTTTGGGTATCTCTCGATTTGGGCACTACCGTAGTTGGATTCTTCCAACTCAATTATCTAGCGTTATTATCCTTGTTATTTTATCTTTTTTCCCGATACAAACACTAGATCAACCTAGTTATCTGCTGGTTTTCTTTGCGTTGCTCCTAATCATGAATTTAACGGGAGCAACGCAAGACATTGCCACAGATGGTTTAGCTGTCAATTTACTTAAAAGTGATCAACAGCATTGGGGGAATACCTTTCAAGTGATTGGATCGCGTTTGGGCTTTATTGTCGGTGGGGGAGCTGTACTTTGGTGTTTGGATTGGCTGGATTGGCAAAAGACTTTTCTGGCTTTAGCCTGTTTGGTTTTTTTAAACACATTGCCTGTTTTGTTTTATTCCGAGCCACAACATAAAAGCGAAGACACACTCAATAAAGCACATGCTCAATCGTTTATACAGGCGGTCAAAAGCTATTTAGATTATTTCCAATCTTCTTCAGAATTAAAAGCATGGTTGCTGGTATTGATCAGTTTTAAAGTGGCGGATGGTTTA
The DNA here is from genome assembly GCF_001682515.1 of Acinetobacter gyllenbergii. Lineage (NCBI taxonomy): Bacteria > Pseudomonadati > Pseudomonadota > Gammaproteobacteria > Moraxellales > Moraxellaceae > Acinetobacter > Acinetobacter gyllenbergii. The sequence goes on along the minus strand of NZ_KV575267.1, from coordinate 96,855 downwards.
GCTGGACCTTTATTAAAACCTTTAATGGTGGATATGGGATTGAACTTCACCCAGATTGGGGTGTTTATTACCATGTTTGGGGCGATTGCGGCATTATTGGGAGCAGCTGTTGCTGGGCTACTGTTAAAATACTTTTCAAGAATACATTGTTTAATTGTGTTCTCATTTCTGAAAATTATAAGTTTGAGTGCCTATGCTGTTTTAGGCTATGCCTATGAATCACAGTTTTACATTGCGCCAGTTTGGTTGTATGTGGTCAATGCGATTGAAGATGCCTGTTCAGCAATGCTGCTGGTGGTGATGTTGACACTGGTTATGCAATATAGCCGTAAACCTTTTGCAGGGACGGACTTTACCTTTCAGGTTTCAATTATGGCCACGGTGAGTGGTTTTCTCTATTTATTCAGTGGCGTGATTGGAGATTGGCTCGGTTATGCGGATTATCTAATGGTGATTTGCTTCATTTCAATCCTGTGTTTGAGCCCAATTTTTTATTGGAAAAATAAAGCAAGATAGTGGTCACTTTTTATTACATTTTTTGTATTTAAAAGATGTGCGTTGAAACAAAAAATGGGTACATGACTTAGCTTATATGGGAATAGAATGATTTTCGTCGGATTTTATTATTTTATGAATATAGAAAATTCTGTGAATTAAAATCATGTGATCTCACTATAATTAATTGATATAGATATTAAATTTTCAGTTGGAAATGTCGTAAATAGATCAATTCGAATGAGTAAGTGAGTGTATAAAAATTAAACTTTAGTCGAAATTGGAATAAATTAATAAGATTTTAATCGTTTTGTCATATAAAGTTAATGTGTAGGATTTGTTACAAATTTAACCAGGATGTAAACAATGAAAATCAAAATTGTAACAGCAGCAGTGCTCAGTCTGCTTGCAACAACCACATTTGCAGCACCGACATTTTATGGTGAAATTGATGCCAGTGTTGATTATTTACCAGAAAAAAATGCAACTAAATCAAACAAAGATGTTTGGGAAATCAGTTCAAACAGTTCATTCGTTGGGATTAAAGGCGATGAAAAACTGACTGAGCGTTTAAGTGCAGTCTATGCCATCGAATGGGCATTTAATGCCGATGGCGATGGCGACGACTGGAGCAAGCGTAACCGTTTTGTGGGTTTAAAAGATGCGCAATTGGGTACATTAAAAATTGGTGCACATGATACGCCATTAAAACAACTCTCAAGTACAGTCGACACATTCAACAACTATGTTGCCAACAAGGCTGATATCACAGGTATTTTCACAGGTGAGAACCGTGTGTCAAATGTGGTTGTCTATGAATCTCCAGCCGTGAAATTACTGGATGGTGCGTTTAAATTTAATGCATTACTTGCGACTGGTGAATCAAGTGGTATTAAGTCAGACAAAGGTGTTGTTAAAACTGCGGGTCGTGGTTTAGGTGATGCATGGTCAACATCGATCACGTATGAAAATCCATTGGTGGTAGCAGGGATCGGTTATGACAAAGCGATTCCAAGTAATTTCCTTGGTCGAGGCTTCTTAAATGCTGCTGAACCGGCAATTACGGGGGGGAGCCTTTTTGCTGCGGCGAATACAGTTCGTGCCATTGGTAAAGTGACACCGCTTGAAGGTTTAGCATTAAAAGCACTTTATCAAACTTCTGAAGTTGAAAAGGCCGAAGGTAATGCGGCAGGTTCTGAAAATATTGATGATGCACAAGGCTGGTTACTGGGGGCTGAATATAACATCCCTCAAGCGAAAAACTGGACCGTGAAAGGCCAATACAGCCAGAATGACACCAGCTTTAAAACCAACACTGCCGATTTTAAAGCAAAACAAATTATTGCTGGTGCGGACTATGCTTTTAACAAACAAGTGAAAACCTATGGTTATGCAGGTTATTTAACGCTTGAACAAGCAAGTAAAAAAGATAAACAACCTGTAGCGGGTCTAGGCTTAGAATTCAAGTTCTAATCTATTTGTCTTAGAAAGCGCCCTTTAAGCAAGCTTAAAGGGCGCTTTCTTTTTTGTGGAAGCGTTAATGAAATTACAAACTATTATTTTATAACAACAAAGTGACATTTAAGTTTAAGTAGTGGTAAAGTATCCTTAGAAAACAGGATGTTATTTTAATTATTAATAAAAACAACGATTGAGTTGAATGAATCTACGATTATTGATGATTTGGTTTAAGTCATTTTTAAGTTTTTATTCTTATCTTAAAAAAACGAAAAATTTACTTTTAGATTATGATGCCTTCTATGTCGCTACAAAAATTCAGATCTAGGTCTATTTCATTACTTAGTTTTAATCTATTGCTTGCGATTTGGTTAGGCTTATTCCTGAATGTTGCCTTTTATCAAAAGATGCAAGCTCTAACACCTTATACAGGGATGAAGGCAGGGCTTTTTGTGGCAGCTGCTGTGGGTGTGGTCATTGCATTATATAATTTTATTTTTCAAATTTTAAATTGGAAATGGACCGCAAAACCGATTGCAATTGCTTTGGTTTTTATCGGCGGCTTTGCGGCCTATGCGGTGAATACATTAGGCGTTTGGATTACTTCGGACCAAATTCAAAATCTAATGCAAACCAATTTGGCTGAAGCAAGAGATACTTGGTCTTGGCGTTTGCTTGTGTGGCTGCTGGGTATGATTGTTATCCCTTGCATTTTGATTTTCATTGTCAAACTCAAATCTGAACCTGTAACTAAACAAATCATCAAAAAAGTAATAACTTCTGTGATTTCTTTAGCGGTTGTTGGTGGTTTACTCTTTGTGTTTTATGTTGATTTTGCTGCAATCTTTCGAGAGAATCGCGATATAAAAGGCATGATTTCACCACAAAATATGATTGCCTCATCGGTGTCTTATTATAAAAAGAAAGCACCTAAAGAGAATTTACCTTTAGTGAGCTATGGTGAAGATGCACAGCGAAATGCAGCAGTGAAAGGATTACCAAAACTAATGGTTTTGGTGGTCGGTGAAACAGCACGGGCTGAAAATTTTTCTTTAAATGGTTATGCCAAAGACACCAATCCGAAACTCGCCAAACAGGATATTTTAAATTTCTCTCAAGTCAGTTCGTGTGGTACGGCTACGGCGGTATCAGTTCCTTGCATGTTCTCAGGTATGCAGCGAGAGGATTATGATGAGCGTTTAGCGAGTCATCGTGAAGGATTACTTGATATTGCAAAGCGAGCGGGTTATCAAGTCACTTGGATTGATAATAATTCAGGCTGCAAAGGAACTTGTGATCGGGTGGGTGAGTTTAAAATTCCTGAGCCAATTCAACAAAAATGGTGTAAGAACGGTGAATGTCTCGATGATATCTTAATTGATAGTCTGAAGGCTTATCTTGAAACGATTCCGAAGGATGATACACGGCCACGTTTGGTGGTGTTACATCAAATGGGGAGTCACGGTCCAGCTTATTATGAGCGGATACCTGCGGAGTATCGAGTATTTAAACCGACCTGTGATACCAATGCGATCCAAGGCTGTACCCAAGAGGCTTTGATTAATAGTTATGACAATACTCTGCTTTATACTGATTATGTTTTAGATTCAGTGATTGAGACTTTAAAAAATACAACGCAATATCAAACTGGTTTGTGGTATTTATCTGATCATGGTGAGTCTACAGGTGAGAGTGGGATGTATTTGCATGGTGCGCCTTATGCGATTGCACCCACTCAGCAAACCCATGTTCCAATGCTGATGTGGTTCTCGAATACATGGCAGCAACAAGCAGCCAAGCAAGTCAAATGTCTGGCACAACAAAGCAAAAATAAGCTGAGTCAGGATAATTTATTCCCAACCATGCTCAGTTTACTTGATATTAAAACCAACGTAATTAATGCTAAAGATGACATGTTAGCAACATGTACGAAACCATAAGGTGTAATGGAATCATGACCAAGATCTTGATGATAGAAGATGATTTTATGATTGCAGAGTCAACATTGACTTTATTGCGATACCATCAGTTTGAGGTGGAATGGGTTAACAATGGGGTTGATGGGCTAGCTTTGCTGACCAAACAGGCTTTTGATTTAGTACTTTTAGATTTGGGCTTGCCGTTAATGGATGGGATGCAAATCCTTAAACAGATTCGCCAACGTAGCGCTGTTCCAGTGTTGATTATTTCTGCACGAGATCAGCTACAAAATCGTGTCGATGGTTTAAACCAAGGCGCAGATGATTATCTGATCAAGCCATATGAGTTTGATGAATTACTAGCGCGTATTCATGCTTTATTGCGTCGTGGCAGTAATGAGGCTGCACAACTAAAAAGTCAGTCACAATTGTTAAAAAGTGGTGAGCTGATCTTAGATGTAGAACAGCATTTAGCAACCTTTAAAGGGCAGCAGATTGAACTTTCCAATCGTGAATGGGCAATTTTAATTCCGATGGTTTCTCATCCCAATAAAATTTTCTCTAAAGCCAATTTAGAGGATAAGTTGTATGATTTTGACAGTGAAGTGACCAGTAATACCATTGAAGTCTATGTACACCATTTACGTGCCAAACTTGGCAAAGACTTTATTCGAACCATTCGTGGTCTAGGTTATCGTTTGGGGCAAGCTTAAATTTATGAAAACAACTCGGCATTATTCACTGAAGAAACGACTGATTTGGGGAACCTCCATTTTCAGTATTGTGCTGGGCTGTTTTTTGATTTTAGCCGCCTATAAAATTTCATTACATGAAGTCGATGAAATTTTAGATACCCAAATGCAGTATATGGCGGAGCGTTCAAGCTCTCATCCTGTAACGCCAATGGCAAGTCGAGTGGAACTGCATCGAACCTATCACGAAGAAGATTTATTGATTGATATCTGGGCCTATAAAGATCAAAGCCATTTATGGCATCAGACTCATCTTCTGGTTCCACCTGTGAAGCAAGCTGGTTTTTATACCCAAAACACACCGCAAGGAAAATGGCGTGTTTATGTGATTCCACTCAAAGATTATCAGATTCAGGTCAGTCAGCAAGAACAGGTTCGCCATGCGTTTGCATGGGAATTGGCTGGGAGTATGTTTGTTCCCTATATCCTACTGTTACCGATCGCAATTATTGTACTGGCATTTATTATTAGTTTAAGTTTAAAACCCCTGGATGATTTTAAAACCGAACTGACCCAGCGTGATTCAGATGGTCTGTCGCCGATAGATGTGAAAGATTATCCACAAGAACTGTTGCCCACCATCGAAGAAATGAATCGTCTATTTGAACGTATTCAACATGCTCAGACCGAGCAAAAGCAATTTATTGCCGATGCTGCACATGAACTCAGAACCCCTGTGACTGCGCTGAATTTACAAACACGAATCTTGATCAGCCAGTTTCCTGAACATGAGGCTTTACAGAATCTGAGCAAAGGCTTGGCTCGTATTCAACATTTAGTTACCCAGCTTTTGGCCTTGGCAAAACAGGATGTTGCGCTGAGTCTGATTGAACCCAACACAAACTTCAGATTGAATGATGTTGCACTCAACTGTGTTGAACAGTTAGTCAATTTGGCTATGCAAAAGGAAATCGATTTAGGTTTTGAACGTAATGATCCAATCGAAATGCAGAGCCTTGAATCAACCGTACATTCGATTATTTTCAACTTGATTGATAATGCAATTAAATATACCCCAAATCAGGGCATTATTAATATTTCAGTGTATAGCGATGCGGATGATTTTGCCTATATTCAAATCGAAGACAGCGGTACAGGAATTGATCCTGAACAATATGACAAAGTTTTAAAACGTTTTTATCGTGTCCATCATCATTTAGAAGTGGGGAGTGGGCTTGGACTTTCGATTGTGGATAAAGCCACTCAACGTTTAGGTGGAATTTTGACTTTATCTCGAAGTATTGAATTAGGTGGTCTGAGTGTTTTGGTCAAATTACCGAAAAAACTTGCACATCATGACCGCATTGAGTAAACACAGCACTTAATTGGGCTGTGTATTGCTTTCCGATTGCTGTTTTAGGTAGCGCAGGAAGAGCACACATTTCTGGATACGTTTGCCATCATTACCGACTTTGCTGACATTGAAGCGTAATACCCAATTTAAACGTTTACCAACCTTACAAATATCTTTATAGACTTGAGGTTCATCTAATAAAGCTTGATAGAGCAGTTGGCTGGCTGACTCAAGTCTTTCAAATTCAAAATGATAGGCTGTTGAGAAGATAAACAGTAACCAGTCCCGAACAAAACAATCATGCAAACTGAGTACATCTCGCGGATCTGTTTCAAAATCAATAAAAGTAAACTGATTTTGCTCATCGACTAAAATGTTGCGTGCAAAGGCTTCACTTAAATAACCTTCGTCTGCATGCAGTTGACGAATGGACTGAATGGCTTGATGAAATAAGTCGAATTGTGCTTCAGGATGGTGTTTTAAGCTGGCAATCTTCTGATCTAATTGACTCACAGGGCTGTGACGTTGTGAGCCGACATCTTCGAGTAAAATGCCTTTTTTTGAGAGTGCCAAAACATTTGGGGTTGAAATCCCCAAGGCTTTGAGTTGCTGGATGCGTTTGAATTCACATTGAATTGCAGCTGACCCGCCTTGATTGGGAACAGGGGTGATGGAGCCGAGGTTAAATATTTTTGCTAGCCATTTCAATGGAGTGTAAAGCCATAATCCATGGCGTTCAGATGCTTTTTTAAGCCATACTTTGCGTGAATCTAATTCATAAGATTGAATAGAGTCGGATTGAGTTGCTAAAGTGGTTTCCAAAAAAGATTGATAGTCAGACATACGGCAGCAAAAATAATCCTAATGTGAGCGTCAAACGTACTCGTTCTTTGAGTACGGGCGTTCACTTTACCACATCAATTGTCGGTAAAGGTATAGAATTACGATTTGCAACGGCTTGATGATATTTATAGGTCAGTGCATAACAGACCAAATTAATTGCGACACAAACCCAAGCCGTCCAAAGGTTATGACTAAGGAAGTGCGCACCACGCATCATCTGCGCCCAGCCCATGGCAAAGCCAATAATGATTCCTGCAATCAAATAAAACCAAGCTCGTTGTGTTTGATGCAAGCGATAGACGAAATAGCCTGTGATCAGAGCAAAGCCTGTGCTGGCATGTCCACCTGGAAAACAATGCCCAGCGGTTGCCGAGAAATCCCAGACAAAGCCCATCGTGGTTTCATGGGTCATGTACCAAGGGCAAGCATGATAGGAGTGGGCTTTGAGTAAGCCGACAATGCCAGTACATAACATACTCACCCAAAACATGTAGCCATATTGCCAACGTTGTGGTTTCAGCTTTTCGACTTTAAAAGAGGCGCACCATAAAAAGAAAAAAGCTACATAAACAACGGTTAATAGCTGCTTAACATAGGTGTGATTTAGCTTTTCAAGAAACCAATCATTTTTATAGGGAAAGCTGCCATGTAAGCTGACCCACGGTTGAATCAGTTGTAAATCAATGGTCCCACCGACAGGAAATACCCATAACAAAATGAAAAAGCTGACGAATAATAAAAAACTCAGCCATAAGAAGAAAGGTGATTTCAAGATCATGAAACGTACGATTTGCCCGAAAAATTGATCTTGTTATTTAAAGTGAAAAGTCTTAATTGGCTCTTAAAGGAATATTAAAACAAGCATCACGAATGGATATTTCAAAGATAAAAATCAGCAGTAGAATTTTAAATGTAAACAGGCCAATAGCTAATTATTTAGCTGTTTCTTAAAACGAGCACAATGATATCGGTTATTCTATTTCAAAATAAAGCAGCCATTTGGCTGCTTTATTTTTAATCTAAACATCAAAAATCAATGCAGGATTTTATCCAGAAATTGCTGCGCGCGCTCACCGCGTGGTGTGCCAAAGAATTCATCTTTGGAGCAATCTTCTACAATCTTACCTTGATCCATGAAAATAATACGATTGGCCACCTGACGGGCAAAGCCCATTTCATGGGTCACACACATCATGGTCATTCCTTCCTTGGCAAGTCCGACCATTACATCAAGCACTTCATTGATCATTTCAGGATCAAGTGCAGAGGTTGGTTCATCAAACAGCATCGCAATCGGATCCATACTGAGCGCACGGGCAATTGCTACACGTTGTTGTTGCCCTCCAGACAGTTGTGCCGGAAATTTCTTGGCATGCGCGCTCAGCCCAACACGATCCAAATAGGCCAGTCCTTTTTTATTGGCTTCGGCTTCGGAACGCCCAAGAACCTTGATTTGTGCCAAAGTTAGGTTTTCGGTAATGCTTAAATGCGGAAACAGTTCAAAGTGTTGGAACACCATTCCAACTCGGCTTCGTAATTTGGTCATGTCGGTTTTGGGTTCATGCACAGGAACACCATCAACAAAGATTTTACCCTGCTGGAACGGTTCAAGCCCATTCACGGTTTTAATCAGTGTTGATTTGCCCGAGCCCGATGGACCACAGACCACCACCACTTCACCTTGGCAGATTTGGGTGCTGCATTCGGTTAAAACTTGAAATTGTTCATACCATTTACTGACATTTTGGAGGTCTATCATTACGTTATTGTCACTCATACACTTAACCTCCTTTGTAAACGTTTCACTGCGAATGTCGCTAAAGCGCTGATGGTGAAGTACACCAGACCTGCAAATAAAATATATTGGGTGAGCAGAGACATCAGATCACCACGAACATAGTTTGTTCTAAAGAAATCAAGTAACCCAATGGCATAGACCATGGTGGAGTCTTGAAATAGGATGATGGTCTGCTGAAGTAGCAACGGGGTCATTTTTCTGAATGCCTGTGGCAAAATAATCAGCCGCATTGACTGGCTATAGCTCATTCCGAGAGCATAAGCCGCAGCCGATTGGCCTTTGGGAATAGATTGAATCCCTGCACGCACAATTTCAGAAAAATAAGCGGCTTCAAATAACATGAAGGCCACGATACTTGAAACCAAAGCAGTATCAATGGTCAGATATTGACCTGTGATGGCGGTATAAAAAAATGGCACAGCAAAATAGAACCACATCAAGACCAATAGCAGTGGAATGGAACGGAACAGATCCACATAAGCTTGTGCAATCCAATTGAAAATTTTGATTGAAGACAAGCGCATCATTGCCAGTACAGTACCAATCGCAATACCGCCAATGGTTGCAATCACCACGACTTTTAAGGTAATGCTGAATCCATACCAGAGTGCAGGCCCGGACTGCTGTAAGTCACTGAAAAAAGAAGTTAACCATTCCATATTACTTGCCTCCTGAGATTAAACCAGGAATACGTAGACGTTTTTCCAACAGGTTCATGCTAAAAATGAGGCAGATGTTGATCACGATAAAAATCAGTGTGACATAGGTATAAATCTCAATGGTGTTCTGGGTATATTCGCTAATGGTTTTCATCTGCGAAATAATTTCTGCGACCCCAACCAATGAGGCGACAGAGGTGTTTTTGACGCAGTTAGTCAGTTCTGAGCTTAGTGGCGGTAAAATGGTACGAAAGGACTGCGGTAGAATCACATAACGATAGAGTTGTGTTGTGGTAAATCCCATGGCATAGCCAGCATTGATTTGCCCTTTAGGTAAAGCTTCAATCCCTGTTCGCACCTGTTCACAAACACGTGCTGCGGTGAATAGACCCAGTCCGACACTGGCGGAAATCAGTGCGGTGGTATTGGCGCCAAGATCATTCATCCACCAGCTTTTAATTGGTGCGGGCAGAAAGTTGGGAACTACATAAAACCAAATAAATAATTGAACCAGTAAAGGTACATTTCTAAATAAGGTGACATAGGCAGTGCCGATGGCTCTGGCGGTTTTATTGGGGAGCGTGCGCATAATACCAAGCGTGCTACCAAGCAGCAGGGCAATATTCCATGCGACCACAGCAATCACAAGTAGCCAACCTAGACCTGTGATGATCCAGTTCAGGTAGGTGGTGTCTCCGATCCCTGTCGATTGCCACAGAACTCCCCAGTTCCAGCTATAATTCATAACGACTCCTGAGCAGAATTAGGACAACATTTACTGTTGCCCCATTCCAGCATACTATTCTTGCTATAAGGGGAGCGAATTACTGATCGCGATCATGTGGATTGCTGATTAAGGCTTTGAGCTGATCCGACATGGCAAAGTTCAAATTAATATTTTTCGGTGGAATCGGTTGCTGGAACCATTTTTCATACATCTTGTTGATTTCACCAGATGCATAGGTTGCCTTAATGGCATCATCGACCACTTGTTTAAAGCCTGTATCGCCTTTACGCAGCATACAGCCATAAATTTCATGGATGGGTGCGGTCCCGACAATATCCCACTGATTTGGATCTTTGGCTTTGGATTTTTCTCCTGCCAGTAGGATATCGTCCATCATAAACGCGACAGCACGACCATTTTGTAGCATCAGGAAGGATTCAGCATGGTCTTTGGCGGAAATAATTTCGCCAATGCCAAGTTCTTGTTGATGTTGACGGATATAGCGCTCAGAGGTGGTTCCTGCTGTGGTCACCAGTTTTTTACCTTTTAAATCGGCAAAGTCTTTGATGCCCGAATTTTTTGCAGTCAGCAATCGAGAACCTACTTCAAAGAAACCGACAGAGAAATCGACTTGCTGCTGGCGTTCTTTATTATTGGTGGTTGAGCCACATTCCAGATCTACCGTGCCATTCGAGACCAGTGGAATACGGTTCTGACTGGTGACCAAGTTATAGCGGATTTTCAGGTCTGGCATATTCAGCTTCTGCTTCACTGCCTCAACAACTTTAAGTTGCAGATCATGTGCATAACCAACAGGTTGGTTTGGGGTAGAGGCAATATAGGAAAAGGGAATCGATGAATCGCGATAACCCAGCACAATCGTGCCAGAACTTTTGATTTTGTTTAATGTTCCCGAAGTGGAGGCACCCGCTTCAGTCGCTTTGTCGCCAGCAGCCGGCGCTTTGTTGTCACTACAAGCACTGAGTCCGAATATCATTGTGCCTGCACAAAGCAGAGAGGTCATGGTGCGTTTATAAATCATCTACAAAACTCCTTTTGTATCGTTATGATCGCATGCGTCATTGTTGCGGTTTAACCGTTCATTTTTATGAAAAATAATGTGTTCTTTTTGATGTATTAAAAAACATTATTTTTCATCTTAATGGAGTTCAATGCACATGCTCAAGCGATATTCTTTACGGTTTTGTTAATCGTAATGGTGGATGAATGGTGTAATTTAAACATTGTAAATTACAGTAAAAATTGCAAGAAATATAAAGCATGATATGTGCCATGACTGTGATTTGGATTTTAGATAGCATGCACAGCATTTATCTTGCGTGGCATGTTTCAAGGACTTGCCATACTCAATCCATAGGCCGTTTCTGCTGACAATAGAGCTTGGAATAGGAAAGATTGAATCACTTATATTGTTTGATTACACATAAAAAAAGCGGCATTGATCGCCGCTTTTATGCATTCACAAGCTTAGAACATGGACTCTTCAGAGTTGGCTGAAATCTTATGAATGGAAAGATCCGCACCACGATACTCATCTTCTTGTGACAGACGAATCCCCATCGTAGCTTTTAATAGGCCATAGACAATAAAACCACCAAGCAAGGCAATGATAATGCCGAGGCCTGTGCCAATGATTTGCGAGATGAGTGAAACACCACCGAGACCGCCAAGTGCTTGTTGTCCAAAGATGCCTGCTGCGATGCCACCCAATGCACCGCAAACACCATGTAAAGGCCATACCCCAAGCACATCATCGACTTTCAGTTTATTTTGAGTATAGGTGAACAGGTAAACAAACAGTGCACCGGCCGTACCACCAATGATAAGTGCACCAATTGGGTGCACAATATCTGAACCTGCACAGATTGCGACCAAGCCAGCCAATGGACCATTGTGTAAGAAACCTGGGTCATTTCGGCCCATGAAGTTGGCTGCCAAAGTACCCCCAACCATCGCCATCAGTGAGTTAATTGCCACCAGACCTGAAATCGCTTCAACCCGTTGTGCACTCATCACGTTAAAGCCAAACCAGCCCACGATTAGAATCCATGAACCTAAAGCAAGGAATGGAATAGATGAGGGTGGATGGGCACTGACACGACCATCATTTTTATAACGACCATGACGAGCGCCCAGTAAAATCACAGCAGCAAGGGCAATCCAGCCGCCCATGGCATGAACCACAACAGAACCTGCAAAGTCATGGAAACTTGCACCAAAAGAGTTCTCTAACCATTTTTGCAGACCATAGTTACCATTCCAAATCATGCCTTCAAACAATGGATAGATCAGGGCAACCAAGATCAGTGTGGCAATGGCTTGCGCACGCATTTTGGCACGTTCAGCGATACCGCCTGAAATAATCGCGGGAATCGCCGCAGCAAAGGTTAGTAAGAAGAAACAGCGCATCAGGTTATAACCGTGATCGGCTGCTAAGGTACTGCCTGCATGGAAAAAGTTTTGACCATATGCAATCCAATAGCCTACAAAGAAATAGGCAATCGCTGAAATGGCAAAATCGGTGAGGATTTTACTCAATGCATTGACTTGGTTTTTATGGCGCACGGTGCCCAACTCCAAGAACGCAAAGCCAGCGTGCATTGCCAATACCAGTACTGCCCCGAGCAGTAAGAAAAATAGATCTACGTTTTGCATAGTGGTGCTCAAAAAAAGTGCTAAATTTTATTTTGATGCAAATATTTGATTCGTTTTCTGCACCAAAATGGATTTAGTAAATCTAGAAACTCAAGTTGTATTGCAACAACTTAATTTGATGAAATATTTAAAGCAAAAAACGCACCAATTTAGAAGTTAAATTGTAATTTTGGTGAAAAGTGGTGCAATTTGCTTAAAAATAGCACGGTTTTGGACATTACTAAATAAAGCGAACCAGGTAAACGCGCATGAAGATCGGTCGATGATCTTTACTGTGCTAAGCAACAGAGATCACCACTTTTCATCTTCAAGAGTTTCAAGATAAAAAGTGGCGCTGACGGAACTGTGTAGTTACATAACTGGTGGGCTATATGTAAGAGTGCGTCCTAAAATCCAGAGTAAGAACAACACTAAAGGCAGATGGAACACCAATTGAGTCACAGTAAAACCGATCACGTCTTTGGCTTTGAGTTTTAAAATCCCGAGCATTGGCAGCATAAAGAAGGGATTGATCAGATTTGGTAAGGCTTCTGCCGCATTATAAATCTGCACCGACCAGCCTAAATGCACTTGTAAATCATTGGCTGCTTGCATCACATAAGGCGCTTCAATAATCCATTTACCACCGCCAGAAGGAACAAAGAAACCCAGTACTGCAGAGTAGATGCCCATCACAATTGCAAAGGTTTCTTTCGAGGCAATCGAAACAAAGAATTCAGCAATATAATGCGACAGCGATAAATCCTGACTATTCAGTGCTTGGGTCATGATAAAGGCGATACTGCCGTAGAGCGGGAACTGAATCAGAATCCCTGAGACCGCAGGCACCGCCTGACTCACTGCATTGAGGAAGTTTCGCGGAGTACGGTGTAGTGCAAGCCCCAGCATCAAGAACACAAAGTTATAGGTGTTAAGACTGGAGATGGCGATGATTGGATTGGTTTTAGAAAACTCGATGAACATCCAGATCAAGCCTAATGCCACCACGATAATGGTCAATAAGGGTGAGTTTTCCAACCAGTCGCCCGGTCGGGTCGATTTGACCTCAGTTTTTTCTTCTTCTTCAAAGTTTAGCTCAAAATCCTGCATGGTTTTGACATTGTCACCTTTCGGCGCAGACCAATAGGCAATCGCAATCGAGACAATCACTAAGATCAAGGTCATCAGCATGGATTGCCATAGGAAGATGGTTTCGGTAAATGGAATCACACCCGTGAGGTTATAGATGGATTCAGGCAAACTGGCTTTATTGGCCTGTAATTGTGCCGCAGACGAACTAATGCCCAGTGCCCAGGTTGCGCCCATACCAATAATTGCAGCGGCGGCAGCAGCACGGTAGTCCATCTGTAGCTCTTTACGCTTAGCCAGCGCAATTACCAATAACGCGGTCAAAATGGTACTGACTGCCCAATTGACCAATGAAATCAATAAGCTGACGGTGGCGACTAAGACAATCGCACTGCGTCCAGAGTGTGGAATCCGTGCCATTTTCTGAATCAGTTTTTTCACAGGTGCAGAAACAGAAACCACATAACCGACAATAATCAGCATGGTCATTTGTAAGGTGAAGGGGATTAAACTCCAGAAACCATTCCCGAAGGAGCTTGCGACATCTTGTACCGATGCACCAATCCCGATGGCAGCAAAGGAAACGATAATTACACCGAGCAGGGCAAAAATGTAGGAGTCAGGAAACCATTTTTCCGACCAGTTACTAATCCGCAGGGCAAACCGTTCTAACAAGGCAGGTTGTTTATTCATCTTGAGCATCCATTTTTAATTTTGTTGTACCTGATTCATTTGTCCTAAATGAATTTTTGCTGTTATGAAAACAGCGAAAAGTGATGCCATCACAGCATCACTTCAACGAGAAAAATAAAAGTGTGTGTAGAATTAAGCTTGGGCTTCAATCAACAGCTCAACACCTGTAGCCGCTTGAATTTGTTGTTCAGTCACATCAGGTGCTAACTCCACCAGTTTGATGCCTTCAGCAACAACATCCAAAACACCTAAATCGCTAATAATGCGATGTACGACTTTTTGACCTGTCAGTGGTAAGCTGCACTGTTTGACGATTTTGGCAGTCCCGTCTTTGGCATTGTGTTCCATCAACACCACCACACGTTGTACGCCTGCAACTAAGTCCATCGCGCCGCCCATGCCTTTGACCTTCTTGCCCGGAATCATCCAGTTGGCCAAGTCACCTTGCTCGGAGACTTCCATGGCACCCAAAATGGCAATGTTGACATGCCCGCCACGAATCATGGCAAAGGATTCACTGCTTGAGAAAAAGGCTGCACCTGCACGCGCGGTGACAGTTTGTTTGCCTGCATTGATTAAATCGGGATCAAGTTGTTGTTCAGTAGGAAACTCACCAATGCCGAGCAGACCATTTTCCGATTGTAGCCACACATCCATATCCTCTGGAATGTAATTGGCAACTAGGGTTGGTAGGCCAATTCCCAGATTGACGTAGAAACCATCTTGTAATTCTTGTGCGGCACGTTGTGCCATTTGTTCACGTGTCCATGCCATGATTATGCGTCCTGTGCTTTGAGGGTTTTTTGTTCGATCCGTTTTTCTGGCGTGGCATTCAGCACCACACGATTGACGTAAATCCCTGCTAAATGGATTTCATCTGGATCCAGTTCACCAATTTCTACAATCTGTTCAACTTCGACAATGGTCATTTTTCCAGCCATAGCACATTCAGGGTTAAAGTTTTGCGCGGTTTTACGGAATACCAGATTGCCGGCTTTATCCGCTTTATAGGCTTTGACCAAGGCCACATCCGCAGTGAGAGATAGTTCCAGAATATAGGTACGACCATTAAATTCGCGTTGTTCCTTACCTTCAGCCACCAAGGTACCTGCACCTGTTGCGGTATAAAAAGCAGGAATGCCTGCGCCGCCCGCGCGTAGTTTTTCAGCTAATGTACCTTGTGGGGTGAGTTCAACTTCGAGTTCGCCATTCAAATATTGGCGTTCAAATTCTTTATTTTCGCCCACATAAGAGGAGATCATTTTTTTAATTTGTCGGGTCTTGAGTAAGACACCCAAGCCAAAATCATCAATACCTGCATTATTAGAGATACAAGTCAGGCCTGTGACACCTGTTTCTTTCAGCGCCTGAATTAAGGCTTCAGGAATACCGCATAAGCCAAAACCGCCAACCGCAAAAGTCTGTTGATCTTGCACCACATCTTGCAGTGCCAATGCTGCGCTTGAATAGACTTTATTCATTTTTTTCACCTGTAAATTCCTTGGTTTCTAATAGTTTTAGCATTCAAGGATTATTTACAGAAGTTTAAATTTTTAAAGGATTAATGAGGGAAACTCATTAATACAATAAATTTCATCTATTTCACTCAACAGGGCACGATGATGGGGTGAATCTGTCTTGCTGTAGCAGCCGAAAGGGCTTAGCCAAAATCATGTTGCAGCAAGATCTCAATAAACTCGGCTGAGATATTGGAAAGCTCAAAGTCTTTTTTATAGACAATCCCAATCGCTTGCGGCAATTTGCCGTCCTCAATCTCAATCAAGACGTTATGTTCCTTGTCGATAAAATTTTGAAAATGACGGGGGATGGCACTGACGCCCATATCTAATGCCACAAAGCTGGAGAGGGAACTGATCTGGTGGCATTCGACTTTTAAATCTAATGTCAGATGGTTTTTAAGACAGTTTTCTTCAATCAGATGCCGAACAATCGAGGGATGTTGCAAGGTCACAAAGGGATTGGCACACAGTTGTTTCCAACTGATCGAATCCGCGCTTGCCAAAGGATGCGTTTTTGGTAAGAGCGCAAGGAAATCTTCCTCAAATAAGGGTTTAAATTCCAGTTGATCATTGCGTGGTGGTTCAAAGCAGATGCCAATTTCAAAAATACCATCCTGAACATTTTCCAGTACTTTTTCATTGGGAATGTCATGAATGGAAAAGCTGATATTGGGATGTTTGGCTAAAAAGCTATGAATCACTTGCGGTAAAATCGCATGGGTGACAAAGGGCATCGAAGCAATATTCAATGTGCCACGATTGAGTTTAAAACGTTGTTTAACGTCTTTTTCCATATCTTCCCAATTGGCCAGTAATTTCTTGGCATAGGGAATCAATGACTTTCCTTCCTGTGTCAGCTCAACCCGACGGGTATTACGTTTAAACAGCTTGCCACCCAGTTCTTCTTCCAGTGATTTGATACTTAGACTTAAAGCAGATTGACTGAGATGCAATTCAGCAGAGGCATTTGCATAATTCAGGGTACGGGTCAAAGCCAGAAATGCTTTGAGTTGCTTTAAAGTCATGGTGGACGACCTATGCGGAAAGTTTTTGATTTATATACTGTAATTTATAAAAAAAACAGCACATTGTGACTGGCATTTTTGTTAATTCGCTGATGAGAGGCAAGCCGTTTATTTTTTTGAAATACGATATGAGATTATTGATTTATTTTATCTCAATATCGAAAAATAGATTATT
Source organism: Acinetobacter gyllenbergii (assembly GCF_001682515.1). NCBI lineage: Bacteria > Pseudomonadati > Pseudomonadota > Gammaproteobacteria > Moraxellales > Moraxellaceae > Acinetobacter > Acinetobacter gyllenbergii. Next base: position 79,753 of record NZ_KV575267.1, on the reverse strand, counting down.
AAAATAATAAGCTAAATATACTTTGATGAGATTAATGAGTATTTTTGAATAGTTAATTTGTTTTATTAATCAATTAAATTATTTGGGTGTTATTTTTATATCTGTATGATTTTTATGATTAATTTAAATGGTGTATTTTGTTTTAATCGTCTTGTTTTTTATGATTTTAATGCTATTTTAAAATACGTTTTAGCATGCGTCTTTGCTTTAGATTCTGTACCGCAGTTCGCAGTATTTTAATTTTGTTTATGGTTAGGATAACCACCACATAGTATAAAAAAAATAATTTGGTTGACCCTGACATATATTCTTTGGAATGGAGTAAAAGAATATGTGGGACTTATTTGTCATTCTGCTGTCTTTAGGCTTGCTGATGTACACGGCCTATCGCGGTTTTTCCGTAATTTTGATGGCACCGTTATGTGCATTGCTGGCGGTTTTTCTGATTAATCCCGCCAATGTATTGCCGTTTTATTCGGGCGTTTTTATGCCGAAAATGGTTAATTTCATTAAAGACTATTTTCTGGTGTTCTTGCTGGGGGCGATCTTTGGCAAAGTGGTGGAAATGTCGGGTATTGCTGAGTCGATTGCCCGTACCATTGTCAATTTGATTGGCGCAAAAAAAGCCATTTTAACCGTAGTTTTACTGGGTGCCATTCTGACCTATAGCGGTGTTAGCTTATTTGTGGCGGTATTTGCGATTTATCCATTTGCCAATCAGTTGTTCCAACAGGCCAATATTCCAAAACGTTTGATTCCCGGCACCATTGCCCTAGGTGCATTTACATTCACCATGGATGCCTTGCCGGGCACACCACAAATTCAGAACGTGATTCCAACCACCTTCTTTGGTACCAATATCTATGCAGCACCGTTTTTGGGTGTAATTGGGGCGATCTTCGTCTTAAGCATGGGTCTACTGTATCTGGAATCACGCCGTAAAGCTGCTGCTCGTGCAGGTGAAGGTTATGCTGGTTTTGCTGCTGAAGATGCAGCCATGCAAACGACTGCTGATGTAGAGCTATCTCAGCAAAACAACGGTTCAGTGCTGCGTCAATGTATGGCCTTTGTTCCGTTGATTCTGGTTGCGGTGATGAACCGTTATCTATCCACAGCCATCAAAGAATGGTATCCGAATGGCTTTGATTTTAATGCAATTGGTTTAGCCAACTACACTGTTGATGTGGCAAAAACAGGGGCGATCTGGGCAGTCGGTTTGGCCTTGATTGTCGGCATTATTGCCGCGATTTTATTTGATTATCAACGCGTGGTAACTAACTTTAAAGAAGGTGTGAATGCCAGTATCAGTGGTTCATTATTGGCGGTGATGAATACTGCATCGGAGTATGGTTTTGGAGCGATTATTGCGGCCTTGCCAGGCTTTGCTTTGATTAGCCATGCATTGGGGACAACGTTTACCAATCCTTTGGTCAATGGTGCAGTGACCACGACAGTGCTGGCAGGGATTACAGGGTCTGCATCGGGTGGGATGAGTATTGCTTTGAGCGCGATGGCAGAAACCTACAATGCAGCGATTTTAGCAGCGGGTATCCCCCCTGAAGTGATGCATCGTGTGGTAGCAATGGCATCGGGCGGTATGGACACACTGCCGCATAATGGCGCAGTGATTACCTTACTTGCCGTGACAGGTTTAACCCATAAACAATCCTATAAAGATATTTTCGCAGTGACGATTATTAAAACCTTGGCGGTATTTGTGGTGATTGCTGCGTTTACATGGTTCGGTATTGTCTAAGGCAAATTTTAAATTCAGCTTGCCTGTTTTGACAGGTGAGCAATCAAAATGATTAAGAACAGGAGTAGCACAGTGACTCAACAACTCGAAGCCAAAGTGGCCTTTATTACTGGTTCGGCGAGTGGTATTGGTTTAGAAATCGCGAAAAAATTTGCGCAGGAAGGCGCCAAAGTAGTGATTTCTGATGTCAATGCAGAGAAATGCCAGCTAGCCGTGGAGCAGTTAAAACAGCAAGGTTTTGAAGCCTTATCTGCGCCTTGTGACGTAACTGATGAACAAGCTTATAAAGCGGCAATTGATTTGACTACACAAACCTTTGGGCGTTTGGATATCCTGATCAATAATGCGGGTTTTCAGCATGTCGCTGCGATTGAAGATTTCGCCACGGAGATTTATCAGAAACTGGTTCAGGTGATGCTGACTGGTTCATTTATCGGGATTAAACATGCGTTTCCAATTATGAAAGCGCAGCAATATGGTCGTATTATCAATATGTCTTCGATCAATGGCTTGATTGGTTTTGCGGGTAAGGCGGGATATAACAGTGCCAAACATGGCGTGATTGGTTTGACCAAAGTGGCGGCTTTGGAATGTGCGCGTGATGGCATTACTGTGAATGCATTATGTCCAGGTTATGTGGATACACCATTGGTGCGCGGGCAAATTGCAGATTTGGCGAAAACCCGCAATGTGAGTCTGGAAAGTGCCTTGGAAGATGTAATTTTAGCGATGGTGCCACAGAAGCGTTTACTGAGTGTTGAAGAAATTGCCGACTATGCCATTTTCCTTGCCAGTCACAAAGGCGCAGGAATCACAGGGCAGGCGGTGGTGATGGATGGTGGTTATACTGCACAGTAAGGACAACACTCCCTCTCACTTGAGGGGGAGGTAGCAAGATTTTTTGTCTATATTTATAATCTATTTATTTTCTTATCTTTGAAAAGTTGGAATATATTTTTCCACTGACTTGCTTTGAATATTGTGATAAGTATACCAATGGTTATGATGAATAATCCTGATATAGAAGTTAAGGATATCGTTTCTTTTAGTATTACTGCTGAAATTAGAGTGGATAGAATAGGAACTAAGGCTGCAAAAACAGATCCTGTAGTTGATCCAAGTAAAATTACAGATTTACTGTAAAAAAATAGTGCGATGATAGAAACGAAAAACCCTTGATAAATAATTTGAGGGATTAAAGTGGATAAAGGGTTGGAAAATATTTCTATTCCTTTGATGTATAAATAAAATGGTGTATATAAAATCATTGAAAAGAAGCATACCAGCGCAGTTGCATACATGGCTGAGTTAAAATAATACCGAGATGCAATCGTATAGGTTGCCCATAAAAATCCTCCAATAATAAAAAGAAAGTGTGAAAATATATATGAGCTATTAAATGTTGAATATACTGAAAATAGAACTCCAATCATGATGGTGATGATACCTAGACTTTCATTTTTATGAGATTTTATTTTTAATATCATTGTACTTAATAAAAGAGAGAATAAGATCATACAGGCTGGAGTCATAATTGAAAACTGTTCGACAGGTGCATATTTGAGTCCAAAGGAAATTATAAGCATATATGGAACACCTAAGCCAACAGTTATCATTAGAAGCCCTTTTATTGGGGTTTTCATATTTTTATTCATGAGCAAGTAAGGAATGACTAATATTCCTGAAACAAAAAAACGTATAAAAGTAATCTCAAAGGGATCTAAGTTTGATTTTGAAACCCCAAATCTGGTCATGACTGGAAAAGCTGCCCATATTAAAGCTGCTAAGCTTCCGTAGATAATACCTAACCAAGATTCATTTGTTTTTGTCATTTTTAACATCCTTGTTTATTTGATGTTTAACTTTCTCTTAAGTATTTATTTAATTCTTGGATGTCCATATTTGTTAACGGCGATGGTTGACGGTTTGATTTGTTTATTTGAACGATTACGGTTTCTGCTGCTGCGCATTGTTTTTCAGCTTGGTAAATAACTTGTTCAAAAATAATGGAGCTCGTACCTATTTTTTTTATAGCAGTTTTCGTTTCTATGTAGCCTGGCCATAAAATTTCACTTATAAATTGTATGGTTAAGTTTGCTATTACAAATTCAGTTTCATTTGATTGATTTATTATTTTTTGGTTGTATAAAATCTCTACACGTCCTGTTTCTAGAAATGTTGAGAATAAAGCATTGTTAATATGGCCTTGTCTATCAGTATCTGAATATCTTAATTTATCCATTGTCACTAGGGGATAAGATTTTGATTTTATATTCATTGTATTGTCCTTAACCAAATTATAACCAAGGATAATTAATACTCTTGATTATATTTTTGAGTTGATATTAAAAATATGAAAAACTGATAAGAGTTGCTATTTGTTTTCATATACAATCATCCTCATAGCGGAATGTGTTAATTTTGGTTTTTCAATGTCATACAACACTCTTTTAGTTAATTGACAAATTGAAAAACTATTATTTTCTAATCTTTTAATTACGATAATTGTGAGTTATCTTTGACAGTCTTGTCAATTTTGACAGGGTTGTCAAGTATAAGGAGTGTAACTTGTCTGGAGTAAGGCAGTTTGATGAGGCATTTATCCTCCCATTAGTCTTGGATATCTTTTGGAGAAATGGCTGGCAAGCAACTTCATTAGTTGAGATTGCGAAGGAAACAGGTGTCCAACGAGGATCTTTGTATAATGCGTATGGAGGAAAAGATGAGCTTTTTCTTCAAGCATATGAAATTTATTGTAAAAATTTTTTAAATAATATTGATTTGGCAATGAAAGGAGATTCATTACAGGAGGTTTTAACCAATTTTTTCAGCGCAGCATTGGCTAATATGTCTAAGGGCACTCCTGCAAAAGGATGTCTGACCACTAAAATGTTAGTAGATATAAATCTAACAAGTGAACGTATACAGCAGCGCTTAAGAGATTTCATGAATGAACTTCGATTGGCATTAGAGGTTAAATTATCTGACCCAAAATGGAAGGATTCATTGATTTTAGAAGTTGGTCAAACAGCAGATGTTTTAATCACATATACGAGGGGTATTGCTGTGATGGAAAGAGCTTATAAAGATCCCACTTTCCTTCAGAATACATGTGATGCTTTTGTTCAAATTTTAGTAAAAAAATAAATATTCTTGGTTAGAATGAATCAGCCTTTAATTCTAATATGACTTGATATGAACAATAAATTCGCCAACTTTTGCCTGTTATCTTTGTGTTTAATTCAAATAAACCAAGCTCAAGCAACGTCATTCAAGACCTATCAATCTGAGCCCTTGCATTGTGGTGAAGCGACTTTTCAAGTGATTTCATCCTGTTTTGATCCCGATGAAGGCGCATTGAGAGGAAGTGGAGGCGTTATGCGTGAATCTTGTCAATCGAGTCATTTGCTGGTGAACTGGAAAGGCCAGCAAAAGCGGATTGATTTTCCAATTGCAACCGCAGCACAAACGCAGCAATTAAAAAGTAAAGGCTATACGTTGCAAAAAGTGATTCGCCAAGGGGATTGGTCACCGCAAAGTTTGGCCTGTGGTCAGGTCAAAGGCATTGCGGGATATTTTGTTGTGGTCAATCAAGCAACTACCAATGATTTGAATCAAGAATACTTGGGCAAAGGCTCTCTGAGTGAAGAGCCAGTGTTACTGAATTTGAATGGCACTATGACCAGTGATGCAGTTAGACAAAAAATCTATCCCTTGCTGAAACAAGATAAAGTTAAAATCACCAAAGTGGTTTCAGCCAATGCCTTATTTGGCGATGAGTAAAGCTTAATTAAACGACTCGTTTGTCCAAACACGATATTGAGAGCGTTTGCTGCCTTTATCGGCTGATTATTGCTACACTTTTTAATTTTTAGGCAGATGCGTTATGTCTTTTGATCTTAAAGTCAGTTTAAAGCAAAGGGCTGAACCTTCCTCACAGCAGAAAAAGCTGAATCGCCTGATTGATCAAATAGAACAGCAAAAAATCAGCCTTACTACATGGCAGAATGCGCAAGCCGAGATTCAACAGCATACGCGGCAAAAGCTGATGCCTGTGTATAGCGAGCTGCATGAAATCCTGTTTCAGCAGTTGGATCAGCTTTGGACGCTATTACAACAGCATGAATTTTCCAAAGCGGAAATGCAGCAACTGGATGAAAAAATTGCCCAGCTTGCACAGTTGTTAAAGCGTTCCAAGATATTGAAGGATGAACAGTTAAAACTGGTCAAGCAGATCGATACGTTTTATCAGCAACATGCCCAGCAATTGGTTAAAAAGAATAAAAAATTACAGTCAGTCAAGTTTGAATCTGATGAGGGGGATGAGCAAAGAGCAGAATTAGATCAAGATGACTTTGAGCAATATGCTGCCGAGCAGCAACAGGCCCGTGAACAAGCCAAGCAACTTAGACAACAACAGAAACGTGAACAAGCTGAGCAGATGACAGCGCAATCGTTGAAAACGGTGTATTTAAAAATTGCTGCCATGATTCATCCTGATCGTGAGCCAGACGAAACAAAAAAAGAAGAAAAAACTGAGTTGTTCCAACAGGCAAGTCAGGCTTATGAACAGCAGGATTTATTTTATTTACTCAAACTTCAATTACAGCTAGAACAGAATAAGGGTGTAGGCGCTAAAGAGTTATCAGCAGAGCAAGTGAAGTTTTATAAATTGGCTTTGGATGCACAGAGTCAGCAGCTCGACAGTCAAATTGAAGAGATTCTGGATTCTTTTCAGTTGGCGAAAAAAGTAAAAGCTGAGCATCTGCATATTGGTGATGTGTATAAAGCCATAGATGCGGATTGTGCTGAGTTAAAGCAGCAGTTAAAGTGGGAAAAAGAGCGTTTAAAACATATGAAAAGGGTGAGTGGAGTGGAAATGTTGTTGGGTCATGGGGTGCTTTGATTTTCCCTCACCCCAACCCTCTCCCTGAGGGAGAGGGAGTAGCAATGGATTTTATAGTGGTATGTAATTAGATGATATTCCCTCTCCTTTTAGGAGAGGGCTAGGGAGAGGTGATAACATAAAATGAAACTAGACCCACAGTTATTAGAATTCGCTAAAGCCATGCGCAGTAATGCGACAGATGCAGAACACCTGATGTGGCAACTACTTCGTGCTAAACGTTTTATGAATCTTAAATTTCGCAGACAGCATGTGATTGCACCCTATATTGTAGATTTTTACTGCCATGAGTTGTGTTTGGTCGTTGAACTGGATGGTAGTCAGCATGGGACTGAGGATGGGCGGGCTTATGATGCTGAACGAACCAAGTTTTTAGAGGCTTTGGATTTAAAAGTAGAACGGTATTGGAATCATGAGATTTTAAAAAATACTGAGAGAGTTTTGGATGATTTATGGAATAAATGTTGTGCGCTTTCTAATAAGACCTCTCCCTAACCCTCTCCTAAAAGTAGAGGGAAAATTGATATATCGAATCTGTGTTAGAAAATTTGCTACTTTCAGCGTGAATAGAATCAAGCAACATAGTAATATTAGAGTTATTTGGATTTTAAAGAATGGACAATAATCCAGTAATTTTTTTAAATATTAATAATGAAGAAAAACTTTATTCTTTTAATTTTGAAAATAAAGAATTAGAGAGATCAAATATCTCTAGAACCAAGCGTGCAGCGAATGGATATGGTTTTTTTATTGAAGTAGATAAACAGAAAAAATTAGTAGCAATTTTGGGTTGCGAAGAGTTTATTTTTTTTCTATTCGATAGAAAGTTGTATCGTTTAGATGATGAGCGCTTAACAGTAATTCAACAAGATGGGTTTCTAAGAAATACTTTTCAACTGTTTGTTGGTAAGGAAAAAGAAATTGATATCCGTTATAAGCAAATATGGGATATTGATAATGACATCTTCTTGGATGTAAAAGATTGGTTGGACATAAAACCTAGAGAGATGAGGCTTTTTAAGTTGAGTGAATATGCATGTTTTCTTAAAGAAACAGATATACAAAAAAGAACCGATATTAAAGGATATTAGGAGTCCTATATTTAAATTCTTATAGAACTTTCTTTGTCATCTACATGAATAGGCTCTTGGACAATTTTTAGATCCCTTAGCAATTTATTTATTAATTTTATGCATTCAAAAAAACCCCTCAATTGAGGGGTTTTTTATTTAAATTACCGCTTAAAGCGCAGCAATTTGCTCCATACTTTGCTTAATTTTCACTAACTGATCAGCAAATTCAGCCAATTTCACTTTTTCACCTTCAACAACCGCTGCTGGTGCTTTCGCTACGAAACCTTCATTCGAAAGTTTATTGGCAATTTGATCATGTTGCTTCTGAACTTTATCCAAGTCCTTCTGCAAACGACCCAATTCAGCTTTAGGATCAATCAAACCTTTCATTGGTACAAATACCGATGCATGGCTAACAACGCTAGAGCAAGACAACGGTGGTTCTTGCTCATTGCTCAAGAACTCAATGCTTTCAACTTTCGCCAATGCTTTGAATAAAGCTTCAATACGGATGATTTGCTCACGCTCAGCATCAGAAATGTTCTTAAGTAATACAGGCAATAAACGCGCATTCCCTAAGCCCATTTCACCACGAATATTACGTACTGCACCAATCAAGCCTTGTAACCACTGCATATCTGCTTCAGCTTGATCATTCACCTTGGCTTGATCAGGAACAGGGTATTGCGCAGTCATAATCGTTGCACCGCCTTTGCCTAACATCGGCGCAAGCGTTTGCCAGATTTCTTCTGTCAAATACGGCATCAAAGGATGTGCCAAACGTAAAGATGCTTCCATCACCGCAAGTAATACACGGCGAACTTCTGCTTTACGCTCTTCTGATACATTGGCATCGTTCAGAACGGGTTTGGTTAACTCAACATACCAGTCACAGTATTCATTCCAGATAAAGTCATATATCGCTTGCGCAGCAAGGTCTAAACGATATGTCGCGAATGCTTGATGTACCGCAGCTTCTGCTTTTTGCAGACGGCTCATGATCCATTTTTCTGGAAGTTCCCACAGCTCAGGACGCGCTTCTTGAGCAACGGTTTGACCTTCAACATTCATCAATACGAAACGGGTTGCGTTCCAGATCTTGTTGGCAAAGTTACGGTAACCTTCAACACGCTTCATGTCGAACTTAATGTCACGACCCGTGTTCGCCAATGCACAGAACGTGAAACGAACTGCGTCAGTACCGTAAGCTTGAATGCCTTCTGGGAATTCTTTACGCGTTGATTTTTCAATCTTCGCTGCTTGTTTCGGGTTCATCAGACCTGTAGTACGTTTTTGTACCAAAGTCTCAAGGTCAACACCATCAATCAAGTCAAGAGGGTCAAGTACGTTACCCTTAGACTTCGACATTTTTTGACCTTCGCCATCACGGACTAGACCATGCACATAAACCGTTTTAAACGGGACTTGTGGCGTACCATCTTCATTCTTCATGAAGTGCATCGTAAACATGATCATACGAGCAACCCAGAAGAAGATGATGTCAAAACCCGTTACCAATACATCAGTCGGGTGGAACGTATTGAGGAAATAGTTTTCCGCATCTTTCTTGGCATCGCCCGTCCAACCTAAAGTTGAGAAGGTCCAAAGTGCAGAAGAGAACCATGTATCCAGTACATCTTCATCTTGGTTTAACGCAACATCAGCAGGGATGTTGTTTTTGGCACGAACTTCCGCTTCGTCACGACCGACATAGATGTTGCCTTCAGCATCGTACCAAGCTGGAATACGGTGACCCCACCAAAGCTGACGCGAGATACACCAGTCTTGGATATTGTTCATCCACGCCATGTACATGTTGCTGTACTGCTCAGGAACAAACTTGATACGACCATCTTGAACCGCTTCAATCGCAGGTTGAGCCAATGGCGCAATTTTTACATACCATTGGTCTGTCAATAATGGCTCAACGATCACACCTGAACGGTCACCACGAGGTGGTTTAAGCGTATAAGGTTGGATTTGATCTAACCAGCCTTCAGCTTCGGCTTGTTCAACCAGTTTTTTACGTGCTTCAAAACGCTCTAAACCAATATAGTCCGCAGGGGCAGGGATGGTTTTAGAAATTTGTTCGCCTGCTTTGGCAATGTATTCAAACTCAGCCAATACTTCTGCATTTTTATTGAAGATATTGATGATTGGCAATTCACAACGCTTACCGACTTCATAGTCGTTAAAGTCGTGCGCAGGGGTGATTTTCACACAGCCTGTACCAAATTCTTTATCTACATATTCGTCTTTAACGATTGGAACAGCACGACCTGTAATTGGCAGGATAATGTTCTGACCCACAAGGTGTGTATAGCGTTCATCATCCAGTGCCACAGCAACCGCAGTATCACCTAACAAGGTTTCAGGACGAGTGGTAGCGACCACAATATGGTCTTTACCATCATGGGTACGTAGGTTTTTATCTTCAAAGAAATATTTGAAGTGCCACAATGAACCTGCTTCTTCTTTATCTGATTCAACTTCTAAATCTGACAGCGCAGTTTGTAGTTTCGGGTCCCAGTTGACGAGACGTTTACCACGGTAGATCAAGCCATCTTCATGCAGTTTAACGAAGACTTCTTTGACTGCATTGGATAAACCTTCATCCATAGTGAAGCGTTCGCGCGACCAGTCTACAGAAGAACCTAGGCGACGGATCTGACGGGTGATGGTATCGCCTGATTGCTCTTTCCATTCCCAAATTTTTTCGATGAATTTTTCACGACCTAAGTCATGGCGGCTGACACCTTGCGCACCCAATTGACGCTCGACCACCATCTGCGTTGCAATCCCCGCATGGTCAGTCCCAGGTTGCCATAAGGTATTTTTACCCATCATACGGTTGTAACGCGTCAGTGCATCCATGATGGCATTGTTAAAGCCATGTCCCATGTGCAAGCTACCCGTGACGTTCGGTGGCGGAATCATGATACAGAATGATTCACCTTGACCTGAGGGTTTGAAATAACCTTGTTGTTCCCAGATTTGATACCATTTCTTTTCGATCTCGGTTGGATCGTAAGTGGTTGCAATATTTTGAGCAGATTGAGCGTCAGTCATAGTACAGAAGATTAAAATTGAATAAAAAATTAGATCTATTGTAGCAAAAAATCCTCGTTTCTGTAGGCATTTCAGCCTGACCTGATGTGAATGATAAATGCCGCTTAAATAATGGCTAAATCGGTGTTTCTTGAGCTTTTATAGATTAGGTGTTTAGTACATCTTCATAAAGTGGTTTTTATTAGAGCGAATCGACTACTCAATTACGATAACATCTTTATACACTTCAATTTTTTCTAAAAAAGCCGATGAAAGGCGTTGGATTTTCATACAAATAGGGTTAGATTTGTGGAGTGCATCACATAACTTAAAAATATTGATGCTTAAAACAACAATATAAGAATGCGAAAAACTAAAAAGGGATGCTGCTCATGACTTATTCAATCTTGTTGAAAATTAATGACGTCACACATGGACAATTTGAGACCATTCGCCAGCAATTGAACGCGGGCACTCATGAAAGCCAATCTCGTATCTTGGGTGAGGTGTTATCCGAAATTGCCTGTGAAATTGTCGAGCAAGTGTTTGCGGTTTTACTGATTCAAAGCCATCAACCGACACAACTCACCCAAAAAAACACCGTTGAATCTGAAAAAGTGATTCAACAGATTATTGCTGCTGTGCGTAAATATATGCCGTGGTCGATTGCCTTATTTGGCAATGAGCGTCTTTGTCCCTTTGCCAATTATTTTTCCAATATGATCAAGTATCACGATGAGCAGGTGTATGTGTCTTATCCGATTGATCGACAACTGGTACAGCAGGCACATGGTTTGGTCACGCAACTCAAGAATAATGAAATCAGTGATATGGTCGATGTATTCCAAACCTTGATCCAAATCGTGGATTTGGGGGTAACCAATTTGATTCGTGAACCGAAAAAATGTCTCAATTTTAATGCTGTGGTGGATAAAACTTTAAATGGGGTGATCAATATGACTGCACATTTAAGTTATAAGCGTTTAGAGAAAATGGGTAATCAAGTGGATAGCAATGCCGCAACGGATTGTGTCAATCATTTTTTAGCATTTATGCATGTCGATACTGAATAGAGTGTGCTAAATTCGGCGTGTACAACGCCAAAAATGATAGAAAAATTGATCTGATGAAAGGGCTTGTTGATCAAGCTCTTTTTTATGCGATCCAAAAACTAGGGTTATTAAAATGAACACCGCCGTTTTTTTAAATATTCATGCGGATACTTATGCACGTTTTGCACATATTCGGACGCAATTATTGCAAGGAAGTAAAGAAAGTCAGGCCAATGCTTTAGGCAGTGTATTGTCGGAAATGGCATGTGAAGTGATTGAACAAGTGTTTATGGTACTGCTCCAAGAGAATCAGCAATATTCGCAAACAGGTGAATCAGAAAAAGTCATTCAGCAAATTTTAGATGCGATTCGTAAATATATGCCGTGGTCGATCTCATTTTTTGGCAATGATCGTTTAATCCCTTTGGTGGAATATCTCTCCAAGACCCTACAGATTGAAGATGAACAGGTGTATATGACCTATCCTGTTGAACAACTGTTGGCACAGCAAGTCAGAACCTCTAGTCTGAAATTGGCTGAAGGCGATAGTCGCGAAATTCCAAGTGCCTTAAAATTATTAACAGAAGTGATTGATGTTGGGGTAACTCATTTAATCCGTGAGCCGAAAAAATGTCTCAAGTTTAATTTTGTGGTGGATAAAACGCTGAATGGGGTCATTAATATGACCACACATTTGGGCTATAAGCGTTTAGAAAAACTGGGTGCGCAAATTGATCAGCAAGTCGCAGCAACCTATGTCGATTATTTCCTTAAATTTATGCGCCAGCAAGCATAGGTAGGACAGAGAAATGGCAAAACTCAAAACACTTGAAAATAAAGTGGTCTGGATTACAGGGGCTTCTTCTGGTTTAGGTAAAGCTTTAGCCCGTGAATGTGCCTTACAAGGGGCACAAGTGGTGCTCACTTCACGTCGTTATGATGAATTAGAAGCGGTACGGGTTGGACTACTCAAGCCAGAACAGCATCTTTCGATTGCTGCCGACATTACCGATGAAGCCCAAGTCCGCTACGCGCATGATCAGGTTTTGGCCTGTAAAGGGCGGATTGATTGGTTGATCAATAATGCCGGTTTGAGTCAACGTGCTTTAATTCAGGACACCACCATGCACACTGAACGTGCCATTATGGAGGTGGACTATTTCTCGCAAGTGTTCTTTACCAAAACCGTATTACCGACCTTGCTACAACAAAAGTCGGGTCGTGTGGTGTTTGTTTCCAGTGTAGCAGGCTTATTGGGGACACAGTATCGTGCCACTTACTCTGCCGCAAAAGCAGCAATTCATATGTGGGCTAACAGTCTGCGTGCCGAAGTTGCACCAGCAGGGGTTGAGGTGTCAGTGGTGTTCCCAGGTTTTGTGAAAACCAATGTATCATTCAATGCTTTAAATGGTGAAGGTAAGCCCCAAGGGCATCAGGATGAAGCCATTGAAAATGGTCTAGATGCTGATGTATTTGCGGAACGGGTGGTGGAATCCTTAATGGCAGGCGAGCAATATATTGTCGTTGGCGGGAAAAAAGAGCAATTGGGTGTGTTGGTCTCTCGATTGTCACCCAACTTGTTGTATAAGATGATTCGCAAAATGAAAGTGAAATGATTGTGAATATTGTGGTTTTAAAAGACGTGTAGGTGGAAGATAGTCAAAATTTATCTCAGCCATCTTCGAGCCATCACGTATCGATTCCATTGATTGTCAGTTATTTGTTACTTGCTTTGCCTGCCAGCTTCTTCATTGCTGGACTTGTGGCTCAGTTATTGACCGTCACGATTTCCCATTTTGAAGGCGCTAATGGCTATGCATGGATGGGAGTCTTTATGTTGGCTGTTCCATCGATCTTTTTATCTTGTCTGATTGCTTTGCCGATCATGATTAAAAAAGTGCCTCACATTTTATCTACGACTGTCTGGATATTCGGGGGTTTAACTTTTTTTTTGGTTTTATATCTCACCAGTGTTCTCAACTAGACTGAAGTAATTGAAAATAGAGTGGATTCTAGATGCTCTGTGGAATGGTGTAATCGAATGACAATCAATAACCGCAAAAAAGCCGTTTTTAATTGGAGCGGCGGCAAAGACTCATCCTTAGCATTGTATAAAGTCTTACAGCAGGACGAGTTCGAGGTGATTGCTTTATTAACTACAGTGAATGAAGAAACCGAGTTGTCTTCGATGCATGCCATTCCACATAGGCTGCTTGAAAAGCAGGCTGAAAGTATTGGCATTCCACTTTATCCAGTGTTTTTGCCCAAAAATCTGCCTATCTATGAACAGCGTATGTTGGATGCAGCCCATCATTTTAAGGCACAGGGGGTTGAGCACTTTATCTTTGGTGATATCTATCTCAGTGATGTGCGTCAATATCGGGAAGATCGTTTACAGCCTTTAGGCATCGAAGTGGTTGAGCCAATCTGGAACCTGAACTCGACTGAAGTCATGCAAGATTTTTTGGATTCAGGGATTCAAACCAAAATTATTGTGACCGATGCCAGCAAGCTCGATGAGTCGTTTATTGGTCAAGATATCGATGCAGCTTTGCTTGAGCGAATGCCAAGTGAAGTTGATGTCTGTGGTGAAAATGGGGAGTACCATACCTTTGCTTATGCAGGTGGGTTATTTAAGTTCCCTGTTGAATTTGAGATTGCTGAAACGCGGCAAATGTCTTATGAGTTTAAGTTAGAGAATGGGGAAGAACAAACCTATCATTATTGGCAAGCCATCTTTGCCGACTCCTAAGCAAAAATCCTGTGCTTGACACAGGATTTTTTTAAAAATCATTAAACCCGTTATTTACTTTTTATTAAAAAAAGCTACTTGATAAAAACAAGCTATTTTTTGCACAATCATTCGGTCTTCACTGAAAAATAAGCATAATACAAAGCTCTGGCATAAGCGTGAATCGCTGCCTAGATCCAAATGAATAATACTAACCTCTCTTTAGCAGTGAAGGCATGGAGATTGTACATGGAAAGACGACTTTCACTTCTGGCCAAGGAACGCACGATTGCCCATTCTGGTTATAACCGTTGGCTATTGCCTCCTGCCGCCTTAGCGATTCATCTCAGCATTGGTATGGCATATGGCTTTTCTGTGTTTTGGTTGCCATTATCCAAAGCATTGGGAATTGATGCGCCAATCGAATGTAAAAACATAGGTCTGCTTGAGCAGTTGTTCACTACAACCTGTGACTGGAGTGTGTCTACATTAAGTATTATGTACACGCTGTTTTTTGTCTTTTTAGGTTCATCCGCATTTTTGTTTGGGGGTTGGCTTGAACATGCAGGGCCGCGAAAGGCAGGCGTGGTTGCGGCATTTTGCTGGGCAAGTGGTTTGATCTTATCTGCGCTGGGTGTTTATACACATCAGTTGTGGTTATTGTGGTTAGGAGGTGGAATAGGGGGCATCGGGCTTGGGCTTGGCTATATTTCACCTGTATCTACCCTGATTAAATGGTTTCCAGACCGTCGGGGTTTAGCAACAGGTCTTGCCATTATGGGCTTTGGTGGAGGCGCCATGATTGGTGCGCCATTGGCAGATAAGTTAATGAAGCTCTTTGCAACGGATACCTCTGTGGGTGTCTGGCAAACGTTTTTGGTACTGGCTGCCGTTTATTTTATTTTCATGATTGGCGGTGCCTTTGGTTACCGCATTCCGCCTTCAAATTGGAAACCGAGTGGCTGGCAACCGACAGTAACGCAGGCGACAGGTCTTATGACCAATCGTCACGTGCATTTAAATAAGGCATGGAAAACCAAGCAGTTCTGGTTGATTTGGGGTGTACTTTGTTTAAACGTATCTGCTGGTATAGGTATTTTAGCAATGGCTTCGCCGTTGTTACAGGAAGTATTTGGCGGACGTCTCATCGGCTTAGATGTGGGAATTAATGAATTAAATGCGGACCAAAAAATGCAGATTGCAACTTTTGCAGCAGGCTTCACGGGTTTACTGTCCTTATTTAATATTGCTGGGCGCTTCTTCTGGGCATCGACATCGGACTTTATTGGTCGTAAAAACACATATTTTATTTTTCTCGCCTTGGGTTTCTTGTTATATGTCTCGATTCCACACTTGGCACAGGCCGAAAATTTGCCATTATTCGTTTTAGCCTTCTGTGTCATCCTGTCGATGTATGGTGGTGGTTTTGCCACTGTGCCTGCTTATTTGGCTGATATTTTCGGTACCCAAATGGTTGGGGCTATTCATGGGCGTTTGCTTACCGCATGGTCTGTCGCAGGCGTATTTGGAACCTTATTGATTACCAATATTCGAGATTATCAACTGGCACATGGCATAGCTCAAGCGCAATCTTATGACACGACGATGTATATTTTGGCAGCTATGTTAGCGATTGGATTTGTACTCAATTTAATGGTCAAACCAGTTGATGAAGATCAATACATGACAGAGGCTGAATTGGCTGCTGAAAAGGCTTTGGCACATGAGAAATTACCGCAAGATTTAAGCCTAAATCATGATGTAGCACATGCGCCATCCAAGACGATTACCGTGGTACTTGCTTGGTTGGTGGTGGGGCTTCCTTTACTGGCAGGGATTTGGTTTACTTTGCAAAAGGCGATTGTTTTATTTCATTAACTTTAAAATCTAAGCTAGAAAAAATGCCTCATGATTCGAGGCATTTTTTATTTTATTGGTAATACAGTAATTCCCCAATAGGCTACTGTCATCAATGTGAAGCGTTTACGATGGCAGTTCCATAGGCAAATACTTCAACCATACCACCTTGCATACCCAATTCAGTGGTGCTGAGTCGAACCCCCATAATCTGATTGGCACCCATAGCATGGGCTTCCTGCTTGAGTCGAATCACAGCTTCACGACGCGCACGTTCCACCACACTTTCATAGCTGACCAAACGCCCACCAAAGAAGTTGCGAATGGTTGCCAATACATATTTAAAATAATCGTGTGAGATCACCACATTACTGCTGACCATGTGTCCATGTGCAGAGGTTTTGACAAAGCGATTGGTATCAATCCGAATATGCGCCAATTGCTTTTCTTTCTGGTCCAGTTCGCGCAAGTGTTTTTGCTCGATATGACGACCAAAACCCCAACCGACTGAGAATAGGATCAGAAACAGGACGATCTGAAAAATGAATCCATCCATGGTTTTGCCTATGCGCCAAATGGATCTGGGAGCTTAGGGGCAACCGGTTGCACCACCACTGCTGTGCCGTAGACAAATAATTCTGATGCGCCTTGTGCAATATTTGAAGTCGAGAAACGTATCCCGACAATGGCATTGGCGCCTAAAGCTTTGGCCTTATCAATCATCCGTTGAGTCGCTTCTTGGCGAGATTCTTCAAGCAGTTCGGTATAACCCGTCAACTCACCACCGACAATATTCTTTAAGCCTGCCATCAAATCACGGCCGACATGTTTACTACGAACGGTGCTGCCATACACCACATCAAGTTGACGTAAAATTTCATGCCCGGGTACAGACTCTAAACTGCTCAATAACATTGTCTTTTCTAAATCTTCAATCTATTCAGTTTGAAGATAAGAAATATTCGCAAGGGTTGCAACAAAAAAGCTCACCGAAGTGAGCTTTTTTATCCGCAAAAGATGAAATTATTTTTTTGCGTAATGTTGTTCTGAACTTGATGGCTGATGCGTTACCGTTTCACTGGTAGACGCTTTGAGGCCGCCACCTAAGGTTTTGTACAGTTCAACTTGGTTGTTAAGGTTTGCTTGTTGAAGCAACAATAAACCTTGTTCAGCTGAATAAGCAGAACGCTGTGCATCCAATACGGTTAAATAGCTATCAATACCTGCACGGAAGCGGGCGTTTGAAAGTTTATATGTGGTATTGGTCGCATCAACCAAACGACGTTGCGCTGTTAAACGGTCACCAATATTGGCACGTGTTGCCAAAGCATCATTCACTTCACGGAAAGCAGACTGAACTGACTTTTCATAGTTAGCCAATGCAATTTTCTGATCGGTTTCAGAGATTTTGATGTTCGCTTTACGTGTACCCCAGTCAAAAATTGGGATATTCAGGCTTGGACCAATAGACCATACACCATTGCCTGCTTTGAACAGATCGCTCAAGTCAGTTGATGCATAACCCGCAGAACCAGTTAAGCTAATCGTTGGGAACAGTTGAGCTTTAGCCGCCCCAATATTCGCACCTGCAGCACTTAACTGGTATTCAGATGCTTTCACATCTGGGCGGTTGTTGAGCAAGTCACTTGGTAAACCAGCACTAAACACGCTTTGTTGGGTAATACGCGCTACTTGTTGTTGTGGTAACAGATTTTGTGGCACTTGCTGACCAACAAGCAAGTTCAACAAGTTTTGTGCTTGAGCAACTTGAGTTTTGTAGTTCGCAACATCATTACGTGCTGTTTCAACCGAAATTTGTGCTTGGCGCACAGGGATTTCGCTATCAATACCCACATCAAAACGTTTCTTGTTCAAGTTAAACGAGTCTTGTTGAGCTTTCAGCGTTTGATCCGCAAGTTTCAATTGTGCGTTCGCGTATGAGTAGTTCAACCAGGCTTGAGTGACTTGGCTGATCAAGCTGATCTGCGTTGCATCGCGTGAGCTTTGCGTTGCAAGATAACTATCTAAAGCTGCATCTTTCAAGCTACGTACACGACCCCAGAAATCCAACTCATATGAAGTTAGGCCTAAACCGACTTGATAGGTTGAATATGGGTTATTTGGATCACGAGTAGGGGTCACTTGACGAACCGCACTACCACTTGCGCCAATCGTTGGTAACTGATTGTTTTCCGAGATTTGGTATTGCTGTTGTGCTTTTTGGATATTCAAAGCCGCAGTACGTAAATCACGGTTATTGGCAAGCGCCAGATCAATCACTTGCAGCAAACGTTGGTCAGCAAAGAAATCTTTGTAACCTTGTTCTGCGATTGATGTTCCAGAAGCATTGCCGTAAGACGCGAAGCTTTCAGGAACATCTGAGCTTACCACAGGCTCTGGCCCGCGCATGCTTTGGCAGGCAGCCAAAGACAGCGCGAGGGCAGAGATTGCAATGCCACGACTGGAAATAGACCATACAGTTTGCATCACGATCAATGCTCCTGAGTATTTAAAGTTTTAGGTTTGTACTTAAAGATACTACGAATCCACACGAAGAATACAGGGATGAAGAAAATACCTAAAAGTGTTGAAGAAATTACACCACCAAGTACACCATAACCGACCGAGTGTTGGCTACCTGCGCCAGCACCGCTTGCTAGGGCGAGCGGTAAAACACCGAAACCGAATGCAAGTGTAGTCATGATAATTGGACGTAAACGCATTTTGGCAGCATGTAATGTTGCTTCAAAGAGTTCTTCGCCTTGTTCCTGTAATTCTTTCGCAAATTCGACGATCAAAATCGCATTCTTCGCGGATAGACCAATTACGGCAACAATTGCAACCTGGAAGTAAATGTTAAAGGACAAGTTTGGATCACCTTTAATCAGCATACCTAACCATGTCAAGGCAAATGCACCGACGATACCTAAAGGTACAACCAGCAATACCGAAACAGGTACAGACCAGCTTTCATAGAGTGCAGCAAGACACAGGAATACGATTAATAATGAAAGAACAAGAAGAGGTGCTGTTTGGCTACCAGAATCACGTTCTTCTAAAGATAAACCTGTCCATTCATAGTCGAAACCAGTTAAGCCCATAGAAGGTAACTTACCAATGATTTCTTCCATTGCCAACATTGCATCACCAGAACTGACACCCGGTGCAGGCGTACCTTGAATGTTAACAGATGATACGCCGTTATAACGCTCTAGACGTGGTGAACCATAGGTCCATTCACCTTTGGCAAAGCCAGAGAAAGGAACCATTTCGCCTTTGTTGTTACGCACATACCACTTGTTCAAGTCTTCAGGCATCATGCGGGTATCCGCTTCACCTTGGACATAAACTTTCTTCACACGACCACGGTCAACGAAGTCATTGATATATGAACCACCCCAAGCCATGCTCATAGTGCTGTTAATATCGGCAATACTGACACCCATTGCACCTGCTTGCGCTTGATCAATGGTGATCTGGTACTGTGGTGTATCTTCTTGACCATTTGGACGTACACCCGCAAGACGTTTGTCTTGTGATGCCATACCTAAAATCGCATTACGAGCAGCAATGAGTTTTTCATGCCCTTGACCGCTGGCATCTTTTAACTGGATATCGAAACCAGAAGCGACACCCAATTCAGGCATTGCGGGTAACTGCAATGGCATGATGTAAGACGCATCTTTCACAATCATGTTCAATGCCATACCACGTTGAATGATGGCACCGATTTGTGATTCTGGTGTCGTACGCTCACTCCAGTCTTTTAATTTAATAAAGGCAAGACCAGCGTTTTGACCCACCCCTGTGAATGAGAAACCAGCAACTGTAAAGATTGACTCTACATTTTCTTTTTCCTTATTCAAGAAATAGCCTGTCATGGTATCGATGACTTTGTCGGTTCGTTCCAAGCTCGCGCTCGGTGGTAACTGAACCAGTGTCATCACCACACCTTGGTCTTCTTCTGGTAAGAATGAAGATGGCAAAACTTTATAAATGCCAACCAAAGCGGCAATCACAACAATATAAAGTACCCCAGAGAATAACTTGTGGTGGGTCATACGATTGACGCCGCCTTGATATTTCTCTGAAAGTTTTTCAAAGCTACGGTTAAACCAGCGGAAGAAACGCGCGAAAATATTGTTGCTTTCCTGCTTGTTTGGATCGTGCTGTTTTAACAAGGTTGCACACAGGGCAGGGGTAAAGGTAAGTGCTACGATCAATGACAAGATCATCGCAGTAACCAGCGTGATCGAGAATTGACGATAAATTACCCCAGTGGTTCCACTAAAGAACGCCATTGGTACGAATACCGCTGTTAATACGCTGGTAATACCGACTAAGGCACCCGAAATCTGACTCATTGACTTTTCAGTCGCAGGGACCGGTTCAAGATGCTCTTCCTGCATCACCCGTTCAACGTTCTCGACGACAACGATGGCGTCATCGACCAATAGACCGATGGCCAGTACCATTGCAAACATGGTGAGGGTGTTGATTGAGAAGCCGAAGATATTAATCACGGCAAATGTACCCAACACAACCACAGGAACTGCCAATGTTGGAATAATCGTTGCGCGCCAGTTCTGTAAGAACAAGAACATTACGATAAATACCAAGACAACCGCTTCAATGAGCGTGTGCACAACACTTTCAATCGAAAGACGAATAAATGGTGTGGTGTCATAGGCTAGCTTGTCTTTTAAACCGCTCGGATAGTTATGACGTAACTCAGATAAACGTTTTTCAACCGCAGCAGCAGTATCCAATGCGTTGGCACCTGTTGCCAGTTTGATTGCGACACCACCTGCAGGTTTACCATTGAACTTTGAGTCAAATTGATAGTTATCTGAACCGAGTTCGACACGTGCAACATCACCCAAACGAACTTGTGCACCACCTGAGGTATTTTTCAGGAAGATGTTTTTAAACTGTTCAGGGGTTTGCAACATGGTTTGTGCATTTACCGTTGCGTTAAGAACTTGGCCTGCAGTTGATGGCGCACCACCGAGCTGACCCACCGCAACTTGCGAGTTTTGTGCACGAATAGCAGTTGCAACATCATTTGGCGTCAAGTTAAAGCTAGTCAGCTTTGCTGGATCTAACCAGATACGCATTGCATATGAACCACCAAATACTTGGAGTTCACCTACACCTGCCACACGACTCAGTGGCTCAGAAATATTTGAGTTCACATAGTCTTTAATGTCAGAAGCAGAAAGGCTGTTATCTGGCGAATAAAATGCAATAACTTGTAAGAAGCTTGCACCAGACTTCGTCACTTTTACACCTTGACGTTGTACGTCAGCAGGTAACAGTGCTGTAGCTGATTGCAGTTTGTTTTGAACTTGTACTTGGGCGATATCTGGATCGACACCTTGTGCGAAGTTCAAGTTAATTGATGCTTGACCATTACCCGCACTATTCGATGAAATGTAACGTAAACCATCCAAACCATTCATTTGTTGTTCAATGATTTGGGTGACCGTATTTTCAACGGTTTGCGCAGAAGCCCCAGGATAAGTTGCAGAAATTGTTACCGTGGGGGGGGCAATTGTCGGATATTGTGCAACTGGCATTTTTGTGAGCGTGATAATACCCGCCAACATAATGACCAGTGCGATCACCCAAGCGAAAATTGGGCGATGGATAAAAAATTGAGCCATGCAATCTACCCCTTAAGCTTCTGAAGTTGCTTTTTGTTCAGCTTTTGGTGAATTGGCTTGTTTTTGTTCAGCAGCTTTTGGTGCTGCATTTTGACCTTCAGCTGCTTTTGGTTGGTAAGGTTTAGCAGACACTTCTTGTCCTTCTTTAACCTTGGCAACACCATCAACAACAACCTTATCACCAGCCTGTAAGCCTTCAGTTACAATCCAGTCCTGACCTTTCACACCCACTGTTTTAATTGGGCGTGTTTCAATTGCACCTTTAGCATTGACCACCAATGCAATTGCTTGGCCTGTAGGTAAACGAGATACCGCTGCTTGAGGAATCAGATATGCATTTGGTAAAACACCTTGCGAGATTTTAGCCGTTGCATACATTCCTGGTAATAACAGGTGGTTTGGATTCGAGAAGACTGCACGTAGGGTTACAGTACCTGTATCTGGATTCACGCTTGCGTCAGAGAAAGCAAGTTGGCCTTCGACTGGGTATTCAGACCCATCTTCCAGTGTGATTTTGACACGGGTATTGTTACTGTTATTTAAACTGCCTTTGCTGAGTTGCTGGCGTAAACGCAATAATTCAGCACTTGATTGGTTGATATCAACATAGATTGGATCAAGTTGTTGAATCGTGACCAATGGATCAGCTTGGTTTGCAGTTACCAAAGCACCAGGCGTCACCGAAGAACGGCTAGATTGACCTGAGATTGGTGCGCGAACGGTTGAGTAACCTAGTGTAATTTCAGCATTTTTTAATGCAGCTTCAGACGCAGCCACATCAGCTTCAGCCAATTTTACTTGAGCATTGATATCGTCATATTCTTGTTTAGAAACCGCATTGGTTCCAACCAATTGACGATAACGACCTTCTTTCACGCGTAATGCATTTAAGTTTGCTTGTTGACGCAATAAGGT
Organism: Acinetobacter gyllenbergii; assembly: GCF_001682515.1. Lineage (NCBI taxonomy): Bacteria > Pseudomonadati > Pseudomonadota > Gammaproteobacteria > Moraxellales > Moraxellaceae > Acinetobacter > Acinetobacter gyllenbergii. The sequence continues at coordinate 56,749 of NZ_KV575267.1, read as the reverse complement.
TGCACGAGCATTGTCTGCTGTTGCACGGTTAGTATTTGCATCAATTTGATAAAGTGCTTGACCTGCTTGAACGTAGCTACCTTCAGCAAATAAACGTTTTAGAATCACGCCACCTGTTTGCGGGCGCACTTCAGAAACTTGATATGCAGAGGTTCGTCCTGACAGTTCGACGTTTTGTTCAACGCTTTGTGGTTGAGCAACAATGACACCAACTTCTGGAGGTGGCATTTTTTGAGCAGCAGCAGCTTGCTGTGCATCTTTAGGATCTTTGCTACAACCAACAAGCGCAATGCTTGTTGCTAATGCGCAAGCAGTGAGGGCAGGAGCCCAAAGCTTAGCCGACATCATTATTCCACCTCAATTTAGATTTTTTATCTAAAAACAAATTATTGCTGAAAGTGCTTTGATACAGCCCAAACCAAAGCAAGGAAGTCCAAATCAACCCAATTCCCCAACCGGCAAGTACGTCAGTTGGGTAGTGAACCCCCGCATAAACTCTAGATATCCCCATGAAGATAAACCATAAAGTAGATACTAAAATGACACTGGTGCGATATTTGTGTTGTTGACACAACAACATGGCTAAACTCGCAAGGGTTGCAGCATAAAGGCTATGGGCACTTGGGAAGGATGCACCATAACTTTGAACCAAGTGATAAAACTCCATTGGTCTTGGCCGATCAATGCTCCATTTCAGAAGCCAACCAATCACAATGCTGCCGATCACACTTAAAGCGATAAAGGTCACATTCTTATAATTTTTAATCCAAGTTTGGTAAAGACACAAAAATGTAGTTAAAAATAGTAAAAAAGGCATCCCGCCAAGTAGAGAGAGCAGAACTGTCACATGATTAAGCGTAAATGAACGGTGCTCAAAAAAAACTTGAACACTAAAAAGGTCTAAAGTTGATGTGTTGGAAAGAACTAATCCAATCACACCGAATCCTAAAAAAAAGCAACCAATACAAAGCAATAGGTACGGCATGCGCTACTCATTATTTGCTTAACCATTATTCAGGGTTGTTGAGTGTTTGAAAGTGTACTCGCGAGTACACTTTTGGTCAAGTCTTGAAATTTTATGATAATTTCATTTTGATGTTTTTTTAAGACTTAGTAAAAAAACATAACAAAATTTGATGTATATCTCACTTTTAATTGAATCTATGCCTATCATGAAAAGTACTTTTTTAAGCTGTTTTCTCAACAGCCTAAGCCATTCTCTAGATTGCAAATTTACTTTGCATCACCTCGTTTGACTCAAGCAGCCTAAACTGTATTTATGTAGGCAATATTCAGCTCAGTGCAATATTCAAAAAGTAAAAGATCAAGATTGAATAAGTTGTTTTACATGGTTTTAGCAGTAAGTTTTAGAGTGCAGATGCATAATTGAGATCTCTCATTCAATTCGAGATACTTATAGACTGGCGTCATAGTATCTCCTAGTAAAAGGGATACCATGGCGGAGAAGTAATCTATTCAATCATAGACGCAGGGAATACCAACCCATTTAAACTATTTTTGGTGACTTGATTATACGCAAAAATAGTTCAAATGTTAGACTTGTACTTTGTCGTTTTTTCTGTACAAAGCTAGTGTGCAGATGGGGTGTTCTTAGTCTGTTCTTCCACTTCAACAGGTTGTTTAGGTGGCCAGAAAAAATCGCTTGGTCGGGTCAGGAAGTGAGTCGTTACCAACTTTGCGAGAGGCTTCCATTGTGCAAAACGGACACGGCGGGCGCGTAAAGCAACAATAATGGTGAGGGTGAAGCTGACAAATAAGTTGGTTAATCCAATCAGCATCACACCAAGGAATGACACTAAAATTAAACCAATGTCAGGCCCACCAATGGTCATTAAACCTTGGATGAAGTTGGCAGAGGCGAAGGCAATATGACGGATATCTAAAGGTAAACCGAGAATAAATCCAATCGTGCCCATACTGCCCAGCATGATTCCAAACAAGAAGTTACCCGCCAAGGCGCCGAGATTGGTCTCGATATAACCCGCGAATTTATCTAAGCGTTGTTGTCCCATCCAGCGTTTTAAGCGTCGATGCTGTTTTAAACGTGGACCGACTTTACGATAAACTGCCAAGTTATCGAAATAACCTGCAATCAAGCCAGAGAAAAACAAACATACACCCGCAATTGCGGCATGTGGAACTGCCAATGACGTAAAGGGGTTGAGGCTATGTAGCAATGCGGCAGATTTGGCGTGATTGAGCAGTGGCTCACCAAGATTGTATTGCCACAAAAAGGTAATCAGTGCTGCGGTTGGAATTGCAATCGAGATATTCCCTAAAATTGCAATGAACTGGGTTCGGATAATATTAATAATCAATGCGGCCAGTTCTGCAATTTGTGCGGTCTTGCTGCCTTTTTGCTGCTGTACGGTTGACGCCAACGCCGCTGCAGTCATGGCAGGTTGTTTGGTCGCCACGGTAAAGTGCAATACATGGATCAGCATAAAACCAAGCGCATAGTTCATGCTGTATAAAAAGGCATGACCAAATGGAGCCAAGACCAAACGCGCCGTTAAAATTTTCAGCGTTGCCATGGTGGCAATGATCGCACCAGCACCTGCAGCTGCTTTATACATGCCAAAGAAGCCTGATTTGTCGGTACTTACATAATGCTCACCTGTTTTACTGGCATTTTCGGTGACCTGTAAGGCAATCAGCTCACTGGTTGAAGTCAATAAGTGGCGGACACTTTTCTCATTATAATGCGCTTTGGTTAAGTCAGTGATTAACTCACCTAATGCCGTGTAACGGGCATCATTTTTGCTGGCTAATAGGGTCAGTAGCAGTTCAATCCGATCAATTGCCTGTTCTAACAGCGATAATAAATAGGTGAGGCTGATACTAACGCCAATCCGCTTGGTGGCACGGCGAATTTTGAGCACCACTTCACGGCATTGATCCAGCATCACAAAGGCTTGCGATGCATCTGGTGGTGGTAAAACCACAACCGCATCTTGATCATCAATCTGTTTTTTATATTTCTCGATGAACTCTACGATTTCACGATTTTGCACCAGAAAAGGTGATTCATATTCGGTAATTTCAGGTTGCGCATTAATAAATTCAGGGTAGAGGCCGATACCACTAATCCGATAGGACAATACCGTAATCGCTTTAATTAGCTCATTTTTTGAAATTTGTTTTTCTGTGGTATTGCTTTGACTTTCACCTAATAGATTAAATAGGGTAATCCAGTCCTGATTCTCAATCAGATCGAGCCATTCACTGTCATTTTCTTGGTGAAAGACTTTTCCAATTAGGGTTTTAAGCTGTTGACCATCTTCGACTAAAGGGAGGAAGTGCGCGCCCAGACGTTGTCCCAACTGGTTCCAAAATCCATCCAGCGAAAGAATCCCGCTGTCAGCATATAAGCTTAACTGTTTATATTGGCTGATGAGCTTAAGTAAAAAGTTTTGCAGTAAGATGGCTGACGTTGGAGTCAGTAATAAGATTTTGATTAGCGCATGGATACGCTGTTTAACTTCATCCGCATCATTTGGATTTTTGGGACGGATCCGATTGACCAGTTCAATCAGCAGTTGTTCGTCAAGAACAGCTTGAGGTTGGTCAAGCTGTTCCTGCATTTTTAAAAAAAGATCAGATAAGGTTAAATGCATAGGCAGTCAAAAAATTATTGTAGTCGATGTAAAGCCATTAAGGTCAAATTGATTAGTGCTTGGCGATATTCATTATCTGGCAGCGCTTTCAACGCTTCTAAAGCGGCATCCGTTTCCTGTTGGGCACGTTTTTGACAGTAATCTAGGCCACCCGAGTGATGAACAATTTCAATCACTTTATCTAAATGCTCAACACCACCTGTTGCAATACTGCGACGAATGATTTGGTGTTCCTCGCCAGTTGAATGAGCTAATGCAGAAATTAACGGTAAAGTCGGTTTCCCTTCCATTAAATCATCACCAATATTTTTACCTAATGTTTCAGCATCAGAGGTGTAATCTAAAATATCGTCGATAATTTGGAAGGCATTGCCAAAATGACCTGCGAAGCGACGCAAAGGTTCACGGTATTCTTCTGTTCCAGCTAAAATGGCGGCGCCTTCGGTGGCGAGTTCAAATAAGCGGGAAGTTTTACCATGGATAATTCTTAAATAGGTTTCTTCTGTGGTCTCTGGTTGGTGCTGCGATTGAAGCTGTAAGACTTCGCCTTCTGCAATTTCACAAGTCCCAGTCGAGAAATCTTTTAATAAGGTCATATTATTTAAATCGACCAATAAATCAAAAGCTCTTGAAATTAGGAAATCACCGACCAAAACCGCAGTTTGATTGTTCCATGTTGCATTTGCGGTTGGACGACCACGGCGCAAACTTGATTCATCGACCACATCGTCATGCACCAAGGTTGCAGTATGCAGCATTTCAATGACTGCCGCCAAATGCTGTGCCTGCTGCATATCGGCGAGTCCACAAGCTCGCGCTGCCAATAAACACATAATCGGACGCATGCGTTTTCCGCCTGCTTCAACCACGTGTTTGCTGACACTCATGACGAGGCCCACTTTTGAGCTAATTCCTTCATTAATGAGGCGATCCATCGCAGCAAAATCTGTCGCAACAGGGGAGAGAATGTCTTGCTTAAAATCGATAACCATATGAAGAAAAACCTCGTATAGGTGGGTAATGTTGCCAAGTGTATCAATTTATCTATAACTAAACAGTTATACAGACTGTGTAATCTGCTATTTAAGACACGATGAAGAGTTTTTTGGTCTTAATTTAGACAGAAAAGAGGTTTCCCACCACATACCATTACTTTAATTATGGCTTTTAAAAAACACAGTTTGTTATTGTTACAACTTATTTTCAGAAATGTATTTCAAATTTTGATCAGAATCAATCGAAAATCCGTCATCAATCTAATTGATTTTGCTTAAAAATCCAAGCAAGTTATCGATATACATGTGTTTATGTAAAATCACTTGTCGTTTGATCAATTTTCACTTAAAATTTGTCCCCTTGTATAACCCCAGTGGCGTTCGTCTTAAGATCGATATGTCCCTTTATCGGCACGACGACACGGGCAAGTTGGAGTACATTATGTACGCAGTAATCCAAAGCGGTGGTAAACAGCACCGTGTTGTTGAGGGTGAAACCCTTAAAGTAGAATTATTGAAAGCTGAAACTGGCGCGACTATTACGTTTGATGACGTATTAATGGTTGTTAACGGTGACAACATTCAAATCGGTGCTCCAGTTGTAGCTGGCGCAAAAGTAACTGCAGAAGTAGTTAGCCATGGTCGTCACGACAAAATCCGCATCATCAAAATGCGTCGTCGTAAACACTATCGTAAACAACAAGGTCACCGTCAATGGTTTACCGAGTTGAAAATTACTGGTATCGCAGGCTAATACGAGGAGTAAATAGACATGGCAACTAAAAAAGCCGGTGGATCGACGAAGAACGGTCGTGATTCGAATCCTAAGATGTTAGGTGTTAAAGTTTACGGTGGTCAAACTGTAACTGCTGGTAACATCATCGTTCGTCAACGTGGTACAGAGTTCCACGCTGGTGCAAATGTTGGTATGGGTCGTGACCATACTTTATTTGCTACTGCTGACGGCGTAGTAAAATTTGAAGTGAAAGGTCAATTTGGCCGTCGCTATGTAACTGTTGAAGCTTAAGTTTTAATAGTTCGAGAAAACCCGCTTTTAGCGGGTTTTTTTATGCATATAAGTTTTTGCATTGTGGTTTAGTCTGAAGGTTTTCCAAAGTTTCCTGTTTTTAAATCTTCATAAGCCTGTAAAATTTGCTCATAACTGTTCATCACAAAAAAGCCATGCCCATTGATTGGCTCTTGCAAGGGCGGCGCAGATAAAAATAACAGATCACTATCTTCTAATGCGGTAATCGCAACATCAGTATCAAAGCTGGACAACACCGCTAAGGCCTGTTCTTCCAATGTGTCTTCATGTTCGGTGAATTGAAGCTTGCCTTTACGTAAATAAATTAAAGTCGTGTCCCCATGCTGAGCAGGGAGTGTCAGTTGATGAGCTTTATTTAGATGAACATCAAAGACATTCATTGGGCTAAAGGTTTGGGCGATCCCTTGAATATTTTGAAACTGTCCAGCCACAATCCGGACATAGCCTGCATTCTGTTCGAGAGGTATTTTTGGGATCGTATTCTTTAATAGACTTTGATAACGAGGTGCAGACATTTTGTCTTTTGCAGGAAGGTTAATCCACAATTGCAGCATTTCAAAGTATCCACCACGCTCACGAAAAGCAGGGCTAAAATGTTCGGTATGCTGAATGCCAGAAGCTGCTGTCATCCATTGCACATCACCTTGTCCGATGATTCCACCTTGCCCCGTAGAGTCTTGGTGTTGTAACTCACCCGAAAACACAAAGGTCACTGTTTCAAAGCCGCGGTGTGGATGCTCATTCACACCTTTTTTCGTGCTTTTGGGTGCCAAGCGTCCTGGCCCTAGATGATCCAATAATAAAAACGGTGAGGTGGTATTCCCCAGTTCCTGATACGAAAAGACTGAAAGGGCGGGATAAAAATCGCCAATCGCAAATCGCGTGTCATTCCGGTGGATAAAGGCAAGACTTTTCATGAATGATGCTGGTTAAAATCATTGGCTTTTAGCTTAGCAAATGCTGGTGATTCGTCTAGATTCACGCTGAGCAATAATTTTCCCTGATCAGACATTGACGGATGTAGTTGGTGAATGGTCGAAAAGTTAATTTTCGTTCTTACAATCTCTACATAAAGGCTGCAACTTCATACATAATGCAGAACTTTGCGACACGAATTACACAAAACCGTTGCTTTTCTTCATTTTTTTAATGATCAAAAACAGTAAGATGTCGTCATACCAGTAGAAATCTGATAGAAGGTTGTTTTTATGAATTTCGTAAAAAAAATGGCTTATGCTGCAACGTTAAGTGCAATGACACTTGCTCCTGTTGTGAGTAGTCAGGTCTTCGCTGCACCTGTTGCTGCATCGGCTCAGCAAGCGACCACCAGTTTGGTTCAACAGTTATCTGGCTTGCAACGATTCACCGCAGATTTTGAACAAAGCACAAAAGTAGCAAACAGTAATAAAGCAGTACAAAAAAAAGGTTTAACTGCTCAACACATGAATCAGACCTTTAAAGGAACAATGAAAGTTGAGCGTCCTGGGAAATTTTATTGGGAAACCACCAGTCCAGCCAAACAAACCATCGTGACTACGGGTAAAGTGGTGTGGATTTATGATCCAGACTTGCAGCAAGCCGTGCGTCAAAGCTTAGATGATCAAATTGCCAATACGCCAGCATTATTGTTATCGGGCAATACCAACCAGATCATGCAGTCTTATCGTGTGACTCAACCGGATCGCAGCAAGCTGTATTACACTTTATATCCTAAGCAAGAAGATGGGGCATTCCAGAGTTTAACCATTAGTTTTGGCGGCAATAAAGCGCCGAATTTGATGGTATTACAAGACTCTTTGGGGCAAACCACTTATGTGCGTTTCAATAATATTAAAGTGAATCAGGCGATTCCAGCATCAGTGTTTAATTTCACACCGCCTAAAGGCACCGATATTATTGATCAGTAACTCTCCGCTTGACTTGAAAAGCCGCACATGTTGCGGCTTTTTTGATATGAAGTTTGGATACATTTTTTAATTTCATCTTGGGGCAAGGCTTTGTATAGTGAAGAAAAACATCAGAGACTTGCATGACGATGAAACCTTCACAATTATCAAAAATTATTCCACTGCTCCCCATTCTGACGGTTGTTGCATTAGCAGGTTGCCAACCTAAAAAAGACAGCACTGCGACCACTGAAAAAGTCGATATTCCGTTGATTCATGCAAAAGTGGTGACGGTTAAAATTCCAAAGCAGAAAGTCTGTTTGGAGGATGGCTGTACCAGCTATGATTTACAAACGGTAGAAACCAATCAGAAATGGATTGATGAATATTTCGTAAATCGGATGAAAAAGGCCGAGCCGAATGCGTTTTCCAATATTGCAGACCAGAAAGTAAAAGTCCCTGCGGACGAAGCATCGCAAAGCGAAAGCAGTACCTATGTCCGCTTTGTGGGGCAAAACTATAATCTAGCCACTTTTGCAATCCAGACTTATTCTTATTCTGCGGGGGCGGCACATGGCATGTCACATCAAGAGTTTGTGAATTTTGACTTGAGTAATAAAAAACATATCACGGTCAGTGAATTGCTCAAACCTGATATGAATACCAAACTGCGCGATGAACTATATGCATCCAATCAAAACTGGCTCGAAGACCACAGCATTAAAAAAGAACAATTACAGGTCAGTGATAACTATTACTATGGGGTAAATGGCATCGTATTTGTTTATCCGCTGTATGAATTGGCATCTTATGCGGAAGGCATGAGTGAGTTGACCTTGCCGTACTATGCAGCCAAACAGTTTGTGAAGGCTGAATATTTACCAAGTTTGCCAAAAGATCCGAACTAGTTCTTCTCCAGCATCTACATCTTAGATGTAGATGCTGAGACTTTGTTGCCAATCGCTGTATTTTTTTAGGTTAAAGCCTTACACTATAGCCAGTTTTTTTCTCTATTCATGATTGATTATGATCGACCCAAAATTACTTAGAAATAATATCGAAGCAGTCAATGCTGCTTTGGCAAAACGTGGTATTCAGCTAAATGTGCAAGAGTGGGCTGATTTAGAAGCTCGCCGTAAAGATTTGCAATCCAAAGCTGAAAACTTGCAAGCTGAGCGTAATGCGGGAGCGAAACAAGTCGGTCAAATCAAAAAATCGGGTGGAGATGCTTCTGAAATCATGGCGCGTATGGCGGCCATTGGTGATGAGATCAAAGCTGCGGAAGTGGCTTTGGCTGAGTTGCAAGCTGAGCTTGAACAAAAATCATTGGCGATTCCAAACTTGCCAGATGAATCTGTTCCCTTTGGTAAAGATGAAAGCGATAACCTTGAAATCTTAAAGTGGGGTACACCACGTCAGTTTGATTTCGAGATCAAAGATCATACCGATCTTGGTGAAATGATGGGTGGTCTGGAGTTTGAAACGGCGACCAAATTAACAGGTTCACGTTTCAGTGTCTTGAAAGGACCTTTGGCGCGTTTACAACGTGCTTTAGCCCAGTTCATGTTGGATACGCACACGCTTAAAAATGGCTATACCGAAGCTTATGTGCCGTATTTGGTCAATGCAGACAGCTTACGTGGTACAGGTCAATTGCCTAAGTTTGAAGAAGACTTATTCAAACTTCAGGGTGAAAAAGAGTATTACTTGATTCCAACTGCTGAAGTGCCAGTGACCAACTTCGTTCGTGACGAAATTATTGATGCGGATCGTTTGCCACTGAAATATTCTGCACATACGCCATGTTTCCGTAGCGAAGCAGGTTCTTATGGCCGTGATACCCGTGGTTTGATTCGCCAACACCAATTCGATAAGGTCGAAATGGTGCAAATCGTAAAACCAGAGCACTCTATGCAGGCACTTGAAGAGTTGACTGCACACGCAGAGGGCATTTTGCAGGCATTGGGCTTACCGTACCGTAAGATTTTGCTCTGTGGTGGTGACATGGGCTTCGGTGCGGTTAAAACCTATGACCTAGAAGTTTGGGTGCCAAGCCAAGATACTTATCGTGAAATCTCAAGCTGCTCAAATGTGGGCGATTTCCAAGCACGTCGTATGAAAGCACGCTACCGTGTTGATCAGAAGAAGATCGAATTGGTGCATACCTTGAATGGTTCAGGTTTGGCAGTTGGTCGTACCTTGCTTGCGGTGATGGAAAACTATCAACGCGCTGATGGTTCAATCGAGATTCCAGAAGTTTTACGTCCATATATGGGCGGTGTTAGCTACATCGACTAAACTGTGCATCGATTTTGTGCATAGTTTTTGCTTGAGCTCAATCAGATTGAAAATATAGAGGCGTCACGTGGAAATTTTCCCAATCTCTTTAAAGTTGCAGCAGCAACGTTGTCTGATTGTGGGGGGGGGGCATATTGCCTACCGTAAAGCAAACCTGCTCGTCAAAGCTGGTGCAATTGTGGATGTGATTGCACCAGATATCCTTCCCGAATTAGACCAACTGATTGAACAATCGGCAGGGCAATATATTCAAGCGCCTTTTTCTGAAACGGTTCTGGCAACAGCTTATCGCTTAGTGATTGCTGCCACAGATCGGCCTGAAGTCAATAAAAGCGTATTTGAACAGTGTGAACAGCGTAATCTGTTGGTCAACAGTGTCGATGATATTCCGCATTGCCGCTTTATGGTGCCTGCGATTATTGATCGCTCACCGCTGGTGATTTCAGTAGCTTCCAATGGCGCATCACCCGTGTTATCCAGACAGTTGCGCACTCAGATCGAAACTCTTGTGCCACATGGTATGGGTAAATTGGCTGAGTTTTCAGGTCAGTGGCGTAAGCAAGTGAAAGCCAAAATTGCCAATCCAGATGAGCGCCGTATCTTCTGGGAAAACCTGTATGCTAGTCCGCTGAAAGAACAGGTTTTCAATGACAATATTGATGTAGCCAATGATCTGATTGAGCAGGCTTTAACAGAATGGACCGCACCGAAAGGTGAGGTATATTTGGTTGGAGCAGGGCCGGGCGATCCAGAACTACTGACTTTAAAAGCTTTGCGTCTAATGCAACAAGCCGATGTGGTGATTTATGACCGCTTGGTGTCTGCACCCATCTTGGAATTGTGTCGCCGTGATGCTGAAAAGATTTATGTGGGTAAAGCCCGTTCTAATCATTCGGTTCCACAAGATGGCATCAATGCCTTATTGGTGGAATATGCACAGCAAGGTAAACGTGTTTGCCGTTTAAAAGGTGGCGATCCCTTTATCTTTGGCCGTGGTGGAGAGGAAATTCAAGAATTGGTGGAAGCCAATGTGACTTTCCAAGTTGTTCCGGGTATTACCGCAGCTTCAGGTTGTTCTGCCTATGCAGGTATTCCACTGACGCATCGTGATTATGCGCAAAGTGTACGTTTCCTGACAGGTCATTTAAAAGAAGGCTCACCTGAGCTACCTTGGAATGAACTGGTTTATGAGAACCAGACTTTGGTGTTATATATGGGCTTGGTTGGTCTGGAACGCATTTGTGAGCAATTGATTGCACATGGTCAGCGTCCAACGATGCCTGTGGCCTTAATTTCTAAAGGTACCACCCCTGATCAGAAAGTGGTGGTGGGTACATTGGCAGACATCGCAACCAAAGTATCTGAACATCAGATCGTAGCGCCAACTTTAACCATTATTGGTGAAGTGGTCAGTCTACGTGAACAGTTAAAATGGTCTATGTAGGATAAGATCATGGCGTTCTATTTAGCTGGTTATCATCTCATTCAATTGAAATCAGCTAATCTATTTAAGGACGTGCCATCTAGAATTTTTACATGTAGTTCTTGTATAAATGATCATCTTGTTGATCGTTGGTCATATTCTTGGGTATTAAAAACGCAAGACGAAATTCAGGAAATAAAATCCAAACTTAGTTTAACGAATGAACAATTCCATTTACTTGAAAATTGGGTAAATGACTTACATCAGAAGAATTTGCTAGGTTGGGCTAATGTCTTTCAGGATATTCAGACCGCAACCCAATATAAAGAAAGATTTTTTAAAAATCATGCTGATATTTATTTGCTATCTCTTTATGTAGATGGTGATTATAGGAGTGATATTTTAGAGATTTTTGCTTCAAGTTCTGAACATGTTGGCGAAATTGGTATCTATCAGTGTTTAAAAAAAGGCATTAGAGAAGATTGCATCCCAGATGAAAAGCTTTTGGGATATGACTATATTGGCTTGGAAGTAAGTGGTGATTTTCATAGTTTTCACTGCCATGATCTTTCTAAAAATTTAGTTGAAAAATTTGATTTAACTTTAAATGAATTTGGGTTGTTTGAAGAGCCCTCAAAAAGCGATCAAATTGAAGCATTTTTAAATGATAATCCGAATGGATTTGAGGCGGTTCCTTGGGGGATTGCCAAAGTAAAATTGGTTAATTCTTGGTAAAATATTTAAGATTTATCTAGAAAAATTTAGTAGAGAAAATTTGTGATTCATGTCGTCCTATACGAACCTGAAATTCCAGCGAATACAGGTAATATCATTCGTCTATGCGCCAATACCGGTGCGCAACTACATCTAGTCAAACCTTTAGGTTTTGAGCTGGATGATAAAAAGTTGAAGCGTGCAGGTTTGGATTACCACGAATGGGCGAGAATGCAAATCTGGGACAATATCGAACTTTGCCTTGCCGATTTAAAGGCGAAAGGGGTTGAGCATGTTTTCCCGCTTACCACCAAAGGGACAGCGACACCGCATACGGTTGATCTGAATCGTCCCGTTGCCTTGTTGATGGGGCCTGAAACCCGTGGTCTGCCAGAGCAAGTGCGTCTCATGTTCCCGCAAGAGCAATGGATTCGTTTGCCGATGGCTGAAAATTCAAGAAGCTTAAACCTCTCGAATGCAACCGCTGTGATTGTCTATGAAGCGTGGCGACAACAGGGTTTTAAACAACTCTAATTTTCGCAGCTTAGAGATCACCATAGGGGCTTGCAACCACCAAGGTATAACCATTCGGGTCTTTAAACCAGATTTCGCGATGATGCGCGTTCGGATTATATTTCGGCCCTTCCAAAATTTCGACTTGATGGGTTTGTAAACTCGCTACAATCTCATCAAATTGAGTGCTTTCAAACCAAAGCAAAACGCCATTACCAACGACCCGTTTCGGGTCTCCGATATGTGAGTGGTCATGGGCTTGCCATTGATGCAATTGCAGCACCATGCGCTGTTCAAACAGCAATTGTTCATATTCTCTGCCGCCATGTCCACTTTCTAAGCCCAGTACCGTTTGATACCACTGACTGGTTTTCTCGACATCGGCCACTGCAATTAAAGGCTGTGGGTACATAGACACCTCACGGAATTATTCGAATTGTTGTTCCTGTATCGTATCAAAACGTTGTTGAGCGTAGATCACTTGTTCAATATTACTTTCAGCCCAATCTTTGAGTTGGTACGCCATTTCTGCAACTTCCAGACCGAGTGGCGTGAGTGAATAATCCACCCGAATTGGTGCAGTATCTTGTACTTGCCTTTCAATAAAGCCATCACGTTCTAGCATTTTTAGTTTCTGTGACAATACTTTAGGTGAGATGCCTTGAATGCTCTTTTTGAGTAAATTGAAATGTTGGGTTTCTCGCGCAAGCACATTAATGATCATCAGCACCCATTTGTCTGCAATTTTTTCAAAAAATAACCGAGCAGGACAATGTTGTTGATAAATATCGTATTTTAATGCCTGATTCATAGCGACAACCCTCTTTTTTCAATTGAATGGCAGTAGTTACCATCTGGTAACTAATTGACACCTAGTTTCTAAAATATATCATTAAATCGAACTTTTGAAAAATTTTGGATACTCTCATGACACAAATTGCGGTTGTATATTTCTCGGGCTATGGCCATACCAAAGTGGTTGCTGAAACTTTTGCGGGTGCGATTGACGCAGCTTTAATTGAAATTGATCAGAATGGTGAGATCACAGAGCAAGACTGGCAGACTTTAAATGATGCACAAGGGATTGTGTTTGGCACACCAACTTATATGGCGGCAGCCCCTTGGCAATTTAAGAAATTTGCCGATGCTTCTTCAAAAATCTGGTTTACTCGTGGTTGGCAAGATAAAGTCTTTGCGGGTTTTACCAATAGCGCGAGCCTGAATGGTGATAAGCAAGTGACCTTGATTCAGTTACAAACTTTGGCTTCGCAGCATGGTGGTATTTGGGTGAGCTTAGGTTTGTTGCCTGCCAATACCAAAGCAGCGAAGCGTGAAGATGTAAATAACTTAGGTGGTTCGGTTGGATTGTTGGTTCAGTCTCCATCTGATGCAAGTACCGATGAGATTCCAACAGGGGATTTAGAAACAGCGAAGCTTTATGCACAACGCGTGAAAGCAATTGTTGAAAAATTGCATGGTTAAGTTTTTAAACTAATAACAAAAGACCGCCAAATTTAGGCGGTCTTTTGTTATTGCTTTTAATGTTGTGTCACGATGGGCTTAGTCTCTAGCACGATTGGCATAAATCGTAAGTGTTTGATCACCACTTGCGAAGCGTCTACCAGTAATTGGTGTAGCCCATAAATTCCAGCCAAGAGAAGACTGTCCAATCAGGCGTTGTGTATATAGATAAACGCTGGCACCTGGCTCACGATCATCTAAGACACTGCCATCAAATATTTTGTATACCAAATTGGTGGTATTGGTATTGCTGCTATCTCTTTCTAATACTAAGCCATAATCATCATTACCATCTTGGAAATTAAAACGATAAATATAACCAGCGGCTTTTTGTTGATCCAAAATCGTTTTGATCTCAGTGGCTTTAGTGCTGCTACTGATTGGAATCCAACGATAATCATAAGTCCCATTATGAAGATTACTGTTGGTACAGAGGAAAGAGTACTGTTGGAGGTTGATGCGATAAGCATATTCCAAGCGACAGCCTGCTTTGCCAAGTTCATTGGCATAATTTGTCCAAGTTGTTGGAGTCACGAGATTGGGGCGGATAAGACTTTCATCTACCGTATAGACTGCAGTATCACCAACGCGTTTTTCATAAATATTAAAGGTGCCTTTATCCTGATCAAGTTGATATTGTGTACGGTAATGGAAACCTTGGCTCGCTTGAGTCGTTAATTCGGCTTTGAACAGATTGTGTCTTTCGGTTGATGTGCCTGTCGTAGTGGCCGTGGTGAGTTGGTATTGCCACTTAGCTGCATTGTTTGCGTTGTTTTTAATATAAAGATTACGCATACGCATTTCTTCGGTAGTAAGCAAAGAAGATGCGGTGTCGGAAGTTACATTGGTATCAATACGAACATCTACCAGTCTAAAGCCTGCATTGGCTTGAGCATCTAGTTGATTTTTGAGTCGTGCAAGGGTGGGTTCCAGATCTTTAAATTCATAAGTGCTGGTCGTAATAAATGGACTTGCCCTCAAACTTTGGAAGCGTTTAAGCGGTGATTTTCTCCAGCACTGATTTGGGTCCATGGCTTGTACTGTGCGATCAATGTTCGTGCCATTGGTTTCTGAGCTTTCAAAAATACAAAGGGTATTGGCATCTTTAAAGGCTAATACGGCTGCATTGGAATTACTATCATTGGCACCATAAAGTTTTACTCGTGCCAGATGATATGTGGTCTGATTCGTGCGTTGGGCATTGCCTATATTGTAGTACAACAAACCACGAGGACCACCATCATGTTCAAAATCTCCAAAAATTTCCCCTGAACAACTGGCTTCTTGATAACGCTCTCCTTCAATCAGCGTATCAAACGAATTATTCGATACGATATGATTTTCCATAATTAGACGGAAATTATTGGGTGCAGGATAGCAAAAGGGAGACTCCCAAGTTCCTGCAAATGTTTGAGATACGGTTGGTGTCGGAGTCGGAGTCGGAGTCGGAGTTGGCGTTGGTGTTGGTGTTGGCGTAGGTGTAGGTGTCGGCGTTGGAGTCGGCGTCGGCGTAGGTGTTGGAGTGGGTGTCGGCGTCGGAGTTGGTGTCGGTGTTGGTGTTGGTGTCGGCGTTGGAGTTGGAGTTGGCGTAGGCGTTGGGGCAGGTCCAGATGAGCTTGAACCTCCGCCGTTACCAGAGTCAAACCAACAAGCACTGAGTGCTACAGAAAGCAGCGCAACGCCACTTCCTTTAACGATATTTTTCATTATTTTAATTCCCTCTGTTTTTGTGGCGTTTAAAAATCAATTTGATTTTTAATTTTCAAATATTGTTGGATTTTTTTTAATCATAATGCAGCTTTGAAAGAGAAATAAACAAAAGGCCTAATCGGGTTGTTAAATTGGTTTTAAATGTTTTTTATTGAATATGCTTTATATCTGAATCTTTTGATCACTTTGATTTTTTTGATTATATTTGCTGTGGAAGTATTAAAAGTTCTTTCTTATTAATATGTACTAAACAGAGTGCTTTCATACATTATTTTTTAATAACTAATTTTTAAAGCGATTATTTCTAATAAGGCAATGATCAATAAAAATAATTGTGAAAGCGATCTCATAAAAACTTTAAATGACTTATCGGGGTTGTTATGGAAAATGTAGAATGGCAGGGGACTCCTTCTCAAATCAGTAATCTTGCTTACTTTGTTGTGTGTGGTGTTTTATTCTTTTTGGTCATTCCTTTGCTATTGATCTTATGGCGTTGGTTACAGACTAAATATACAAAATACGAGTTAACCTCTGAGCGTTTAATTATGTCCAAAGGGGTGTTGAATAAAACCACCAATCAATTGGAACTCTATCGAGTCAGAGACTATCGACATGAGCAGCCTTTTTTTCTACGCATTTTTGGCTTAAGTAATATTGTGCTGATCAGTACCGACAAGACAGATAAAGTATTAAACCTGATTGCCATTCGTGACGGTGGCGACTTAATTACTCAGATTAGATCAAATGTCGAAGGCTTAAGAAGATCAAAATCGAGAATTGTTTAAATTTAAGCGCATAAAAAAGGCGCATTCAGCGCCTTTTTTATGATTTCACCAGATTAATGTCTGTCATCAAATTCATTATGCTGTGGCGCATTGTATTTGAAGCCTTTGGTCTTGTAAGCAAGATAACCGACACCGATGACGGCCCAAGCCAAACCAATCTGTAAAGCCAATTTGTCAATTTCCAACCACATCATAAACACGCTGGCAAAACCGAGTGTTGGGATAATGATATAGCTGATAATGTCTTTAGGCGTCTTGTTCTTACCATCTCTTAATGCATAGCGAGAAATCACCGAGAAGTTAACAAAGCTAAATGCAGTTAATGCACCAAAGCTAATTAAGTTCACGATATGCTCAAGATCAAGGAAACCAGCAGACAACGCCACGACACCCACAATCAAGATGTTGTAAGTTGGCGTATGTAAACGTGGGCTAATATGACCGAATAATTTCTTATTGATCACGCCATCACGACCCATCACATACATTAAACGCGATACACCTGCGTGTGCCGAAATACCTGATGCCATCACTGCTACGACTGCAAAGTATAGCACCATGGTTTTAAATGCAAGGCTACCAATGGCTGCAACCATGACTGGTTGAGATTCATCCAGTGGGTTGAAGTAGGTATTCGGATTACTTGGGAAGTAAAGCTGAATAAAGTAGGTGCTGACAATGAAGATGATACCTGCAAGCAATGCTGTGGTGAAAATTGCACGTGGCAAAGTCTTTTCAGCATCTTTGGTTTCTTCGGCAAGTGAAGAAAGCGCATCAAAGCCCGTAAATGAGAAGCATAGCACCGTTGCACCTGCAATTAATGCCCCGACAGAGGTCATTTCATTCCAGAATGGCGCAAGCGACCATAACTCAGCTTTATCCGGATTCAGGGTTCCATCGGCATAAACCCCTTGTGTGAGCAGGATATAGACCTGATACACAAAGTAGAAAATAACACCGAGCTGGATGACCACAATGGTACTGTTAAAACGCGCGACAAAACGTGCCCCAAACAGGTTGATCACCGTCATCAGGACGGTTAAACCAATCACCCAAATCCAGTTATTTACTTCTGGGAAGAGTGCTCTCAAATAAATATCAGCAAGAATGATATTCACTAGAGGAGAGAGCAAATAATCTAACCACGAAGACCAACCCACCATAAAACCAACATTAGGGTGAATCGACTTTTGGGCATAGGTATATGCAGAACCAGAAGACGGATAACGACGAATCATGTGACCATAACTGATCGACGTTAAAAGAATTGCAACTAAGGCAAATATGTAGGAAGTCGGTACATGACCACCACTTCTTTCAGATACTAAACCAAACGTATCAAATAAAGTTAATGGTTGAATATAAGCTAAGCCAATAATGATGATGTGCCAAAGCACAAGATTCTTTTGAAGCTTCGCTGTTGGTTGAGTCCCAGATAAATTTGTCAACGGCGTTATCCTCATAATCGTTGATCAAAGATCAGCCATAGTGTTAAGGATCGTTTGAGACAAAAACGATCCCCCGTACAAAAAACGAAAGTGCGCCAATCTATCCTAAAACACTATAAATTGTCAGTACTTTTATGCTTTTTTTAGCAATTTTTTTGCCAATTGGGTAAATAAATAGATGAATAAAGATTCACTTAAAAATACAAAGCCCCGATATCACATCAATATCGGGGCTGTTAAGCAGGAATACTTGATTTAACTCAATGTATTACCATGCTTTTTGTAAGATTGCACGAATGTCTTGCAAGTTTGCTTCTTTCGGGTTGTAAATGATCGAACCATCATTCAGCGCCTTGTCAGCCACTTCATCCAATTGTGCTTCAGTGACTTTAGCTGTTTCACGTAACGTACGTGGCAATTTGGTCAGGCTGAATAAACGATCACGCATCGCTAAAATTGTGGCAATCGCTTTGTCTGCACGTAAGTTAGAAGGCGTTTGAGCATAAATATCTGCACCCGCAAGCGGCAGCAGTAATTCACCAATCTTGTCACCATTGATTTCTTTGTTATATTCCAGCACGTATGGTAGGAATAAGTTCATGCATAAGCCGTGGGGCAGATGTGCAACTGCACCAAGTGCATGACCCAATGAGTGAACTAAGCCCACCATTGAATTCGAGAAAGCAATCCCTGCCATAGTAGATGCTTGTGCAAGCTCTAAACGACCTTGTGCATCGCTTGGATTGTCTAAAACTTTGAACAAGTTTTCGCTGATCTTTTTAATCCCTGCGCTGGCATAGGCATCACTGAGTGGGTTCGCAGCTAAGCAGGTATAGGCTTCAACACAGTGTGTCAGTGCATCCATGCCTGTCATGGCAGTCAAATGAGGTGGGAGTGTCTGTGTCATGCGTGGATCAAGAATTGCAGCATGCGGCATCAAGTAATAAGAGGCAAAAGCCAGTTTGACATTGCGTTGCGTATCCGAAACCACAGCTACCATGGTCACTTCTGAACCTGTACCAGAGGTGGTTGGAATCACGAAGAAAGGTTTGAGTGGTTTTGGCAGATTGTGCGCACCTGAATATTGTAATAAATCGTCACCACCTTCAGACACCAAGATATTGGTCGCTTTTGAGGTATCGATGACTGAACCACCACCAATTGCAATGATCGCATCGCATTTTTGCTTGCGGTACAGTTCTGCGGCTAAGCGAACCACTTCCAAGCTTGAATCGGGTGGAACATCATCAAAGATCGCACCAATCACTGCATCGGTGGTGCTGAATGCTGCTTCGATTGGGCTGAGTAAACCATTGGCACGTACACCTTTATCGGTAATGATCATCGGACGTTTTGCGCCAAGCGTCGCAAGTTCAAATGGAATATGCTCTAAGGCAGCGTTACCAGCAATGACTTTTACAGGACAGAAAAACTCGTAATAAGGCTTAGCCATGTTATGCGCTCCGTTTGAGATATGATTTTGCGACTTTAAGATAAATATTTTTTGCACCCGTGAATTTTTCTTTTAATGTTAATTCAGCAGGGTAGCGTTTGACTGCAAGTGAAGCGATTAGCTTAGGTAAGATCAGAGCTTCCATTTTGTTCAAGCAACGCACCAGACGGATGGCGCTTGAAACATCACCATCGGCAATCATACGGTCATTGGCAAAGGCTTGTGCGGTACTTTCTTGGAAAGAAAATACCAAAAAGGCATGGGTTAAATGTTTGAAAGTAATGGTTAAATCAGGCTTGCCTTTGTAATTAGACAATAGCTCTAATTGTTTTTCTTCGGTTACTCGAGCAACAAATGCAGGTCCATTGGGGAAAACATTCATTGAAAGGATAAAACCAACCGGAAACTTCGACACTTCCTGTTGTACTTCATCATCCACTTGGCTTGCCATCACGAGGCCACGACCCACAACATCCATCATGAGTTTGACGTAGGCAAATTGCAACGTGGGCTTCACTGCTTTGGTTGAAATCACTTGCGTATCCCTTGTTAAAATTATGCAAAAGCTAATTTAGAGTATTTACTCTAATTTATTTTATTGGAATTGAAAAGTAAATTATTCAGATTTGACTACAAGGTCATTAAAGAAATCGGTATTTTGCAGATAGTGGACAAAATCGGCACAGAGCTGCTCAAAGCTTGGATAATCTGTCAGTAAGTCTTGTAAGCGTACCATCTCTAAGCCTGCATAACCGCAGGGATTAATGGTTTGAAAACCAGTGAGGTCACAATCAATATTCAGGGCAAGACCATGATAACTACGGCCACGACGAATTTTAAAGCCTAAGGACCCGATTTTGCGGTCATCGACATAAACGCCTGGGGCATCAGCTTTGGCATAGGCATGGATGTTGTATTGTTTGAGTAGATCAATCATGGCCTGTTCTGCAAAACTGACCAAAGTACGGACATGCCATTTCAAGCGATTGAGGTCTAACAGAAAATAGGCAACCAATTGACCTTTGCCATGCCAAGTGACTTGGCCACCGCGATCAGTATGTACAATCGGCAGATTACTGTGCAGTAGAATATGTTCAGGCTTGCCTGCTTGTCCTTGGGTTAGGACATCTTGATGCTGTAACAGCCAAACCTCATCAGGTGTGCTTTCATCACGATTGCTTGTGAAGTCTTTCATTGCTTCAAAACGAGTCGTGTAATCTTGTAGATCATTGAAACAACGAATGATTAAAGTTGGTTTTGCAGCGCTCATTACAACAGGATTTCCTTGTCAGCTTTGAATTGATGAGTTGTTGAATTATGTAATGATTTGGATCAGATCAATAGGGGTTTATTAAAAAGTCGCGTGTTATTTTTTGCGAAAAAAAATCCAAAACACTTTCGTATTTTGGACTTCTTTATTAAAGCGCTGTCTTAATTAAAGGACAGGCTGCAAGGTCAGCGTATAAGGCATGAACTTGTTCCAACTCTTCAAAGCGCAATTGTGCAGTTAAAGAGTGGTATTTGCCTGTGCGTGACGGCTGAACTTTTACGGTGTCACCATCAAATTCAGGGAAGTGCTTCTGCAAAATATCAACAACAGCCACTCGAAGTTCATCCCCTGCATTACCAATTAATTTGATTGGATAGTCCATCGGGAAAACCCAAAGATGTTCTTGCAATTCACGAGAAGGAGTGCGGTCTAACATGAGCAACCTCTTAATTTGAAACGCCTGCATCAGTGCAGGCGCTTTTGATCTAATACATAAATGGGGATGAAGTGTTGAACTTCAAGTCCTGCGCTAAACCAATACCATGTATTGGTCTAGCACAAGATTTCCCAAAGATTAGTCGTTTTCCAAGAATGAACGTAAGTGTTCTGAACGAGAAGGGTGACGAAGCTTACGTAACGCTTTCGCTTCAATCTGACGAATACGTTCACGGGTTACGTCAAACTGTTTACCTACTTCTTCTAAAGTATGGTCGGTTGGCATATCAATACCAAAACGCATTTTCAATACTTTCGCTTCACGTTCAGTCAAGTTTTCAAGTACTTCACGGGTCGCTTCTTTTAAGCCTTCTGAGGTCGCAGCATCTACTGGTGAAGTGATGTTTGAGTCCTCAATAAAGTCACCAAGATGCGAATCTTCATCATCACCGATCGGTGTTTCCATCGAAATCGGTTCTTTTGCGATTTTAAGTACTTTACGAACTTTAACTTCGTCCATTTCCAGACGCTCACCCAATTCTTCAGGAGTCGGTTCACGGCCCATTTCTTGAAGAAGTTGACGAGATACACGGTTGATCTTGTTGATGGTCTCAATCATGTGTACTGGAATACGAATGGTACGTGCCTGATCCGCAATCGAACGCGTAATCGCCTGACGAATCCACCACGTTGCATAGGTCGAGAATTTATAACCACGACGATATTCAAACTTGTCCACGGCTTTCATCAAACCGATGTTACCTTCTTGAATCAAGTCGAGGAACTGTAAGCCACGGTTGGTATATTTTTTCGCAATCGAAATAACCAAACGTAAGTTCGCTTCAACCATTTCTTTCTTGGCACGACGTGCTTTCGCTTCACCAACCGCCATACGTTTCGAGATATCTTTGATATCTTTCACGTTCAGATCAAGGTCTTTTTCGATATCGGCAATCTTTTGCTGGAATGCCAATACGTCAGGACGTACTTTTTCCAAATGTGCTTTGGTTTCAGCAGGTGCTTTCGCGATTTGTTCATCTAACCAAGCTGGATTTGACTCTTGCTCAGGGAAGGTCATACGGAACTGGTTACGGTCCATACGGCCACGACGAACTGCATAACGCATAATTTCACGTTCGTTCGAACGGATTTGTTCATGCGTACCACGAATCATTTCTGAAATAATATCAAATAAACGTGGCGTGAATTTGAACATCATGAACACAGCCGCAAGCGCTTCAAGCGCGGCTTTTGCTTCATCACTATTGCGGCCATGTTTTGCCACAACAGTTTTGGTTTCATTCCACGCTGCTTCTAGTTCAGAGAAACGAACTTTGGCAACTTCAGGATCTGGACCTGAATCACCTTCAGAATCATCATCACCTTCAGACTCTTCTTCTTCGTCATCATCATCAAGTTTAACGTCTTTGGTTTTTGAAGAAGAATCTGTCTCTTCTTCTTCAAGTTCAGTTTCTTCTTCAAGAACTTCAGGAATATCTTCGTCAGTTTCTGGATCTAAATAACCAGAGAGAATATCGGCAAGACGACGCTCGCCAGTTAAAAAGTCATTATATTCTTGTAAAACAACTTCAACAGCATTTGGCCAGTAAGCAATCGAGTGTAAAACGTCACGAATACCTTCTTCGATACGTTTTGCAATGCTAATTTCGCCTTCACGTGTAAGAAGTTCAACCGTACCCATTTCACGCATATACATACGGACAGGGTCTGTGGTACGACCAGGCTCACTTTCAACCGATGCTAATACGGCAGCAGCTTCTTCTTCAGCAACCTCATCGGCAGCTTCAGTTGATTCACCAAACATGGTGTCGTCAGTTTCTGGCGCACGTTCATGCACTGGAATACCAACGTCTTGAAGCATCTGAATGATGTCTTCAATCTGCTCACTTTCCGTAATTGAGTCTGGTAGATGATCGTTAACCTCAGCGTAAGTTAAATAACCTTGCTCTTTGCCTCGGCTAATCAGAGCCGCTACTTGCGAAGTAGGGGAATTCATATCGCTCATCTTTGCTTACTCTTTTGTTGAATCTGGGGCGGTGAAAAACCGTGCATGATAGCACAATTCACGACGAATGTTTTGGATTTGATCCGTTTGCTTTAAATAAAAAATAGCTTTGATTTCATGTTCGTTCCTTGAATATGGGGTTAAGTTATCATTTTTCAAGCAGTCAGTCCTGATTAAAGATGTTTTTTAAGGGCAACAATCCTCAGATTATAAATACACAAAAAAACTGACGAAAAAAAGTACAAATCATCATTTTATAGTAAAAAAAACAAATAAAACTTGACAAGGTGGGCCAAGACCGATAAATAGCGGCTAGGCCCATTTATATTTTTTCATTAGAGGTACTTAGTGTCTTCTACAGATTTTGAATTAGATGATGATAACTATGGTGAAGATGATGCTGGTTTTGACGAATCATCTGGAAAAATCAGCGCCAAAGAATCATTAGAAAAGCGCCGTTTGATCGATGATCTCTTGGCCCAACGTCGTTTAGAGCGAGAACTCAAAGATTTTGATTATGATTTCGACGACGATGACCTTGACGACGAAGACTGAGCGAAATAGCTAAGACTTTATGTCCGAAAATGTTATGCTGTTGCCGATGTATTTTTAAAGTTGGATGAAAGAATGAGCACGTTAGATTTAGACTTATTGAGTAACTATCTTGACGGCGATCAAAACGAATATGGTCTAGATTTTGCAGCGACTCATGGCTTTTTATGTGCGATTGCAGTTGGTCCACAATTCGATCGTTGGTTAGATGAACTTTTTGAGAGCAATCAAAAGAAAGTTCCAAGTGAAATCATTGAACAAGTTAAAGCTTGGTTGGAATCAATTCGTCAAGACTTGGCCAATGAAAATGGAATCGAATTTCCATTTGAAATTGAAGAAGCAGATGTAGATTCAAGCTTAGGTGATTGGAGTGTTGGTTTCGTTGATGCCATGTTCCTCAATGAAGATGCATGGTTTGCGCCTGAGTTTGAAGAGCAGTTGGTTGATTTAACCCTACCAATCATGGTGTTTAGCGGTATTGATGAAGAAGATCCACAGATGGAATCTTTCCGCCGTAATGGTCAGTTAATGGATGAATTGGCTGAAGAAATTCCTGATAATCTAAATGAAATTTATCTTATGTACCATACGCCTGCGTAAGGGCATATCTGATACTGCGGTCATCGTGGTTGATGAATGATCATAAAATACTAAAACGCCTCTAGAAGGCGTTTTTTTATGGCTGCTTGTGCTGTTCTATTGAGCTCATCTCAAGACTAAGATTTAAAAATGAGCAAAAAATAGACTGAGTCCTAAAGCACTCAAGATCCCGCCAATGACCCGATTGATACTGACTTGTCGCGCAAGGATTTTATTGCGAATAAAAGGGGTGGAGCAGAATAAGGCAACGAGGCTAAACCAAGCCAGATGGCTGCCAGAAATAAATACACCATAGCCGATTAGGGTGTGTAGATTGTTATTGCTGGTCATGACCTGTGAATAAATACTCATCACAAACAGTGTGGTTTTGGGGTTGAGGCTGTTGGTAAGAAATCCATGTCTAATGGCCTGCCAACGTGTGATCTGATGGCTATTTTCATCAAACAGGATCGGGGCTTGGGTAAAGGTTTGGTAGCCAATATAAATCAAATAAGCTGCACCGATATATTGAATCAGTTGGATTAAGTGGGGAAGGTGTTGCTGTAAAAAGCTGAGTCCAATCAAACTATAACTGATATGTACCCAGACACCCATTGCAATGCCGTAGGCGGTACAGATGCCCAAATGGCGGCCATAGAGATAACTATTTCGTGTCACAAGGGCGAAGTCTGCACCGGGGCTAATAACTGCGAGCAGGGTCACTAAACCTACAGCAATGATTTCATTCACTCATTTATTCCTAAATTGACTCATTAAAGATTTTTTATATTTTTCATATTCTTGCTATATTTAAAATTGAAGTTAATTCCTGTTATGTATGAGTTTTTGGAATGATTGAACGATTGTCTTTGAATTCACTTAAGTTTTTTTATTATGTGGCGCGTTATGAAAGTGTCACTGTAGCTGCAGAAAAGCTATTTGTGACACAAAGTGCAGTCAGCAAACAGCTTAAAAACTTGGAGGATGGTTTAAGTCTGGTATTGTTTGTGCGCGAAGCCCGAAAATTAAGTTTAACGCCAGAGGGTGAAGTCCTGTTTGATTGTTGTCAGCAGGTCTTTCAGCAGATTGAACAATGCTTATTACAATTACAACAACACAGCAAAGCACAAAAGAACCTGATTCTGTCCTGTGAACCGACGCTGGCGATGAAATGGCTGATCCCACGTTTAGCGCAATTTAAGCAGCTCTATCCAGAGTTTGAAGTGAGCTTGTTAACGGGCGGCGGGGCGGTGGATTTTAATTCACAACATATTGATGTGGCCTTAAGGCGAGATGATTTTGATTGGGGGGCAGCCCTGTATAGCGAAAAAATTGCGGATGAACAGATGCTTGCTGTAGCGGCGAAGTATGATCAAGCGGCAACAACGCAAGTATTTATTTCTAAATCCAGACCTCAGCTATGGCAACAGTTTAAGCGCCGAAACCCAGAACGGTTTGCTGATTTAAAACGATCTTCACTTGAGCATTTTTATCTTTGTATCGAGGCTTGTTTGGCGGGTTTAGGCGCAACCGTGGTTTCTGCCTATATGGTTGAGCGAGAAATGAAATATCAAATGTTGGAGCCACTCACCACAGCCTATGCGGATAGTTCGGCCTATTATTTATTATCCGCGCAACCTTTTGAGGATGATATTCGTAAACGATTGCTCAGAGACTGGTTAAGAGATGAAATGCATAAAAGCCAGTTGGGGTTTGATACACTGGCTATAAGTTCGATTTAATACGGTTTCATCTCTGGCTAAGTTTTGTTGGTGCTATGAGTTGCGATTTGATTTAGACAGGTAAAACTTTTTAATTGCCCACCACAGCAGGTACAGCATCACAATGGCAAGGATCAGATAGCTGACACGCTGTAGAATCACGATCATCAGCGCTTGATTTTCACTAAAATGATAACCGAGATAGGCGAGAAAACTGGTCCAAATCACGGTTCCAGCGCTACTGTAAAGCATAAATTTACCAAAAGGCATTCGGCTCATCCCTGCAGGGATACTAATCAAGGAGCGAACTGCTGGAATCATTCGCCCGAAGAACACAATGCGATGTCCATGTTTGTTAAACCATGTCAGTGCTTTTTCTAGATCTTTCACTTGAATGCGTAAATATTTGCCGTAGCGTTCGATAAAATGAAACAACTGTTGCTGGGGGACTTTGCGCCCGACCCAATACAGCAGCATCGCAGCTAAAATTGAACCAGCACTTCCTGCAATAATGACGCCGATCAGAGTGAGTTCACCTTTTGAAGCGGTATAGCCAGCCGATGGCATAATGATTTCTGAGGGAATCGGTGGAAAAACATTATCGAGAAACATTAAAAATGCGATACCTAAATATCCCAGTTTCTCCATGATGGATAGAACCCATTCTTCAAGTCCCATAACGCCCTTATCTGATTCATTTGATTGTTATTTTCAGCATAGTGATTGTTATGTGAATGCTCAAGGGTGGAATCGTTACTTGATTTTATCGCGCAATAAAAAAGCCATAGTTAAACTATGGCTTTTAATCTACTTTTTAGCTTACAGGCGTTTGCGCTTTGCTGCAGCAATTTGTGACTGACGCATACGGAAGCCTGCTTTTTGCTTGTCCGTGGTTTTATCAATACAGTACACACAAGATACGCCATGTTCATAGCTTGGCAGTTCAGCTTCAACTTTGGTCAGTGGCCAACCACACGCATGACACTTGATGTTTTCGCCTTCTTCAACCCCATGAGTCACCGCAGTACGACCATCAAATACGAAGCATTCACCTTCCCACATGCTTTCTTCAGCAGGGGTTTCTTCTAGGTATTTTAAAATACCGCCTTTGAGGTGATAAACCTCATTGAAACCTTCTTGAAGCAGGAGAGAGGTCGATTTTTCGCAACGGATACCACCCGTACAGAACATCGCAATTTTTTTGTCTTTGTGCTGTTCAAGATTTTGTTTTACGTATTCTGGGAATTCACGGAAGCTTTCAGTTTTCGGATCAATTGCACCTTTGAATGTGCCTGCTTTATATTCATAGTCATTACGTGTGTCAATTAAGATCACATCATCACGACTAATTAGCTCGTTCCATTCCTTAGGATCAAGATAGTGGCCAACTAAATCGCGTGGCTTGACTTCTACACCTAAAGTTACAATTTCATTTTTAAGTTTGATTTTCATTTTTCGGAATGGTTTTTCAGAGCTTTCAGACTCTTTATATTCCATTGCGTTAAAACCTTCGTTCAAAAGGAATTGATGAACGGCATCAATCGCGGCACGATCGCCTGCAACCGTACCATTAATGCCTTCAGATGCTACAATCAGAGTTCCACATAAATTGATGCTTTTCACTAAGTCCAAAAGACGTTGTTGCAGATCCGCTGCATCTGAAACTTCTTTAAATTGATATAGTGCCGCAACAACCCAATTATTGGTCGCTTGCTGTTCTACAGGTGCAAGCTGTTCTACAGTAGCGTTCATGGATAACTCCAAATGTATTAAGATAGAAAAATAAGGCGCACATTTTAGCGCGAAATCTGAAAATAAGCGAGAAAACCATAAAATAAATATGGTTTTAGAGGAGTTGGTTTTGAGTAATGATCGTCGAATCCCTTCATTGACCCCGTGTGCAGGGCGTTGTTCAACGGTATTTGGTGATCTGGTCTGCCGTGGCTGTCGCCGTTTTAATCATGAAGTGATTCAGTGGAATACCTATACGCCAGAGCAGCGTTTGATGGTGTGGAAGCGCTTAGATGCGCAACTGGACCAAATTTTGGTGCCTTTGTTACCTCATGCGAATTTACAGCATATCGAGGGTTTTATTCAGAATAAACGAACCCGTGTCTTAGACAGTGCCAGTAAAGGGCGCAAGCTGTACCATGCTTTGAAGATTTGTGAAAAAAACAAACACTTGGCACATGAGAGTGGGCTGGGAATTAGCGATGCTCAGGTTAAACCGATCTGGGATGAGTTTGAGCGTCGCGTATTGGCTTTGGCAAAGGCTAGTTATGAATTGGCGTGGTTGCGTGCCGATGGCATCAGCAATACACTATTGCGTGCATTAGAGCTAGAAGAAGATGAGATTTAAGCCAGCAATCCTGCAGAAATCTGAATGATAACCAAGGATGTTGATCGACATCCCTATTATCTTGTTAATTCTGAGATTAGTTGATCTCCCTGTCATGAAGTAGGTTGGATAGTTTTAGAGCGTTAGGGTTGCGAGCAAAATATTGTGCCATGATCTGTTGATCTTGTTCACGAATCAGGCTGATTTTAAAGCCATGGGTGGTGCTGCCAGAAGAGCGTCCTCTGGTGCGGTAGAGTTTTTCAATAATCATGTAACTATGTTGCCCATCACTTAGACGTCGATCAGCTAAAACTATTAATCGCACAGGCTGCTGAAAACGGTACAGCACTTTGAGTTGTTGATAAAACTCGTCATAGACATAAATCTGTTGCTGATCTGCAAAAAGATAGCTGAAATTTCCGGGGTAGGGTTCATTGCTTTGACTGCCAAGCAGTTGTAACTGAGTCACGTCAACAGGTGTAGTTCCCCAGAATTTATGTTCAGCAATATGAGGGAGTGGTTGTTGATTGAGATAATAAGCATGGCCATCGGTTGCTAAATTCAGATCTCGACTAAAACGATTACTGCCACTGAAAATTTGCGTTTGTTGTGCATTTAACTGGTTCAGCTTTGTATCTTGATAATAAACCAGCTGCTGATCGTGAATATATTGGCTGCTATTCGGAAATGCTTGGCTCTGTTGTGGATTTAAACCAGTTAAGGCGTGGGTTTTGTAATAAACCTGTTGAGCATCTTTAGCATAAAAATAACTTAATGTGTTGAAAACTGGATGCAGTACTGCTGCAAAGTGATCTGCATTCGCGTTGACTAAGTGTTTATCCTGAAAGTAAACCTGTTGATGATCTTTGGTAAAGTCATTGCCTAAATAACGGGTTTGAGCTGGATTTAGTCCAGACAAGATATGCTCTTGCCAGTAAACTTGTTGGGCTGTTTTACCAACATTGCTATACAGCTCAGGTGCACGATCAGGAGGGTTATCCAAGGCTAAAGCAGTAAATTGATCGGCCTTGACTTGAGGGAGTAAAAAACTACCTTGGCCTTGTTTAAAAATATAGACTTGATTCTGAAATGTTTCGAAATTTGTGCCAGAGATTGACTGGGTTTGTTGATGAGGGAGTTTGACACTACCATCGTTAAATTTATCCCAGAGTAGATAGGCAATAAAAAGGCTGAAACTCACTAAAATACCAAGAATGAATGCGAAAGCAGTCCATCTCTGTTTCCGTTGAAAAGCGTCTAGTGCCTGTTGATTTGCAATTATGCTAATGATGTCAATATGGGTTTTTTTATGGGTACTGGTATTGCTGACTCGTTGCAACTGTTGCTGTTTTGCCAGCGCTTCCAGTTTTTTCCAAAATGGTAAAAACTCACAATGTTGCTGGGTTAATGTGGCAGGCCACATCCATGAATTAAAATAAAAATACTGTCGATAGGGCTTGCTTTTACTCAGGAGATTAAAACTATGGATTTGAGCTTGCTGCTGCTGAAGTTGGATCTGAATCAAATCTTGCCAAGTGAAAAAAGTAGATTGCTTTGCACTCTCTAGTGCCATGCCTTGCTGGTATAACTTAAAGGTGATGGCGCGTCTAAAGTACCTCTGATAAAGCTGGTTATATAGGTAAACAATGATAAGCAATAAACCGAACATCAAGGCGATATTGAAAAGCTGGGCGAAAAAAGGAATAAATTGATAAAAATAATACAGGCTTAAATCATAAATAAAGTAAATGAAAATCGCCCAAGTTAGTATGATCATCAATAAAAACAAGGTAAAAGACGCCATTTTTATTTGAAAGACGGGCAACGTAACTTGCATCAAAATAGTAGTTTTTTTGATCATCGGCTCGGTAAATTAGTTCTGTAAAATAAATGTTGTTTAAGTTTTATTTCAAGAGCATAACCGATAAAACAAAAAAAAGGATGCAGAAGCATCCTTTTTTATTAACGCTAATCGAAATTAACGTTTGATGTCGCGTTGAGTCGAGCCTGTATAAAGCTGACGTGGACGACCGATCTTGTAAGGACCGCTGTGCATTTCTAACCAGTGGCTGATCCAACCAACAGTACGTGCAAGCGCGAAGATCACCGTAAACATACCTGTAGGGATACCAATCGCTTTTAAGATGATACCTGAGTAGAAGTCTACGTTCGGGTAAAGTTTACGTTCAACGAAGTACGGGTCGTTCAGCGCAATACGCTCAAGTTCCATTGCAAGTTGCAATTGTGGATCGTTGATGCCTAATGCAGCAAGAACTTCGTCACAAGTCTCTTTCATGACTTTCGCACGTGGGTCGAAGTTTTTATAAACACGGTGACCGAAGCCCATGAGTTTAACTTCTTTGCGTTTTACTTTTTCCATGAATTCAGCAACGTTTTCTACGCTACCAATTTCATCTAACATTTTAAGTACAGCTTCGTTTGCACCGCCGTGCGCAGGTCCCCAAAGTGCAGAGATACCCGCAGAGATACATGCATATGGATTCGCACCAGTCGAACCTGCAAGACGAACTGTAGACGTAGATGCATTTTGTTCGTGGTCAGCATGAAGCGTGAAGATACGATCCATTGCACGAGCAAGAACAGGATTTACTTTGTAATCACGGTCAGCAGGCGTAGCAAACATCATGTGTAAGAAGTTTTCTGCATAACCAAGGTCATTACGTGGGTAAATGAATGGTTGACCTACAGTGTACTTGTAGCTCCACGCTGCAAGTGTAGGGATTTTCGCGATTAAACGAATTGCAGTAATTTCACGGTGGTTAACATCTTCGATGTCTAAGCCATTGTGATAGAACGCAGATAATGCACCAACAACACCAACCATGATTGCCATAGGGTGAGCATCACGACGGAAACCATTGAAGAAGCGGCTTACTTGGTCGTGAACCATCGTATGGTTACGTACTTTCGCATCAAATTCTGCTTTCTGTTCAGCATTTGGAAGCTCGCCATTGAGTAATAAGTAGCAAGTTTCTAAGTAGTCTGCTTGAGTCGCTAATTGATCAATTGGATAGCCGCGGTGTAATAACACACCTTTGTCACCATCAATGAATGTGATCTTAGATTCGCAAGCCGCTGTCGCCATAAAACCAGGGTCGAAAGTAAAGTGACCTGATGCCAATACATCTTTAACGTCAATTACATCTGGGCCTAATGTGCCGCTGTAAATTGGTAATTCAATTTCTTTGCCATCAAGCTGTAATACGGCTTTTTTGCCAGTTGCTGCAGACATTCAATAGATCTCCTGTCCTGGTGAATGATTATCTGACTCGAAATACTAATCTTGTCATGTGCGAATCAGACGGTGTCAAAATTTGCTATAAGATTAGTGGTTACTAAAATTTTGTCAATTATACTTAGGGATAAAAAATGACGTTGCTACAGTCAATTAGTCATTCAGTATCGAAGAAAAAACTGAGTAAAATCACAGCACCGGTCGAGTATAATATGTCAAATCAAGTTTTAGGTGCATAAAAAAAATGAAGCATCAGTCCAATTGTAAGTAAATTTTTATTGGGCTTAGATGTTGCGGCTTATAAAATAAATACTTACCCCATCTGCAAGCCCTATATTTACCGTGCTTTACAGTGAACTGTTCATTCAAAAACCAATCAAAAGCGTTCAAGAGCGATAAGTTGTTGGTGCATTTTGGTGCGATTAATTGTTTAAAAAATGACTGATTGAATTTGGCAAAAACAAGCATAAACATAGATTATTAATTAATTATATTTAATATATAAATGAGCAGTATTATTTTAGACTATATATAAAGCTTGAAAAATTGCGCTGCTTTGACGCTGAAAAGGGCATTTTTTGTGAAATATGAAGAAAAGAATTTATAAAATTAAAAAGTATCTATAAAAAATAGTATTTTATTTTTATCATTACAAAACAATCAGATAGTTGTTTTTGCTTAAACTTGCTGCATTAATCGCCGCTATTATGCGTGTGAATGATTCTTATTTAAAGTTTTTTTCGACTAAAGCGAAAGTTGATTGTTTGTATTTTGATATTTCACGTTTTATAATTCGATGTCGTTTATAGGTTAGGCATGTGCTGTGCTTGCCTAACAATGCCAGCTTTCCTTTGAATTAATTCAAACAAACTCCGGATGGAGTTTCTACCTACAGGATGCCCGCTGTGAAAAGCAACAGACCTGTCAATTTGTCCATGGGTCAGGTGTTAGCGGTAAATTTACGCTCACCCGTGGCTATTGCATCAATTCTACACCGTCTATCAGGTGTAATCGTATTCTTATTAGTCGCAGTTCTTTTATGGATTTTGGATAAATCTTTATCTTCACCAGAAGGATTTGACTACGTTAAAAATGTCGTTTTCGGAAATATCATTGTACGTTTTATCGTATGGGTATTTGTAGCTGGCTTGATTTTCCACTTTATCGCAGGCGTGAAGCATTTACTTGCTGACCTCGGTTTTGCTGAAGAACTTCAAAGCGGTCGTATCGCTGCTACAGTTTCATTGATCTTGTCTGCGATTGGTATTGTCGCAGCATTCGTATGGATTATGTTCTGATGAAAAGTGCTACAGGTTTAACAGGTTCAGGTTCTCGCGATTGGTATATCCAACGTGTCAGTGCTGTAGTGTTAGCTGCATACACTGTGGTTTTGTTTGGCTGGATCCTTTGCAATAGCGGATTCGGTTATGAACAATGGGCTGGCTTTATGCTGACTTTGCCAATGAAGATTTTTTCTTTATTAGCAGTGTTATCGCTGGTTGCACACGCTTGGATTGGTATGTGGCAAGTCTTTACTGATTATGTAACGACTCGTCAAATGGGTCCTTCAGCTTCAGGTTTACGCCTTGTACTGACTTCTGCTGTCATTATTTCAGTGTTCGTGTACGCAATCTGGGGTATCCAGATTTTCTGGGCAAATTGATAGGAAGAGATCATGGGCGCAATTAACCCTAAAGAAGATTATTCAAATATTCAAAACCTCACTTTCGATGCTGTTATCGTTGGTGGCGGCGGTTCAGGTATGCGTGCTGCTTACCAACTTGCTCAAGCGGGTTTAAAAGTTGCTGTATTGACCAAAGTATTCCCAACACGTTCGCATACGGTTGCTGCCCAAGGTGGTATCGGTGCGTCGTTAGGTAACATGCAGGAAGATAACTGGCACTACCACTTCTATGACACGGTGAAAGGTTCTGACTGGTTAGGCGATCAGGACGCAATCGAGTTCATGACGCGTGAAGCGCCAAAAGTTGTTTACGAGCTTGAACACTTAGGTATGCCGTTTGACCGTAACGAAGATGGTACGATCTATCAGCGTCCATTCGGTGGTCACTCTGCAAACTACGGCGAAAAAGCAGTTCCACGTGCGTGTGCTGCTGCTGACCGTACAGGCCATGCGTTATTGCATACCTTGTATCAAAGCAACGTGAAAATGGGTACACAGTTCTACGTTGAATGGATTGCATTAGATTTAATCCGCAACGAAGAAGGTGATGTACTTGGTGTAACGGCGATTGACCAAGAAACGGGTAACATCGCAGTATTCCAAGCCAAAGCAACTTTATTTGCTACCGGTGGTGCTGGTCGTGTGTACCGTGCATCAACCAATGCTTATATCAATACTGGTGACGGTCTTGGTATGGCTGCTCGTGCAGGTATTCCATTGCAAGATATGGAATTCTGGCAATTCCACCCAACGGGTGTTGCGGGCGCAGGCGTATTGTTAACTGAAGGTTGTCGTGGTGAAGGTGGTATCCTTCGTAACAAAGACGGCGAACCTTTCATGGAACGTTATGCACCAACGTTAAAAGACTTGGCACCACGTGACTTCGTATCACGCTCAATGGACCAAGAAATTAAAGAAGGTCGTGGTTGTGGTCCTAAAGCAGATTATATCTTGTTAGATATGACGCATTTGGGTGCTGAAACGATTATGAAGCGTCTTCCATCTGTATTTGAGATTGGTAAGAAGTTTGCGAACGTTGACTGTACCAAAGAGCCAATTCCAGTGGTACCAACAATCCATTATCAAATGGGTGGTATTCCGACCAATATTCATGGTCAAGTGGTTGTACCACATGGCGTAGAAGAAGGTGAGTTCTCTGCAAGCTACAACAAAGACACTAAAGAGTATCATTATGTTGGTACTCGTGATTATGTAAAACCAGTGAAAGGGTTCTATGCGATCGGTGAGTGTTCTTGCGTATCTGTACATGGTGCAAACCGTTTAGGTACCAACTCTTTGCTTGACCTTGTGGTCTTCGGTAAAGCCGCGGGTGAGCACATCATTGATTACGTGACCAAACATCATGGCGATGATTATCAACCGCTTCCGACTGATGTGTTAGTAAATACATTAGATCGTATTCGTAAGTTAGATGATTCAACGACGGGTGAAAACGCACAAGAAGTTGCTGATGCAATTCGTGACATCGTACAAGATCACGCAGGTGTATTCCGTACTCAAGCTTTGCTTGATAAAGGCGTAAAAGAAATTCTTGCGATTGAACCGCGTGTTCGTAACATTCATTTAAAAGACAAATCTAAAGTATTTAACACTGCGCGTGTTGAAGCATTAGAAGTTGAAAACTTATATGAAGTTGCGAAGGCGACTCTGATTTCTGCTGCTGCACGTAAAGAATGTCGTGGTGCGCATACAGTTGTTGACTATGAGTTAGCACCTGATCACCCAACTTACTCTTACGGTCGTCGTGATGATGAGTGGATGAAGCATACTTTATGGTATTCATCAGACAATCGTCTTGAATATAAGCCGGTACGTTTCAGCCCATTAACGGTTGAAGCAATTGAACCTAAGCCACGTACATTCTAATCGGGAGAACAAAGATGAGTAGAGGCACTCGTACATTCGAAATCTACCGCTATGATCCTGATAAGGATAAAGCGCCGTACATGCAAACTTTCAAACTTGAGTTAACCGATAAGCACCGTATGTTGCTTGATGCGTTACTTGCGTTGAAAGTGCAAGATGAATCATTAACATTCCGCCGTTCTTGCCGTGAAGGTATTTGTGGTTCGGATGGTGTGAACATCAATGGTAAAAATGGTTTAGCGTGCTTGTGGAACTTGAACGATTTACCAGAGAAGATTGTGATCCGTCCTTTACCTGGTTTACCAGTGGTAAAAGATTTGGTTGTAGACATGAACCAGTTCTATGATCAATATGACAAGATCCAACCGTTCTTGATTAACAATCAGCCAGCACCAGCAAAAGAGCGTTTACAGTCTCAAGCAGAACGTGAACACTTAGATGGTCTATATGAATGTATTCTTTGTGCATGTTGTTCAACATCATGCCCATCATTCTGGTGGAACCCTGATAAGTTCCTTGGGCCATCAGCATTATTAAATGCATATCGCTTTATCATTGACTCTCGTGATACGGCAACACAAGAGCGTTTGGCTCGTTTAGACGACCCATTCTCTTTGTTCCGTTGTAAAGGGATCATGAACTGTGTATCTGTATGTCCTAAAGGTTTGAACCCGACAAAGGCAATTGGTCACATTCGTAATATGTTGTTAGATCAAGCAGGTTAATCTGTTTTTCTAATGCGAAAAAGGAGCTCCGAAAGGGGCTTCTTTTTTTATTGGGATTTGATTAAAGGGTGAGCTTGGTTAAAAAGTGTTTACTTAAATATTTTAGACTTGAATTTCAGTAATTCGGCCTTAAATATTTATAGATTTTGCTGTTAAGACAAATCATGAGAATCGATATATTTAAAATATTGGTTTATTTTTCATCAGATTGAATAGTGTTTGTGCAAGATTTGTAGAGAATGTTTATTTTTGACCAATTGGAGTGCAACTTTTATCAAAAGGGCGGTATATTAGAATATAATTTGATATGTGTATTTCGCTGCTTTATGGATGGTATGTGTCAAAAAAATCAATCCAAGCCTGAGAACATGTTAGGATTTCTGCCACAAATGAAATCAAAAAATAAACAGATTCTTGATGTTATCGTTCGATAGTGTCTTGCTGATTTGTACAGATTTCATCAAAAAAGTCAATTTAGAAAAGTTAAAATTCGAGTTAATTTTTCTAAAATGATTTGCAAAAAATTGCTCGATTTCATCGAGTATGAAGAATGAGTTATGGGCCTTGAATTGAAGGTGCGTAGCTCATTTGTTACATCAAAGGGAATACTCCTGATGTGTAGTAATAATGTCTCAAGGTTGGATGATCTTGAGTAGTAGTGTCGTGTTTACCAGTTTGACACTATGAATCATGGGTATGCTTAAAAGGCAGCCTGTATTATTTTTTGCAATAGGAAATGGGTCCAAAAATGCAAGAAGTTGCTGACGCATCGCGTCTTGACACTGAACTTTCCGCTGATAGTGCAGCGTATATTGAAGAGCTATACGAACAGTACCTAACTTCTCCAACCTCAGTGTCAGAGGATTGGCGTGAATATTTCGATAAATACCCTAAAGGTGATCAACCACACGGCAGTGTGCGCGAGCAATTCCTCCTTTTGGGACGTAATGCAAGCCGAGTTCAGCCTGTCGTACAAAGCACTGTAAGTACAGAACATGAGCGTCGTCAAATTGGTGTATTACAACTCATCGCTGCTTACCGTAACCGTGGTCATCAAAAAGCTAAACTCGATCCATTAGGTCTTGCGAAACGCGAAGACGTTCCTGACCTCGATTTATCTGCTCACGGTTTAACCAAGTCAGATCTTGATACTGTATTTAATACTGGCAACCTCGCAATTGGCAAAGCAGAAGCAACATTGTCTGAAATGGTTGAGGCCATGGAAGCGACTTACTGTAGTTCAGTTGGCGTGGAATACATGCATATCGTTGACACCAAAGAAAAGCGTTGGATTCAACAACGTTTGGAAAGTGTTCGCGGTAAATTTAACTATACCAGTGATCAGAAGAAAGGCTTCCTTGAGCGTTTAACCGCTGCAGAAGGCTTAGAAAAGTATCTTGGTAATAAATTCGTTGGTGCGAAACGTTTTGGTGTAGAAGGCGGTGAGTCTTTTATCCCAATGATGAACGAAATCATCCAGCGTGCAGGTAGTGTTGGTTGTAAAGAAGTTGTGATTGGTATGCCACACCGTGGTCGTCTCAACCTTCTTGTTAATATTATGGGTAAAAACCCAGCTGACCTATTTGGTGAGTTTGAAGGTAAGAGCCTACATAAGAAAGGTTCTGGTGACGTTAAGTATCACCAAGGTTTCTCTTCAAACGTAATGACACCAGGTGGCGAAGTTCACTTGGCATTAGCGTTTAACCCATCACACTTAGAAATCGTTGGACCTGTGGTTGAAGGTTCGGTTCGTGCACGTCAAGTTCGTCGTAAAGACATTGGCGGTGATGACGTACTTCCTGTGATCGTACATGGTGATGCTGCATTTGCGGGTCAAGGTGTAAACCAAGAAACCTTCCAAATGTCACAAACACGTGGTTATACAGTGGGCGGTACAGTCCATATCGTGATCAACAACCAAGTTGGTTTCACAACCTCTGATCCACGTGATACACGTTCTACAGAATACTGTACTGACGTTGCAAAAATGATCCAATCACCAATTTTCCATGTCAATGGTGATGATCCAGAAGCTGTGATTTTCGTGACTCAGCTTGCACATGATTTCCGTCATACTTTCCGTAAAGATGTCATTTTAGACTTGTTCTGCTACCGTCGTCGTGGTCATAACGAAGCGGATGAACCATCTGCAACTCAGCCATTGATGTATCAAGTGATCAACAAGAAAGCGACTACGCGTACCTTGTATGCTGATCAATTGGTTCAAGAAAAAATCCTCGATCGCGCAAGCGCAGATGCAATGGTTGAAGGGTATCGTTCTGATTTAGAAGCAGGTAATCATGTTGCCAATGCGCTTGTTCGTGAACCAAACAAAAAAATGTTTGTTGATTGGGCGCCTTACTTGGGCCATGAATACACCGATCTTTGGGATACAACATTCAGCATCGATCGTTTGAAAGAACTTGGTTTAACCATGAATACATTACCAGAAGGTTTTGTATTGCAGCGCCAAGTTCAAAAAGTCATTGATGATCGCGTGAAAATGCAAACCGGTGAAATGCCACTCAACTGGGGTGCTGCAGAAACCTTAGCGTATGCGACTTTGCTTGATGACGGTTTCTTGGTTCGTATTACGGGTGAAGACGTGGGGCGTGGTACATTCTCGCACCGTCATGCCAAATTACATAACCAAGTCGATGGTTCTGTTTATATCCCACTTTGCCATATTAAAGAAAATCAGCCACGCACTGCGGTCTATGACTCTTTATTGTCAGAAGAAGCCGTGCTTGCATTTGAATACGGCTATTCAACGACATTGCCAAAAAGCTTGATCGTTTGGGAAGCTCAATTTGGTGACTTCGCTAACTGTGCACAAGTGGTAATTGACCAGTTTATCGCTTCGGGTGAAACCAAGTGGGAGCGTGTGTGTGGTCTAACCATGTTGTTACCACACGGTTATGAAGGCCAAGGTCCAGAGCATTCATCTGCACGTTTAGAGCGTTTCTTACAGCTATGTGCTGAAGACAACATGCAAGTGATGACACCAACGACGCCTGCACAGATTTTCCATGCATTACGTCGTCAGGCAGTTCGCCCGATTCGTAAACCAATGATCGTAATGTCACCAAAATCGTTATTGCGCCATAAACTTGCGACTTCAACTTTAGATGAGTTAGCAAACGGTTCATTCCAAACTGTGATTGATGAAATTGATCAAATCAACAAAGCTGACGTAACTCGCTTAGTGCTTTGTGGTGGTAAGGTTTATTACGATTTGCTCGAAAAACGTCGTGAACTTGGTCTAAACCATGTTGCAATCGTACGTATCGAACAATTGTATCCATACCCAGAACAACGCTTAGCTGAAGTTATGGCTGAGTATCCAAACATTCAAGAACTTGTTTGGGCACAAGAAGAGCCGAAGAACCAAGGCGCTTGGTTATTCATCGTTCCTCGTTTGTATGAAGACGTTCTTAAATCTGGTAAACAAATCCGTATTAGCTATGCTGGTCGTGAAGCATCTGCCGCACCTGCTTGTGGCTCGCCATACTTGCATGCAAAACAACAAGCTCAGCTTATCAATGACGCACTTGCGATTGAAGTTGAACAATCAGGAGATTCTAAATAATGGCAACCGAAATTAAAGCACCGGTATTTCCAGAGTCAGTTGCTGACGGTACGATCGCAACTTGGCACAAGAAAGTAGGTGAACCTGTATCACGTGATGAAGTGATCTGTGACATTGAAACCGATAAAGTTGTTTTAGAAGTGGTTGCTCCAGCTGATGGTAGCTTAGTTGCAATCATCAAAGGTGAAGGCGATACAGTTCTTTCTGACGAAGTGATTGCTCAATTCGAAGCTGGTGCTGTTGCTGCCGCTGCTCCTGAAGCTGCTGCTCCAGCAGAAGCGGCACCTGCTGCATCTGCTCCTGCGGCTGCTGCATCAACTCAAGCAGTTGATTCGAACCAAGCGCCTGCAGTTCGTAAAGCATTATCTGAAACTGGTATCAATGCTGCTGACGTTCAAGGTACAGGCCGTGGCGGTCGCATCACTAAAGAAGATGTTGCGAACCATAAGCCAGGTACATCAGTTCAACCATTAAGCGTTGCTGTTGGCGAGCGTATCGAGAAACGTGTTCCGATGACACGTTTACGTAAGCGTGTTGCTGAGCGTTTATTGGCTGCGACACAACAAACTGCAATGTTAACAACGTTCAACGAAGTTAACATGAAGCCAATCATGGAAATGCGTAAGCAATATAAAGATGCTTTCGAAAAACGTCATGGTGCGCGTTTAGGCTTTATGTCTTTCTTTGTTAAAGCAGCAACTGAAGCATTAAAACGCTACCCAGCAGTGAACGGTTCTATTGATGGTGATGATATTGTTTATCACGGTTTCTATGACATCGGTGTCGCTGTATCGAGTGAGCGTGGCTTAGTTGTACCAGTCCTTCGTGATACTGACCGTATGAACTATGCAGAAGTGGAAAACGGTATCCGTGATTACGCTTTCAAAGCGCGTGACGGTAAATTAGGTATCGAAGACATGACTGGCGGTACGTTCACGATTACCAATGGTGGTACTTTCGGTTCATTATTATCTACGCCAATTTTGAATACGCCGCAAACAGCGATCTTAGGTATGCATAAAATCCAAGAACGTCCTATGGCGGTAAATGGTCAAGTTGAAATCTTGCCAATGATGTACTTAGCGCTTTCTTATGACCACCGTTTAATCGATGGTAAAGAAGCTGTAGGTTTCTTGGTAACAATCAAAGAATTGTTAGAAGAACCAGCTAAACTCATTCTTGATCTTTAATACTACAAATATTGCCTCCCATATAAAGTGATCCTTTATATGGGATTTTGGAGATAAAAATGTCTCAACAGTTTGATCTTGTTGTCATTGGCGGTGGACCTGGTGGTTATGAAGCGGCGATTCGTGCAGCTCAACTTGGTTTCAAAGTCGCTTGTATCGAAAAACGTATTCACAATGGTAAGCCATCTTTAGGTGGTACCTGTTTAAACGTTGGTTGTATCCCTTCTAAAGCATTGCTTGACTCTTCTCACCGTTATGAAGCAACTGTTCACGAACTTGCTGAACACGGTATCACCACGGGTGAAGTTAAATTTGATTTAGACACTTTGTTGGCACGTAAAGACAAAGTTGTAGATCAATTGACGGGTGGTGTTGCTCAGTTACTAAAAGGTAATGGTATCGAGTGGTTACAAGGTACGGGTAAATTACTTGCAGGTAAAAAAGTAGAATTCACACCGTTTGAAGGTGAAGTACAAGTTTTAGAACCGAAGTACGTGATTCTTGCGACGGGTTCTGTACCTGTAAATATCCCAGTCGCACCTGTTGATGAAGACTTAATTGTTGACTCAACTGGCGCATTGAAATTCTCAGAAGTTCCTAAGCGTCTTGGTGTGATCGGTGCAGGTGTTATCGGTCTAGAGCTTGGTTCAGTATGGCGTCGTCTTGGTTCAGAAGTTGTTGTGTTTGAAGCATTAGATGCATTCTTACCAATGGCTGACAAAGCATTGGCGAAGGAATATCAAAAAATCTTGAAAAAACAAGGTTTGGATATCCGCATTGGTGCGAAAGTTTCTGGCGCTGAAACCAATGGTCAAGAAGTAACGGTTAAATACAACCAAGCTGGCGAAGACAAAGAACAAGTTTTTGACAAGCTTATCGTTTGTGTAGGCCGTAAAGCATATGCAGAAGGTTTATTGGCTGAAGATTCAGGCATTAAATTGACTGAGCGTGGTTTGGTTGATGTAAATGATCAATGTCAAACATCTGTAGAAGGTGTTTACGCGATTGGTGACTTGGTACGCGGTCCAATGCTTGCACATAAAGCAATGGAAGAGGGCGTAATGGCGGTTGAACGTATTCACGGTCATGCTGCTCAAGTGAACTATGACACGATTATCAGCGTTATCTATACACACCCAGAAGCTGCTTGGGTTGGTTTAACTGAAGAACAAGCTGCTGAAAAAGGTCACGAAGTTAAAGCTGGTCAATTCCCGTTTGCGGTGAATGGTCGTGCGTTGGCTGCTGGTGATACTGCTGGTTTTGTGAAATTCGTTGCTGATGCGAAAACAGATCGTCTTTTAGGTATGCACGTTGTGGGTCCTAATGCATCTGATATCGTACACCAAGGTATGATCGCGCTTGAGTTTGTTTCTTCTGTTGAAGACTTACAGTTGATGACTTTTGGTCACCCAACATTCTCAGAAGTTGTACATGAAGCAGCGCTTTCAGTTGACGGTCGTGCAATCCACGCCATTCAACGTAAGCGTAAATAAAACATAAAGTGTGGTTCGCCACACTTTTTTGAATGATGATGATTGTCTAGTTTAGATAATCATTGATTCAATATGTAGCAGTCTGGTTTTAAGAAGATCTAGGCTGCATCACTACAAACAACATAGTAGGTAACTAAATGAACTTACATGAGTATCAAGCTAAAGCATTATTGAAAGAATATGGCATGCCAGTACAAGAAGGTATCTTGGCAACAAATGCAGACGAAGCAGTCGCTGCATTTGAACAGCTTGGTGGTAAATTCGCAGTAATGAAAGCGCAAGTTCATGCTGGTGGCCGTGGTAAGGCTGGCGGCGTTAAAGTTGCAAAATCTAAAGAAGATGTAATTGAATTTGCTAACAACATCATTGGTACTCGTCTTGTAACGTATCAAACAGATGCAAATGGTCAACCAGTTAACAGCATTATCGTTGCTGAAGACGTTTATCCTGTTGAGCGTGAGCTTTACTTAGGCGCGGTTGTAGACCGTTCTAGCCGTCGTATTACTTTCATGGCTTCTACCGAAGGTGGTGTAGAAATCGAGAAAGTTGCAGAAGAAACGCCTGAAAAAATTATCAAAGTTGAAGTTGATCCTTTAGTTGGCTTACAACCTTTCCAAGCACGTGAAGTTGCGTTTGCTTTAGGTTTGAAAGACAAGCAAATCAGCCAATTTGTAAAAATTATGGCTGCTGCTTACCAAGCATTTGTTGAAAATGACTTTGCATTATTCGAAATTAACCCACTTTCAGTTCGTGAAAATGGCGATATTTTATGTGTAGATGCGAAAGTTGGTATCGATTCTAACGCGCTTTACCGTTTACCTAAAGTTGCTGCTTTACGTGACAAGTCTCAAGAGAATGAGCGTGAATTGAAAGCATCTGAATTTGACCTTAACTATGTTGCTTTAGAAGGTAACATTGGTTGTATGGTGAACGGTGCTGGTCTTGCAATGGCAACCATGGACATCATCAAACTTTATGGTGGTCAGCCTGCAAACTTCCTTGACGTTGGTGGCGGTGCAACGAAAGAGCGCGTAATCGAAGCGTTCAAAATCATCCTTGCTGATACATCTGTACAAGGTGTTTTAATCAACATCTTCGGTGGTATCGTACGTTGTGACATGATTGCTGAAGCAATTATTGCAGCGGTTCAAGAAGTAAATGTAACTGTACCAGTTGTTGTTCGTTTAGAAGGTAACAACGCTGAGTTAGGTGCTAAATTACTTGATGAATCAGGTTTGAAATTAATTTCTGCGAACGGTTTATCTGATGCCGCAGAAAAAGTTGTAGCTGCAGTTAAAGCGTAAGGAGTATCAATCATGAGCGTATTAATTAATAAAGACACTAAAGTATTGGTACAAGGTTTTACTGGTAAAAACGGTACTTTCCACTCTGCACAAGCTTTAGACTACGGTACAAAAGTTGTTGGTGGTGTTACTCCAGGTAAAGGTGGTACAACTCACCTTGACCTACCAGTATTCAACACAATGAAAGAAGCGGTACGTGAAACAAATGCAGATGCATCTGTAATCTATGTACCAGCTCCATTCGTTTTAGACTCAATCGTTGAAGCGGTTGATTCAGGTGTTGGCCTAATCGTTGTGATCACTGAGGGTGTTCCAACAATCGACATGCTTAAAGCGAAACGCTACTTAGAAACTAACGGTAACGGTACTCGTTTAGTTGGTCCTAACTGCCCAGGCGTGATCACTCCAGGTGAATGTAAGATCGGTATTATGCCTGGTCACATCCACCAACCAGGTCGTATTGGTATCATCTCACGTTCAGGTACATTGACTTATGAAGCTGTTGCTCAAACAACTAAGCTTGGTTTAGGTCAGTCTACTTGTATCGGTATTGGTGGTGACCCAATCCCAGGTATGAATCAGATCGAAGCACTTCAATTGTTCCAAGACGATCCAGATACTGATGCAATCATCATGATCGGTGAGATCGGTGGTACAGCGGAAGAAGAAGCTGCTGAATTCATCAAATCTAACGTGACTAAGCCTGTAGTCGGTTACATTGCTGGTGTAACTGCACCTAAAGGTAAACGTATGGGTCACGCTGGTGCGATCATTTCTGGTGGTCAAGGTACTGCTGAAGAAAAATTCGCTGCATTTGAACGCGCAGGAATGGCTTACACGCGTAGCCCAGCTGAGCTTGGTTCAACAATGTTGCAAGTTTTAAAAGAGAAAGGTTTAGCGTAATACGTTAGATTTTAATCTTTAAAAAAACCCCAATGGAGACATTGGGGTTTTTTTATTGGGTTATTATTGCTTTAATCCCCAAATTTTGGTTATTACATAAAATCGATGAGAAGCCTTGGAATAATTTTTGGAAAGTTATATGGTTATCTTCCGTATAGCTGTAGCTAGTATTGTATGGTTGCTCTCGTACTTCTTCCTGGAATGGATGGCACTGGCACGTTGTTTCAGCCACTGAT
Source organism: Acinetobacter gyllenbergii (assembly GCF_001682515.1). Taxonomy (NCBI): domain Bacteria; kingdom Pseudomonadati; phylum Pseudomonadota; class Gammaproteobacteria; order Moraxellales; family Moraxellaceae; genus Acinetobacter; species Acinetobacter gyllenbergii. The sequence continues at coordinate 12,129 of NZ_KV575267.1, read as the reverse complement.
CGCAGAAGTTGGTGATACTTTTAACGTCAAAGTTATTCGATATCCATCTACAGAAGCATTCGGTTATGAGACTTTGGAAGAGCTTGTTGTAAAGAGCCTTCCAGTTGATGAGCCTTTCGTGATCCTTGGTGAATCATTCTCTGGACCTATCGCGATCTCTATTGCTGCGGCACAGCCGAAAGGTCTGATTGGTGTGATTTTATGCTGCACCTTTGCGATCAACCCTCGTCCAACTTTTTCGGTATTTCGTTCTCTGCTTAAAATCCTCCCACCTAGGTTAGCGCCGATTGCGGTGCTAGATTACCTACTGCTCGGTCGCTATTCGACTAGAGAACTTCGTTCAGCTCTAGCTTTGGCAGTGGGGCAGGTGTCGTCTGCAGCGTTTGAAGCACGACTGAATGCAGTTCACGCAGTTAATGTTTTGTCAAAGTTAAAATTCATTGCAGTGCCAGTTTTGTATTTACAAGCAACCAAAGACCGAGTCGTTCCACCTACGGCTGCATATTTTATACAGAAGGAACTTTCAACCGTTCGTATTGTACCGATTGATGCACCTCACTGTTTACTTCAAGCTGTGCCGAGTCATGCTGCCTCGATTATCAAACTATTCTTGGCTGAAGTTCAGTGAAATGCAGTGGTTCATCTTGCCTAAAGTACTCATACTTGTAAAATATGAGGTTATGGATTGGCATGTATACTAGTGAAAAGAATGAAGAGCGTAAGATAAAAATTGAAGACCGAACATTCGGCATTTCGGTCTCCATTGACAAAAGAGTGCTATAAATGGCGTATATACATTTATTCCGCTTTTGGTTTTAACCCTTGCGTCAAACCATTGATGTCCCCACCTTGTAGACCTAATTCATTCATCAAGCTATCAATCAATGGTGCTTGTGAACGGTAACGTAGGGCACTATTTACCACCTGATCTGATAATGAAGCCGTTGAGCCATGTTCAGTATTTTCACTTGAAACAGCAGAACCACCTGCAAAGCCATTTAAGCCATTCACTTGTAAAATTTTGATGTCATCAATATTTTCCATTGGCTTGACGCTTTCACGAATGATCTCTGGTAAATGTTTGAGCAGTGCCAAGCGAACTTGCATCTCTACCTGTTCAGCAGACAAGGTATTGGCTGCCTCATTGACTGCACGAGCACCTTCCGCATCAACCTGATATTGTTTTTCCAACGCTTGAGCAAGTAGGATTTTTGCATCCGCCTCACCTTTCGCTTTTAAGCGAATCTTTTCAGCATCTGCTTCTGCTGCAATACGTACTGCTTCTGCTTCATCGGCAGCGGCTTTCTTACCTGCATCAGCAGCTACGGTAATCGCAATCGCTTCTTTCTCTGCCGTTTGTTTAGCTGCAACCAGCTCGACTGCTTTTTGACGCTCAGCGCGTTGAGTTTCACGTACCGTCACAACTTCTTCCTCTGCTTTTACCGCTTCGGCACGGGCCTTGTCAGCTTGCGCTTTGGCTTCTGATTCAGCACGAGATTTTTCAGCAATCGCAATGGCGCGATCTTGCTCAGCCAATTCAATAGTTTTCTTCTGTTCGACCTGTGCTTTTTGAATGAGCTGCGCTTTTTGGATATTTTCATTTTCTACATCACGAGCAGAAGCAATTCGTTTTAGCTCCACTTCACGCTCAGCAGCAATTTGAGCTTCTTCAGCCTCACGTTTTTTACCTGCTTCTTGTGAGGCGATTTCTGCGGTTTGTTCAGCTTTACGAATCGAGATTTCACGCTCTTGTTGCAACTTTGCATATTCTTCTTCACGTGAAATTTCTAGGCGTGCACGCTCTGCTTCCAAGTTCTTGGCACGAATGGCAAGGTCCGCATCTTGTTCAATGTCATTACGCTTTTTACGACGGTCTTCAATGGTTTCAGTCAGTTTAGTTAAACCTTCCGCATCGAAGGCATTTTGTGGGTTAAAGAATTTAAAACTGGTTTGGTCTAGACCTGTTAAGGATACTGTTTCAAGCTCTAAACCATTCTTGGATAAATCTTCTGAGACCACTTGTTGAACTTTCTGTACGAAGTCGACACGCTTTTCGTGCAATTCTTCCATCGCCATTTCAGCGGCAACAGCACGGAGTGAATCGACAAATTTACCTTCAACCAGATCTTTAAGTTCTGGTGGGGACATGGTTTTACGCCCCAAGGTTTGGGCTGCGGTTGCAATTGATTCAGCAATCGGTTTGACACGAACATAGAACTCGGCCATCACATCAACACGCATACGGTCTCGAGTAATCAGTGCTTGGTCCGCGGCACGTTTTACCTCTAAACGTAAGGTATTCATATTTACAGGAATAATTTCATGTAAAACAGGGAGAACAATGGCGCCACCGTTTAGAATCACTTTCTCGCCACCAAAACCTGTGCGGACAAAGGAGACTTCTTTACTTGAACGGGTATAGAGACGGGCAATGATAATGCCAATAAAAATCAGTGCTGCAAAAATAACACCAGTAATAATTAAAATTTCAGTCAATGCTGAATTCAACATGTAAATACCCTCATGTAATAAATATAAAAATTAAGCAGCAATCGCTTGGAATCCAATTTTGGTTCTTTGCGTTAAAATCACGTCTTGCCCTTGATGGAAAACTAGATCCAGCTCGGGTTCAACCAAGACGTAATGCGTTTGGCCAAATTGGTCTTTAACTTTGGCTTGTGCAGGGGAGTTGGGTTTAGCATCCCCTAAAATGATGTGTGCAGTTCTACCAATCAGATCATCTGCTTGAATTGCAGTTGTTTCATCTTTGGGGATTATTTTGGCAATTAATGCAGCACTATAGCGTACGAGTGGCATTGATAAAAATAAGCAGGCAGGTGCAATGATCCATGCTGATAGATAGTGTTCAGTAAACTGGAAAAAAAGGTCTTGGATGATCAAGCCCGTCAGTGCATACACAGTTAAAAAGATAATCAGCCAAATGAGTAAAGGGACTTTACCGAGATAGAGCCATTCTAATAATTGGGTGAAAATATTTTCTGATGACTCTAAAGAGACATTTGCATGATCAACCTCACTGAGGCTGTCAGGTAAAAACTGTTCTAGAAAACTTGAACTACCACCGAATAATAAAAGAATGAGTTCAAGGATACCGATAAATAGGCACAGCATTAAAGCAATGCTAAAAACCAAATTAGACGGATGTATTAAAAGATCCCAGATCATCGCGATTACTCTTATTTCTTTTAGCGTTAATTAATAAATTTTTTATAAAAATAAAACAGTTATAAGAGTAAAGCGTATACGTCTGAATTTCAACCTATATCGACCACATTATTGCAGGCAAAAAAAAACGCAATGATTGGGGTGATCAGTGCGTTGAACAACGAATCTGTTTAAAACAGTTTCGGTTGAAAGGAGAAATGTCATGAGATTAGTGTTAACTAACCTACGAGGCCATATTATTAAAAAACCTGACTAAGTTCATCGGTATTCATGTTAAATACTGTTAATTGATGTTAAGAAGTGACGAAAACTGTTAGTTTTTCATTTTTTTAATAAAGTTTTATAATTAAAGTTAATCAGATAGTTAAATAAAAAAAAGCCCAAGTGTGGGCTTTTTTATGGGAAAAGTAACGTAAATTAAAATCTAAATAAACCTAATCCCGCTTTTACTTCATCCAGTGTTTGTTGAGTGATATCACGGCATTTGTCTGTACCGTGTTTTAAAATATCCATGATGTAATCCGGATCTTTTTCTAATTCGGCACGACGTTCACGAATTGGACTAATTAACTCTTTTAGCACACCTTCCAAACGTTTTTTTACCGTCCCATCACCTAAACCACCACGACGGTAATGTGCTTTTAACTCTTCTACTTCTTCTTTATTTGGATCAAAAGCATCAAGATAGGTAAAGACAATATTGCCTTCAACCTGACCTGGATCTTCAATACGTAAATGGTTTGGATCGGTATACATCGCATTTACGGCTTTTTTGATGTCTTTATCAGTGGCATTGAGCACAATGGTATTACCTAAGGATTTTGACATCTTCGCTTTACCATCAAAACCAGGTAAACGAGCCATATTTGATAACAGGGCTTTACATTCTGGTAGTAGGTCATGACCAATTTGACGATTCACACGACGCACAACCTCGTTGGTTTGCTCAATCATTGGAATCTGATCTTCGCCCACTGGGACAACCGTTGCTTTAAATGCAGTGATATCAGCTGCTTGGGCGATTGGATAGCACAAGAAACCCGCTGGAATATCACGTTCAAAACCACGCATTTGGATTTCAGACTTAATCGTTGGATTACGCTCTAAACGTGCAACAGTTACGTAGTTGAGATAAAGCATGGTCAATTCGTTGAGCGCAGGTAAACATGACTGTACGCAGATCGTGGTTTTAGTCGGATCAATGCCAACAGCAAGATAGTCGAGCGCCACTTGAAGAATATTGTTGCGTACTTTATCTGGGTTATCTGCATTGTCTGTCATCGCTTGTGCATCAGCTAAGAGCAGATGTTGATGGTGACTGTCTTGTAAACCTACACGAGAACGTAATGAACCGACAAAATGGCCAAGGTGGAGTTGTCCTGTAGGACGGTCGCCTGTCAAAATGATGGGACGTTGATCAACATTACTCATGATATGTTCCAAGATTCAGTAATTTCATAGATATAAGATTGATATTATTGTACGAGAAATAAATTTTTTTCGTCAGCGATAATTTTAACTTTTTCTTAAAATCATATTGTGCTTTCACTGCGTGATTCTACAATGGGTATATAAATACAAATTAGGACATAAAAATGGCGAGTGGTTTATTACTACTACTGGATGATATTGCAACGATTTTAGACGATGTTGCAGTCATGAGTAAAATGGCAGCCAAAAAAACCGCAGGGGTTTTAGGTGATGACTTAGCACTTAACGCCCAACAAGTCAGCGGTGTGCGTTCAGATCGAGAATTACCTGTGGTCTGGAGTGTTGCAAAGGGTTCATTTGTTAATAAATTAATTCTCGTTCCATTGGCCCTATTGATTAGTGTTGTCGCCCCTTGGTTGATTAATCCATTGCTTATGATCGGAGGCCTCTTTCTGTGTTATGAAGGGGTAGAGAAAGTCGTGCATATGCTGTTCCATAAAAAAGCCAAAACAGCAGAGGAAGCCAGTGAGAACTTACAACAAGTCGAGGTCGACTTGGCTCAGTTTGAAAAGCAAAAAGTAAAGGGAGCAATTCGAACAGACTTTATTCTTTCTGCTGAAATTGTGGTGATTTCGTTAGGTACCGTTGCAACAGCTGCATTTATGAATAAAGTGACAGTATTAAGTATTATTGCAATCGTCATGACTGTCGGGGTGTATGGCTTAGTTGCAATGATCGTAAAAATTGACGATTTAGGTTTATATCTTACACAACAAGCTTCTGAATTAAAAAATACAATCGGTCGTGGTTTACTTGCTTTTGCGCCAATTTTAATGAAAACACTTTCAATTGTAGGCACGATTGCAATGTTTTTAGTTGGCGGGGGGATCATTACGCATACCATTCCTTTATTGCATCACTTTACTGAAGAAACGGTTGATCATTTAGAGCTGATTCCAAGTGTAGGTTCAATTATTGGTGCTTTAACGCCAACCTTAATTAACTTAGGGGTGGGGTTGCTTGCAGGTGCGGTTGTGTTGATGGTTGTCAGTTTGATTCAGAAATTCTGGCCAAAAAAAGCATCCGCTTAAAGCTAAGTCGTCATCATCAGAATTATGTGAGGTAGTTATGCGTTGGAAAGGTCGTCGAGTCAGTACCAATGTTGAAGACCGTCGCGGTGGTGGCGGTGCGAAAGCAGGTGGAATTAGTATTATCGGTTTGGTGGTCGCTTTTGTGGCTTGGAAATTTTTTGGGGTTGACCCTCAACAGGCCTATCAAGCAACCCAAGCGGTTACCAATGCTCAGTCTTCACAGCAAGACAGTGCACCACAAAGCTTAACACCTGATCAAAAAGAGGCCAGTGATTTTGTTGGGACGGTGTTGGCAGATACCGAAGATACGTGGACGCCGATTTTTCAACAATTGGGGATGAGCTACAAACCACCACGACTTGTATTATTTAGTGGGGTGGTTCGATCAGGTTGTGGTACTGCACAGGCTGCGATGGGACCTTTTTATTGTCCGGCTGATCAGAAAGTTTATATCGATACCTCATTTTTTAAAGAAATGCGTCAGCAAATGGGCATTTCTGGTGAGCAGAATCAAACTGAACTCTCTCGTCAGGATCAAGCGGGTGATTTTGCCCAAGCTTATGTGATTGCACATGAAGTAGGGCATCATATCCAAAACCTATTAGGTATTTCAGGGCAGGTACAGCAGGCACGTGCCCAAGCCAGTCAAACACAAGGCAACCAACTTTCTGTACGTTTGGAACTGCAGGCAGATTGTTTCGCAGGCATTTGGGCACATCAGAATCAGAAACGAACTCAATTTTTAGAGCAAGGTGATATCGAAGAAGCGATGGATGCAGCTGAGAAAATTGGGGATGATTATCTCCAGCGCCGTGCGACTGGACAAGTTGTGCCAGATAGTTTTACCCATGGTACCAGTGAACAACGGATGCAATGGTTCCAAATTGGGTTGAAATCGGGTGATGTGAATCAGTGTAATACCTTTAAGTAGGATAAAAAAGGAGCGTTGCTCCTTGATTTTTATACGGAAGATATACGAATCAGAAGAAGAATTAACGTAAAATAATAGCGTCTATGCTGAATTGAGGATGATTGGTTTATTGTTGTGCTTAAACCATTTGTTAATAAGAATTAAATAATCAGATGAATGAATTACAGCATAGGCCATCATTCTTTATTCAATCGTACAGTATTTTAAATTTTATCATTTATTAAAATTTTAAAATTTAAAGCAGGTCTATGTTATTAAAATTGAATAAATAAAGAGGTCTTATGGGTAACTTTTTTCTTTTGCAAGCATTGACGGTTGTTTTTGCTTTATCCATTGCAACGACCATTTTTAATAAACGAATATTAGGTTTTCCTCAGGCCATTGGTGTTCCAATTGTCTCGGCTATTTTTGTCTTTATTTTACAGTGGGGTGCGAGTTTATTAAATGGCAATCAATTTATTACCATTAATATTCATAATATTGAAGCTGCTGTAAGAAATATTGATTTTTATGATTTTCTAATCAATGGTGTGATTTGTTTTATTTTAACTTCATCTGCATTGAAGTTTAAAATTTCAGATTTGAGAAGTTACTGGAAGCCGATTAGCATTTTGGCCACAATTGCTTTGGTGTTATGTGCTGGATTTTATGCAGGTTTACTGTACTTATTTCAATGGCTGGTTGGCTACCCAGTACCAATCGGTGTTTTACTCTTATTAGGTGCGGCACTTGGTGCAACTGATCCAATTGGGGTTAAAGGAGTACTCAGTTCTATTCGGGCACCGCATCATTTGATTGTGAAACTGGAAGGTGAGTCATTATTTAATGATGCAATGTGTATTGCCTTATTTATGACGCTGTTAAAAGTTTTACAAGGAGAGCATTTTTCATTATTGGCAACAGTTGAAACCTTATTATATGAGATCTTCGTTGCAGTAATTATCGGTTTTGCATTTGGTTTTGCGATCTTACGTTTACTTCGTGGTAAACATGAGATGGAATCTCTGATTTTAACCACGGCCTTACTTGCCAGTGGTTCATATCTAGTGGCTTTATTTGCACATGCCTCTGCACCGATTGCCTGTGTGATTGGTGGGTTGATCGTCGGAAATAAATGGCAGGAAATTCGTGAGCAGCGAGAAATTCGCGAGGTCAATCATTTTTGGCATACGGTTGAGGGGATTATTAACTCCTTCCTATTCACTTTGATCGGTTTAGAGCTGTTTATCCTTGATTTGAGTGCGAATTTGATTATTGGTGGCATCATTGCCTTTATTATTCTACATTTATCTCGCTTTGCGGCGAACTTTGCCGCTTTTGCCTTATTTCCATCATTCCGAAATAAAAGCTATAACGGTAGTTTAGCGATACTCTCTTGGGGCGGAGTGCGTGGGGGCATTTCATTGGCATTGATCCTTGCTGTAGCGAATATTCCTGAATTGAGTCAATACAGCAGCATCCTGATAGGTTATACCTTTATTAGTGTATTGCTATCAGGTGTGGTTTGTGGTCTTGGTTTACCAGCTGTAATGAATGCTTTCTACTACAACCCGAGTGAAGAGACCCAAGGTTTGAAAGGCTTCTATCAGCGGCTGTGTAATAAGATGAATCGTCGTGGTTTTAAATATATTGTAGGTGAAGATAGTCAGGGGCGTGAAACAATTACTATCTTTAATCCAGAGATTTTATTGGATCAAAAAACTGATGATGGTGTTGCAACCATGCATCATCCGAATAAACGTGAAGAGGTTAAGCGTTTAGAGAATCCTGATAACTTTTAATACTATGTTTTTTTTGTTTGTTAAAAAAAGCCTTTTTTGAAAGGCTTTTTTTATTTTATATCTAAAAGATTTTTAAATGTCTTTTAAGAATTTTTAAATATTTTTTTATGCTAAATCTATTTTGATATTATATTTTAATAGTCTTTTAAATTTTATTTAAATACCTTTTGGGAATTTAATGGTAATTGGGGTTCTATTTGTTTAAAAGTGTAATTTGAATTTTAATTTTAAAAAAAATTAATGTTTTATTTTCTTTTTAATCAATATCTTGTTTATTTGTTAAGAAGTGTTTCAATGTTATTTTACTTTTTTATTTTGTGAGCTATTTAACATTTATTTGGTTTGATTTAAAGTGGTGCTGTGAACTCTATCACTTAGAAACAATAATTTAAACTTAAGTTAATAATGCATTAAGAACTGATTAAATATTAAAAATTTATAATGAGGAATATAACCATGTCTCAGATACAAATTATTTCCAAGGAAAGTCATCAAACCCTTGTAAATACGACGGGAAAAACAGCCACATTACCTTCTGAACCTTCAGTTGTATTAATTAAGGTCTCTGCAAATGATATTTCAGTTGTTAAGAGAGATGGTGTAAATGCGGTAGTAGTATTAAAGAATGGCGAAACAATCGTTATTCATAATTTCTTCAATAATAGTGAAGTAGCAGATAATAGTCTGGTTCTTCAAGGTGAAGATAATCAATTAGTTTGGGCGCATTTTAAAGATGCTGAAACTGATGCAGACGCAGATGCCGATGCGGACGCCGATGCTGATGCGGACTCAGATGATGATGATCATGAAGGGGCTGTTTTTCTAGAAGAAACTCCAGCAGTTGTGCCTGAGGCGGCGGCGGCACCTGTTGAAGCAGCAACATTACAACCTATTCAGGCAGTAGAGCCATTACTTTATGCGGGTGAAGCATCTAGTGGTTTCAGTCCGTGGCTATGGGCTTTACCTGTACTTGCGATTGGTGGTATTGCAGCAGCAAGTGGTGGCGGTGGAGGTGGGGGAAATAATGACAACAATACAGATACCACACCACCAAGTACCGATGCCGTAAAATTTAATATTGATCCAGTGACTGCGGATAACGTTATTAATGCGGCAGAATCGGCGGGGAATGTAACCTTAACGGGGCCCTGCATTGACGGGTACCGTGAATGATCCAACAGCCACGATTGTGGTGACTGTGGATGGTGTGAACTATCCAGCGGTGAACAATGGTGATGGTACTTGGACCTTGGCGGACAATACTTTACCGACCTTGGGTGAAGGCAACCATACGGTGACGGTGACTGCGACAGATGCAGCGGGCAATGTCGGTACAGATAGCGCAGTATTGACGATTGATACCGTTGCACCAAATGCACCAGTGCTTGATCCGATCAATGCGACCGACCCAATCAGTGGTACAGCAGAACCAGGTTCAACAGTAACCGTGACCTTCCCAGATGGTACAAGTGTTCAGGTACCAACAGATCCAACGACTGGGGCATGGACCACACCAAATCCAGGTAACTTACCGAATGGCGGTACAGTAACAGCTGTAGCAACTGATCCTGCAGGCAACCCGTCTGTACCAGGGACTGAAACAGTGGATACGGTGGGACCAGATGTTTCAGGTACAACACTGAACATTGATCCAGTGACTGCGGATAACGTTATTAATGCGGCAGAATCGGCGGGGAACGTAACCTTAACAGGCACATTAACAGGTGTACCAGCAGATGCAGCGACTACTGTCGTAACTGTTGTTGTGAATGGGGTGACTTATACCGCAACAGTAAATTCAGCAAATGGTACGTGGAGTGTGAGTGTACCGGGCAGTGGTTTATTGGCAGATGGCGATAAGACCATCGATGCCAAAGTGACGTTTACAGATGCAGCAGGTAACAGCAGCAATGTAACGGATACACAAGTTTATACAGTGGACACCACTGCACCGAATGCGCCAGAGATTAATCCAATCAATGGTACAGATCCGATTACAGGAACAGCGGAACCAGGTTCAACAGTAACCGTGACCTTCCCAGATGGTACAAGTGTTCAGGTACCAACAGATCCAACGACTGGGGCATGGACTACACCAAATCCAGGTAACTTACCGAATGGCGGTACAGTAACAGCTGTAGCAACTGATCCTGCAGGCAACCCGTCTGTACCAGGGACTGAAACAGTGGATACGGTGGGACCAGATGTTTCAGGTACAACACTGAACGTTGATCCAGTGACTGCGGATAATGTTATTAATGCGGCAGAATCGGCGGGGAATGTGACATTAACGGGGACATTAACAGGTGTGCCTGCAGATGCTGCAACGACGGTTGTGACTGTTGTTGTGAATGGGGTGACTTATACCGCAACAGTAAATTCAGCAAATGGTACGTGGAGTGTGAGTGTACCGGGCAGTGGTTTATTGGCAGATGGCGATAAGACCATCGATGCAAAAGTTACGTTTACAGATGCAGCAGGTAACAGCAGCAATGTAACGGATACACAAGTTTATACAGTTGATACCACAGCTCCAGATGTTTCAGGTACAACACTGAACGTTGATCCAGTGACTGCGGATAATGTTATTAACGCGGCAGAATCGGCGGGGAATGTGACATTAACGGGGACATTAACAGGTGTGCCTGCAGATGCTGCAACGACGGTTGTGACTGTTGTTGTGAATGGGGTGACTTATACCGCAACAGTAAATTCAGCAAATGGTACGTGGAGTGTGAGTGTACCGGGCAGTGGTTTATTGGCAGATGGCGATAAGACCATCGATGCAAAAGTGACGTTTACAGATGCCGCAGGTAACAGCAGCAATGTAACGGATACACAAGTTTATACAGTGGATACCACTGCACCGAATGCGCCAGAGATTAATCCAATCAATGGTACAGATCCGATTACAGGAACAGCGGAGCCTGGTTCAACAGTAACGGTCACGTTCCCAGATGGTACAAGTGTTCAGGTGCCAACAGATCCAACGACTGGGGCATGGACCACACCAAATCCAGGTAACTTACCGAATGGCAGTACAGTAACAGCTGTAGCAACTGATCCGGCGGGTAACCCGTCTGTACCAGGGACTGAAACAGTGGATACGGTTGGGCCAGATGTTTCTGGTACAACGCTGAACATTGATCCAGTGACTGCGGATAATGTTATTAATGCGGCAGAATCGGCGGGGAATGTGACATTAACGGGGACATTAACAGGTGTGCCTGCAGATGCTGCAACGACGGTTGTGACTGTTGTTGTGAATGGGGTGACTTATACCGCAACAGTAAATTCAGCAAATGGTACGTGGAGTGTGAGTGTACCGGGCAGTGGTTTATTGGCAGATGGCGATAAGACCATCGATGCAAAAGTTACGTTTACAGATGCAGCAGGTAACAGCAGCAATGTAACGGACACTCAAGTTTATACAGTGGACACCACTGCACCAAATGCACCAGTGCTTGATCCGATCAATGCGACCGACCCAATCAGTGGTACAGCAGAACCTGGTTCGACTGTGACCGTGACCTTCCCAGATGGTACAAGTGTTCAGGTCCCAACAGATCCAACGACTGGGGCGTGGACCACACCAAATCCAGGTGGCTTGACCAATGGTGAAACGGTTACTGCAACAGCGACAGACCCAGCGGGTAACACCTCATTACCAAGTACAGGTACGGTTTCTACAGATGTGACTGCACCGATT